>SVGS01000037.1 GCA_015056205.1 Clostridiales bacterium | reverse complement strand
ATGATTCCAGGAAGCCTGCAGGAATGCTCTGCAATTACCTACAAAATGTAGTTGCAATCACCTACATTTTTGGTCTGCAACTTCCTACATTCCTATTATGCAACAATCAAGAAAAGCGACTTAAATGCTGCTGTGAAATGGATGATTAGCGGTGACACATCCAATACATGGGGGCTGGTCCTGAGGATCGCGATCTCTTCCTCGGTAAACTGTTTCCTTGCCATGGCCATGTGTATCCCTCCAATTCGCTGGCCTCATTGTAATACACAGCTGAACCGGAGGCAAACACTCTGTCCGAGAACAAGGGGTCTGAAAACTTCCTGTCCGATACTTGGGGGTCCGGCAAACCAAGTGTCCGAGAAACAGGGCTTTCATAAACCAGCTGTCCGCAGGATAGGGTTTCCCTTCAATGCAATCCATCTCATCCCTTTCTGTCCGAAATTCAGGGTTTTCTAAAAATCCATTGTCCGATGAACGGGGATTCTGAAAACCGTGGTGTCCGAACATTAGGGGGTGTCAAAAACTCCAACTGTCCGAAATCACGGGTACATTTTACAGGACCCTGCAGGAAAAGCTGGAGAGCCTTATAAATCAGCACTTTCAGGATTTTCCCGGCGCGACAGAAGCGCTTTTTGGTGATTTGACGAACCGGTCAAATTTAGCATTACATTTTAGCAGCATGTCGAATAGAACTTTCCCAATGAATGGGACTATACAAAGTACGATTTGAACCTTGTAAACTATCCTCAGTCGGTCAATTCGATTCTACATTTTGTATTTTGAATCGTCTTCTGGCGCGAAATAGTCGGTTTCAGCCAAAACATGCGGTCATTTTTGTCGACATTTTTCTTCAATTCTACTTGATTATAGTCTAATTAAATGGTATAATTGGACTATACGAAGGGAGGCTGAAGGCGATGCCGATACCGAAGGAAGTGCTGGCTGTTGCCCGACCGAAAAACACGGTAGTCATTGCATACGGCAAAGATAAGAATCTGTATTCTGTACGCCAGAGAGTTGGATGCCGGAATGATAACGGACGTCATTTGCCAATTAACGGTCCTACTGTAGGTCACATCATTGACCTGAAATACATACCCATCAATGACGCAGAACCAGCGGATGTCTCCATGTCACCGATTGATCTCAAGGACTGGGCCAATATTGTCCTATGTGATCGGTTGTTCAAAGGAATAAAGGAAGAGCTCTTTGCAGTGTACAGCAACCCAGATGCCATGAAGATTTACTGCATTTCTGTGCTCCGGGTCTGTAATCCAGGCATCAAGGATTATGAACTGAAAGAGGCCTATGAGACAAGTTTCCTGTCAGAAATCTATCCTGGCATCGCCCTGTCAAAGAACACGGTTTCAACGTTCCTGAATGATTTGGGGAAGACCTGTTCCCGGATTATCACTTTCATGAGGAATCGGACAGCTGCTGTGGCAATGGATCATCACCTTCTGGTAGACGGAACACTGAAATCAGACGAATCGAGAGCTAACTCGCTCTCGGAATTCTCCCGGAAAGCCAGGACGAAAGGGACAAGAGACATATCGGTTCTATACGCTTTCGATCTGGAGGAGATGGAGCCAATATGCTCGAAATGCTTCCCTGGCAATATGCTGGACGCTACATCCTATAGCGCGTTCATCCGGGAAAACCACATCACAAAGGGGATCATCGTCGGTGACAAGGGTTTTCCGGAATCTGCTGCTCATGATCAGTTCGAGTCCAACCCAAATCTGCATTACCTGAATCCTGTTAAGCGCAACTCGAAGTTGATTGAAAGACACAACATGCTGGATTTCACCGGGATTCTCATCGGGTACGAGGGCATAACTTATAGGAAGGAAAAATGCACCGGGACAGAGAAATGGCTGTTCTCCTATCGCGACAGCCGCAGAGCATCCCAGGAAGAAGCAGACTGGTTGCGCAGAGCTAAGAAAGCTGGAACATACAAGCTGGAGGATCTCCGAGAGAAACAGAAGACATTTGGAACCATTGTGCTGGAATGCGATCTGGATCTTCCGCCGGAAACCGCATATAAGGCGTACGACAGCAGGTGGGAGATCGAGATAGTGATGCGTTTCTACAAGTCGGCCTGCGAGTTCGATGAAACACGGGTCCAGGATGATTATTCCGTTATTGGCAGCGAATTCTGTGATTTTCTGTCTACCATCCTGACATTCAGACTGATAAAACAGTTTGACCGTTCCAAGCTGTTGGAGGAGAGAACCTACAAGAAGTTGATGTCTGTGCTGGAGCGGGCGAAGAAGGTAAGAGCAGAAGGAGAAGATTGGCAGCTGATCCGGATCAATCCTTCTCAGGAAGTAATATTACAGGAGCTGGATTTGCTCCCAAAGCCGGAAGTGCCTCCAAAGAAGAAACCAGGGAGACCGAAGGGAAGCAAAAAGAAGGAAATGGCGTCTGTAGAAGAACCACCAAAAAAGAAGCGTGGACGTCCTAAAGGAAGCAAAAACAAACCAAAGGATCAACCAGTAGATAGGCCGGAAGATAATACGGACTCATGATAAATTCTGCGGTATAGTCCAACTGGTTGGGAAAGTATTAGTCGAAATAATTGCTAAATTTGATCACCTGGTCAAATGCATATATCCTGGTTCCGTTTGCTTTCAAAAAAACCGCGGCACTCCGGAGAGGCGCGCCGCGGGTGAATGATTTCAAGTCGATTGGTCTTTGAGTCGACAGTTTTTCCGTTCGACTGGATTTTCAGTTCGAATGCTTTTTCGGTCAGACCGCTTTGGAGGTGTCCGACGCATCCTCCAGAATTTCCAGATGCGCCAGAACCTCGGCCACCGTGTTCACGGGGATGATATCCAGCTGATCCCTGATTTCCGCGCTGACGTCCTTCAGATCCACCAGGTTTTCCCGGGGAATCATCACCCTGCGGACGCCGGCGCGCTGGGCGGCCATCAGCTTCTCCGGCAGGCCGCCGATGGGACCCACATCCCCCTGCAGGCTCACCTCGCCTGTCATCGCGACCCAGGGCGGCACGGGCACGCCCGTCACCAGAGAGGCCAGGGCCGTCGTCAGCGTGATCCCGGCGGAAGGCCCGTCCTTCGGGGTGGCGCCGTCCGGCACGTGGATATGCAGATCGTTTTTTTCAAAGGCTTCCGCCTGCTCAGGCAGCATGCTCTTGACCAGGCTGACCGCGATCTGGGCGGATTCCTTCATCACATCGCCCAGCTGGCCCGTGACGGTGATTTTGCCGCTTCCCCGGGTCAGGAGGGTCTGAATGTAGAGGATTTCCCCGCCCACCGGCGTCCAGGCCAGGCCGGTCACGATGCCGTTTCTGGCCTCCTCCCCCACCTGCCTGCGGCGCACGGGATTCGCGTCCATGTAGTCCGCCACGTTTTCCGCGTCCACGGACAGGTGCAGTTCCGGCTGATCCACGAGGGAAACCGCCGCGGTCCGGCACAGCTGATCCATGCGCTTCTTCAGGCCCCGCACGCCCGCCTCCCGGGTATATTCCTCGATCACCCGGCTGATGGCGTCCTCGGAAACCGTCAGGTTCTTCTCCGCGATGCCCACCGCGCTCATGGCCCTGGGCAGCAGATGCTCCCGGGCAATCTGCTGCTTTTCCAGCGGCGTGTAGCCCTGGAAGGAAATAACCTCCATCCGGTTCAGCAGGGGCTCCGGAATCGTGTCCGTGGTGTTCGCCGTGCAGATGAACAGCACATCGCTCAGATCAAACGGGACATTCAGATAATGATCCGTGAAGGAGAAGTTCTGCTCCGGATCCAGAACCTCCAGCAGGGCGCTGGCCGGATCCCCGTTATAGGAGGCACTGAGCTTGTCCACCTCGTCCAGCACCATGACGGGGTTCGAGGTGCCGCATTTGTGAATGCCGTCAATGATCCGCCCGGGCATGGAGCCGATATAGGTTCGCCGGTGGCCGCGGATATCCGCCTCGTCCCGCACGCCGCCCAGGGAAACCCGCACGTATTCCCGGCCCAGGGCTTTGGCGATGCTCTCGCCGATGCTGGTTTTGCCTGTGCCCGGGGCGCCAACGAAGCAGAGAATCGAGCCGGACTGCCGGCCCTTCAGCCGCATGACGGCGATCTGCTGCAGAATCCGCTTCTTGACCTTTTCCAGACCGGAATGTTCCGCGTCCAGGGCGCGCCTGGCCTCCTCCATGGAAATCTCCTGGCTTTCCGCCTTTTTCCAGGGCAGGCTCGTCAAAAGATCCAGCCAGTCCGTCAGCATCCCGGCCTCCGGACTGTTGCTGCCCTCGCCCTTCAGCCGGTTCAGCACCTTACGGCCCTCCTTCAGGGCCGTCTCGTTCATGCCGGCTTCCTCCAGCTTCAGTTCCAGCCGGCGGATTTCCGACACGTTTTCCGGATGCATCGCATCCAGTTCCTTCTGCAGATATTCCATCTGCTTCCTGATCGCCGACTCCCGGTAGATCTTCTCGTAGTCCTGCTGCTGAGCCGTCTGGGCCGCGCTCTGGACGTCAACCATTTCCAGCCCCTCCAGCAGCGTCTCCTCCACCCGCCGGAAGCGCTTTTCCACGTCGTCCTCCGCCAGCATGCCATACCGCTCCTCCGCGGGAATGCGCAGCCAGGGGGACATCACCGCCGCGATCGTCCACAGGGAATCCCAGTGAGCGGAAAAGCTGCGCAGGAAGCCTTCCCAGCGCTGGCCCTCCGAGAAGGCCAGAATCCGTTCCTTCACCGCGTTCATCCGCCGGCTGGCTTCATCCGGCGCAATGCCGCCCGCGTCCGAACGCCGGCTGACGCTCATGCTGAAGGTTCGGTCCGGCAGCTGAACAATCTCGTCAATATTGACCCGGTTCTGAGCCTCGATGGTCACAAAGCCGCTCTCATCGATTTCCAGCACCTGGCCGGCCACCGCGATCGGATAAAAGCTGTCCGCGGTCAGGTTTGCCTGATCCTCATTTTCCTTCTGCATCAGCACGGTAACCCGCTCGCCGATCACCGGCGCCTTTCCGGCCAGGGTCTGGTAATCCGATTTACGGAACCATATTTTGGCGCCCGGCAGCACCAGGACGTTGTACAATGATAAAATCGCCATAAGTCAGTATCCTCCTCACCGATGAAACATGACCCCCGCCCGGACAAAAGTCAAGGAAAGGCAATATCATCATACATCGAACATTGACATTTGTCAACGTTTAATTTTGATGAGACACACTTTTTTACAGAAGCGCTGATTGATTCCCTGAAATATTTCTTTTCTGAACGGGCGGTTTCACCCTCACAGCTCCACCCATTCCATCATCTGCGGCAGCAGGCAGACCGTGCGGCCCGGGTATTTCGCGTCCAGATAGTCCGCAAAGGCTGCCGGGTCCCCGGGGTTAAAGGCGAACATGTTCCAGTGGCCCGGGATCACTTTCCTTACATTCAGCTCGCCGATCAGATCCGCCGCTTCCTGGAAGGTCATGTTTCCGATGATATCCTTCCGGTAACGGGCCGCGTCCCGGCCGTTGATCGGCACGATCGCCAGATCGATGGGCCCGAAGGCCTCCAGCATCGGCCGCATGCCCTCGTAACGGACGGTGTCCCCGGCGTGATAGATGCGTTTGCCTTCCGCCTCCAGAATATACTGCAGGGCCGGATACCGCCCCTGCGCATCCGGGTTCAGAAACTCATGGGCCGCCGGAATCGCCCGCACGGTGATCTCCCCGACCCGGACCTCCCCGCCCGCGTTCAGGCCCAGCTGCCGGTCCGCCCCGATGCCGTCGGCCAGCACGGCCTCCCGGTGCATTTCCGGAAACACAAACTTCGCCTCCGGACAGGTCCCCGCCCAGATTTTCCAGGCTTCATGATCCATATGATCCAGATGGTCATGGGTGCCGAGGAAGCCCTGCACATGCTTCACTTCCCCCGCGGGAATCGGCGGCGCGATCAGCCGGTCCGGCGCCTCCGATGCATAATAGTCGATCATCACGGCGGTCTCCCCCGCTCTGACCTCCAGGCCCATCTGTCCCAGCCACCGTACACACACGTTCCCTGCCATTTTTCTGTTCCTCCCCATAAACAATCCGCGTTTCCCTCAGGGAATGCAAACCCCGGGTCCCCGATTCTTATCCATTCGACAAAAATTGTATTTTCCCTGTATTCTCCTTGACAGAAAAAACGAAGATTGGTAGAATGCCCGTAATTTCATGGAAACCGTTGAAGCGGAGATCAAAGCGGCCAAGCCCCCACAGAGAGTCCGGATAGCTGAGAGCCGGATGGGAAACGAACCGCCAAATGGACCGCGGAGGGCGCAGTCAAAGGCCAAAAGCCGAGTATTCTGCGACGTGGGGCAT
>SVGS01000003.1 GCA_015056205.1 Clostridiales bacterium | reverse complement strand
GTTAAAAAGGTGAACAGCGAATCGGGCGTGATATAGAGGCTGCCGGCGGTATGACCGTAATGGCGGGCCGGATCGGCAGCGGTGAGAGGCATTCTGCCGACGGGGGTAGTTCGCAGGGTTTTTCCCCGCCAGGGCAGAATACGAGCCACCGGTATGATCTCTTCTTCGGGTAAGGTATGGCTGCCCAGAGCCGCCCGGAGAGAAAGAGGAACCAGCACCTGCTGCCGGATTATTTCAGTTACCGGCTGATTACAGACTGCCTCCAGCACGCAGCCGACGATCCCGAAGCCCAGATTGGAATAGCGGAAGCAGCCCGGATCAGAAACACGGCAGACCGGAAGAAGGTCGGAAAGCGGAGCTTCCCGCAGTAGAAAAGGCTCCAGATCGAGGCGGTCCTCAATGCCGGATGTGTGGGAGAGAAGATGGCGCAGGGTGATGCCGCCCAGCAGATCCGGGGGAACCGCGTCCCGCAGATAGCCGGATACCGGCGCGTCCGGGTCCAGCAGCCCCTGATCCCTAAGCCGCATAACGGAGGCGGCAACGAACATTTTGGTGATGGAGGCCACACGAAACAGGGAAGAGGAAGCGGGAACGGTGTTCGTCAGAACGGAATCCGACAGAAGCAGGGAAGTATCCCTGCCGGAGGCGATGAGCGTAGCGGAACCCTGAACCCGGTGCCGGCACAGCACACGGCTGTACTGCGCCTGAAAGGTCAGCGGATGCCCCTGCGGCGCGTGAACCGCGCGGGAGGGCAGCCGGGGCGCGCGAACCGGCAGGGCAAGACGGTACAGAACGTTCTTAAGCGGCGTGGATGGCATAGCGCACCTCCCCGGGGTCCGACCGGCCGTAAAGCAGACACAGGGTGACGATAGCTGTCAGGCTGTAGCCGCTCAGCAGCAGCGCCCGTCCGGAAAGCGGCAGAACCGCCAGAGCGGGCAGGCGGAAACAATACAGCGCGATGACCAGCGCATAAGCGGAATGAAGGACGGTGAAAAGGACGCGCAGCCAGAAGGGCAGCGTATTTCGCCGGCCGGCCTCCCGGAGCGTGAACAGCCACCAGACGGTACAGAGGATCAGAGCAAGAAGCTGGCTGATCCGCAGGGAAGGCGCGGCATACAGGGAATCCATTCGGAAGTCTTCCACGATCAGCCGGCCCGCGGAATACAGAAAACAGTAGAAACCAAAGACATCGCCCTCTTTCCGGAACCATTTCCGGCGGCCGATGATCAGAACCAGAAAAACCAGAAAGTCCCAGAAGGATTCATAGAAGAAGGTGGCCATATGCCAGACGGGGACGCCGCTTTCGGTGATCAGTACGCCAAAGGGAAAAAACTGAAGCGCCGGATCGGTGATGACTTCACCGTAAGCCTCCATATTGAAATAGTTCCCCCAGCGGCCGATGGCCTGTGCCAGCACCAGACCGGGGGCAATGACATCGCAAAGGGCAGGGGCGGAAATCTTCCGCAGCCGGCAGAAAATCAGCAGAACAATGAAGCCGGCGATCACCGCGCCGTAAATGGCGATCCCGCCTTCCCAGACATACAGCGCGGAGACCGGATTGTCCTTAAACTGATCCCAGGCAAACGCCACGTAATAGATCCGCGCTCCGATAATCCCGAAGGGGATGACCCAGAAGGAGAGGTCGAGAACCGTATCCTTCGGAAGACCGGCCCGCTTCTCCTCCCGGGAAGCCAGCCAGATTGCCAGCGCGGCCCCGATCACAATGAGCAGGCTGTACAAGGGAACGACACCGAACAGCGTCCGGGAAAAGGGAATGGCCATTGTAACACGTTCCTTTCTGGGAAGGATCCGGCCATCCGGGATTTGCTCCCGTACCGGAGAAGCCGGACAGCCTTATTCCCGTTCATTATATAGCACAACAGCCGAAAAAGCCAACCCGGATCCACCCCTGCGGATTCTTTCCGGGAGGACTGAAATATCTTGCATTCCGGACTGAAAAAAACTATAATTGCACAGAATCTGACGAGAAAGCGAGTGAGGGCATGCCGTATATCCCGGAGAAAAATGAAAAGACGGAGGAACGGGAACCGGTTCAGCGGCGCAGCATACGCAAAGAACGCCGCCTGCTGGTGATGTCTCTGATTTCCTGCGCGGCGATTATCTTCGGGACCGTTCACCTGATTCAGTATTACAGCGAGCTGAACAGCTCCCGCAATACCAGCCGGAAATTACAGGCAATTATGGAGGCGGCGGATCCGGCCGCGGAAGAGCCGACGGAGGTTCCGGCGCAAGCCGCCGCGGAACAGACGGAGTCCGGCTCAGCGGAGGCTTCCTCCGTTCCGCCGGCACCGGTTCCGGCGGAAGGGATCCCCGGGGAGAATCCGGTTCAGGAAGTCCGCGCCGAAGCTTCGCAGCATACCCCGATTCCGGGAATCGCAAAGGACGCGAACATCCTTCAGCCGGTTCCTTATCCGGACAACCGGGAGCTGTCCGTTTCAGACCGGTTCAGGAGGCTGAGAAGTAAAGGGGAATACATCGTCGGCTGGCTGACAATGGATCATTTGAGTGAAGCGGTGGTTCAGAAGGACAACACATTTTTTCTGAACCATGACGCCACAGGAAATAAAAACAGCAACGGAGCCATCTTCCTTGATGAAGCCACCGGGATCATCACCCGGCCGTACACCCTGATTCTGTACGGCCATAACATGAAGAGCGGGAACATGTTCGGCCGCCTGAAAAAGTACAAGGAAAACGCCTATTTTTTCAGTAACCGGATCATCAGCTTTGACAGTATGTTTGAAGACGGAAAGTATGCTGTTTTTGCCGTGCTGGAATTCAGTACGGTGCCCGGCACGTCCGGCTGGTTCGATCTGTATTCACTGAGATCCGATCACATTGATGCCCGGACGGAGGCGATCCGGAAGCTGGAGAACAAATCCGTTCACGGCAGGATGCTGGACGTGCAGCCTGAGGATCAGCTTCTGCTGCTGGTTACCTGCGTTGACGGTGAGGATGAAAGACTGCTCGTGGCGGCCAGACGCCTGCGGCCCAACGAAAAAGAGGAAGGGCTGACCTTCCTTCGTCCGGGCGACGTTCCGCCGATTGAAATCTTACCTGAAACATGTTAAAATTCAGCAATCAGAATGTCGGGAGGCAGAACGCGATGAAGAGAACCGGGAGTATATGGCTGCTGGCGGCGCTGCTGGCCATACTGGCTGTGTTTTCCGCAGCGGCGGAAGACGTGATTCAGATTAACGGGGAGCTTGAACCGAAAACGCTTGAGGAAACCCTGCAAATGCTCGAGGCGGAGACGGAGGCCTATTATCAGGATCCGGAGATGGAGGAGGAGCTGAAGAGCGAAATTGAGCACCATGAAGACAAGTATCCGACCGGTGAGGTGAATGAGTATTATTCTCTGACCCATGACGGGAAGACCATGCGCTTCAAAATGGAAGTAAGAGGGAATGCGGATGAGAACGGCCGCTATCCCCTGTATATCACGCTGCACGGCGGCGGGGAATCGGAGCCTGAATCCAATGACGGCGAATGGTTCACGATGTTCAATTACTACAGGGATGCAGTGAAGGACGGGATTTATATCGCCTGCCGCGGCATCACGGATACCTGGGACCTGCATTTCGTGCCGGATGCCTATCCTCTGTATGACCGCCTGATTCAGTCGATGATCTATCTTTACAAGGCGGATCCGAACCGGGTTTACCTGCTGGGCTTCTCCGCGGGAGGAGACGGCGTTTATCAGATTACTCCCCGCATGGCGGACCGCTTCGCGGCGGCGAATATGTCCTCCGGACATCCGAACGGTGTGTATCTGATCAACCTGGCGAACTGCCCCTTCAGCATCCAGGTGGGCGTTCGGGATTATTACAGCGAGAGCGCTATGCGCTGCATCCGCGGGGCGGAATTTGAGAAAGTGCTGAGCGATTATCACGCGATGCTGGATTACGGATATGAGCATCAGGTGCTGGTACGCGTGCCCGCCGGCCACAACTATGACGACTGGAGTGATATTGACAACGCGGTTGAGTTTCTGGGAGAGGAATACCGGGAGAATCTGGAGGAAGACATCTATGCCGAGGTGCTGGAGGATCCCACCGTTTATGTCGAGCCCACGGTGGTTGAAGCGATGCTGACCCGCTTTCTGGAGGCATTCCAGAAAATCACCGGTCTCGGCGATGACATCACCAACCTTTCGTATACCGGCGTGGAAGCGTTCCCGGCGTTTGACGAGGAAATCCGGAATATCGTCACCGAAGAGTTCGGAATGGAAACGAAAAAAGTGAACGGCGGGGCGGTCTCCTTTGTCAGGAAGTATACCCGAAATCCGGTCCCGTCCTTTGTGATCTGGGATCTGTCGACCCGGGCACCCTCCCGCTCCGTAACCAGCTTTTACTGGCTGCGCGCGGATCAGTCGGTCAATACCGGCGTGATTCAGGGAATTCAGGCGGGGGATAATACGCTCATGATCAAAACGGACGGCGTCAACGGAGACTTCTCCATCCTGATCAATCCCTGCCTGGTGGATGTTTCCGAACCGATTCATATCATGACCGATACGGGAAACTATACGGTGAATGTCAATCCTTCAGAAGAGATCCTGCGGGAGTCGATCCGGGAGACGGGCGATCCGTCGCTGGCCTGGGTGGCGGAGATTCCTTACAGCCTGCTGACCGGCGGTACGCTGCCGGCGGAAGACGGCGCGGCCGAATACGAATCCGGGACCGACGGCGAAGCCGCCGATTACGCCGCGTATGATGATCAGGCGGACGGCTGATCTGAAAAAACAAACGGCAAAAACCCTCCGCGGTCCGCGGAGGGTTTTTACTGAAGCGGCAACCTGAACCTTGATAAAAGAGGCTCAATTTGATACAATAATCTGAGGTTCACGGGAGAATATTTTCTGGACGATGAAGGAGGAACAGACTATGAGCAAGGTTGTAGTTTTTGATCATCCGCTGATTCAGCATAAACTGAGCATTATGCGGGACAAGAATACGGGCACCAAGGAATTCAGGGAGCTGCTCTCTGAGATCGCCATGCTGATGGTTTTTGAAGTAACGCGGGATCTGGAAACGGAAGAGGTGGAGGTCGAGACCCCGATCTGCAAGTGCAGCTGCCGCGTGCTGTCCGGGAAGAAGCTGGGAATCGTACCGATTCTCCGGGCCGGCCTGGGTATGGTGGACGGCGTGACCAACCTGATTCCGAACGCGAAGGTGGGGCATATCGGTCTGTACCGCGATCCCCAAACACTGAAGCCTGTGGAATATTACTGCAAGCTGCCCGCGGACAGTGAGAACCGGGAACTGCTGATTCTCGATCCCATGCTGGCCACCGGCGGCAGTGCCAGCGCCGCGATCAGCTTTATCAAACAGCGGGGCTGCAATCACATCCGCCTGGTGAACCTGATTGCCGCGCCGGAAGGCATTGCCAGGATCCAGAAGGATCATCCGGATGTGGATATTTTTGTGGCGGCTATGGATGATCATCTGAACGAGCACGGATATATCGTTCCCGGTCTGGGGGACGCGGGTGACCGCCTGTTCGGCACCAAATAATGCTTTCCGACGGAGAGAAAATATGATTCGAACAATCTTCCTGGAAAGAGCGCCGCTGATCCGTCTCCGCCGGTCCGGGCTGAATATCGGAAATGCCCGTACGGGAAATACGCAGGTGAAGAGCCTGTATGACCGGATGGCTCCCTTTTTGTCCAGCCGTTCGCTGTGGCAGGGCGCTTTTGAACTGGCCTGCCTGACGACGGAGGATCCGCTGCACGAACCGGTCACGGCGCTGATCCGCCGGGAAACGGAAGGATCGCAGAACGGTGCGTTTCACGGATCCTTTACCGAACAGCTCCAGGTGGCGAAAGCCGCCCTGGATCTGGCGGAGTTTACGGCGGACCGCGGACTGATGAAGCGTCTGGCGGAATGGTGCCGCTGGGTTGAGGTGAACTGGGATCAGATCATCAGCCTGCAGGAGGTACGTGTTCAGCCGGCGGATCTGATGGAATTCCTGATCCGCTTCTATCTGATGACAAGTTCACAGGCCGCCCTGCGGCTCTGCGCCCGGCTCCGGTCCGGCGCGATGGACTGGACGACGGCACTGCAAAGCTATTCCTCTGTCGGACGGCTGAAAAACAATATGCTGACGGAGAAACCGCAGGATATCCTGAGCCGGAGCGATCTGGATGAAACGGACTGGCAGAAGCGGCTTTGCATTCTTAATCACGGTGAGCTGGTGGCAGACGGAATGAGGTTTGCCGCGCTGGCCGGCCTTTTCAGCGGAAACGGACAGGAACTGAGCGCCGGATTTAAAGGATGGAAAGCCGTTCAGAAAAGCGACGGAGCGGTCTGCGGCGGCACCTGCGGCGCCCCCTTCCTCAGCGGACGGGGGTCGGCCCAGCCTGTTTCCACGGCGGTGCTTTCCGCCTGGGTCGAAGCCCTGGCGGCTCAGCTGTATATCACCGAAGCTGCCTGGCCGCTGGATGGGATGATCCGGATCGGCCTGAACGGCCTGCAGGAGGCGCTCCGGGATGGAAGGCCGGCTCCCGTCCAGCGCGTCAACCGGCTGAAGACGGATCCGGCGCCGGAAACCGCTCCGGCGGAAGGGGAGGAAGCCATCCGGATTCTGGGCAGAGCGGCGCGGG
Source organism: Clostridiales bacterium (assembly GCA_015056205.1). Taxonomy (GTDB): domain Bacteria; phylum Bacillota; class Clostridia; order Christensenellales; family Aristaeellaceae; genus Aristaeella. The sequence continues at coordinate 166,263 of SVGS01000003.1, read as the reverse complement.
CAGTCAGCGTGTTTTATCGCTGGGCGGTCGGTGTTTCCGCGGACGCGCTGCATCTGCATTATCCGCTTCCCGGGAAATATCTCATTCCCGGCCGGAAAATGGTTGTGACGATGGGACCCCGCGCTGCGCGAATTCGGGTGAGGGACGGATCCGGCCTTTCCCTGACCGTATTCGCGGCGGGCACGGAAACCCGGGAAATTTTGATCCACAGCGGAAGTCAGCTGTACTCCTTCAATCAGCCGGAAGCAGACCTGACCGAAATCCGGGAAGGAAAGACGTTCGCAACCGGAGCCGCCATTCAGGATCAGGACAGGGTTGAATGGGCGGCACAGGACGCGGTCCGCTATGAACGGACCCATCATCAGGGAATCTGTTTCTGGACGGAGAACCAGATGCGGGTGCTGGACGCGGGTGAATCCTGGCGATACGCCGCGACCGGCCGGGCGGAGAAGGAAAAGGACGGAAGCGTTCGGGTGGAAGCCGTTCCGGTCGAAGACTGGCGGATCCAAGACCAGCAGCCGGCCGAGATCCCCGTGCTTCCCCGGGGAGAAGGGAAGCCTGTGATGCTGAAAACAGTTCCCTATGAGAAGGCCAGGAACAGAATTGCCGTATTCCCGAGGACCGCGAAGACATGAACCGTTTTCGGCTGGCTCCGATGTGCGGGGTGACGGATCACGTTTACCGTGGCATCTGCGTCCGGCTGGGCTGCGAGCAGACCTGTACCGAGATGATCAGCGCCATGGGGTATTGCTGTGCGCCGAATCAGCGGGCGACTCAGGAGCTGATGATCCGGAACCCGGTTGAAACAAGGCTGATTGTTCAGCTTTTCGGAAAGGATCCCGCCATTGTGGCGGAAGCTGCCCGAAGAATGGAAGATACGGGACGGTACGACGGGATCGATCTGAATATGGGATGTCCGGCGCATAAAGTGGCTTCCTCCGGGGAAGGCGCCGGACTGATGCTGCATCCGGATATCGCTTTTAAGATGATGCGGCAAACAGTGGAGGCCGTTTCCCTCCCGGTGACGGTCAAAATGCGTCTGGGCTGGGATGACCGGCATCTCAACGCCCCGGAAATGGCGCAGATGGCACAGGAAGCAGGAATCCGGGAGATTGCCGTTCACGGCCGCACCCGGGTGCAGCAGTACGCGGGAGAGGCGGACTGGGAGGCGATCCGGGAGATCCGGAGCCGCGTGTCGATTCCTGTCATCGGAAACGGGGATCTGTTTACCGCGGAGGACGGGATCCGGAAGCTGGAGGAAGGCTATGCCGACGGCATCATGATCGGCCGCGGAGCGATGGGCAATCCATGGATTTTCCGGGAACTGCAGCAGTTGGCGGCGGGCCGGGAGAAAACGGACGTCACCCTGGACGAGCGGGAGGAAATGATCCGCACCCACTATGAGGCCATGCTGGAAGCCAAACCGGATTTTGTGGCTGTACGGGAGATGCGGAAGCATATCAGCTGGTATATTCACGGGCTGCGCGGAGCCGCGCAGATCCGCAACCGGATCAACCGGATGGCGGAACCGGATGAGGTACTGACTGCCATGCATCTCTATTTTGAGGAACTGCGGCAGGCCGCGTGAAGTGACCGGGAAGCCGGATGGGAGTGAAAACAGATATGAAGAAAGCACTCGCGATTCTGACAACGTTCATCCTGACAGCTCTTTTGCAGATTTCTGCGCTGGCTGCCGATTATTCGCTGCCGGAGAAAATGCAAAAGCAGCTGAACATCGGCAGCGGGCTGAAAGGCTCCTTCCTCATCACGGAGGAAGGACTGGAGGAAAACACGCTGCCCGCCGCGCTGAACCGGGGCCAGTTTGAGATCCGCGGACTCGCCCTGGCGGACGGCAGCGAGCTGTCCTACTATATCTATCAGACAGATGATACCGAGGCACAGCGCAACAAAACGACACTGTACGGGAAAAACGGAACCTTCTATCTGGAATCCGACTTTTTACCGGAAACGCTGCTGTCTCTGGCCGGAATTGAGAGCGTGGCTGACCGGGCAGGCGCGCACGGAGAAAATCCCCCGATCCTTTCGCTTGCGGTGAAAATCTTTCAGACGCTTCAGGGCAAGGAAAAGACGAACTGGGATGCCGCCTTTGCGGACTACGGGCAGAAAACAGAGCTCTGGCTCTCCCGCTTTCCCGTGGAAACCCACTATCTGAATGACGAAGAAGGCCGGAACCTGCTGGCAATGTCCTACACCATTCCTTTTCAGGCGGTGAAGAGCTTCCTGCTGGAAATGGCGGAATCCTTCCTGACGGATGAGCAGGTCAGAGCGCTACTGGATCCCCTCCTGACGGAGGAGCAGAAGGCCGTATATCTGAATGAAAACCTGCTGTATTACTACCGGGAGATCGTCGGCGCCCTGCAGGTGCAGGATGATCTGACGCTGACCCGCGTCAGTGATACCAGGACCGGCGCCTCCGTATCCACCCGTCTGCGCCTGCCGCTGGACCGGAGACTGTTTGGGTATGAAGCGCTGCAGATTGATCAGGTCAGCGGCGGCAGCTACACCTGCCGCCTGACGGACGATCAGAAGATTCTGATGATTGCCTGGCCGGAGAATCTGTCACTGAAGGGCAGCTTCGGACATGAAGTGCTCTTCGGGCGGTACAACGCGGAACGAAAAGAAACAGATCCGGCCAATCTGTCTCTTCGCATCAGCCTGACGGGCACCGTCAGTTTACCGGCTGAGGCGGACGCGGACGGAAGACTTCACGAAAACTATGATTATGTCTGCCGGATCACCCAGGATCCCGCTGTGCTGGGAGAGGAGTATCCGGAAGAGAACCTTGGATCTTTTGATCCGGTTCTGGTTCAGCTGAATCTGCATTTTTCCAGTAAAAACGCGCAGCAGAGTCCGACCACGGCCGAAATCCAGCTGGACGGCAGCCAGGGCCCCAAAAAGCTTTCGCTCAGCGGAACCTTCAAAACAGCGGCTCCGTGGATTCTGACTGCGATTGAGACGAACGGGGATCAGTCTGTCACGGAAGCTTCGGATGAGCAGCGGGCGGCCTGGTGGGAAGCCTGGCTGAAAAACGCGGCGGAAAAGACCGAACGGATGCCGGAGATGCAGATGCCGGAAACGCAGAAAACAGAAAAAGAGGATACTCAGCCATGAGAAAGGGAATTGCCTTTCTGACCGTGCTGGTGCTGGGCCTGCTGGCCTCCGCCGCCTGCGCGGAGGGAGAGATCATCCGCCTGGAATTCACAAAGCTTCCGGCCATGAATCAGACCTGGCAGCTGACGGACGATGCGGACAGCCTGACGCTGCGCAGCAGCCTTCATTCCCGGACTGCTCTGGTTTGGGGAAAGGAAAGCCCCGTCGGCCTGCCGGCACTGACGGAACAGCTGGCTGGATGGCATGCCCTTCCGGGTGCCGGACAGATTCAGCACGTGCTGACAGGCTGGCTGAAAGAGATCGGCGCCGCGGAGGAAACCGGGATCTATACCGGCGACAGCTTTGACCGGGCTTCTGTACGGCTTTCCGCCGAGGTACGGGCGGAGGAACTGCGCGGCCTTGCGGAGCGGCTGGAGCGCATCCGGCCGAGAACGGAGGCGGCTGCATCCGGTTTTCAGTCCGCGGTCCGGGGAATCCGGCGGATGGAAACGATACTGCGGCAGGATTCCGGGATCGGCCTGCAGATTGCGGCCTATGACGGAGGAAACGCCTTAGTGATTCAGCTGGAGCGGGACGGCGGTACGGTGCTGATGCTCTCCGTGGATCTGGCCGAAATGAACCACATTCAGGCTGTTCTCAGCTTCGCGGAGAACGGACAGATTTATGATCTGGGGCTGCAGTCCCTGATGGATCAGAATCATCGCCTGACCTGTACCGTTACGCTTTGCTCTGATCCGGAGAAAGCCGGTTACCGTCAGGCTTCCCAAAATCATCCGATCCTGATGCTTTCCGCCATGATGAACGAAACGGAAGGAAAAGCATACAATCACGAATGGAATCTTCAGGGTACGCTCTCATCCGCGCAGCACGGCATTCTCATGCAGTGGGAAGGCCTGCTGAATCCTATCGGAAGCGGCGCGGCGGGAAAGATTTATCTGAACGACGGGCGGGGAGAACCGCTGGGAGAACTGATTCTGGATTACGGAGCGGAATCGGATGCGCTTTCGCATAATGAAAACAGGATCGATCTCCGTCAGGAAACCGATCCGGCCAGTCTGCTGCTGCTTGAGCGGCTGTATATTCAGTTTGGCCTTATGGCGCTGCAGGCGTGCCTTCTGCGGTGACCGGCAGAATAAGACAGACCGCCTGCGCGGAGATGCCTTCCATCCGGCCTTCAAAGCCCAGCCCTTCCGTGGTGGTCGCCTTGACATTCAGCCGGGACGGATCCACACCGAGCACGTCGGACAGCGTATCCGTCATCCGGGAAATATACGGTCTCAGTTTCGGCTTCTGAGCCACGATCGTCAGATCCGCGTTGATCAGTTCATAACCGTTCGCCTGCAGCAGGCGAACGGTTTCTTTCAGGAGAAGCAGTGAGCTGATGCCCTTATAGCGCGAATCTGTATCCGGAAAATGAAGACCGATGTCTCCCAGCCCCGCGGCGCCCAGCATGGCGTCCATCAGCGCGTGAACCGCCACATCCGCGTCGCTGTGGCCCAGAAGCCCCTTCTCCCAGGGGATTTCCACCCCGCAGAGAATCAGCTTCCGGTCCTCCGCAAAACGATGCACGTCATAGCCGTGGCCAACCCGCGGCAGACGGGAAGAAAGACCCAGAACGGATTCCGCCATCTGTACATCCTCTCCTGTTGTCAGCTTGATATTGTTCCGCTCGCCCCGTACCACGGCGACCGGATAACCGCAGTGCTCCAGAAGGGAGGCGTCGTCCGTCCCCTGGAATCCGTCCTGACGCGCGCGGGCAAAAGCTTCCTGAAGCCAGTCCGCCCGGCAGGCCTGCGGTGTCTGGATTTCATAAAGCAGGGAACGATCCGGCGTCTCCAGCACCTTTTCTTCCCGGCAGACCTTGATCGTGTTGGTGGCCGGAAGCCCGGGAATCGCGGCGCCTTTTTCCATGGCCGTGTCCCGGATCCGGCGGATCAGACCGGGGGTAATCAGGCAGCGGGCGCTGTCATGGATCAGAATCAGATCCTCCGGCCGGCAGTCACTTTGAGCCAGACCGTTTTCGACGGAATCCTGGCGGGTGGCTCCGCCGGGAACCAGACGAAGGATACCGGAAAAAGAGACTTTTTCCGTTTCCGCCCTTGCCGGTTCTTCCTCTCCGGGACGATGTACAACGATGATCTCATCCGCGATGGAGGCAAAGGCTTCCATGCTCCGCTGCAGTACGCTTTTGCCCCCCAGGGACAGGAATACCTTATTCTGCTTCAGCCCCATGCGGGAGCCGGAACCCGCGGCCAGCATCAGCACAACAGTCTTCATTGGGCATTCCTTTCCGAGGAAAGAACCGCGTCTTCCGACAGACCTTCATAGAGCTGATCTGCTTCTTCCTTTTTCACAGTTTCCTTTACCTGAAGCACTTTGTACCGGCCTTCATGCTCTCCGAACCGGATTGAAAGCAGGTCTCCCGCTTTGACTTCGGCCGCGGGCTTCGCGACCCGCCCGTTCAGGGAAACCCGTCCGCCGGAGCAGGCTTCGGCGGCTACCGTCCTTCGTTTGATGATCCGGGATACTTTCAGAAACTTATCCAGACGCATGGTCTATCTCCAATCCATGATGATTCTTCAGCAAAAACCCGCAGGACTGCATCCTGCGGGTGGGAGACCTTTCAATTATTTCTTGCCCTTTTTCTTGGCGGGGGTATTGACCTTGTCCTTCAGAGCCTTGCCGGCCTTGAAAGCGGGGGCCTTGGAAGCGGCAATCTTGATCTCTTCGCCGGTGCGGGGATTCCGGGCCTTGCGGGCGGGACGGCTCTTCACATCGAAGGTACCGAAGCCGATCAGCTGAACCTTTTCACCCTTGGTCAGGGATTCGGTCACGACATCCACGAAAGCGCTCAGAACCTTTTCGGCATCCTTCTTGCTGGAGAGCTCGGCTTTTTCAACCAGGGCGGCAATCAGTTCACTCTTGTTCATGGGGAAACCTCCTTCAAATGAATAATTAATCCCATCTTTTGAACCGACAAGAAGATTAAGGCCTGGAAACCTTATATCACCTGTCGTACAGGTTTAAGTATACACACATTCCTTTGAAAGTCAAGGCTTTCAGCGTTATTGAAATATGATTCTGTCCGGAAACCGGGTTTCCGGACAGAATCGGCGGTTCCGTGGATGAAAAAGCGATGGATACGGGGAAGATCAGGACTCCGGCGGCCGGTCTGTCAGGCGGTACGCCCGGGTGAGAACGTCCCGGAGATCAAAATCTCCCATGGCTCTGGCCAGACAGGCCCGGCGCACCACCTCCAAAAGGGTTTCGGCCAGCGCATCAGCCGCCTCATCCGGATCATCGGGCCAAGCATCCTCCTCCGGACCGGCGTCGGACCGGCGCAGGAAACGGGCCAGCTGCTGATCCGTCTTCTGCTCCAGATCCGACAGGGTAAAGCGGGAACGGTCTTCCGGGGAACGGGCGGGAATCAGGAGCGCAGACCGGTGATCATAGGTCCGCTGGCGATCCAGCTCATACAGGGGAATTTCCCGGGGCGCATGATCCGAATCCCTGAAGAACAGCAGCGTATCTTCATCCGCCATTCGGGATTCCAGAAAGGCTTTGACTTCGCCGGCCAGGATTTCACTGTCGAGCTCTGTGACCAGCAGCGGCCGGTTCGGATCGTAATCCGCACTGAACAGGGAGGAAGCGGCTGCCGTCCGCCAGTCGGGATCCCGAAGAGCGCCGCGGCAGCGGCTCAGATAGGGGTCAGTTATCCCGATGCCCGGGAGAATCTCCACCCGGTCCTCCGGGGAGGGACGACAGGAGAAGAGCTGCCGGACGCTGCCGTCCGAAAGCGGATCCGGTACGCCGTAGACCAGGCCGGAATCGCCGGCCTCCTGCCAGAGGGATTCCGCCATCATCCGGTGCAGCGTATCGAAATCCTCCGTCTGATCATACAGGCTGTCAAAGGAGCGATAAGCGATTTCCTGCTGACGCAGCCAGGCGGAAATGGGATGATGATCCGTGCGCAGAATCAGCGGACAGGCTGTTTTCAGCGCATTCAGGGTCAGCCGGTTCAGCAGATCCGGATCTCCGGAGGACAGGGATACGACCGTAATCTGTTTCATCGGCGATGCCTCCTTCCGGGACGCAGAATGCCCTGCAGATCGGATTTTTCCAGCGCGTGATCCAGGCAGGCGATCAGTACATATACGCCGACACCGGTCAGGATCATCAGAACCGTGGACAGGAAACTTTCCGGCAGAAGCAGCTTCAGGCCGTAGACCGCCAGCCCCATGCCCAGCGCGGCCAGGCCGGGACGGACGATCCATTCCATCCAGCGGAACCGCATACCCGCATATTTACAGCAGAAATAAAGATTCGGAATCATGGCGACGGAGTAGCAGACAATGGAAGCCACCGGGCCGCCGTGGATATTGATTCCCGGGGTTCCGATCAGCAGATAGTTCAGCAGGATTTTACAGCCGACACCGGCGATCATGGTATACATCGGAATCTGCTGTTTATGGAGCCCCTGCAGAATGCTGCTGGTTGCCTGGACCATGGTGAAGAGAAACACCGTCAGGGAGGAGATCTGCAGCAGTTCCGCGGCGGTCTGCATCCGCTCCGGTGTCAGCGTGCCGGTATAGAAAATAGCGAGGATCGGTTTGGCCAGCAGGCTCATTCCGATGGAGCAGGGAAGACCGATCAGCGAAGCGTAGCGAAGACCTACGCCGGACTCCTGAATGATGGCCTTTCGGTCCTCACGGGCCCGGGCGGCGGAAATGGCGGGCACCAGGCTCATGGAAATCGCAAGCGCCAGGGCAGTGGGGATATTGATCAGCCGGATGACCATGCCGGAGAAAATGCCGTACAGGGAGGTGGCGGCATCCCGGGTCAGTCCGGAAGCTACCATGCGGTTCACCATCAGGGCGGAGTCAACAAACTGGGCCAGGGGAATAATGCAGGCGCTGACAGTGATCGGAATCGAGATGCTGATCAGCTGGCGGGCCAGACGTTTCTGAGAAACCGGCGCAGCGGCAGCCGGGACAGCGGGAGCTGCGGCCGGTTTCTTTTTCTCATGCCGGTAATAAAGAATGATCATGTAGGCAAGCGCGGCGGCCTCCACCAGCGTGATACCCAGCAGCGCGCCGGCGGCACCGTCCGCCATGCCGGTCCGCATGCCGATGGCTGCCAGAGGAAGGGATACGATGACCTTTCCGATCTGCTCGATCATCTGGGAGACGGCGGTCGGCACCATATTCTGATGCCCCTGAATATAACCCCGGAAGGCGGACAGCACGCAGACAATGAGCACGCAGGGAGCAATGGTATAAAAGCCTTTGGAAGCCTCTTCCACACCGACCAGAGCGGTCAGCATCCGGTTGGAGACCACCATGATCAGGGTGAAAAACAGCCCGATCGTGAACAGCAGCTTCATCGCGGCCTGGAAGGTCCGGCGGGCATTGGGCTCATCGCCTGTCGCCAGATAGTGGGCAACCATGCGGGAAACGGCTACCGGAAGCCCGGCGCTGGAGAGCGTCAGAAACAGGTTGTAGGTCGGATAAACCGTCTGAAAGAGCCCCAGTCCTTCCGGCTTCAGAATCCGGGCCAGCGGAATGGAATAAAGCACGCCGATCAGTTTGTTGATGATGCCCGTCAGTCCCAGAACGGAGACGCCTTTCGCGATGGTTTTTGTCTGATTCGTCATATCACTTTCACCTTCCGATTCGGGAAATCAGTATTTATGCCACGCGGAACGGGTGAACAGAATGAACATCGGCAGGAGTTCCAGCCGGCCGAAGAGCATCAGCATGGCGGACACAACTTTGGCAAAAGGACCGTAGGCGGCAAAATTGCTGACGGGGCCGACAGCCCCCAGACCGGGACCCACGTTGCTGACGCAGGTCAGGGATGCGGTCAGGTGGGTCAGCACATCAAAGGGGCCGTCCAGGGAAAGCAGCAGCGCGCCCAGAAGCCAGAGCGCAATATACATCAGAGCGAACTGTGCCACCTGGGACAGGGTGGCTTCATCCACCGCTTTGCCGTCCATGCGGACGACCTCCATCTTTTTGGGCTGGCCGGTGGACCGGATATTCCTGCGGCTCAGCTTGCAGATCATATTAATCCGGACCACTTTGATGCCGCCGGCCGTGGATCCCGCGCAGGAGCCGATAAACATGATGATCACGATAATCATATGACTGGCGGCCGGCCAGACTCCGTAATCCACCGTTACGAAGCCAGTGGTGGAGGCGGTCGAAGCGACCGTGAAAATGCTGTAGCGGAGGGAGGTCCAGTAATCGCCGTGATAGAAGGAAAGATTAAAGACCGAAATCAGCAAAATCGCGGCGACAATGATTCCGGCATACCACCGGAACTCCTCATCCTTATAAAAAGCTTTGATATGATCTCCCAGGAAAGCCTTGTAGTACAGTGCGAAATTGATACCGAACAGGAACATGAAGAGGGAGATGACCATTTCGACCGGTACGCTCTGAAAAGCGGCAACGCTGGCTCCGTAATTGCTGAATCCTCCGGTACCGGCCGTGGACAGGGAATGCAGAGCCGCGTCATAGGGACTCAGACCCAACAGCAGGAGCGTCAGAAATTCCGCGGCGGTCAGGACAATATAGATCCTGTACAGGATTTTCGCGGTCGCTCCGGTTTTAGGCACCAGTTTACTCAGCGAAGGGCCTGGGCTTTCAGCTTTCACCAGATGAGAACTTCGGCCTGTCAGCTTCGGAAGCAGGGCCAGGGTCAGCACCAGCACGCCCATGCCGCCGATCCAGTGGGTGGAAGCTCTCCAGAACATGACGCCCCGGGGAAAGCCCTCAAACCGGTTCACGACGGAGGCACCGGTTGTGGTAAATCCGGAAACAGACTCGAAGAACGCGTCCTCAAAGCGGGGAAGCGTATGGGAGAAGAGGAAGGGAAGAGCGCCGCATAAGCTCAGCAGAATCCAGCCCAGCGCTGTAATGATGAATCCTTCCTTCAGGCGAAGATGAGCGTCCTTCTCCGTGCGGACGCAGAAGAAAAGGAAGATTCCCAGCAGTCCGGTTACCAGAATGCTCTGCCCCATCGCGGCGGAATCGCCGTCCCGGTAGTGAAAGGAAAGCAGGAGAGCGGGAAGCATGGCGATCGCCTCTATGCATAGCATGGAGCCCAGCACCCGGAGGATCAGCTTTCTGTTCATCGATAGATTACCTCATTCAGGTCGGAGACACCGGATTCACAGGAAATAACCACGACGTGATCCCCGGCTTCGATATGATCGTTTCCGAAGGGAACGATGACTTTATTCTGCCGGACGATGACCGCTACCAGCGTGCCCTTCCGGGACACCAGATCCTTCAGGGGAATGCCGATATAGGCGTCTCCCTTCATGGCGATGAATTCCATGGCCTCCGCTTTTCCTTCCAACAGGCGGTACAGCCGCTCGATCCTGGTGCCGCTGCTGTTTTCACGGGCACGGACATAACGGAGAATGGTGGAAGTGGTAATGAACTGCGGACTGACAACGGAATCCAGCCCCAGATCAGTGAGAACGTCCAGATGGCTCATCCGGCTGCTTTTCACAATCACCCTCGGAACGCCGCAGCGGTTGGCATGCATCCCGGAGATCAGGTTTTCCTCATCCCGGTTGCTCAGACTGACGAAGGCATCCGTCTGGGAGAGTCCCTGCTCCTCCAGCAGGTCCTCGTCCGTGCCGTCTCCCAGAATCACGTCCACTTTCGGAAGCATTTCGCTCATCAGTCGGGCTTTTTCCTTATTCACCTCAAAGAGGGTCACATGAATGCCCATGGGAACAATAAACCGGGAGAGATAATACGAAATCCGGCCGCCGCCCAGAATCATGACGCTGCGTACCTTGAGCCGGTTCCGACCCAGAAAACGGAAATACTCCGTAATGGTCAGCATATTTCCGGAAACGAATACCCGGTCACCCGGCCGGAAAATAAAATCGCCGGTAGGGATCTGCACCTGATTGCCCCGCTCCACCATGGCGTAGAGCACCCGGGGCATCTTCGGCACCCGGGATACCAGATCCTTCAGCGGAATATTCAGAAAGGGATCCGATTCGGAAGCTCTGAATTCCACCATTTCCACCTGCCCCTTGGCGAAATGCTCGATGCTGCCAGCGAAGGGGTAACGCAGCAACCGGCTGATCTCCAGCGCCGTCGCCCGTTCCGGATTTATGGCGACGTCGATTCCCAACTCGTTCTGCAGGAGCATCTGGCTTTCGTTGAATTCGGGATCCCGGATCCGGCAGATGGTATAAGGCGCGCCCAGCCGCTTGGAAATCAGACAGGCCAGCATATTGGTTTCATCGTTTTCCGTGGTGGCGATAATCATGTCCGCCTTTTCAACCCCAGCCTCCAGCAGGATTTTGGCGTTGGCGCCGTTCCCCTTCAGACAGAGCGCGTCCAGCGCGCCGGAACAGTGGGCGATGGCCTCCTCATCATTATCGATCACGGTGACATCATGCTCTTCGCTGATCAGATGCTCCGCCAGCGCGTATCCGACTTTTCCGGCTCCGATTAGAATGATGCGCATGAAATCCTCCCAGTTCACCATAGAATCATTCTATTTTATCACTAATCAGCCAATTGATAAAGGGAGAAGTTTTCAGGACGGCAGGGCAGCCCGCTTCAGGAATAAAGAAAAACCCTGATTCGATCTGTCAGATCAAACCAGGGCTTTCTGGCGGAGAGTTAGGGATTTGAACCCTAGGTGAGGTATCACCCCACACACGATTTCCAGTCGTGCGCCTTAGACCACTCAGCCAACTCTCCACAGCGCGTGCTCACCCGATCATTATATCCGATTTATGCTTTTTGTCAAGCAAAAGTTTCAGATGAGTCCGCGCCCCGGAAACTGCCGCGGGAATTTACTTTGTGCTGCTTTCCGCCGGAGCTTTATCCTGCTCCGCCATATTCAGGATGGGCAGCGTGGTGGTTCCCTGACCGGCCATATAGGTGGGCAGCCTGCCATCCCAGGCCTTGATTTCATTGAACCGGATCAGGTGCTCGGTCAGACTTTCGGCAATCTTCTTGTTCGCTTCCGCCTCGGCGTCGCTCCGGACCTGCAGCGCGTAGGCATCGGCGTCCGCGTTGATCTTGGCCACATTGGCTTCCGCTTCGGCGTTAATCCGTTTCCGCTCCGCCTGCTGCTGAGTTTCCATGGTCATCTGACTCTGCTCGATTTCCGCCTGCAGCTTTTTCTGCGCGGCAACCTGCTTGGCTTCAACCGCGTCGGTGAAGGCATCCGTGAAGTCGATGTTTTCAATGCTGATACTGATGACGTTAATGCCATAGTTATTCAGTTCCTCATGCATGCCGGCCCGGATCGATTCACTCAGATTCTGCCGGTTGGCTACCAGGTTTTCGGCCGTATACTTGCTGAATACGCCCTTTGTGATCTCCAGCATCCGGGGATAGACCAGCTTGTTGAAGTAATCAGTACCGACTTCCTTGAACAGGTTCATGGCCGTGCTTTTGTTGATGGCGTAGTTGATGGACCCGGTGATATCCACCTGCTGAATATCGCTGGAAAAGGCCTCTGTCGTAAAGGTGCTCTTCTGTTCCCGGTTGTCCATCAGGATGATTTCCTGGAAGGGGCTTTTAAAATGGAAACCGGCTTCCAGCGTAACATCCTCGACCCGCCCGAAGGTGGTAACGATTCCGGTATATCCGGTCTGCACGGTGGCGGTACAGGTCAGCGCGACAATTCCCACTATGACCGCGATGCCGACGATGATGATAAGTCCTTTTTTCACTGTTTCTTCCTCCTTCGTGTTTTTCGGCGCTGATTTTACCGGGCCAGGTCCGGCAGGGGGCCCGGCGTTTTCTCAGCCGTTCTGTCCGGCCGCCCGGCCGGAGACGGCGGGCGGATGAACGGAAGTTCCGTTCGATGAAATCATCCTACTCCTGTGCGGCGGTTTTGTACAGATTCCGGGGCGCAAATTACCCCGGTTTATTCTGACTTCCGCGGAGAAAAAGCGCGGCAGGATACCGCCTGCCGGAAGGGGCGAAAACAGAAACCGGCCCGGAATACAGACAAGGGGCAGGAGAATACTCCTGCCCCTTGCGAAATCTGTATCGGTTTCTTATTTTCCGGTTTCGGCGGCCTCTTCCGGAGCGGCTTCGGCTGTCTCGGCTGCGGCTTCCGGAGCTTTCGCGGGGAATACCAGCTTCAGAAGGGCTTCCATCTCGGTTTTGAGCGTTTCACCGGTAATTTCGGTGATTTTTTCAGAAGCGCTCAGATCGTTGACTTCGACCCGGTCAATCCGGCTGATCCTGTACTTCAGGGACTGATCCGATTCACTGGTCTTCATTTCGCAGATCAGGCTGTCATCATCCTCATAGAAATCAATGATCAGGGAAGAGGAAACGCCTTCGGCGTTTTCGACGACCAGCTCATAGCGGGTCTTGCCCGTCCAGGTTTCACGGATAGAGGAGCTGATACCGCCCTTGGGTCCCCTCATGTTCAGATAATCCGGACCGAAGGAAAGCTGCACCGCGTCCATGTTGTTCCTGTTAATATCGATTTTGCCGCTGTTGATCAGGCCGTCTTCCAGGTCAAAGCTCATCTCCGTGTAGGCCTGTTCGACGTTCATCTTTTCCCAGAAATAATTCGGGGTCACCACAATGTCATACGTCATGACCGGGTCTTCGCCGGTGATTCCGAGGGTGAAGGTCATTTCGGCAGCATTGAGTTCTTCATTGACCCAGGTATCCGCGTTGCAGATCAGAGCCTGATCTCCTTCTTTTTCAGCGCCGATCTGGAAGCTGGACGTCCAGTGGCCGTCCTCTTCAATTTTATCGGTGCTTTGGATGGTGCGGATGGCCTGCAGGGTGGCTTCGCGGTCTTCAGCCCAGCTCTTCTGGATTTCGGCAAAGGTTTTGCTGCCGGTCTTCGCCGCCTGCCGGTCGATCAGCCGGCCCAGGCTCTCATTCGCCATCAGGCCGTCAATCGCATTGGCCAGCGCGTCGGCGTAGGCATCGCTGCGCAGGCTGAATTCCACGCTGCCGTCATTCTCTTTCACATCCAGAATGCTTTCAGGTCTGAAATGTTCGGCAAACGCAATGGCCGCAGTACCGATGGTGACGGCGTCCGTCCGCTCCTGAGTGGCTGCCGCGGTTTCCAGAACGGCCTGCTGGGCAGCGGCCGCTCTCAGTTCGGCTTCCGTCGGAAGCTGGTTCGCGGGGATGCTCTGAATCGCCTGGGTGAGCTGGGCTTCCGCCTCTTTTATGAGATCCTGCTGGAAGGCGGCCAATGTCTCATACCGCAGCATCGCCACTTCGCTGCCGCTGGCCATGTAGAGCGCGGTGGGGTTCATCTGGGCATGTCTGAGCACGATCCCGTTCATCCGTGTGACCATGTGAAGGGAATTCCCCTCGACGTGGAACACGAGATCGGCAACCTGATTACCCAGCTCAAGCTGCAGGGCAAAATCCTTGGTCTTCAGATCCGTTTCATTCAGGAACTTATGCAGTGCGTTGTTCCTCTCAAGAGGCACGAAGGGATCCGCAAAAGCGCCTGCCATCGTGAAAAGCATCATGACGGCCAACAGACAGGAAACCAGTTTTTTCATCATGGAACAAATACTCCTTTCATTTTCTGACCTTATCATGACCGGGCGGTTTGGTACAGTTCCTCCTCACACAAGTCACATAAAGGTTCAATTCAGAAAACATGATGTAACTCCATTTGGTTATTATATGGATTTTCATGACTGTGTCAATCCTTTCTTTGCAGGTAATATCTTCTTGCTGCGCGGGGATTCTGCCGTTCGGTTTCTCGGAAATTCATCCCGGGAAACAGGACCCAGAATGAAACCGGAGAAACAGTCTGGCAGAATGCAGATAAATATGGTATGATATAAAAATGTCAGCGGAAATGACATAACACGTAAAGGGAGGTTAACATTATGTTTTCCCTGATCCTGGCCCTGGTGGTTCTTTTCCTTGGTTTTCATTTCTACGGCCGTCTGACCGAGAAGGTGTTCGCGCCGGACGACCGGCAGACGCCGGCCATTGCCATTAACGACGGCGTGGACTGCGTACCGATGAAGCCCTGGAAGGCGTTTCTGGTTCAGCTGCTGAATATTGCAGGAACCGGCCCGATTTTCGGGGCGCTAATGGGCGCCTGCTTCGGTCCGGTTGTTTTTCTGTGGATCGTTCTCGGCGCCATTCTGGGGGGCGCGGTGCATGATTATATGTGCGGCATGATCTCCTGCCGGAACAAAGGAGCTTCGATTGCGGAGCTTTCCGGGATTTATATGGGAAAGGCGGCCAAATGGATCATGCGCGCTTTTTCCATCCTGCTGCTGGTTCTGACCGGCACGGTGTTTGTCAACAGCCCTGCCGCGCTGATCGCCAACCTGACGCCCGGTTTTCTGAATGAGAAGATCTGGATCGTCATCATCCTGCTGTACTATGTGCTGGCTACGCTGCTCCCGATCGATAAACTGATCGGAAAGCTGTATCCCGTTTTCGGCGGAATCCTGATCCTGATGGCGGTGAGCGTCCTGGGCGGCGTGATCTTTGGCGGCCATCAGATTCCGGAGGTCACGCTGTCCAATCTTCATCCGGAAGGTCTGCCGGTCTGGCCCTTCATGTTTGTGACGGTGGCCTGCGGAGCGATTTCCGGATTTCATGCCACCCAGTCTCCGATGGTTGCCAAATGCATTACCAGCGAAAAGCAGGGAAGAAATATCTTCTACGGCGCGATGATCGCCGAATCTGTGATCGCCCTGATCTGGGCGGCGGCGGGCGTGGCCTTCTACGGCGCGACCGGCGGCCTGCACAACGCGCTTTCGACGCTTGGCCAGTCAGGAACGGTTTACGAGATCTCCGAGAAAATGCTGGGGACAGTCGGCGGGATCCTGGCGATCATCGGCGTGGTGGTCTGTCCCATTACGTCGGGTGATACGGCATTCCGCAGCGCGCGCCTGATTCTGGCGGAATGCACGCATCTGGATCAGAAAAAAATCCGGAACCGGCTGATCATCACCCTTCCGCTGCTCGCCATCGGCGCTGTGCTGACCCAGCTGGATTTTAACGTGCTCTGGCGTTATTTCTCCTGGAGCAATCAGACGCTGGCGATGGTTTCCCTCTGGGTCGCCACGACCTATCTGCTGAAAAACGGAAAGAGCCGCTACGCATCCCTGCTGACGGCGCTTCCAGCCACCTTCATGTCCGCTGTCAGCATGACGTATATTCTGATGGCCAAGGAAGGGTTTGGCCTGTCCCAGACGATCGCCTATCCGGCCGGAGCGGTTTTCGCCGCCGCGCTGCTGGTGATTTATGCGTTCCAGTTCAGGCGGATTCAGGGAAACAGAAAAGCGGAGATCCGTTCATGAAAACGATTCGGGTGGCCGCGGCTGTGATCTGTGATTCCCTGATCTCCCGGAAAAGGGTTTTCGCCACGGCCCGCGGTTACGGGAATTACCGGGGCCGGTGGGAATTCCCCGGCGGGAAGATCGAAGCGGGGGAGACGCCGCAGCAGGCCCTGATCAGAGAAATCCGGGAGGAGGTGGATACCGTTGTCACGGTGGGCGACCGGATCGGCCGGGTGGAATACGATTATCCGGATTTCCATCTCTCCATGGACTGCTTCTGGTGCGGGATTGAAGAAGGTCATCTGACCCTGCTGGAGGCGGAGGACGCCCGATGGCTCGAAAAAGGCACGCTCGACAGCGTGCCCTGGCTTCCGGCGGACGCAATGCTGATTGAAACCATCCGCGAAGGAATGAGCTGAAACAGGCTCATTCTTTTTTTGCGGATTTCCGGATCAGTATCAGAAGGGCGATCACCAGCACCAGCGGGAAGATGCTTCCGGCCAGCATGCCGGACTGCAGGTTGTCCCCGGACTGCTGGGTCACCCAGCCCACCAGGCCGGGACCGAAGGCACCGCCCAGATCACCGGCCATTGCCAGGAAGGCAAACAGCGCCGTGCCGCCCGTCGGCAGGCGGGGGGAAGTGATGCTGATGGTACCGGGCCACATGATGCCGACAGAAAAACCGCAGAAGACGCAGCCGATCAGGCCGAACACCGGATGGGGAGACAGGGAGGCCAGCAGATAGCAGCAGAGGCAGAGCACGCCCGAACCGATCATATAACGGGTCAGATCGATCCGGTCTCCGTATTTTCCGTAAATCAGACGGCTGATCCCCATGGTCACCGCGAACAGGCAGGGACCGATCAGATCCCCGACGGTCTTGGAGAAACCCAGGGCGGCTTCCGTATAGGCGGAAGCCCATTGGGCCATGGCGAGCTCGGAAGCCCCGGCACAGATCATCAGCAGAACCGCCGTCCAGAATATCGGCTTCCGGAACAGCCGGCGGATGGGCATGCTTTCACCCTCAGCGGTCAGATGTTCGATGGGGCAGGTCGCAAAATTATAAATATTGTACAGGGGGATCAGCGCCCAGATGCAGGCCAGAATCCGCCAGCTGCCGATCCCGAAGGCGGTGAAAAAGAGGGAGGACAGCAGGATGACACCCACAGAGCCCCAGCAGTAAAAGGAGTGCAGAAGACTCATGACCGCTTCCTTATGCTCGAAGGGGCAGGCTTCGACGATCGGGCTGCAGAGCACCTCAATCAGACCGCTGCCGATGGCATAAACAAACACGCAGACGATGATGCCGGCAAAAGGATCGGGCAGCAGATCCGGCAGAACTGCCAGCCCGGCCAGCCCGAGGGCGGAAGTGGCCTCGGAAGCCACGATGCACTTCCGGTATCCGATCCGATCCACAAAACGGGCGCAGAGCACATCCACGACCAGCTGGGTCAGAAAGAAAATCGTGGAGATCAGGGCAATCCGGCCCAGCGGAATGCCGTAATCCGTATGGAATTTCAGGAAAAGCAGGGGAACAAAGTTGGCCATGATGGCCTGGGTAATGAAGCCCAGATAACAGGCGGTTAAGGTTTTCCGGTAATTTTTCTGCATAACAGCCTCCGGCGGACCCGCGGTCCGGATAATCGGGTACCCGACAGAGCATAGCACAGGGAAGGAATCCCCGCAAGCCGTATTTTGCAAGCGTTCCATCCTTGTCAAACGCCTCTTTTCCGGATACAATGAGAAGGCAGTACGGCAGACCGGACAGGACTGAAATCCGCGGCGGAATGAATGCCGCCGGCTTGCCGGAAAAACTGAAGACAGGGGTGCTTTCCGATGAAGAAACTGAAAATCACCTTTAATTCCCCGGTGGTTCTGGGGTATGCGCTGGCATGCGCTGTGGCAACGCTCATCGGCGTGCTGACAGGCGGATCGGTCAACTCCCTTCTGTTCTCCACCTACAGGGCGCCTTTTTCGGATCCGCTGATGTATCTGCGCCTGTTTACCCATGTGCTCGGCCATGCGGATCTGGCCCATCTGGTGGGAAACATGGCGTATATTCTGCTGCTCGGACCGGCGATTGAGGAAAAGTACGGCGCACGTAGACTGCTGATGGTGATGCTGGCCGCCGCCCTGATCACCGGCATCTTTCATAATCTGGTTTTTCCGAACACGATGCTGCTGGGCGCCAGCGGGATCGCCTTCGCGTTCATTCTGCTGACCTCCTTTACCCAGTTCCGGGAGGGTGAGCTTCCGCTGACCGTGATCCTCGTTGCCGTGATCTTTATCGGCCAGCAGATCTGGGACGGACTGACGGTGAAGGATCATATTTCCAATCTGTCCCATATCATCGGCGGGCTGGTCGGCGGAGCCGCCGGATATCTGCTAAACAGGAAAAACGAAACCGCACATCCGTAAGATGCCCGAACGACCGGGCCGCCCGAAAGAAACAGGCCGCCGGTGCGATGCAGCAGCCATTACGATGGCAATACTGCGGAAAACGGCCGGAAAACGGCCGCTGCTGGAAATGGCCGCGGCAAAGGATGAGGGGGAGGAACATATGATCCTGAAAAAGCTTCCATGGGCTCTGACGGTATGCAAGGTAAACTGTCTGACGGCTCAGGATCTGACAGCCGATATCTTCTTCGTGGGAAAGACTGACGAGGAACTGTCACTGGTCTGCCGCACGGAAAACACTCCGGAACAAACGCTTGAACGGGAGGACGGCTGGCAGGGATTCCGGATTGAAGGCACGCTGGATTTTTCCCTGATCGGCATTCTTTCCCGTCTGTCCTCCGTTCTGGCGGAAAACGGCATCGGGATTTTTGCTCTTTCCACCTTCAATACGGACTATATTCTGGTGAAAGAAGAGCATTTTGACCGGGCGCTGCGCTGCCTGAGCGAAGCCGGGTACGGGATTACCGAATAAAGCTTTCTCTGAAAAGCGCCCTCCGCGGGACGTGGAAAAACCGCAGGCTGCGGGATATCCCGAACCGGCAGGATGCCGGAAAAGCGGGGCGGTCGGACAGGAACGGAAGGAATGACATTATGATTCAGGATATTGCTCCGGAACATCTGGACAACTCATTTCATCCCGCGCGGCCGCGGCCTTCGGATCCGCTGCTGTGTTTCCGTGAGGGAAAAGCGATGGTCCGGTATGAGAACGGCCGCCTGCTTTTTCCGGCCGCGGCGGAAATGCCGGGGGACAGGGGTATCTATCTTTTTTCCGTGGCGGGGCGCTCTTTTTTTCTGAATCCGGAGGAGAGCCCCGGCATCCCGGGCTATGAACCCCGCAGCCTCTCCGAACTCCGGGGGCTGGAGCTGGCCGGCAATCTGGATCTGCTGATCGTTTATACGGGCTTCCATCTGTGGACCTGGTACGGCGCCAGCCGGTTCTGCGGAAGCTGCGGAACCCGGACAGTTCCCGCGGACGATGAGCGGGCGATGGTCTGTCCGGCCTGCGGAAAACGCATTTATCCCCGGATTAACCCGGCGGTTATCGTGGGCGTGATTCACGGCGACCGGCTCCTGATCACGAAGTACAGAACCGGATTTGCCCACCATGCCCTGATTGCCGGATTTACGGAAATCGGAGAAACGGCCGAGCAGACGGTCGAAAGGGAAGTCATGGAGGAAGTGGGGCTTCGGGTCCGGAATATCCGGTATTACAAATCCCAGCCCTGGGGAATTGCCTCCGACCTGCTAATGGGTTTTTACTGCGAAGTGGACGGGGATACCGCCATCCATCGGGACGAGAAGGAGCTGGGCTACGCGGAATGGGTTCAGCGGGATCAGATCATTCTTCAGCCGTCGGACTACAGCCTGACCAATGAGATGATGAAACAGTTCAGGGACGGAAAGATTCATTAGACAGCCTAAGGCTTCCTGCTGCTCCAGGGCGAAGACGTCAAACCCGGGAACAGGGATTAGGCATTGTCCGCTTTCTTTCTGTTTCCGGTGAATTTCTTTTACTGATACAGTATTCTTCCTGACACATCAGGAATATGGTGAAAAATGAGTCAATGAGAACCGTCCCCATGACTCACCTGGTGAAAAATGAGTCAATGAGAACCGTCCCCATGACTCATTTTTTCAATACTCTCCGCACTCCAGTCCCGAAGAATGAGGTCTTCCTGACCGGTGGCCTGAACCGGAGAACCCTCCGGCAGATACAGAAGGGTCCGAATCCCGGCATCCTTTCCGCAAAGTACATCCAGGGTCCGGTCTCCCACATACCAGGAGAACCGGGGATCCAAGCCATAACGGGCCAGCAGATACCGGACACCCTCGCCGGAGGGCTTCGGCGCGAAGCCGTACTCCGAGGTAACCACTTCACGGAAAAACGACAGAATCCCGAGCCTGCGAAGAATCGGCTCGGAGCTGCTGCCCCGGTGGGTATACACAAAATGATCCGCACCGCATCCGGCCAGCCTTTCCAGAGCCTCCCGGGCTCCGGGAATCAGGGGGATCTGATCCGTCGTTTCATGGGAAATCTCCCGGTAACGAAGCAGAAGCGTCTCACAGGGCGTGCCGCAGCGAAGGCTGACATCCCGCAGATACGCGGTCAGAGACTGCTGTTTCAGTTTCCGCAGCACGGCCTCCTTATCATCCCGGATCCCGGCTTCCGCGGCGGTCCGGACGGCAGAGGAGACAATCACCCGGTAGGAATCCAGCAGCGTGCCGTCCAGATCCCAGATAAAGGCGTATTTCACAGTCTTTCCTTTCTGCCGGGTTCTGCCCGGGCAGCATAATCATCTTCAAAGAAAAAGAGGACCGGAGCACCGTCCGGTCAGCCCGGCGGCTGCCGGACCTGCTCATGGCCCTGCCGTTCCGGTCAGTTCAGGTCGTAGAGTTCGAAGTATTCATCATAAAAGCCCAGGCAGGCGTCCATTCCGGCGTTTGTTCCGAGGGCTTTTTCCAATACCTTCTGCCAGGATCCGTATTTTTCATACAGCGAATCGGCGGTGGGGCCGAGCTCATCTCCATAGGTTTCCAGATTGCTCTTTTTAATGCGGGCCAGGTCTTCCGGGTTATCCTCAGCGGATTCCAGACGCAGCTCGTTGCGCCGCCGGCTGACAGCCCGGGCAATCTGTTCCACCGGGGCGGCCTCAGCCAGCAGATCTTCGATCATCCGGTACAGTTCTTTCATACTTTCATGGTACTCTTTCCGCTGCTGCCTGGCTTCAGCGACCGCTTTCGGGCTGGTCCAGTCCAGCGCGTCCGCGTACTCCTTCAGCCGTGTGGACTCGGGGCTGGGGGAGAAACCGAAGACGGCGTCCGGGTTGATCAGGATATCCGCCATGGCTTTGGGATTGTCCGCTGGATTGTTTTCATAGGCAAAGGGCGTATAAGGAACGTCCGGGGCCAGGCTTAACCGATAGGCCAGATAGGCATCCGCCGGCTGTTCCGCTGCATCCTGTGCTGTCGGGGGTTCCGTTTCCTGAGCAGTCTGAGTTTCCGTGGCTTCCGCAGAAGTGCTGAAACCGGACGGCGCCGCTCCCAGTGTGAGAAAGCCGGCAGAAAAGAAAAGCAGACAGGCAAGCAGGATACACAGAGTTGTCTTCATGAATCTATTCTTCTCCCTTAAGTAGGATCTGTCGATCACCGATAGGTGCGGGCATTGCCGCGATCTGCGAAGTGTTTCTTATTCTTCCTTGAGAAGAAATGCATATCTGGGCTGATCCTCCGCAGGAATATTCAGAAAATCCATCGCTGTTTCGGCCGAAAATTTCATTTTCTCCATCACCGTACGAAGATTGGAAACCATGGCATTTTCTGTTCCTTTTTCAATGCCAATTTCGATACCTTCCTCGCGTGCTTCTTCTCTGATTTCCATATCATGCATGGCCAGTGTCATATACTCCAATCTCCTTTCCTCGTTCGATTTGACAGCAACGACAGCGGTATCCAGCTCCCGGCTGTAGGCCCCGGAAACAGTGCCGTCATTCAGATAACGAATGACTTCCCTCAGTTCTTCGCTGATTTCTCCCTTTTCTCCCTGGGTATTCACGATGATTTTAACCGTCTCATCTCCGAAGAACAGATCGGGTTCCTCCCGGCAGATGTTTTCAAAGGTATAGATATAGCGGTTTCTTCCGAAGGGATCATAATGCAGATGAAGATAACGAAAGTTTTCCGCAGTTCCTTGTAATCCACCCCGGGACGGAGAATGCTGATATCAATGGTTGACTGGTAATACCGCATCCTTTTGGGAAGATGCTTCCGGGATGTCGTCTGTACTTCCACATTATAGACAACGCCTTGCTCATCCGTCACATACAGATCCAGCCGGACACCTTTGGAATCATATCCTTCCTTCTCTGTCTTCTGGGGTTCAATGAGTTCGATCTTTGCGATGCGAACCCGCAGAATAAACTGCAGAAGGGGCTTCAGATGCCGGGTATCCCGCATGACCTGGGCAAACATATAGTCATCCATCAGGGTCAGTTCATCAATGGTTTTGATTCTGCGATCCATAATGAATTCACCTCCCTGCCGCTTATATTTTATCGAAGCCATAATGGAAAATCAAGCGGAAACTGGGTTCCAGGCAGTTCTTGTTTGCCTACCCCGTTTTCAAATGAGACCGCCCTGTATAATTCCGTTTTGGGATTGAATTCAAAGACGTATTCGGCTATAATCATCTTGTCTTTGACAGGGCCTCAAGGTATACGACCGCCAAGTAGTATGCGCCTTGGGGCTTTCTCCTTTCTCGTATACTGTGATTGACAGTATACTGATCAAGGCGCTGTCATTCAAACAGATCATTTTTCGGTCATATCAGGTGGTCAAAAACAGATAAATAGGAGTTGGGAAAATGAGAACAGAAACAATAAGAAAAGGGAAGCACTTTGCGAGTATGGTTACCTTATTTGTTTTTTTCCCGGTGCTGCTGGTTCTACCGCTACTGGGAACTGCACTGCAGGGGGCTGCTGCGACAGGAGAGAAAACACCCAGCCAGGGGCTGATTGAGCGGCTGGTAATCAGCTATGCCGCGTACGGGGAGCGGGACGGGGAGGCGCTGCAGGAGCTGGCGGCGCTGGATCCCGCGGCCGCGGATCAGTGGACGCGCATCATGGCTCTGTGGGAAACGCCGGTGACGGTGAGGGAGAGCCTGCCGGAGGATCTGCCCCGGGACGATACCCTCTGCCTGATCGCTCTGGGCTTCCAGCTGAATCCGGACGGAAGCATGCGGGAGGAGCTGACTGAACGGCTGAAGGTGCTGAAGGCTGCATCTGAGCAGTATCCGAACGCCGAGATCGTCTGCACGGGCGGCGGAACAGCCGCCGATGATCCGACGGCGACGGAAGCCGGAAAAATGGCGGAATGGCTCCGCAAACAGGGTGTGGAGGCCTCCCGGATCCATGTGGAGGACCGGTCTCTCACAACCGCGCAGAATGCAGTTTTCACCTTTGATCTGCTGGAGAAGGACTGTCCGCAGGTGAACCGGCTGGCCATCATTTCCAGCGATTATCATATCGCGACCGGGACGCTGCTGTTCGGCGCGGAGGCCATTCTGCGGGGCAGCGGCGCGGCTGTGGCCGGAAACGCGGCCTGGAAAGCGCCCGGCGGCTCCCTGTCCGTGATGTTCCAGGCCGGTGCGCTGATCGAGCTGGCAGGGGATGCGGAAACAGCGTTTGCAATCTACTACGATACCTACGACATTCATGAACTGCCTCCGCTGCATAAGGAATGAGGGCTACGAAGTTCAAACGGAGCGAAGCACGATGTGGGTAAATTTGACAGACGGGGGCGGAAGTGGTACACTTTTCATGTTGTATTGTAACATTATAATACAAGAAGGGAAACAACATGAGAAAGCTACAGGCAGAAAGTTCCAGCCCCCTGTATCAGCAGCTGATGCAGCGCATCCGCAGCGATATCGAAAAGGGAGATTATCCGATCGGCAGCCGGATCCCGCCGGAGCATGAGCTTGAGAAGACCTATCAGGTCAGCCGGGTGACGGTGCGCCGCGCGCTGGCGGAGCTGACGGAGAACGGACTGCTGGAACGGAAACAGGGAAAGGGGACCTTCGTATCGGTACCGAGGATCTCGCAGAACCTGAAAAACGTGCACAGCTTTCATGACGCCTGCAAGCAGAACGGAATCGTTCCGGGAACCCGGGTCATTTCCGTCTCTTCGGTTCCGGCGGATCTGACGGATCAGAAGGAGCTGGGGCTGAAGAGCGGGGACCGGGTGATCGAGACCCTGCGGGTGCGGATGGCGGACGGGGTGCCGGTGGTGCTGGAGCGGAATCACTTTTCCATGGCTTTCGCCTATCTGGAGGACGCGGATCTGAACGGAAGCCTGTACAGCCTGCTGCGGGACTACGGCATCGAACCGAAGGACGCGACCCATGATATCTCCCTGACCTATGCCCGGGAGCCGGAGGCCGGCCTGCTGGAGGTGGCGGCCGGAACCCCTCTGATGAAGCTGCATGAAGTGATCTACGACCAGCGGGGAAGACCGCTGCACAACAGCTTTCAGCTGATCCGGGGCGACCGGTTTATATTCAGAATCTGAGGATGAACAGCCAGACAGGAGGCGCCAGATGGAAGAGGAGAAGACACAGATCACTCAGATGCCGCGGAAACTATGGAACGGCGCGCTGAAAATGGTGAAGGGGGACAATACCACCCAGCTGATCGAACAGTTTACCGCCGAAATGACCCTTGTGGCGGAGGGACTGTGCGAGGATCAGAGCAAGCTGCGGGCCGAGACGGATCGGCTGATCACGGAAAAGGACCGGCAGATTCAGAAGCTGGAAAGCCGGGTCGATCTGCTGGAAAACGCCCTGGAAGAGGAGCGGGCCCAGCGGGATCGGGAGCTGACGGAAAACCGGAACCGGATGGCGGCGCTGGAGCGGCTGGCAGCTCAGAGCGAAAAGAAGGAAAAGAAGAGCGGAAAGAGAAATATAATAAAGGATCTGACGATCCTGGTCGCCATCGCCGCCGGCGCCTGGGTGATCGTCACGATTCTGCAGACCGTTTTCAAATAAACGGCCGGAAAAAACACGGACAGAGTACGGAATGCGCAGGGAACACGCAGGGACAGGGAACGGAAAGGGGTGAAAACGAATGAAGACCTACGAAGAACTGGTGAAAGAATACCGTAAAAGACAGCGGGATACCGTCGTGGATACGCTGGCGACCGGGCTGACCTATGTGGACGAGATCGCGGTGGAGACCGGACTGCTGGAGGAAACCGGGCTATGGACCGAGCTAACGGAAAGCATCGGGGGTCTGCTTCCGTTCGTGATCATCTCCGCAAGCGAAGGGACCAAGGTTCTGCTGGGCCGGAAGCCGGGGAAAACCGGGCTGAAGGACGGGGCATTCCGAATGGCGAAAACCGGAGCGGCGCTGGGAGTCGGGGCGGCCGTCAGCGGCCTGACGGGCTTCTGGGCGGCGATTCCAGCGACCATGGGCGTACGCGCCCTGTTTGACCGGTACAAGAGCAGAAGCCTGACAGGGAGGCGGGTGCAGAGCCGGATTAACCGGCTGAAGGAACTGAATAAATTCATCCGGCAGGAGGAAGCACAGCCGGAAGAGCTGCCGGCAGCCATCGGGAGCAGCGTGGCGGCGGAAGGATGTATTGAATGATCCATTTTACGAAGATGCAGGGAATCGGGAACGATTATATCTATGTGGACGCTTCCCGGGAAAAGATATCCGATCCTCACGAACTGGCCCGGCGCATCAGCGACCGGCATTTCGGCGTGGGGAGCGACGGACTGGTGCTGATCCTGCCGGCGTCGGGAGAAGCGGATTTTGAAATGCGGATGTTCAACTCGGACGGCAGCGAAGCGGAGATGTGCGGCAATGCCGCCCGCTGCGTCGGGAAATATCTCTACGACCGGGGTCTGACGGACTCCCGGGAAATCCGGCTGAAAACCGGATCCGGAATCCGGATTCTGAGCCTGGAAACAGAAGGGGGCGCCGTATCCTCCGTGACGGTGGATATGGGAGCACCGGTGCTGAATTACCGCCGGATTCCCACTACGCTGGCGGGGGATCCGGTACTGAACACACCGGTAGCCTTCGGGGAATGCACCCTGGGGCTGACCTGTGTCAACATGGGTAATCCTCACGCCGTCACCTTTGTGAGGGATACGGAGGCCTTTGATGTACACGGCATCGGCCCGCTGGTGGAGCACAGCCCGCTGTTTCCGGAGCGGATCAATACCGAATTCGCGACGGTTCTGGACCGGCACACCATCCGGATGCGGGTCTGGGAAAGAGGCGCGGGGGAGACCATGGCCTGCGGAACCGGAGCCTGCGCGACACTGGTGGCCGCGGTACTGAACCATCTGACGGACCGGGAGGCCGTATTGAAGCTGAACGGCGGGGATCTGAGGATCCGATGGGATGAAGAAACCGGGCACGTCCTGATGACGGGCCCGGCGGAGTTCGTGTTCGAAGGGGATTATCCGGACTGAGCAATCGGTCCGGTTTTTTATTTACTGAGGACCAGACCGAGAATGCCCGAATCCGTCAGATCGTCCATGAGGCTCTGGCAGAAGGAGACGGGTACGTCGATCAGGAAGTGAAGCGCTCCGGAAATCAGGGGCCGGGCTACGTTTTCAACAAATTCCCCCATGGAGGAATCGTTCAGGGACAGAACGTTCCGATAGAACATCCAGGCTGCCGGATCGAAATCCGCCAGTTCGGCCGGCGAGGTCTTCTCCGCGGTGCCTTCCACCCGGAAGATCTCCGTGGATTCCTGGCTGGGGACGATGGGCTTGAAAAGGGCGGCGGAGAAGGAACCGTCGGAATGGCAGGAACCGACAGCGGAAAGGGCGATGTTGGGGAAGAGGCTGCCCATCAGGAAAAGGTGGGCGTTGAAGTCCGTTTCCGCGGGCCAGACCGCGGGAAGATCATCCCCGTAAGCCCGGAAGGTCAGCAGATCCGGCTGACTTCCGTCCGCGGAGCGGTCATAGGCCTGGATATCGAAATGGAAGGTGTCCTCGAATTCCGTCCGCTCATAGGAGCCATAAGGCTTGTAATTGGAGGAGGTCACCGGCAGATCCATCATCCATCCGTAATAATCCACCCGGTTCCACAGCCGGAAAAGCGTTTCGCCGTTTCCGTTCTTCCAGATGGTATCCTCGCCGTCACGAATGACTTCCAGACCGCCGGCCGCGGCCTTCGTCCGCAGGTATTCCGGGAGGGCTTCGAAATCGGCCAGCAGGGGCTGAGCTGCTTCCTGATTTTCCTGGGAGACGGCGATAAGCCACTCGTTCAGATACAGATCGTTGGTAAGCGCGTCGGACCAGCGCTCCGCCACGGCGGAGATGGCTTCCGCGGGCACGGGGCCGGGATCGGGCTGAAAGCCGATCTCTTCCTCCCAGGCTTCCGTCAGAGGCAGGAAGGAAAGCTCCCAGGTATAGGGAATGGCCAGGGCCAGATACTGCAGCGGAAGGGAAAGATGGGAGTAGGACTTGCTGCCGAAAGCCAGCAGACCCGGCGTGTTCAGGAAGAGCACCTCATTGCCCAGCAGGGGTGAGGTGATGACCAGAATGGCCTGGGTGCCGTAAATCCGGAAGGAGACCGGCAATTTGGAGGAAGAGGTCGGGAACAGATTGGCCTGGAGATCGAAATACCCGGGCGTATCCGTGACGGAAAAAACGCCGGTCAGACGGGCGTCGTTCACAAACGACGCATAGCCTTCCATCTTTTCCCGCAGGGATTTCGGAAAGGCTTCCGGATACAGCTGAAAGCGCAGATCAAAGGAATAGCTTTCCACCGCTCCGTCGTACGCCGCGTGAACCGGAGCGGCCAGACAACAGGAGAGCGCCAGAATCAGCACCAGACACAGAACCCGTCTTACATCCATGATTCGTCTCATACCCATGATTCTTCCTTCCGTCTATTCATCATCAATCACGGTCCAGATCGCCGGATCGTGATCTCTTTTTTCCTTCCAGTCCTGCTCGAGAAGAAGCTGCATATCCCGGGTGGCGATGCCGCTGGGACGCAGGGCGTGATCACTCTGGAAAGCCCGGACGGCCTTCATGGTTCCCGTACCGAAATGCCCGGAAAGCAGGCTTTCGTCCAGATAACCCAGGTAAATCAGCTTTTCCTGCAGGGAACGGACCTTTTCCCCCGTGTTGCCGAAGCGCATGGTGATATCCATTACGTCATGCACCGTGCCGTAGCCCAGGATCGATTTGTCCATCAGGCTGTAGGCGGCGCGGGCGACCGCGTTGGGCTTGTTGCCTTCAATCACGTGAACGAAGATCCGGCCGTTTTCATCCCGGGAGCAGTATTCCACCAGCGCCACATGATCCGTATCCGTCCCCGCCGTCCAGGTGAAAAAGACCCAATCCCCGGGCTGGGGAATATAATCCCCGGTATGGACGTAATCCTGAGCGCCTTTCAGCCACTGATAGCCCCAGCCGTCCACCGGCCCGGTCCGGATCACATAACGGCCCGCCTCGATAAACCAGGCGCGGCCGGTATTGGAAGCGGAATACAGGGGATAGACCCGGTTTAACAGCGCGGTGCCGTAGCGCTGATCCACCTGATCCACGCACCAGCACTGAAACTCCGCGCACCATTGGGCATAGGGATCCCCCGCCCATTCTCCGTATTTGCTCCAGCCGTGATCCCCCTCCGTGTAGCCAACCTCATCAGAAGCTACCGACAGGAGCAGGGACACATAATCCGGCACGGGATAACGCGGGGACAGCACCTGCTCCTCCGCCGCGGAAAGCAGGGGAAGAGACAGGAAAAGAGAGAGACAGAGCAGGGCGGCCGACCGGCGAATCCAGACGGACATACAGCTCCCTCCTCTCTGAAGCAGATCGGAGAAAATTATAGCAAAAAAAACGATATGAAACAAGGACGGATGCGAGACCGCATCCGCCCTTTGTAACAAATCGGAAACAGATTATTTGATTTCGACGGTGGCGCCGACAGCCTTGAACTGCTCGGCGATCTTTTCCGCTTCTTCCTTGGAGACGCCTTCCTTGATGGTCTTGGGAGCGGACTCCACGATGTCCTTGGCTTCCTTCAGGCCCAGGCCGGACACGACTTCACGCACAACCTTGATGACCTTGATCTTTTCAGATCCGGCTTCCTTCAGGATGACGTCGAACTCGGTCTTTTCTTCTTCAGCAGCGGGGGCAGCACCGCCGGCAGCACCGCCGGCCACGGCGATCGCGCCGGTCACGCCGAACTTTTCCTTCATGGCATCCACAAGCTCTTTAACCTGAAGCAGAGTCATCGACTCAATCGCTTCGAGAATTTCCTGATTGGTCATTGTATTTTCCTCCATCTTATATTCGTTTTTTGTGTCATGCGGCGGTCAGGCCGCCTCTTTCAGGCTCAGGCCGCTTCTTTCTTCTCGGCAATCTGCTCGAGAACGGCAACCAGAGCGGATACGGGGGAGACCAGGCAGCCCACCATCGTGGCCAGCAGCTCTTCCTTGCTGGGCGTCGCGGCCAGCTCCTTCATGGTCTTCTGATCGGCGACTTCCTTTCCGACCAGACCGCCCTTGATCTCCAGAGAGGTCAGCTTGTTCTTGTCGATGAAGGAAGCGATCATCTTGGGGGCGGCGGTTACATCCTTTTCCCCGAAGACGAAAGCGTTGGGACCCTCCAGCAGAGAATCCAGCCCTTCGATATTCAGCTCCTTCAGCGCACGGGCTACCAGCCGGTTCTTCAGCACGCAGTAGTGAACATTATTCTCGCGGCAGTTCTTCCGCAGCTGAGTTACCTGCTCCACGGTCAGACCGCTGTAGGAAACGACCACCATGGATTCGCAATTCTGCAGCTTCTCAATAATATCCGCAACAACCTGCTTTTTAGCTTCCAGATTCGCGCTCATCTTCTTTACACCTCCTGTCCGGTTCAGCATAAAGAAACCCTTGCGTGCAGGCGCAAGGGAAGAAAGAGATCGTTCACTTACACCTCGGCAGGCGGGAAAGCTCCCTTTACGTCTTGCGACACCGGCTGTCTACGGCACTGGTTTCTCAAAAACCGCGAAGATTTTAGCACGGAGGAGAAGACCTGTCAAGGGAAAGATTTTCAAAAAACCGGAATCCGGGGACTGAAACGGAAAATATCAAATATTTTTGAAAAATATCAAAAACAAACATTTCGAAATCAATTGACATTGTAATATTTTCGTAATAAAATGACTCTGTATCGTAATGATGCGAGATCCAGGTTTGTTCATTTGCGGAAAGATCAGTCTGGAAGGAAAGGAGATGAACAGCCTGTGCCGAAGGTAAAAAAGCTGGCGGTCCTGGCTTTTCTTCTGGCTTTTCTTCTTCCTGTCAGTTTCGCCCTGGCCAAGAGCGGCAAAGTGACGGCCAGTTCACTGAATATCCGGCAGAAAGCGTCGTCGGAATCGGATGTGATCGGCCACCTGCGGGAAGGGGACACCGTGACCATCAAGGATTCCTCCGGCAGCTGGTACAAGGTCTCCGCCGGCGGAACAACGGGATATGTCGCGAAAAAATATATCAGCGTTGGTTCTTCCTCGGGAAGCTCTTCCAAATCCTCCAAATCATCTTCCTCGTCCTCTTCTTCCTCTTCCGGCGGAACCTGCGCCCCGGGCGATAAGGGCTCCGCGGTCAAAAGCGTACAGAAACGGCTGAAATCGCTGGGCTATTACACTGGGTCCGTGGACGGGGACTACGGTAACGGAACCAAAACGGCCGTGAAGGATTTTCAGCGGAAGAACGGTCTGGATGTGACCGGCCGGGTCAATTCGGCGACCCTGAAGAAGCTGAACAGCTCCGGCGCGAAAAAATCCGGCAGCTCCGGATCCTCCTCTTCCTCTTCTTCCGGGAGCGGGGGAACAGAAAGGCTGAACTGGTTCAACGGCGGATCCAACATCATTCCCAAGGGAGCGACCTTCAAGGTCAAAGATATCAAAACAGGCAAGATCTTCACCTGCAAGCGCTGGAGCGGATACAACCATCTGGACGCGGAGCCGCTGACCTCCTCCGACACGAAGAAAATGCTGAGCATATACGGCCACTGGAGCTGGAAACGGCGGGCGATCCTCGTCAAATACAACGGGCATGTGTACGCGGCCAGCATGAACGGAATGCCGCACGGAACCAGCACCATCGGCAACAACAATTTCGACGGACATTTCTGCATTCATTTCTACAAGAGCAAGACCCATGGCTCAGGCAAGGTGGACTCCGCCCACCAGAACTGCGTGGCCACCGCCATGAATTACAGCTGGTAAACCGTACGGGAAGCCGATCCGGCCGGACGGAAGCGTCCGGCCGGATTTTTTTTCATTGATAAATCATGGATTCATGTTATAATAAGCTGTTAATTTATGATTCTGTCGCAGAAACGGGAGGAAACCATATGCAGATACAGGCCCCAAGGGGAACCCGGGATGTGCTGCCGGCGGACAGCTACCGCTGGCAGTACCTGGAGAGCAAAATGAGGCAGGCCGCCGCCCTGGCAGGATACCGGGAGGTGCGTACCCCGGTTTTTGAGCATACCGAGCTTTTCCTGCGCGGCGTCGGAGATACGACGGATATCGTGCAGAAGGAAATGTATACCTTTAAGGATAAGGGCGACCGTTCCATCACCCTTAAGCCGGAGGGCACGGCCGGAGCCGCCCGCTGCTTCCTGGAGCATAATCTGAACGCGGAAGCGCTGCCCTGCAAGATGTACTATCTGGACGCGCCGATCTTCCGGTATGAGAATCCGCAGAGCGGCAGGCTGCGGGAGCATCATCAGTTCGGGCTGGAATGCTTCGGAGCGCAGGAAGCCACCGCGGATGCCGAGCTGATCCTGCTGGCCTACCATCTGCTGGAGGAGCTAGGGATCCGGAATCTGAAGGTGAAGATCAACAGCATCGGCTGCCCGAAATGCCGTCCCGCCTATCACCGGACCCTGAAGGATTACCTGGCGGACCGTTTTGACGGGCTGTGCGAGGACTGCCGGGAGCGCTTTGACCGGAATCCGCTGCGAGCCCTGGACTGCAAGCAAAGGAAATGCCGGGAGCTGACGAAGGATGCTCCGAGCATGCTGGATCTTCTTTGCGACGACTGCCGGGCGCATTTTGAGGAGCTGAAGAGCTGCCTGGATTCCGCGGGGATTCCCTACGCGGTGGACAGCCGGATCGTCCGGGGGCTGGACTACTATACCAAAACCGTGTTCGAGCTGATCACCGAAACAAAGGACGGGAGCCTGACGGT
The DNA here is from genome assembly GCA_015056205.1 of Clostridiales bacterium. Lineage (GTDB taxonomy): Bacteria > Bacillota > Clostridia > Christensenellales > Aristaeellaceae > Aristaeella. The sequence continues at coordinate 133,670 of SVGS01000003.1, read as the reverse complement.
CTGCGGCGGCGGGCGGTATGACAATCTGGTGGAGGAAATCGGCGGCCCTTCGCTGCCGGCAGTAGGCTTCGGCATGGGCCTGGAGCGCGTGCTGATGCTGCTGGAGTGCGAAGGAATCGCGCTGCCGGAACCCCGGTGGTACGAGATTTTCGTTACCTATATGGGAAACCACCGCGCGGAGGCTTTCCGTCTGGTGCAGATGCTGCGGGCGGAAGGGATCAAAGCCGATCTGGATCACTGCGGGCGCAGCCTGAAGGCACAGTTCAAATACGCCAATAAGACAGGCACCCCGCTGACCGGCGTTATCGGCGATGAGGAAGCGGACGCGGGCGCCGTAAAAATCAAGAATATGGCGACGGGAGAGGAACAGACCGTATCCGTCCAGGACGCGCCGGCCCTGATCCGGCAGATTATTCAGTAAGGAAGGGACAGACCATGCAATACAGGACACATCACTGCAATGAACTCCGGCTGGCGGACGCGGGCAAACAGGTTCGCCTGAGCGGCTGGATGGAGAATATCCGGGAGGTCAGCGCCAGCCTGGCTTTCGTCGTGATCCGGGATTTCTACGGATCGACGCAGCTGGTTGCGGAAAGGGAAGACATTCTGTCCGTTCTGCTGAACCTGAACAAGGAAAGCGTGATTTCGGTCACCGGCACGGTGCGTGAGCGGGACAACAAAAACCCGAAGATGGCCACCGGCGATATCGAGGTGGTTCCCGATACGGTGGAGGTGCTGGGAAAATGCCGGTATAACGCGCTGCCGTTCCAGATCGGAAGAAGCAAGGAAGCGGATGAAAGCATCCGGCTGAAATACCGGTATCTGGATCTGCGGAATCCGGAAGTGAAGAAGAATATTATTCTGCGCTGCAAGGTGGTCGCCGCCCTCCGGAAGGCAATGATTGACCATGATTTCATGGAGATCACGACGCCGATTCTGACGGCTTCCTCGCCGGAAGGCGCCCGGGACTATCTGGTTCCCGCCAGAAAGCATCCCGGAGAGTTTTACGCGCTGCCCCAGGCACCGCAGCAGTTCAAGCAGCTGCTCATGGCCAGCGGGTTCGACCGCTATTTCCAGATTGCTCCCTGCTTCCGGGATGAGGATGCCCGGGGCGACCGGAGTCCGGGAGAATTCTACCAGCTGGATATGGAGATGGCGTTCGCTTCCCAGGAAGATGTTTTCAGCGTGATGGAGGATGTTCTGCCTCCGGTATTCGCCGAGTACGGCCGCTATCACCGGGCTTCCTCCGCGCCCTTCCGCAGGATTCCCTATCTGGAAGCGATGGAGACCTATGGCAGCGACAAGCCGGACCTGCGGATCGATCTGCGGGTGACGGATGTGACCGGCCTGCTGGGGGACTGCGGATTCGGGCCTTTTGAAGGACAGACGGTCAAGGCGGTTCCGGTGACGGGCTTTACCGGCACCCGGAAGCAGATCGACAAGTTCTGCGCGGACGTGGAAGTGGTCAGCGGAAACAAGGCCTACTGGTTCCGACTGGACGAGCAGGGAGAGATCGTCGGCGGGATTGCCAAATTCCTGCAGGAGAAGAAGGAAGAAGTGATCCGTCAGCTGGGGCTGGTTCCCGGAACCCTCGTGGCGCTGAGCGCGGGAAAGCTTTCCGCCGCGCAGAAAACCGCCGGCGTGATGATTAAAAAGCTGGGCGAAATGTGTCCGGAGCATATGGACCGCGAGCAGTACGCTTTCTGCTGGATCGTCGATTTCCCCATGTATGAGATCGGCGAGGAGAGCGGGGAGCTGGAGTTCTGCCACAATCCCTTCTCCATGCCGAACGGCGGGCTGGATATCCTGCAGAAGGCCGCCGCGGGCGAGGTGGATCCGCTGTCTGTGACCGCGTATCAGTACGATCTGGTCTGCAACGGCGTGGAGCTGTCCTCCGGCGCCGTACGGAACCATGATCCGGAGATCATGATCAAGGCCTTCGAGCTGGTCCGGCTGGGAGAAGAGGATGTAAAATCCAAGTTCCCGGCTATGTATAACGCGTTCTGCTACGGCGCTCCGCCTCACGCGGGTATCGCTCCCGGCGTGGACCGGATGGTGATGCTGCTGGCCGGCGAGGAATCCATCCGGGAAGTGATTCCCTTCCCGATGAACAAGAATGCCCAGGATGTGATGATGGGCGCCCCGAGTCCCGTGGATCCGAGGCAGCTGGAAGAGCTGCATATCGCCCTTGTGCAGCCGGAAAAGCCGGAAGAGGAAGCTTAACCGGAAGCAAGTTGTAAACAAACGGGGAATCTGGTATAATCATGCTGGTTTTTCATCCCCTTGAAAACAGGAGGTTTCAACCATGGCGAAGAAAAAAGAAACAAACACACTGCCCCAGACGGCTGAACTGGATTCCACGCCCAGCTCCAGCATCACCTATGCCAACGAGGTTGTCGCGATTATCGCAGGTCTGGCCGCCAGCGAGGTGGAAGGCATTGCGGGAATGATCAACACTTCCGGAGCGTACGGCGGAAAGAACCGGAACGTGACCCGCGGGATCCGGGTGGAAATGGGTACGGAGGAAGTCGCGGTTGATCTGTATGTGATCGTGGAATACGGGACGCCGATCCAGCGCGCCGCGCTGGACGCGCAGGAAAACGTGCGCAAGGCGATCGAATCCATGACCGGACTGCACGTGGTCCGTGTGGACGTTCATGTGCAGAACGTGAGCTTTGAGAAGGAAAACAAAGCGCTGCAGGCGGGCGCGCAGAACGCTCTGGAAGCCGGAAAGACCGGGGCACAGGCGGGAAGCGAATCCGAAAAAACCGAAACGGACAGCGCGGATCATTCCGGATCCGAAGAGAAGAATCAGCCCGAATAAAGGAGACCGTTCGGAAGGAGGGATCTCTTGAAGATCCATGTATGGGACCGCATTCTGATCGCCCTCGCCGGGCTGATCCTGATTGCGGGCTGCGCCCTTGTTATTGCGCAGGTATTCTTCCAGGTGGATACAGCCGGGCTCATCGGAAGCTGGCTGAACAATTCTTCCACGGCGGCCAGAGTCCTGGTCATTATTGCGGCGCTGGCGCTGCTCGCCCTGGGGATTTTCTGCCTGCTGATGATTTTCCGGCATAAGGGCAGAGACGAACGCTTTGTGCAGCAGAAGACCGAGAGCGGATCGCTTGAGATTTCTCTCACCGCTCTGGAGGCCCTCGTGCGCAAATGCCTGGACCAGCATCCGGAACTGGATACACAGAAGCTGACGCTGGAAAACCGGCGGGAAGGGCTGATCATTACCATCAGCGGGAATCTGGCCGGCGGAATCAGCATGCCGCTGACCGTGGATCTGATTCAGCGCCAGATCAAGCAGTATGTCACCGCCTGCAGCGGCGTCGCTGTCAGGGATATTCTGATGCAGATCGAAGCCTCCGGAGAACCGGCCAAGGATTCTCCCTTTGCGGTGGAAGCCCCGGCCGGCATGCTGCTGCTGAAGGAAGGCGAAGAGGAAGCCCCGGCGGCGGAAGAACCGGAAGCCGAGGCGGCCGGCCCCGCGGAAAAGGAGGCCGAACCGGTTCCGGAAGTACGGCCGGAACCCGCTGAGGCGCCCGGGCAGGAAGAAGAGACGGAAAAGGAAGAGCCTGTCAGCCCGATTCATACGCTGCGTGAATCCAGCGCGGGAATCCTGCAGCAGGATGAGGACGACGACCGTCCGATCCATCAGAGGCTTTTCAGCCCCAAGGCGGAGCCCTGCATTGTTCCTGTGCCTCCGGAGATGGAACCGGAGGAAAAGGAACCCGTGACGGCTGCGGAAGAAGAAGCCGCGAAGCCGGAGAAAGCCGGCCGGACGGAAGAGGACAGCCGGCAGAAGGATATTTCATCCGAAGGAGGGAATGAGAATGAAGCTTGAGAAGGGAACGCCCGGGTTTGGAATTCTGTGCGGAGTGATTCTGGCGCTGCTCGGAGCGCTGGTCATGATCATCGGCTTCTGGAAGGCGCTGATTCTGGCGCTGCTTTTCGCCGTCGGATTCTTCCTGGGCTCGGTGGGCGACAAGCAGGGATTCATTAAGAAAACAGCCAACCGGATCATTCCCGCCAAGGATGACACCCCCATTAACATCAGGCAGGAAATCACCCGTGAGCAGGAACAGTACACAGCGGCGCCCAAAGCTATGAAAGAGGACGGGGAATAAGCATGTCTCGAAAGACTGCGCGGGCTGCGGCCATGCAGATGATCTTTGAAAAAACCTCCGGCGGTCAGGGCGGGGAGGAAACGCTGCAGATGATCTATGACGAGCTGCGGGAGATTCCTCTGCCCGGAGATACCTCCGTCGATCCGGACGCACCCGGCATGGATGACCGCGCGTATATCAGCACGGCCTTTGAAGGCGTTACCGCGCACCGGGCGGAAATCGATGAAAAGATCGAAAAGACCGCGGTCGGCTGGACCCTGGATCGTATGAATCTGGTGGATCTGACCATTCTGCGGCTGGCGGTATGGGAAATTCTGTATGCGAAAAAAATCCCGCACAGCGTTTCGGTGGCGGAAGCGCTGGAGCTGATCCAGCAGTATTCCGATCCGGAGGACAAGGCCTTCGTCAACGGTATTCTCGGCACGATTGTGCGGGAGGCGGAAAGCGCCAGATGATCCGGGCAGTCTGGGGAATCGATACCAGCAATTACAGAACATCTTTAGCCGCTGTACGCCTGGAGGACGGCGGCATTCTGATGAATGAACGCCTGCTGCTGCCTGTGGCGGCGGGAGAGCGGGGACTGCGGCAAAGCGAAGCGGTTTTCGCCCATCTGAAACAGGTTGCCGGTCTGGAGCGGGCGCTTCGGAAACCGGCGGAATCCGGAGCCATTCCGGTGGCTGTAGCTGTCAGCGATCGTCCGAGAGACGGCGCTGATTCCTATATGCCGGTCTTTCAGGCCGGAGTGACGCTGGCCGTTCTTCTAGCAGCGGCGCTGAATATTCCTCTCTTCCGTACGACCCATCAGCGGGGACATCTGGCGGCGGCCGCCCGGGGAACCGGCCTGGCGGAGACGGAAAGCTATCTGGCGCTCCATCTTTCCGGAGGAACCACCGATCTGCTGGCGGTAACCCCGGAGAAGATCGAGCGGATCGGCGGAAGCATGGACCTGCACGCCGGACAGCTGGTGGACCGGGTCGGCGTCGCGCTGGGACTGTCTTTTCCCTCCGGGCCGGAACTGGAATGCCTGGCGGAAAAGGGAGAGAGCACCGGAAAGCTGGGAGCCAGCATGGCCGGGGAGGATCTTTTCTGCCACTTCAGCGGGGCGGAAAGCCAGGCGCAGCGTTGGATCCTGAACGGGACGGCGGCTCCGGAGGATCTGGCCCGGGAAGTCTATGATCTGCTGGCGAGAAGCACCGCCCGCATGCTGCGGGCCGGACGGAAACGGACCGGCATGAAACGGGCGCTGATTACCGGCGGCGTGGCGTCTTCCGCACTGTACAGACGCCTGCTGACGGAACGATGCGCCGCGCTCCGGGAGGCGCCGGAACCGGTTTTCGGCGATCCGGCGCTGAGCGGGGATAACGCGGTGGGCACAGCGCTGATCGGACGGCAGAAGGTCCTGAAAACTGATGGCGGGGAGGAAAAGAAATGAGCGCACAGATACTGGACGGAAAAAAGTTTTCCGAAACGCTGCGAAAGGATATTGCCTGCAGGGTGGAAAAGCTGACCCGTCAGGGAATGCAGCCCGGACTGGCAGTGATTTTAGTGGGGAACGATCCTGCCAGCGAGATCTATGTGCGCAATAAGGAAAACGGCTGCGCGGAGGTCGGTATTCACAGCGAAACCATCCGGATGGCGGAAAGCACCAGCCAGGAGGCGCTGGAGGCGGAGATCTGCCGGCTGAACGCGGACGACCGGATTCACGGCATTCTGGTCCAGCTTCCGCTGCCGAAGCATCTGAATGAAAGCGCCGCTCTGGCTAAAATCCTGCCTGAGAAGGATGTGGACGGTTTTCATCTGATGAACGCCGGCCGTATGATGACCGGGGAAAAAGGTGTCGTAGCCTGTACGCCGAAGGGCGCCCTGTATATGATCCGTCAGACCGGAATCGATCTGAACGGAAAGGAAGCGGTTGTGATCGGCCGCAGCAATATCGTGGGAAAACCCATGGCAATGCTGCTCCTGCAGGAAAACTGCACCGTAACCATATGCCACAGCCGGACCCGGAATCTGGCGGAGCATACCCGCCGGGCGGATATTCTGGTGGCGGCGGTCGGGAAAGCCGGTCTTGTCACCGCGGATCTGGTGAAGCCCGGCGCCGTTGTGATCGACGTAGGCATCAACCGGGTGAACGGAAAGGTTTGCGGGGACGTGGATTTCGAGGCGGTCCGGGAAGTGGCCGGATGGATTACTCCGGTGCCCGGAGGCGTCGGAAAGATGACCATCACCATGCTGCTGGACAATACCGCCGAAGCGGCTGAAAGGAAGTTGGCGCTGTGTACGGAAGCGCGGAAATAACGGTTTCCGAGCTGAATCTGACGATCGCGGACACGATCCGGAAGGATCTCCGGCTCCGGAATGTGACCGTGAAGGGAGAAATCAGCGGGTTCAGGCATCATATCGCTTCCGGACACTGGTATTTTTCCCTGAAGGACGCGGAAGCCAGCGTCAGCTGCGTCATGTTCCGCCAGAACACGTTTCGCAGCCAGATCCGGCCGAAGGACGGGGATTCCGTGGCCGTCACGGGCTATGTGGATGTCTATCCCCGAAACGGATCCTGCCAGCTTTACGTCACCGGGATGCGAAGCGCGGGCCTGGGGGATCTGTATCTCCGGTTTGAGGCGCTGAAGCGCCGGCTGGATCAGGAAGGGCTCTTTGACCCGGCACGGAAAAAGCCTCTGCCCATGGTGCCCCGTAAAGTGGCGGTGGTTACCTCAGCCAGCGGAGCGGCGATCCACGATATTCTGAACGTGTCCGGGATGCGGAATCCTGCCATTCCGATCGTGGTAATTCCTTCGGCTGTGCAGGGCGCGGGAGCCGCGGAGGAGATCGCGGAGGGGATCCGGAAAGCGAACCGGCTGCCCGGGGTCGATGTGATTATTGTCGGCCGGGGCGGCGGATCCCCGGAGGATCTGTGGTGCTTCAATGAGGAATGCGTAGCCCGGGCGGTCGCTGAAAGCCGGCTGCCCGTCGTATCCGGAGTGGGTCACGAGATCGATACCTCGATCTGTGATCTGGCGGCGGATGTGAGAGCTTCCACGCCCAGCAACGCCGCGGAAATCGTTTTTCCCGACCGGAAAGAGCTGGAACACCGGCTGAACCTGATCCGGACGAATCTGAAGCGTGCCGGCGCGGAAAAGATCCGGGCCGCGGAGCAGCAGATCGCGGCATCCCGGATCCGTCTGTCCGCCCTGTCGCCCGAGCGGAGGATCAGCGGCCTTCTGAGCCGAACCGAGCTGGCTCTGGCCAGGCTGAACCATGCCATGAACTTCCGGATGGAGAATGAGAAAAACAGACTTCGGTCTGAAACGGAACGCCTGCGGCGGGTGTCCGAGCGCCGGCTGGAACAGGAACGAATCCGCCTGACCGCCGCCGCGGAGAAACTGAGTGCCCTGAATCCGCTGGGAGTTCTGGATCGCGGATACGCCCTGATTTATGCCCCGGGGGATCGGATGATTACCTCCGCGGAGGCCGCAAGGAAAAAACAGGAGCTGTCCATCCGTTTCTCGGACGGATGGGTGGACGTGAGCAGAAGGGAGAGCCCGAATGGAAGAGAATAAAGCCGGGTTTGAAGAAAGCCTGCAGCGGGTACAGGCCATTATTTCCGATATCGAGGAAGGAAAGCTGCCGCTGGAGGATTCCGTACGCCGGTATGAGGAAGGTATGAAGGAGCTGAACCGGCTGGATCATGAACTGAAGGATCTGACCCGCCGGCTGACGATCCTGCAAAGCGGACCGGAGGGCGAAAACGAACAGCCTCTGGAGGCAGCGCCATGAAGAGCTTTGAAGAATACAGGGATCTGGTCAACCGGAATCTGAGTCCGCGGCTGCATTCCCTCGGACCCATGCCGGACAAGCTGGAGGAGGCTATGCGCTACAGCCTGGAAGCGGGCGGGAAAAGACTTCGGCCTGTTCTGCTCCTGGCCAGCTGTGAAATGGCCGGTGGCAGCGCGGAGGAAGCCATGCCGTTCGCCTGCGCGCTGGAGATGATTCATACCTACAGCCTGATTCACGACGATCTGCCTGCCCTCGACAATGACGATCTGCGCCGGGGGCGGCCCACCAGTCATATGGTCTACGGAGAAGCCGGAGCCATTCTGGCGGGGGACGGACTGCTGAACTGCGCGGCGGAGCTGATGGCCCGCAGCGCGGCGGAACGGAAAGATGCCCTCGGCGCCCGGGCCATGTTCTGCATCCTGCGGCATGCCGGTGTTTCGGGCATGATCGGCGGACAGTCCGTCGACGTATCCTCGGAGGATCAGGAACCGACGGAGGAGACGCTGACCTATATTCACTCCCATAAAACGGCGGATCTGATCGAGGCGGCGGTGGAAGCCGGACTGATCCTGGCGGGGGCCGGAACGGAAGCCATTGAAGACGGACGATGCTTCGGGTATCATTTCGGCATGGCCTTCCAGATGACGGATGATCTGCTGGACGTGATCGGAGATCCGGAAAAAATGGGCAAACGAACCGGTCTGGACGCGGAACAGAAGAAGATGACCTGGGTGGCGTTCAGAGGGATCGATGAAACCCGGCTGGACGCGGCGGGCCAGATCCGGCTGGCGAAGGAAGCGCTGGACCGGCTGGGACTGGACAGCCGGATTCACAGGCAGCTGGCGGAAAGCCTGCTGGACAGAAACAATTGATCAAAGGAGGAAGCGGCCATGGCCATGGATCATTTTAAGGAAGAGGTTGTTGTCAAACACAATAATACGATCAATAAAATCGTATACTATCTCAGCTGGATCATTATCATCGCCGGCGCCCTGTTCGCCGCCATGATGCTGGGCACGCTGACCACGAATTTCAACTGGATGTCGCTGATATTTATCGTGGTATCCGGCGGTGTCGCCGCCTATACCTATTTTTTCCATGACCGGCTTCTGACGGAGTATGAGTACACCTTTACCAACGGCGCGCTGGATTTCGCGGAAGTCTATAACAACAAAAAGCGCAAATCTCTGGGCAGCCTGAATGTACGGAACGTGGAGAGCTTCGGAAAGGTTACTTCTCCCAGCTTCCAGCGCTATCTGAATATGCCCGGGATCAAGCGGATGAACTGGTTCCTGAACCGGGAAGCGGAGCTGTATTACTTCTACTTCACCAAGGATACCGACAAGAAAATGATTATTTTTGAGCCCAGCGAGGAAATGGTGGATTATATTAAACAGTATATTCCCCGGGGCGTGTATCAGGAGTAAAAGATGAAGGTTTATCTTGACAACAGCGCCACGACGAGACCTTCGGAGGCCGTGCGGGCCCGGGTGATGCGGGCGATGGAAAGCGGATGGTACAATCCATCCGCTTTATATCAGCCGGCGCTGGAGATCCAGAAGGAAATGGCTTCGGTGCGGGAGGCGGTTCTGAACGCCGCCGGCGCGGAGGGACAGAAGGTTATTTTCACCTCCGGAGGGACGGAAGCGGATAATCTGGCATTGCTGGGCTGCATGCAGGGATGGCGAAAGCCCGGGCGTGTGCTGATCTCCTCAGTGGAGCATCCGGCGGTATCCGCCTGCCGGGAAGCGCTGGAGCGCATGGGACACCGGGTGGAGGAAATCCCGGCCGGTCCCGGAGGAGCGGCGGACTGCGGCGCGCTGGAGAACATGCTGGACGGGGACGTGGCGCTGATCGCGGTCATGCAGGTAAACAATGAAACGGGCGCCGCGGAACCGCTGGAAACCATCAGCGCCCTGCGAAACCGGATCTGTCCGGACGCCTGGTTTCACGCGGACGGCGTACAGGGATTTCTGCGGATGCCGGTGCGGTTTAACCGGCTGGGTCTGCAGAGCTACGCGCTGTCGGCACACAAGATTCACGGTCTGAAGGGAACCGGCGCCCTGATTCTGCGCAGGGACTGCAAAGTCCGGCCGATTCTGTTCGGCGGCGGACAGGAGGAAAATCTTCGCTCCGGAACGGAAAATACCTTCGGCATTCTGGCCCTGGGGGAAGCGGTCCGGTCCTGGGATCCCGGCGCCTGCGACCGGATGCGGCGCCTGCGGGACCTGCTGGAGTCGCTGGTGAAGGAAGCGATTCCCGGAGCGGTGATCAACAGCCCCACCGACCGGGAGGACGCCTGCGCGCCGCATATTCTGAACGCGGCTTTTCCGCCGGTCCGAAGCCAGACGATGCTCTTCGCGCTGGAGGGAGACGGCATCCTGGTATCCGCCGGGAGCGCCTGCGCCAGCCGGAAACAGAAAATTTCCCCCGTGCTCCGGGCTATGGGCGTGCCGGTTTCCGTTGCGGACTGCTCTCTGCGCTTCAGCCTGAGCCCGGATACCACAGAGGAAGAAATCCGATATACCGCGGAGCGCCTGAGCGCTCAGTATGAAATGCTGAAAAAATACACGAGACGCTGAACCGGAGGAAACAGACGATGCAGGATTTATTGCTGGTCCGATACGGGGAAATTTTTCTGAAAGGACTGAACCGGCCTTATTTTATCCGGGCGCTGGTCCGCAAAATCCGTTATGCGGTACGGGGACTGGGCGCGGAGGTCTGGGTCAGCGACGGCCGTATTTTTGTAAAAGGCTTCAGCGACCTGGAAACCTGCATCCAGCGGGTGACCCAGGTATTCGGCGTTCACAGCGTGAGCCCGGCGCTGGAAATGCCGAAGGAGGATTTTGACGCGGTCTGTGATCAGGCGATCGCCATGACCCGGGATCTGAAGGGCACCTTCAAGGTGATGGCCCGTCGAAGCGACAAGCGCTATTTCATGAATTCCCCGGCCATCAACGAGGAAGTCGGATACCGGATTCTGCAGGCCAACCCGAACCTGAAGGTGGACGTACATCAGCCGGAGCACGCCGTGAATATCGAGATCCGGGATAAGGCGTATCTGTACGTTCGGGAAATCCCCGCTGTGGGCGGCATGCCCGTGGGAACCAACGGGAACGCCACGCTGCTGCTCAGCGGCGGTATCGACAGTCCCGTCGCGGGTTGGATGATCGCCAAGCGGGGCGTGCAGATCAACGCGGTGCATTTTCACAGCTATCCCTATACCTCCGACCGGGCAAAGGAAAAGGTGCTGGATCTGGCCCGGAAGCTGAGCTTCAGCTGCTGCGGAATCAAGGTATTTGTGGTGCCCTTCACGGAGATCCAGATGGCGATCCATGAAAAATGCCCCGAGGAATATACCACGCTGATTATGCGGCGATATATGATGCGGATCGCCGAGCGGATCGCCCGGCAGGAGGGATGCGAGGCGCTGATCACCGGGGAAAGCATCGGCCAGGTGGCCAGCCAGACGATGCAGGCGCTGGGAACTACGGACGCGGTGGCGGAGATGCCGGTGTTCCGGCCGCTGATCGGCTTCGACAAGAGCGAGATCATCGAGGTGGCCCGGAAGATCGGGACCCTGGAGATATCCTCGCTCCCCTTTGAGGATTGCTGCACCGTGTTCACCCCGCGGCATCCGGCCACAAAACCGAAAATGGAAAAGATCCTGGAGGGAGAAAGCCGGCTGGACGGAGAGGAAATGATCCGCCGGGCGCTGGAAGGCACGGAGATGATCCGGGTCTGAGGAGAAACAAAAAAGGCTTGCGGGGAAGAATCCCTTGTGATAAGATTTTCCGGGACATGGATGGACCCGCGGGCTGGTTTTTGTCCCGCCCGAACCGGAAAGGAGGGAGCCGATGGACGCTGACCTGATTCAGATGATGCGCAGGCTGGCTCCCGATCTGACGGAGGAAATGACCCGCCGGGCTCTGATTCTGGAACGGATCTCGGCTCTGCAGCCCGTCGGGCGGAGGCAGCTGGCGGCCCGGCTGAATCTGCCGGAGCGCGAAATACGCAACGCGGCCGCGCTGCTCAGGGAGCTGGGCTATGTATCGTTGGATCCTTCCGGCATGAATCTGACTCCCAGGGCGGGAGAGGTGCTGGAGGCGGCCAGAGAGTTTTCCCGGGCCATGAGCGGGCTGACGGAGATGGAACAGCGGCTGAGCCAGGCTCTGGGCATCGACCGGGTGATGATTGCTCCCGGCAACGCGGATGAGGACGGGCAGGTGCTGAACGACGTGGGCCGCGTCTGCGCGGGAAGGCTGCGGATGCTTCTGCAGAGCGGCAACACCCTGGCGGTGACCGGGGGAAGAAGCATCGCGGCCGTGGCACGGAATCTGCAGCCGCAGAGCCCGCTGAACGTGATGGTCGTACCGGCCCGGGGCGGGCTGGGGCGCTCGGTGGAGCTGCAGGCCAACACCCTGGCGGAGGAAATCGCCGGCCGACTGGGAGGGCATTACCGCCTGATCCATCTGCCGGACCGGATCAACGCGCAGACCATGCAGGAGATGCGGAAGGTGCCGGAAGTCAGCGAGGTACTGGAGCTTCTGGAACGGGCTGACGTCATTCTGCACGGAATCGGCCGCGCGGAGGAAGCCGTGCGGAATCAGAAGCTGAGCCGGGAGGTTCAGAACCGTCTGATGAGCGAACACGCCGCCGGGGAGAGCATCGGATCCTATTACGATCTGGAAGGCCGCTGCCTGCTGGCATCCGCCAGCTTCGGCGTGGATCCGGCCCGGCTGAAACCGACCTGCCGCATGATCGCGGTGGCGGCGGGGGCCTCCAAGGCGGAAGCGGTCATCTCTGTCACCCGGCACTCCCATCACGCGATGCTGGCCACCGACGAGGGAGCCGCCGCCCGGATGCTGAGCATCCTGAAGGCATGATTGCCTGCCCCGGCAGGGGCTTTGCAATAGAGAGTATTCTACAATGATTAAAAGGAGTGGTTTATCATGGCAAAGAAGACGATTGACGACATCCAGGTCCAAGGCAAACGGGTTCTTGTCCGCTGCGATTTCAACGTTCCCATGAAAGACGGGAAGATCACCAACGACAAGCGTATTGTGGCGGCGCTGCCTACCATTCAGAAGCTGATCGCGGACGGCGGCAAGGTGATCCTGTGCAGTCATCTGGGCAAGCCGAAGAACGGTCCGGAAGAGAAATTCTCCCTGGCTCCGGTGGCGGTCCGGCTGTCCGAACTGCTGGGAAAGAATGTTGTCTTTGCCAATGACGATAACGTTGTGGGCGAGAACGCGAAGGCGGCCGTTGCGGCAATGAAGGACGGCGACGTCGTGCTGCTGCAGAACACCCGTTTCCGCAAGGAAGAAACCAAGAACGTCGAGGAGTTCAGCAAAGAGCTGGCTTCCCTGGCGGACGCGTATGTGGATGACGCTTTCGGCTCCTGCCACCGCGCGCACTGCTCCACCGCGGGCGTGACCGCTTATACCAGCCCCAACGTTGCCGGATATCTGATCGGCAAGGAGCTGTCCATCATGGGCAAAGCGCTGGAGAACGCGGACCGTCCCTTCGTGGCGGTGCTGGGCGGCGCCAAGATCGAGGACAAGCTGAACGTGATCAACAATCTGCTGGAAAAGGTGGATACCCTGATCATCGGCGGCGGCATGGCTTTCACCTTCCTGAAGGCGAAGGGCTATGAAGTGGGCAAGAGCCTGCTGGACGCGAGCAAGATCGATTACTGCACCGAGATGATGGCCAAGGCGGAGAAAAAGGGCGTCAAGCTGCTGCTCCCGATCGACACCGTGTGCGTCAAGGCGTTCCCGGATCCCATCGACGCCCCCGTGGATACGGTGGTGACCGACGCGGACAAGATTCCCGCGGATATGGAAGGCGTGGATATCGGACCGAAGACCGCCGCACTGTTCGCGGAGGCTGTCAAGGCCGCCAGGACCGTTGTGTGGAACGGACCCATGGGCGTATTTGAGAACCCCGTGCTGGCAAAGGGCACCCTGTCCGTGGCGCAGGCCATGGCGGACAGCGAAGCCGTGACCATCATCGGCGGCGGCGACAGCGCCGCGGCTGTGGAACAGATGGGCCTGGGCGCGAAGATGACCCATATCTCCACCGGCGGCGGAGCCTCCCTGGAATTCCTGGAAGGCAAGACCCTGCCCGGCGTTGCGTGCCTGGACGACAAATAAGATTCCATTTACAGAAAGGGACAGATGATTATGCGTAAAGCCATTATTGCCGGAAACTGGAAAATGAACAAGACCCCGGATGAAGCCAAAGCGCTGGTTACCGAGCTGAAGCCCCTGGTGAAGGATGCCGCCTGCGACGTGGTTGTCTGCGTTCCCGCGGTGGATTTTGCCGCGGTGAAGGAAGCGGCCGAAGGCAGCAACATTCATCTGGGCGCGGAGAACGTGCACTGGGCCAAGAGCGGCGCCTTCACCGGCGAGCTGAGCGCGGATATGCTGAAAGCCTGCGGCGTGGAATACGTGATCATCGGGCACAGCGAGCGCCGCCAGTACTTCGGTGAAACCGACAAGACCGTGAACAAGCGGGTGCTGGCCGCGGTGGAAGCCGGCCTGAAGGTGATTCTGTGCGTCGGCGAAAACAAGGAAGAGCGGGAAGCCGGATATACGGACGCACTGGTTGAATACCAGACGCTGATCGCGCTGAACGGACTGACCGAGGAACAGGCCAGCAATCTGGTCATCGCCTATGAACCCGTATGGGCGATCGGCACCGGTCTGACCGCAACGGACGAGCAGGCCAACGAGACCATCGGCGTGATCCGCAAGGCGGTTGCCCGGAAATACGGCGCCAAGGCGGGAGACGCCATCCGCATTCAGTACGGCGGAAGCATGAATCCCAAGAACGTCAAGGGCCTGATGGCGCAGCCCGAAATCGACGGCGGCCTGATCGGCGGCGCGAGCCTGAAGGCTCCCGATTTCAGCCTGGTTGTGAATTACGACAAGGACTGAGATAAATTTTCCCGTTGATTTTCCTCTGCGGAAATGCTATACTCTGTTCATCTTTCCGGATGAAGGGAAACATGCCGGCAGCTGTCCGCTCTTACAGAGAGTGGGGAGGGTGGAAACCCGCAGGCGGCGCTGCACGGATACCATTCCCGGACGGGGAGCGGCGGCCGTCCGATTTCGGCATGAATGAGTGGTTGCAAAACAAGCAGGGTGGAACCGCGAATGCTGATTAAAGCATCCGTCCCGGCACGAACGATGTCAGGGCGGATGCTTTTTACTTATCCCGCCCGGAAAGAAAAAGGAGGGTACCCATGAAAATCATCTACAACGACGGTCACACAGCGGAATGTCCGGAGGAGATGGAACTGGAGGTTCTGCGGCATTCGGCGGCTCACATCATGGCCCAGGCGGTTAAGCGGCTTTATCCGGACGCGCATTTCGCCTACGGCCCGGCAACGGAGAAGGGCTTCCACTACGATATCGATCTGGGCGACGTGAAGCTGACGGATGAGGATCTGCCGGCCATCGAGCAGGAAATGCAGAAAATCGTGAAGGAGAACCTGCCCTTCAAGGTATATCCGCTGCCCCGGAAGGAAGCGATCCAGCTGATGAAGGACCGCGGGGAAATCTATAAGGTCGAGCATATCGACGATCTGGATGAGGACGCGGTGATCACCTTCTATCAGCAGGGCGACTATATCGATATGTGCGTCGGCCCGCACCTGACCTATACCAAGGCCCTGAAAGCCTTCAAACTGACGGCCCTGTCCGGCGCCTACTGGAAAAACGATCAGAAGAACAAGATGCTAACCCGGCTGAACGGCGTCGCTTTCCGGACCCAGGACGAGCTGAAGGAATACGAGCGCCAGGTGGAGGAAGCCAAGGCCAGGGATCACCGCCGGATCGGCCGCGAAATGCAGCTGTTCATGACAGACGATCTGATCGGCAAGGGCCTGCCCATGTTCCTGCCCAAGGGATACACCATCTGGCAGGAGCTGGAAAACTATATTAAGGAAAAGGAACGGATGCTGGGCTATCAGCACGTGATGAGCCCCTGCGTCGGCACCGTGGATCTGTACCGCACCAGCGGTCACTGGGAACACTACAAGGAAAATATGTTCCCGGCGATGGAGGTCGAAGGGGAAAGCTTCGTGCTCCGTCCGATGAACTGCCCTCATCATATGATGATCTATGCGAACCGTCTGCACAGCTACCGGGATCTGCCCATCCGGATCGGCGAAATCGCCCATGACTTCCGGTTTGAGCCCAGTGGAACCCTGAAGGGAATCGAGCGGGGCAGACATTTCTGCCAGAACGACGCCCATCTGTTCGTGACTCCGGATCAGATCAAGGACGAGGTCAGCAGCGTGGTGGACCTGATCTTCGACGTCTATAAGGATTTCAATATCACCGACTACCGCTGCGTGCTGAGCCTGCGGGATCCGGAGGACAAGGTCAAGTACCATCAGGACGACGCCATGTGGGAGAAGGCGGAAAGCGCTCTGCGGGAGGTGCTGACGGAGCTGGGAATCCACTTCACGGAGGAGATCGGCGAAGCGGCCTTCTACGGCCCCAAGCTGGATGTGAACGTGAAGCCCGCCATCGGCGCCGAGTATACGCTGAGTACCTGCCAGCTGGACTTCTGCCTGCCGGCCAAATTCAATCTGAAATACATTGACCAGGACGGCACGGAGAAGACCCCCGTGGTGCTGCACCGGGCGATTCTGGGCTCTCTGGACCGCTTTATGGCCTACCTGATCGAGGAAACCAAGGGCGTATTCCCGCTCTGGCTGGCCCCCGTGCAGGTGAAGGTGCTGCCGGTCAGCGACAAGAGCATGGAATATGCCGCGAAGGTGAACCGGGCGCTGATGGCGCGCGGGATCCGCAGCGAGCTGGACGAGCGGAATGAGAAGATCGGGTACAAGATCCGCTATGCCCGCCAGGAGGACAAGGTGCCCTACATGGTGATCATCGGCGAAAAAGAGATCGCGGAGGGCAATGTATCCGTCCGTGACCGGGCAACGGATCAGACCGCGGTCATGAGCCTGGATGAGCTGGCAGAGAAACTGGAGCGGGAAATCGAGGACCGTAAATAAAACCCTCAAAAAAATTTTTCCGCAAAGCAGGAAAAAGGGGAAGAACACAGAAATAAAAGAAATTGGGTGAGGTTGAGAATCCATTCGACCGCCCGTGTCACGATATTATAATGAGGAGGTTTTTCCCATGGCATCCGTTGATCTTTCTCAATACGGCATTCTCGGCGCAACCGAGATCGTACACAACCCTTCCTATGAAGTCCTCTTCGCAGAGGAAAACAAACCGGAACTGACGGGCTATGACAAAGGCCAGCTGACCGAGCTGGGCGCCATGAACGTTATGACCGGCATCTACACCGGCCGGAGCCCCAAAGACAAGTACATTGTCATGGATGAAAACTCCAAGGACACCGTGTGGTGGACCACCGAAGGATACAAGAACGACAACCATCCCCTGAGCGAGGGCAACTGGAAGATTCTGAAGGAACTGGCTCAGAAGGAACTGAGCGGCAAGCGCCTGTTTGTGATGGACGCGTTCTGCGGCGCCAACAAGGACACCCGGATGGCCGTCCGCTTCATCATGGAAGTGGCCTGGCAGGCTCATTTCGTGAAGAACATGTTCATTCAGCCTTCCGAGGAAGAGCTGGCCGCCTTCAAGCCGGACTTCGTGGTGTACGCCGCGTCCAAGGGCAAGGTGGATCAGTATAAGGAAATGGGCCTGAACTCCGAGACCGCCGTGGCCTTCAACATCACCAGCCGGGAGCAGGTGATCCTGAATACCTGGTACGGCGGCGAGATGAAGAAGGGCATGTTCTCCATGATGAACTACTACCTGCCGCTGAAGGGCATTGCTTCCATGCACTGCTCCGCCAACACCGATATGGAAGGCAAGAACACAGCCATCTTCTTCGGCCTGAGCGGTACCGGCAAGACCACCCTGTCCACCGATCCCAAGCGCCTGCTGATCGGTGATGACGAGCACGGCTGGGACGATAACGGCGTGTTCAACTTCGAAGGCGGCTGCTACGCCAAGGTCATCAACCTGGACAAGGATTCCGAGCCGGACATCTACAACGCCATCCGCCGCGACGCGCTGCTGGAGAACGTGACCGTGGATGAGAACGGAAAGATCGATTTTGCCGACAAGAGCGTGACCGAGAATACCCGCGTCAGCTATCCGATCGAGCATATCGAGAAGATCGTCAAGAAGGTGAATCCGGTTTCCGCCGGCCCCGACGCGAAGAACGTGATCTTCCTGAGCGCGGACGCCTTCGGCGTGCTGCCCCCCGTCAGCGTGCTGACGCCCGAGCAGACCAAGTATTACTTCCTGAGCGGCTTCACCGCGAAGCTGGCCGGCACCGAGCGCGGCATCACCGAGCCCACCCCGACCTTCTCCGCCTGCTTCGGCCAGGCCTTCCTGGAGCTGCATCCCACCAAGTATGCGGAAGAGCTGGTGAAGAAGATGGAAAAGAGCGGCGCCAAGGCCTATCTGGTCAACACCGGATGGAACGGCACCGGCAAGCGCATCTCCATCAAGGATACCCGCGGCATCATCGACGCGATCCTGGACGGGGATATTCTGAACGCGCCCACCAAGACCATTCCTTACTTCAACTTTGAGGTTCCCACCGAGCTGAAGGGCGTGGATTCCGGAATTCTGGATCCCCGCGACACCTACAAGGATCCCACCGAATGGGAGACCAAGGCGAAGGATCTGGCCGGCCGGTTCATCAAGAACTTCGTGAAGTACGAGAGCAACGAAGCCGGCAAGGCGCTGGTAGCCGCCGGTCCGCAGCTGTAAGCCGAAAGCCCGAAATAAATACCCTGGGATGCCGTTCCGCCAAGGAACGGCATCCCGTATGTACGAAAACGGATAGGAGTTTTGCTCATGAGAAAAGTTCAGTTTACTGAAACTGTAATGCGGGATGCCAATCAGTCCCTGATGGCGACCCGACTTCCGTACGCGGATTTCGAAGAAATTCTGCCGGTGATGGACAAGGCCGGGTATTATTCCGTTGAATGCTGGGGCGGCGCTACTTTTGACTCCTGCCTCCGCTATCTGGGAGAGGATCCCTGGGAACGGCTGCGGAACATCCGGAAAAAGATGCCCAACACCCGGCTGCAGATGCTGCTGCGGGGTCAGAACCTGCTGGGCTACAAGCACTACCATGATGATGTGGTGGAAAAGTTTGTGGAACTGAGCATCAAGAACGGAATCGACATCATCCGGATTTTTGACGCGCTGAACGATTTCCGCAACCTGGGCACCGCCCTGGATGCCACGAAGAAGTTTGCCACGAAGCGGACGATTGCTTCCGGCTGCATCAGCTATACCCAGAGCCCCGTCCACACCGTTGAAAAATATGTGGAGATGTGCAAGCAGCTGGTGAAGATGGGCTTCGACACCCTTTGTCTGAAGGATATGGCCGGTACGATGAGCCCCTACGAAGCGGAGCACCTGATCAAGGGCATCAAGGATGCCGTGGGCAATGTGCCGGTGATTCTGCACACCCACTGCACCACCGGGATGGCCTATATGACCCTGACCAAGGCGATCGAGAGCGGCGTCGACGTCATTGATACGGCGACCAGCTGCTTCTCCAACGGCACCAGCCAGGCGGCGACGGAGACCATGTTCTACGCGCTGCAGCAGTACGGCATTGAGTCCGGACTGGATGAAAAGGTGATCAATCAGGTCAACGACTTCTTCAAGCCTGTGAAGCAGAAGTACGTGGACAACGGGATGATCAATCCCAAGAGCATGGCCACCGACAGCCAGGCTCTGGTCTACAAGGTCCCCGGCGGCATGCTGTCCAACATGATCGCCAACCTGAAGGACATGAACGCCATGGACAAGTTTGACGAGGCGCTGCTGGAGATTCCCGCGGTCCGAAAGGATCTCGGATATCCGCCGCTGGTAACCCCCCTGAGCCAGATGGTGGGCAACCAGGCCGTGACCAACGTACTGGTCGGCGAGCGGTACAAGAACATCAGCAACGAAGTCAAGAACTATTTCAAAGGCGAATACGGTATCGCGCCGGCTCCCGTGAACGCCGAGCTGGAAGCCAAGATCCTGGGCCAGGGCGGCAAGCCTGTGGACTGCCGGATCGAGGACAGCAAGCGTACCGGCGAGGACTTCAAAAAGGCGAAGGAAGCCCTGGGCGATCTGGCCGAGACCGAAGAGGATCTGATGAGCTGGATCTGTTTCCCGGCGCAGGCCGAGAAGTTCCTGAAGGACCGCAAGGCGAACCGCGAAAAGGTGGTCAAATATACCATCGAAGAGGCATAAGGAGGGAGCGAAATGACTGAAACTGCTTCCATTGCCGTGAAAGGCGAAATGCTGGATGTCGGTACCGCGCTGCTGGACGGCGGACTGGGCTATCTCGTCGTGTTTATCGGACTGATCCTGCTGATGTATGTGGTCATTCTGGTAGGCAAGATCATGGTCAGCAAGAACAAAGCGAAGAAGACCGCGGCGGCTCCGGCCGCTGCCGCTCCGGCTCCCGCGGTTCCCGCGAAAAAGGCGGCTCTGGCTCCCGGTAGCGCCGGAGAGGTCAAAATTTATGACACCGATCCCCGGGATGCGGCCATGATCATGGCCATCGTGGCGGACAAACTGCAGAAACCCCTGAACGAGCTTCGGTTCGTATCCATCAAGGAGGTCAAATAAACCATGAAGTACAAAGTTACCCTCAAGGGAAAAACCTATGAAGTGGAAGTGAATCAGGGCGAAGCCATGATTCTGGACGAATACGAAGCCTATGCGCCGGCGCCCGCCGCTCCCGCGGCCGCCCCGGCCGCGCCCGTCGCGGCGCCGGCTCCTGCTGCCGCCGCTCCCGTCGCGGCCGCCGGCGAACAGGTGACATCTCCCATGCCCGGAACCATCGTGAAGGTCAATGTTACCGCCGGCCAGGCAATCAAGGGCGGCGAAGTGCTGGCTGTGCTCGAAGCCATGAAGATGGAAAACGAGATCATGGCTCCCCATGACGCGACGGTGGTACAGGTGCTGACGGAGGTTGGCGCGAAGGTGGATACCGGCGCACCGCTGATCGTACTGGGTTAAGAGGAGGAAAAGAGATATGTTGGAATCCCTCGGAAGCCTGGTTACAGAATCCGGTTTTGCGCAGATCATCACCTCGCCGGACGGCTGGAAAGCCCTGGTCATGATCGCCATTTCCTGTGTTCTGCTGTATCTGGGCATCAAGAAACAGTATGAGCCGCTGCTGATGGTCGGCATCGCGGTGGGCTGCCTGCTGGCGAACGTCAGCGTGCTGGGCGGCTTCAGCAACGCGCTGTACCATCAGGAGCTGTGGGACGAATTCCTGAAGGAAGGCGGCCAATATTATCACAGCTACGGCCATATCATGGCTCACGGCGGACTGATCGATATCCTGTATATCGGCGTCAAGGCCGGTATCTATCCCTGCCTGATCTTCATCGGCATCGGCGCGATGACGGACTTCGGGCCCCTGATTTCCAACCCCAAGAGCCTGCTGCTGGGCGCGGCGGCGCAGTTCGGCGTATTCTTCGCCTTCTTCGGCGCGACCCTGCTGGGCTTCAACGGCAATGAAGCCGCTTCCATCGGCATCATCGGCGGCGCGGACGGCCCCACGGCCATCCTGACCACCACCAAGCTGGCGCCCCATCTGCTGGGACCGATCGCCGTGGCGGCTTACAGCTACATGGCGCTGATCCCCATGATTCAGCCCCCGATCATGCGGGCGCTGACCACCGAAAAGGAACGCTCCGTCAAGATGGAGCAGCTGCGGGAAGTTTCCAAGACCGAAAAGATCATCTTCCCGATCGTGGTCACGATCTTCATCGTGCTGCTGCTGCCCTCCACCGCTCCGCTGATCGGCTGCCTGATGTTCGGCAACCTGCTGAAGGAAACCGGAGTGACGGAACGGCTGAGCGACGTGGCGCAGAACGCCCTGATGAACATCGTTACCCTGTTCCTGGGCATCAGCGTCGGCGCGACCATGGTGGGCTCCAACTTCCTGAACCTGCAGACCATCTACATCGTGGTGCTGGGCCTGATCGCCTTCTCCTTCAGCACGGTGGGCGGCCTGCTGGTCGGCAAACTGATGTACAAGCTCAGCGGCGGAAAGATCAATCCGCTGATCGGATCGGCCGGTGTATCCGCCGTGCCGATGGCGGCTCGGGTATCCCAGCGGGAAGGCCAGAAGGCCAATCCTTCCAACTTCCTCCTGATGCATGCCATGGGTCCGAACGTGGCGGGCGTGATCGGCTCCGCCATCGCGGCCGGCTTCCTGATGAGCGTGTTCCACTGAGAAACGGGAAACCAGCCGGGAAAAGGCAAAAAAACGGGAACGGATTACATCCGTTCCTTTTTTTAGCGCCTTGAGCGGGTAAAATGCGACCGGCTGTAGCAGCTGTCGCAGTGCCGGAAAGGCCAGTTCCAAGGCAGGGGCCGTTTGCAGGAAGGGCAGGACCGGCGGGGAAGCTTCTGGGTGGAGAGAATATGCACGATGCCCTGGGAGATCAGATCCTTGCACCGCTGGATTTCCTCCAGGATTGGCTGCGGATTGTCCAGAAACAAACGGGTATAGTTATAATAAAGGTCCCAGCGCCGGTAATCCGCTTCCAGACTGTCCAGCATACCGATGGTGCACTCTTCGGGAATCAGGACCCGGTGCTTTTCCGCGAGGGGATCGAGATGTTCCCCCTGGCTCTCCGTATGGTACATCAGCTTCCAGCGGGCGAGCAGATCCGGATCCGTTTCATCAAAAGGAATGCAGAGAAAACGGTACAGGAGCCGTTTATCGGTTCGCTTCGTTTCCATCATCGCGGCCAGGCCGGCCATGCGCTCTGTGGAGGCCTTGGAGAAACAGCTCTTGTCCTGCATATTCATCCACTGGGCGATAATATCTGTCAGGGGCAGGGGAATCCCCAGCAGACTTTCGGGAAAGCTGATGACCCCTTCGGTCAGGGGCAGCAGCGGCCGGGCCAGCGCCTGCGCGATCAGCGGTTTGAAACCGAAGGCGTTCACATAGCCGATATCATAGATGCCGAACCGGCCGGCCCGGCCGGCGATCTGCTTGATTTCCGCGTCCGTCAGGGTGCGGGTGATATCCCCGTCATATTTTTCCGATTCCAGAAAGACCACGCGCTCAATGGGCAGATTCATTCCCATGGCGATGGCGTCCGTGGAAACCACCACGTCCGTTTCGCCTTTCATGAAGCGGTCCGCCTGATTCCGCCGGACATCGGGCGGGAGGGCGCCGTAGATCAGGCTGACCCGGTAGCCCCGGTTCTTCAGCTCCGCGGCCACGGCATGAACCCGGGCCTTGGAAAAGACGATCAGCGCGTCCCCGGGACGAACGGAGGAGGGAAACTGAAAGCCATCCTTCTCCACTTCCAGCGGCGTCATGCGCTCATGGCGCACCACGGTCAGCGTATCCCCGCAGTCCTGAATGATCCGGGTCAGCAGGGCCTCCGCGTCCGGAGAAGCGCAGGCATGGATTTCCCGCGCCTGCAGGCCCAGAATGGCGGCCGTCCAGGCGCCGCCCCGGTCCCGGTCGGCAATCATCTGGCATTCATCGATGACCGCGATATCATAGACGGTATTCATATCCGCCATTTCCACCGTGGAGGACTGCACCCGGCTGAAGGGTACCTGAATCTGCTCCTCGCCGGTGACCAGGGTACAGGGGATATCATCCAGATTCAGGGCTTCGAACTGTTCGGCGGCCAGCAGCCGGAGGGGACCGAGATAGATGCCGTTCTGTGCCGCGTGAAGGCGCTGGATGCCCTCGTAGGTCTTGCCGGAATTGGTGGGGCCCAGATGCAGCACAAAATGGCGCTGCATCGCGCGGGCCAGAGGATAAAGATCCCGGTAGTGCTCCGGAATCGCCTGCAGGAGGGCGGAACGAAGCTGCTGCTTTTTACGCTGGCTTTCCTCCAGGCGGCGCTGCTTCTTCTGCAGAACGGGGTTCCGGCGCAGCAGCGATTCAATCCGGTTTTGGGGGAAGCGCCCGCGCAGCTCCGCGGCCGTCTGATTCCGGGCCTGATGGACCGCCTCCTGCAGCAGGGCGGAGACCGTTTCTCCGGAGGGCAGGCAGATCTGCCGGCAGGAGGCCAGCACCGGCCAGGCATGCTCCAGCTCCCGGCGCAGCTCCGAGCTGAGGGAGCCGGGATGCAGGCAGACCGCCATCGCGGCGCGGGAAAGCCCCTGGGAGAAAGCGGAGGTCATATAGGCGGAAACCATATTCAGTTCCCGGCCGGTTTCCTGATAAAGCGGGGAAAAATCCCGGGTTTTCAGGGCGGATTCAATCCGGGCTTCGAGCTTCCGGATAATCCGCTCCCGGTTTTCATGAAAGAATGCGGCGGGTTTACCGGCTTCCGCCAGGGAGACCGCTTCCCGGGCCTGCGCCAGGGAACGGTGAGACCGGTCCACGGAACGCAGAAAAGGAAGGCTGAGGGGATGGCCGTCAGCCTGCTCCTTTTCAATCATCGGTTTTAAACGGTTGAATTCATTCCGGTTTGCGGAACGGACCAGCTCATTCCGGCTCAGCCCCTGCCAGACGGGATCCTTTCGCTGCACCTGCCGCAGGGTATTCTGAAAAGACTCGCTTTTCAGATAGGCGTCTTTTTCTCCGGAAGACATGCTGCGGGTAATGACCTGCACCTTATCCAGCGCTTTCCGGTACAGCCAGTCTTCCTGTTCCCGGCGGAGCAGGGAAAGATAGGCTTCAAAGGCGCCGGACGAACGATCATCCACAGTTTCACCTCCCGTGCAGAGAGCGGAGGTCCGGAGGCTGTTCTCAGAGCGTGGCCGCCATTACGGCCTTGATGGTATGCATCCGGTTTTCCGCTTCGTCAAATACGATGGACTGAGGTCCTTCAAAAACCTCATCGGTTACTTCCATGCAGTCCAGACCGAACCTTTCATGAATCGAACGGCCGATCGATGTGTTCAGGTCGTGGAAGGCGGGCAGACAATGCATGAACACGCAGCGCGGGGAAGCGCTCTTCATGACCCCGGCGGTCACCCGATAGGGCAGCAGATCACGGATCCGCTCTTCCCAGACCGCATCGCTTTCTCCCATGGAGACCCAGACGTCCGTATAGAGGACATCCGCGCCGGATACGGCTTCCTTCACATCCGCGTTCAGCTCCAGCACCGCGCCGGTTTCTTTCGCGATCTCCCGGCAGGACCGGATCAGTTCGGGATCGGGCCAGTATTTCTCCGGAGCGCAGGCCACAAAATGCATGCCCATTTTGGCACAGCCCACCATCAGGGAATTGCCCATGTTATACCGGGCGTCCCCCATATAGACCAGCTTGACGCCGGAGAGGGAACCGAAGTGCTCCCGGATCGTCAGGAAGTCCGCCAGCACCTGGGTGGGATGATACTCATTGGTCAGTCCATTCCAGACCGGTATTCCGGAAAAGCGCGCCAGATCTTCCACGATCCGCTGTTCAAAGCCTCTGTACTCAATGCCGTCAAACATTCGTCCCAGCACCCGTGCAGTGTCGGCAATGCTTTCCTTTTTGCCGATCTGACTGCCGGAGGGATCCAGATACGTGCAGTGCATTCCCAGATCATGGGCCGCGACTTCAAAGGCGCAGCGGGTACGGGTGCTTGTTTTTTCAAAAATCAGGGCGATGTTTTTCCCGGGATAAAGCGCATGCGGAATGCCCGCCTTTTTCCGGGCCTTCAGATCGGCGGCCAGATCCAGCAAGCCGGTGATTTCTCCGGGGGTCAGATCCATCAGCTTCAGGAAACGGGGCTGCCGGAGATGAAAAACGGGAGCGGGGCCGGCCGTGATCTCGCGGAAACGGCTTTTTCCGATCGGCAGGGGAGCGGAATCTGTCAGTCCGAGCAGCTCCCGGACGGTTTCACCGATATCTGCGAAGGAATCGCCGGTTCCCAGGTTCACGCCGGGACGGATCCCTTTCCCATAGAGCAGGAAGGGCACATATTCGCGGGTATGATCGGTTCCGCGGAAGGCCGGATCGCAGCCGTGATCCGCCGTGATGACAATCGTATCCTGACTCGGCCGGCCCCGGAAGGTTCCCAGCCGTTCCATCAGCCGGCCCAGCGCAGCGTCAAAGCGCTCCAGCCCGTGAGCGTAACCGGAGACATCCCGGCGATGGCCCCATGTGGAATCGAACTCCACCAGGTTTGTGAAGATCAGTCCGTTTTCCACCTGATCCAGGGCGGCGATGGTTTTCTCCATGCCGTCCTCGTTGTTCACGGTATGCACTGCGCCGGTAATGCCGACGCCGGCATAGATATCCTCGATCTTGCCGATGGCGAAGACCTGCTGGCCGGCATCCCGGATCCGGTTCAGCAGATTATTTGCGTCCGGGAGGCGGGAAAAATCCCGCCGGTTGGCGGTACGGACAAAGTGACCGTCCTTTTTCACAAAGGGACGGGCGATTACCCGGGCCACGTTATGATCGCCGGTCAGAATGCTCCGGGCGATCCGGCACATGCGGTACAGTTCCTCCGGCGGGTAGATGCTCTCGTCGCAGGCGATCTGGTAAACGCTGTCCGCGGAGGTATAAACGATCGGTTTGCGGGTCCGGCGGTGTTCCTCACCCAGGCGTTCGATGACCTCCGTGCCGGAGGCCACATCATTGCAGAGAATGCCGGGAACGCCTGTTTCCCGGATGAAGGCGTTAATAATCTCGTCCGGGAAGCCGTGGGGATAGACCGGCAGCGGTTTCGGCGTATAAATTCCCGCCATTTCCCAGTGGCCGATGGTGGTATCCTTGCCGGCGCTCATTTCCCTCAGGCGGCCGAAGGCTCCTTCCGGATGCTCCACCGGCGGAACGCCCTTCATACCGTCAATATTGCCGTAGCCGATTCTGCGAAGATTGGGAATGGCCAGATTCGGAAAAACCTCCATGATATGGCCGATCGTATTGCAGCCTTCATCTCCGAAAGCCGCCGCGTCCGGCGCTTCTCCCATGCCCACACTGTCCAGAACGATCCAGATCACTCTGCTCATGAAACCAGCTTCCTTTCTGAAGTATGATTGAATGGATGAAACCGGGATCCGTTACGCTTTCTGACTGAACTTATGTCCGCACCGGACGCAGGTAATCTCCTTCTCACCGCAGCCGCGCTTCAGACGGAGCAGCACCTTGCAGTTCGGGCATTTGAAATATTTATAATCCTTGCGGTTTTTGAACCGCTTCCATGCCTGACGGCATTGTACGGGTATATCGCCCGTAATGGCGAGATACCGCCGGTTTTCCTTCAGCCGGGCCTCCTTATTCCGGGAGAGCATACGGAAGAGGGTCAGCACATAAAGCCCCAGCCCGAGAAAGCTCAGGAGAGGAACCCGCGCGAAGGAAGCGATCAGGGAAAGCACCAGACCGGTGATCAGTGTGAACATTCCCAGCTGATCCGTTCCGTACCGCCCCTGCATAAACCGGGACAGCCCTTCTCTGATTTTCTGCATAAAACTCATTGTTTATCCCTTCTTTCCATGATGATTCAGCATGTATCCGTCAACAGCAAAAGCCAAAGCGCCCGAAACCGCCCAGACAGCAGTTCAGGATCATATTGGCGGCGAAACAGGTCAAACAGGGATTTGCGCAGATGGCGGACCGGAAATCATACCCGGCGCTCCGGGTCTGCCGGTAGGTTTCCCGGCCGGAATCGAGGGTTTCCACCAGCGTACGGTATTCCTCGTCCCCGGGGGCCATCCGGGAGGCGGTCTGCGCGTGATCCATGGCGGAAACCCTGTTCCCCATGCCCATCTGGGCCCGCGCGTACAGGGCGTGCCAGTCCGCACTGTGATCGGGAACCCGGTTCAGCAGGTTGATGGCTTCATTAAAGCGGCGGGACAGGATATACTGCCCGGCGGTTTCCAGATCCGGATTGGCATAGGTCCTCCGGCGGAACTGCGTTTCCTGCCGGCGCTGCTGAGCTCCGCCGAAAAAAGCGGAAAAGGGATCAAAGCCGTCAAAATCCCCGAAGGGAGATCCCTGGCCGCCTTCATAGCCGGAGCGGGAGGAGCCGTTGAAGCCGGAGGAACCGTAGGATCCGTAAGAACCGCCGGCGCCGTAACCGCCGGAAGAACCGTAAGGACCATAGGAGCCGTAGGCGCCGGAACCGGAAGGACGGCCGCCGCCCTTTTTAATCTGAAGCGCCTGGGTATAGGCTTCGTTGACTTCCCGCATTTTTGCCTCAGCTGTTTTATCGCCCGGATTCAGATCCGGATGGTATTTTTTGGCCAGCTTACGGTAAGCGGACTTTATTTCATCCTCTGAGGCGGAGGAGGAAACCCCGAGAACGGAAAACGGGTCACGATTCTGCATGCCGATCTTCCTCCTTCTGATGCTGCTTTAACCGTTTCTCTTCCAATTGATTATACCGCTGCCATACACCGCTGTACAGGATATTTCTCAAAAGATCCAGATCCTGTTCCAGGGGCAGAATCTCGAAGGCTTCCGCGGCCTCCGCGATGAAGAGCTCCAGCGTGTCATGACTGAAGGAATGGTAATCCTCCCGGTTTCGGTAGGGCGTCAGCGGATTGAACCGGCCTTTTTTCCGGTCCGCATCATAATCGTCATAGGCATCCATCCAGTAGACGAAGCGGCCCAGGCCTTCCCCGACGCTCCGGAGCGCGGAGGCCCAGAGATCTTCCGGGCGGGGAACGAAGACAGCGCCCAGCATACGGCCGGAGAGATTGCACAGAAGATCGACTTCCGGGGCTTCGGTCTTTTCCAGACGCCAGTTTTCCTCCAGGGCGGATCGGACTTCCTCCGCCTGCCGGGGATACGCTTCCGCTACCCGTTCAAAGGGCTTCTGCAGCTTGTGGCGGGCGGCTCCGGCCGCCGGACTTTTTTCGTCCAGCTCCTGATCCACCGCCTTGTAATAGGCCAGGAGGACGTTCATGTCCGCTGCGTAATCGATCAGGGAAGACTGCAGATAGTCCCGGGCATGCAGCGGATGAACCGCGCACCGGGCGGGAAGCATCCGGCATTCCGGCTCATAGAGGGAGTTCAGAAGCAGAGCCAGAAAGGTCAGATCGTTGCTGAGCGTAACCCGGGCAGCCTGTCCGTGGCGGGCCAGCAGGGAATGGCAGACGCCGCAGTACAGCGCGCGATACCGTTTTTTCCGCTCATCCGGCAATGCGGAGAGCACAGGCGTAATATAGCCGAACATGCCGATCCCCGCTTTCCGTTACACGTCGTAGGAGCCGTCTTCATTCCGGCCGTCGCTGTTTCGGCCGTCTTTCGGAGAATCGGTCTCCCGGTTCCGGCTCTGGCGGGCTTCCCGGGCGTTGGCGGCTTCCTGGTTCCGCTTCCGCTCCTGATCCTCGGCGGCATACTGCTGAGCATCCCGGATCGCCCGGTCGATATCCTCCCGGCTCATATTGCCGGAACCGGATATCGTGATATCCTGGGAATGATTGGTTCCCAGATCCCGGGCGGTCACATGGACGATGCCGTTGGTATCGATGGTAAAGGTGACCTCAATCTGGGGAACGCCCCGAAGCGCCCGGCGGATGCCGTTCAGCCTGAATTTGCCGAGAGATTTATTGGCGGAGGCAATCTCCCGCTCCCCTTGCAGGACATTGATTTCCACGCTGGTCTGAAAATTGGCGGCCGTGGTGAAAACCTGGGAATGCTGGCAGGGGAGCGGTGTATTCCGGTCGATAATCCGGGCAAAAATATCTCCCAGCGTCTCGATTCCGAGCGACAGGGGGGTAACATCGATCAGCACCAGGGAATGAATCGCCCCGGAGAGAACGCCGCCCTGCAGGCAGGCTCCCATCGCCACGCACTCATCGGGATTGATATCCCGGGAGGGTTCCTTTCCGGTCAGCCGGCGCACCGCTTCCTGCACGGCGGGAATCCGGGTGGAGCCGCCGACCAGAAGCACCCGGTCCAGCTGGGCGGCCGTTATCCCGGCATCCTGCATCGCCTGTTGTACCGGCCCCCGGGTTTCGTCGATCAGGTGAGCGGTCAGCTCGTTAAACCGGGCGCGGGTGAGCACGGTCTCCAGATGCCGGGGACCGCCGGCGTCCTGATACAGGAAGGGAAGATTGATCGTGGTTTCAGAAGAGGAGGAAAGCTCGATTTTCGCTTTTTCGGCAGCCTCCTCCAGACGCTGCATGGCCATGGGATCGCCGGAAAGATCCCGCTGGTATGTCTTTTTAAACTGATCCAGGAGAAAGCCGACGATGCACTGGTCAAAATCGTCGCCGCCCAGATGATTGTTACCGGCGGTGGCCAGCACTTCAATCGTATCGGAATTAATATCCAGAATACTCACATCAAAGGTGCCGCCGCCCAGATCATAGACCATGATCTTCTTGGGATCTCCCTTGTTGAAGCCGTAGGCCAGCGCGGCGGAGGTCGGCTCGTTGATGATCCGGAGCACGTTCAGCCCGGCGATAAGCCCGGCATCCTTGGTAGCCTGGCGCTGTGCGTCGGAAAAATAGGCGGGCACCGTGATCACCGCGTCCGAAACAGGCTCCCCGATATAGCTTTCCGCGTCCGCCTTCAGCTTCCGCAGGATCATGGCGGAAATCTCCTGCGGGGTATAGGATTTGCCGTCCACGGAATACCGGGTATCCGTTCCCATGGCCCTTTTGACGGAAGCGAAGGTTCTGGAGGCATTGGTTACCGCCTGACGCTTGGCTGCGCTGCCGACCAGACGCTCCCCGCCGCGGGTGAAGGCCACAATCGAGGGCGTGGTTCTGCCCCCCTCCGCGTTCGGTATAATGACGGCCTTTCCGTTTTCCATAAAGGCCACGCAGGAATTCGTCGTTCCAAGGTCGATGCCGATAATCTTCGACATGAAGAAAAACCTCCTTTGCGCCGATCATAATCGGAACCAGTCTCAGCATATCAGGACAGTTTTAGAAACAGTCGATGATTAAGTGAAAGAATTGTGAAAATTGTTTGCTATTTCCTGGGGGCGGTGATAAGATAGGCCCGAGGAGTGTGAATCAACATGGAAAGACCAAACGCGTGGAAAAAGTATACCCGGCAGGAACTGGAAGAGGTGATGAAAACAGGCGAAGCCTATAAGGATTTCCTCAACAGGGGAAAAACGGAGCGGGAATGCGCCCGGGAAGCTGTCGCCATGCTGGAAGAAGCGGGATATCAGCCTCTGGAGCAGCTGATCCGCGAAGGAAAGAAGGTTCAGGCCGGCGACAGGATCTATGTCTGCATCATGGGCAAGGCGGTGCTGGCTTTCCTGATGGGGAAAAAGCCCCTGGAAGAAGGCATGAACATCGTCGGCGCCCATATCGATTCGCCGAGGCTGGATCTGAAGCAGAATCCGCTGTATGAGGATACGGATTACGCTCTGGCGGACACCCATTATTACGGCGGCATCAAAAAGTACCAGTGGGTGGCCCGGGAACTGGCCATCCATGGTGTGGTGATCCGGAAGGACGGCTCCCGGGTGGAACTGACCATCGGAGAGAAGGACGGGGATCCGGTTATCGGCATCAGCGACCTGCTGCCGCATCTGTCCCAGAAGCAGAACGAGAAAAAGCTGAGCGAGGCCATCGAGGGAGAAAAACTGGATCTGATTCTGGCGGGACGTCCGCTGGAAGGAGCGGAGAAGGAACCGGTCAAGGCAAACCTGCTCCGGATTCTGAAAGAAGAATATCAGATCGAGGAAGAGGATCTGATTTCAGCCGAGCTGGAAATCGTTCCCGCCGGCAAAGCGAGAGACTTCGGTCTGGACCGCAGTATGGTGATGTCCTACGGTCATGACGACCGCGTATGCGCCTGGGCGGAACTGGCGGCCATGCTGCAGATCCGGGATATTCCCGAGCGGACCTGCTGCGGCATGCTGGTGGACAAGGAAGAAATCGGCAGCGTGGGCGCGACCGGCATGCGGGCCAATTATCTGGAAAACGCCGTGGCCGAGATTCTGGCGCTTCAGGGCGCATACAGCGAACTGCAGGTTCGCCGGGCGCTGCGGAACAGCAGTATGCTGAGCTGCGACGTCAGCGCGGGATATGATCCGCTGTACGGGGATGCTTTTGAAAAGAAAAACGCCGCCTTCCTGGGAAGGGGCGTATGCTTCAACAAGTTCACGGGTTCCCGGGGCAAGAGCGGCTCGAACGACGCCAACGCGGAATACATGGCCAGGCTGCGGAAAATCATGGATGACAGCAATGTAAGCTGGCAGACCGCGGAGCTGGGTCGGGTGGACCTGGGCGGCGGCGGAACCATCGCCTATATCTGCGCGCTGTACGGTATGAACGTCATTGACAGCGGCGTGGCCGTGCTGAATATGCACGCGCCGATGGAGATTATCTCCAAGGCGGATCTTTATGAATCCGTGCGGGCCTATCAGGCCTTTATGGAAAAAGCCTGAAGACAGTCCAGGGCGGCATACATGGCCGCCGGCCACGGAACATCCCGGACCTGGCCGGGTTCCAGAAACTGATAACCCCGGGGCGCCGGGACATCCGAAGGAACCCGGCAGGTCCAGAGGCGCATCTGCCAGACCTGGTGGGTGAACACGTGGCGCGCTTCCCGCTCTTTTCGCAGAATCACCGATTCCGGATGAAGCTCATCCGGAATTTTTTCTTTCAGCTCCGCTTCCGAAAGAAAACCGGGCAGCATGGGAAAGCACCAGAGGCCGTTCAGCATTTTTTCCGTCCGCTTCCGGGCCAGCACCCGGTTGCCGGAGAGGACGAGAAGCACCGTCCAGGGCAGCTGCCTGGGCGGCTTTGCGCCGGGCAGAAAGGGCAGATCCGCCGCGTCGCCCCGGCTCCGGGCATCACAGAAGGCAGCGAGCGGGCAGGCGCGGCAGTCCGGCGTGCCCGGAACGCAGATCACAGCCCCCAGATCCATGACGGCCTGATTGTGATCCCCCGGCCGCTCCGGCGGAACCAGATCGTCAGCCAGGGAAAAGATCCGGCGCCGGGTTTCCGGAGCGGAAGCGTCGGAGCGGATCCCGTACAGGCGGGAAAGAACGCGAATGACATTTCCGTCCACCGCCGGAACCCGGACTCCGTAGGCGATGGAAGCGATGGCTCCGGCGGTATAGGCGCCGATGCCCGTTATTTTTTCCAACTCCTTCGGATCGGAGGGGATGACACCGCCTTTTTCTTCCATAACCTGACGGACGCCGAGAAGCAGATTCCGGGCTCTGGAATAATAGCCAAGCCCCTGCCAGAGCTTCAGCACCTCTTCCTCATCCGCGGCGGCCAGATCGGCAAGGGAAGGGAAGCGCGACAAAAAACGTTCATAATAGGGAATAACGGTATCGACCCTGGTCTGCTGCAGCATGATCTCGCTGACCCAGGTCCGGTAGGGATCCGAGATACCGCGCCAGGGAAGAATCCTGGCGTGCCGGTCGTACCAGGCGAGAAGGGCGCAGGAAATATCGTTCATACGGATCCTCCTGAAAACAGACGGATGAAACGGAACGCCCGGCCGGGCGCCTCTGCATAACACAGGAAAAGCCTTCCGTCAGATGCGTACAGTGTAACACAGGGCTATGCATGGAGAAATATCAAAATTCAGAGAAATACAGAGGAAAGTGAAGAAAACAACAGAAACAAAGCAAAAACAGCTTAATTCACAACATCCGGAAACTTGCATGCACCATGGAATTGACTTATATTACAGAAGGCTTGTTAGCACTCTAACGAATTGAGTGCTAACAAGACCGGAAACAGATGAGAAACAGGAGGAACTGAACATGACAGTGAAGCCTTTGGGTGACCGCGTCGTTATCAAGAACTGCGAAGCGGAAGAAACCACAAAGTCCGGTATTATTCTGACCAGCGCGGCGAAGGAAAAGCCCCAGATGGCGATGGTAATCGCAGTCGGCCCCGGCGGCAACGTGGATGGCAAGGAAATCACCATGCATGTTAAGCCCGGCGAGAAGATTATCTATTCCAAGTATGCCGGCACCGAAGTCAAGATCGACGGCGAAGAGCTGATGATCGTCCGGCAGAACGATATTCTCGCGGTTGTCGAATAATACATCAGGTTTAAGAAAACAGAAGGAGCTGAAACAATATGGCAAAGCAGATTCAATTCGGAGAAGAAGCCCGCCGCAGCCTGGAAAAGGGCGTCAATACGCTGGCGGATACCGTGAAGATCACCCTGGGACCGAAGGGCCGCAACGTCGTGCTGGACAAGAAATACGGCGCTCCGCTGATCACCAACGACGGCGTGACCATCGCCAAGGAAATCGAACTGGAAGACCCCTTTGAGAACATGGGCGCTCAGCTGGTGAAGGAAGTCTCCACCAAGACCAACGATGTTGCCGGTGACGGTACCACCACCGCCACGCTGCTGGCCCAGGCCATCATCCGTGAAGGCCTGCGGAACCTGGCGGCCGGCGCCAACCCCATGATCCTGAAGAAGGGCATCGAAGCCGCCACCGAAGCGGCCGTGGAAGGCCTGCGCGAGCAGAGCCAGCCCATCAACGGCAAGCAGGCGATCGCTCAGGTTGCCGCCAACTCCGCCGCGGATGAGACCATCGGATCCCTGATTTCCGACGCGATGGAGACCGTGGGTGCCGACGGCGTGATCACGGTTGAGGAAAGCAAGACCATGTCCACCGGTATGACCACCGTGGAAGGCATGCAGTTCGACCGCGGCTATTCCTCCGCTTACATGGTAACCGATACCGAGAAGATGGAAGCGGTGCTGGATGATCCGCTGATTCTGATCACCGACAAGAAGATCAGTTCCATTCAGGAACTGCTGCCCGTGCTGGAGCAGGTTGTGCAGACCGGCAAAAAGCTGCTGATTATCGCAGAAGACGTGGAAGGCGAAGCGCTGAGCACCCTGGTGGTCAATAAGCTGCGCGGCACCTTCACCTGCGTCGCGGTGAAGGCCCCCGGATTCGGCGACCGCCGCAAGGAAATGCTGCAGGATATCGCCATCCTGACCGGCGGTACCGTGATCTCCTCTGAGACCGGTATGGAGCTGAAGGAAGCGACCGTCGATATGCTGGGTAAAGCCCGTCAGGTCAAGGTGAACAAGGAAAACACCACGATCATCGACGGCGCCGGCAGCAAAGAGGACATCAAGGCCCGCGTGAGCCAGATCCGTGCGCAGATCGGCGAAACCACCAGCGACTATGACAAGGAAAAGCTGCAGGAGCGGCTGGCCAAGCTGGCCGGCGGCGTAGCGGTGATCCAGGTCGGCGCTGCCACGGAAGTGGAAATGAAAGAACGGAAGATGCGGATTGAAGACGCTCTGGCCGCGACCCGCGCCGCTACCGAAGAAGGGATTGTGCCCGGCGGCGGTATTGCCCTGCTGAACGTGAGCCCGAAGGTTGCCGCGCTGCTGGACAAGTATGCCGGAGATGCCCGGACCGGCGTGCAGATCGTCCTGCGTGCCCTGGAAGAGCCGATCCGTCAGATCGCCGCGAACGCCGGAATCGACGGCAGCGTGATCGTGGATCATATCAAGAATGCCAAGAAGAACGGCTACGGCTACGACGCGCTGAAGGGCGAGTATGTGGACATGGTCGAGCGCGGCATCATCGATCCTACCAAGGTGACCCGGAGCGCGCTGCAGAACGCGGCTTCCATCGCCGCGATGATCCTGACCACCGAGACGCTGGTCGCGGACATTCCGGAACCGGAACCCGCTGCGCCTGCTGGCGGCGGAATGGGCGGCATGTATTAATCCATCTTCTTCCGGAAAAGAAGAATATCGGGAATTCCACCGGTTCAGTCTCCGGACTGAACCGGTTTTTTTCATCCGAAAGCGAGGTTTCTTTTCCCTCAGACAGCTGGAAAAGCAGATGGCCGGAGACGGTTCATTTTTTTTGTCTTCTGTGGTATAATCCCATACATATGATGCTCCGCCGATCCGGATCAAACCGGCGGCCGGGAGAATTCTCTTATCACCGCAGAAGGGGGTAGAGGGGAAAATGCCGATTAAGATTTCCAACGAGCTGCCTGCTTACCGGACGCTGACAGAAGAAAATATCTTTGTCATGACGGAAAACAGGGCCTCGACGCAGGATATTCGTCCTCTGCGAATCGCCATTGTGAACCTGATGCCGACGAAGATCGATACGGAGACGCAGCTGCTCCGGCTGCTGGGCAATACAGCCCTGCAGGTGGAAACCGAGCTGATCATGATGAGCACCCATGTGTCCAGGAATACGCCGATGGAACATCTGACGGCTTTCTACCGTACCTTTGACGAGATCCGGGATCAAAACTTTGACGGCATGATCATTACCGGCGCGCCGGTGGAACAGATGCCGTTTGAAGAGGTGGAATACTGGAAAGAACTCTGCGAAATCATGGAGTGGAGCAAGAAGCACGTGCATTCCACCTTCCATATCTGCTGGGGCGCGCAGGCCGGCCTGTATTATCATTACGGCATACAGAAGCGGACCCTGGACAAAAAGCTTTTCGGCGTTTTTGCCCACCGGGCGGAGCGGAAGAATTATATTTTGCTGCGGGGCTTTGACGATGTGTTCATGGCTCCGCACAGCCGCCATACGACGGTGCTCCGGAGCGATGTGGAAGCCTGCGGACAGCTGAAGATTATCGCCTCCTCCCAGGAAGCCGGGATCTATGCCATGATTACGGAGAACGGGCGCCAGGTCTATATTATGGGTCACAGCGAATATGATCCCCGGACGCTCGAAAAGGAATACCTGCGCGATAAAAACGCGGGGCTTCCGATTGAAGTACCGAAGAATTATTATCCCAACGACGATGATACGAAGCCGCCCATGGTCACCTGGCGCGGGCACGCGAATCTGCTGTACGCGAACTGGCTGAACTACATGGTTTATCAGACAACGCCTTACGATCTGGATCAGATTGACGGATAAAGGACGGAAACCGACGATGTGTTGCCGCTATCTGGTTGCCCTTTCTCCCGAGCTGCGGCCTTATATCGAGGCGATGAACCGCTCCGCGCTCATCGGGGCATTCGGGCCGTCCGCCAGAGTGGTTACGGACGGGGAGGTTTTTCCTGCAAACGTTGCCCCCGTTCTGGCCACCGGACGGGACGGAAAACAGCGGGTTTTTCCGATGAAATGGGGATTCAGCGCGGGAAGCCGGAGCCTGCTGATCAACGCGAGGACGGAAACCGCCGCGGTGAAGCCCCTTTTCCGGGATTCCTGGCAGAGCCATCGCTGCATGATTCCGGCCGTTTGCTATTACGAATGGGAACATCAGACCGACGGAAACGGAAGAAAGAAGACCGGAAACAAATACCGGCTGCAGCCGGCGGGGGAGTCCGTCACCTGGCTCTGCGGCCTGTACCGGATGGAAAACAATATCCCCTGCTTTGTGGTGCTGACAAGGGAACCGGGAGAAAATATCCGCTTTATCCATGACCGGATGCCCCTGATTCTGCCGGAAAGCGCGGTCCGGGAATGGATCCGGCCGGAAATCAGGCCGGAGTCCGTCCTCGGCCAGGCACTGACGGAACTGAAGTGTGAAAGAACCGGCTGAGAGCCGGAATAAAAAAAGATGGAGAGGGAGTAAAAGGAATGCAGACACTGATTGAGCTGTTTGATCTGAGCCCCATTAACAACGTGCTGTCTTCCCTGATGTTTCAGCCGAAGGAAATGATCCTGCTCTGCCCGGCGGAGATCGCTGAAAGCCGGGAATACAAGCGGGCTCTGCGGGAATTCTTCGAATACATGAAGTGCCCTGTCAAGGTCACCTTCGTTTCCGGAAGCCTGCTGGACGCCAAAAAGACGGAGCGGGTGCTTGAGGAAATCCTGGCTTCTCACAACGACTGCGCCATTGACATTTCCGGAGGGACGGACGCAGCCCTGTTCGCGGCCGGCGCCTGTTCCGGCAATACCGCGGTCTTCACCTACAGCCGAAAAAAGAACTCTTTCTACGAAATCAAAAACGCTTCCTTTGCCCGGAGCCAGCCCTGTACCGTCCATCTGGATGTGGCGGGCTGCCTGAAGATGGCGGGAGGCACCCTCTTGCCGGGCCGCGAGGATCACACGCTTCTGCGAAACAGACTGGAGGAAATTGACCGCCTGTTCAAGGTATACTCCCGGTTCCGCCGGATCTGGAACGGACAGATCAGTTTCATCCAGAAAATCTCCAGCTCCGAACCAGGGATCCTGGAAGCCGACGGTCCGCTGCAGAAGAAAGCCGGGAACAAGCAGGTACAGGCTGATCCCAATCTGTTCCGGGCGCTGGCTGAGGAAGGTCTGATTCAGGAACTGGAGCTTCAGGAGGACCGGATCCGCTTCCGCTTCCCGGATGAAACGGTGCGCTTCTGGCTGCGCGATATCGGGGCTGTGCT
The DNA here is from genome assembly GCA_015056205.1 of Clostridiales bacterium. Taxonomy (GTDB): domain Bacteria; phylum Bacillota; class Clostridia; order Christensenellales; family Aristaeellaceae; genus Aristaeella. The sequence goes on along the minus strand of SVGS01000003.1, from coordinate 95,561 downwards.
GGAACTGCAGGTCTTCCGGGCCTGCCATTCGGCCGGCTGCTTCGACGATGTGGTTCTCAGCGCGGTGGTGAACTGGCAGGGCGGCGCGATACACCGGGACAGCGTGACCAACGAGATCGATGTGATGGCAGTACAGGGGATCCGTCCGGTGTTCATCAGCTGCAAAACCTGTGAAGTTCATACGGAAGCCCTGAACGAACTGGCCATCCTGCGGGACCGCTTCGGCGGGAAATACGCCCGGGCGCTGCTCGTGACCTCCGGCATGGCGACGAAAAGCCGGTCCAATATGCGGATGCGCGCGGCCAAACTCGGAATTGAACTGATCGAATGGGATAACGCGGGGCTTGAGCAGCTGATCAACTGTCTCCGCCGGGAATGACCGCCGGCGAATCAATAACAGAAGGCAGATTCTGCTGAAAGAATAACGGCATGAAAAATCACTGATACAAACGGAAGGAAAAAGAAATGGATTACAGATCAATGGTCAACCCCACCTACCTGACAGCGAAAACCACGCTTTATTTTCTGGCGGAAGCCGGCAATCAGGACGCCCGGAAGATGATTGCCGAGCTGAACATTCAGGACGAAATCAGGCAGACAAAACAGAAGGACAGCAGCGGTCAGCTGCAAATACCGGAAGATGAATTAAAGGCGTTGATGACCGGATCCTCTCTGGCGGTGGTCGCACGATATGAACGGCTTTCGCACTATCTGAAGGAGGAAGGCTGCCGGAATCTGCTGGATATTGCCTGCGGGTTTACGCCCCGCGTGCTTTACTGCGAACACGAAGGCATCGATTATGTCGGGGTGGAGGTCCCCGTCGTCGCGGAAAAGCTGCTGGGGTTTGCTTCCCGGAACAGGATCGGAAAATCCCATCCCGCTTATGTGGGAGGCGACGCGACGAACGCGGCCTCTCTGCTGGAGGCGGCGGAATGGCTGAAGGGAAAGCTGCTGATCTCCTGCGAGGGCCTGACGCAGTATCTCTCCGGGAATGAATTTGCTCAGCTGATCGGCGGAATCCGGGAAATTCTGCTCCGGCACGGAGGCGCCTGGATTACGTCCGACTTCGGCGTGGACTATGAGGCCTTCGCCACCGCCAACATGAGCAGTCCCGACGCGGTCCGGCTGTACAACGAGACCCGGGAAAAGACCATGCGCGACCATAATATTTACAGTGACGGCGTCGCCAGATGGAGCGCGGAGAAGATTCAGGAATTCCTGGAAGCCCACGGAATGATCGTGGAAAAGCTGCCTTTTTGGGATCCAGAGGTGCATTCCGCCCTGCTCGAGGGGCTTCCGGAAGCCTGGAAGGAAAACCTGATCCGACAGCTGAAAGCCTCCTCTCTGTGGAAGATGACAGCCGATCCCTATTTCCGGAAAGCTCCGTCCATCCAGGGCGCCAAACAGGTGGACAATCTGAATATCACCTTTGCCAGCGATGACGAGGATCAGCTTTTGTGCATCGTCAACGGACGGATTGATACCATCAGCGCTCCGGCGCTTATGGAAGTCCTGGAGAACAACCTTGAGGATATCAAAAAAATCAGAATTGAAGCCGGTTCGCTGGAATACATCTCCTCCGCCGGCCTGCGGGTTCTGCTGATGGCCGTCAAGAAGCTGGGACCCGGAACAGTGACCGTAGTGAACGCCAGCGATCCGGTGAAGGAAATCTTTACAACGACCGGATTTGATCAGATGATCGATATCCTGTAACAGAATCATTCCGCAACGGTTTCAGTCTCCGGCCGATTGGACGGCCGATCAGAAAAACCCGCCGCATTCGCGGCGGGCTTTTTCAGTCATTTCGAAAGCAGTTTATATCACTGAAACCCAGGCGAAGGCTTCCACCTGAGCCGGTGTTGTTCCGTTATCCGTGCAATATTCCACTGCGCTGTCGCTCAGGCTGTTTATCAGGGTAACAGAGCTGCCGGCAGCCAGTTCATTCTGATACAGCCCGTTGACGGTGAGTGCGATCAGCTTTCCGGCCGAATCCTTGACCGCCATCACGACGCTGATAAACGCCATCGGTTTATCGGTGGGATTGGTAAGGGTGGCGGCAGCATAATAAGCGGGACCGTATTCCTTCTTTACTCTCAGTTCGGCGGCGGTTACAGGCAGGATGGTATCCGTCTCATAGGGGCGAAGCGTGGTCGTCAGATGAACTGTATAGCTGTCCGCCACAGTACCTTCAGCCAGATCGGCGGACAGGGAAATGAAGGTGGCTTCGCCGGGCTCCAGATAGCAGGAACCGGTGATTTCCAGGAATTCAGTCTGCCCGATCACATTTTTATCCGCGTCCATCAGAACGAGGGAACCGGAGGAAAGATACACCACGGAATCGTTGTCGTTCTGAACCTTGGCGAAATAGACGCCCTCCTGGGTGCCGTATTCTTCCCGTACATAGAAGTTATCCTCCACGACGGTCAGCTCGGGGCCGGCCGTCTCTTCAGTGGTGCCGCCTGTGCTTCCCAGCAGTGTCATGAGGGCAATCATCATTTCCTGCTGAATCGCATCCATCTCTTCCTGGGTTTTACCCTCCGGCAGCGTGCCGGCTTCCTGATACGCGGTCAGTTCCGCCATGGTCAGCTTCCCGGGCTCCCGGGAAATCCGGATCAGGCCGGCAATCATGGACAGATCCGTGCCTGGAACGGCCATGGTGGTCTGATCCAGACCTATGGTTACAAGATTTGCCGGATCGAAGGTCAGACTGGAACCATCCAGAACCAGAACCGCCGGTTTACCGTCTATTGTTAAGGTAATCTGATCCTGATCCTGCGTCCAGGTACCTTCCATCTTTTTCTCTACGGAGTTGGCGGAAACCTCCATAGCGAAAGTCCCGTCTTCGATCAGGTTAAAAGTGCCGGCGGTTAATCCGAACACAACCAGATACCAGGTACCGGCAGCGCTTTCAGAAGTGCTCCCGGCGGCATTTTCTTCCGCAAGTACAGGGATCGACGCCAGCAGCATACACAGCGCCAGCAGCAGGGCCAGACTCTTTTTCATTCGCTTTCACCATCTTCCTTATTAATCTTGTTCAGACGGAAATCCAATCCGCTGATCTACTTTATTTTACGTTGTTTCACCGCGTTAAACAAGGGGGGCAAGAATCTTTTTTCGTTTCATGGTTGACGGCTTCAGGACGCTCTGCTATAGTCATAACAAAGTCCCGCTGTTTTCAAACAGAAGCTGTAAGATGCTCTCAGCCATAAATTGACCGACCGGCACTTACCCATATTTGAACAATCATTCAGAAAGGCGATGAAGAAAAATGAAAACGGTTCTTTTCCTGGCAGATGATCACTGGCATCCCGCGGACACCATCCAACCCCTGGCCGAAATACTGTTCCCGGCGGATGAATGGAAGCTGGTTTTTACAACAGATCCCGCGGAACTGTATGCCTGTCCTGAACCGGATTTGTTCGTATCGTTTAAGGATCCGAGCGAAGACAACCGGATTCCGACGCCTCTCTGGTGCGATTCCAAATGGACGGATAACCTCCTGAACAGAGTCAGATCCGGCCTCGGACTGATCGCGGTCCATGCGGCTCTTGTGGATCTGAAGGAAACCCATCCGATTGTGAAGGAACTGACTCATACTGTTTTCCTTACCCATCCGCAGCCGTGCGAGGTCAGCGTTCATATCCTGAAGGACCATCCGGTGACAGCCGGCGTAAAGGATTTTACCCTGCCCGATCCGGATGAACACTATCAGATGAAAATGGTCGGTGGCGAAGATACGGTCATGCTGGCGGAAACTGTTTCACAGCATGGGACTCAGCCCGGATTATGGGTTAGCGAATACGGGAAGGGCAGGATCTGCTGCTTTACCCCGGCTCATACCACGCCGAGCCTGACCTGCGAGGGGTATGTGCAGATCATGAAGAACGCTGTGAACTGGTGCTGCCGGAAATAACCGACTGTGACCTGCCCGGTTCCGGACTGGAAAAACCGGTGGATGACCTAATCCTATTTTCGATCGTGACGAAGGAGGGAATCAGGAATGCGTAGATCGATTGCACTCATCACTTTGGTTGCTGTTCTTGTTTCGATCGTTGTTTCGGGGGCGGCAAGCGTGCTGCCGGATTCTCCGTATATCAATTCGATCCCGGAAAAAGTGAAGCAGTTTGATCTGGGGAAATATGATTACCGAACGACTGTCGTGACCAACGACGTTCCGATTACCGCCCTTCTCCGTCAGAGCGGATCCGTTACGGAGCTTAACATTTCGGAACTGGTGAAGCTTCGGCTGAATGGCCGCATGCTGGTTCTGCAGATTCCCGGAGGAAAATACAGCCTGGATCTTGCGGCACTGCTTCAGGAATTTCAAAGCGGAAGATTCAGCCGGCAGGAAATGCAGCAGGACGGCAATGAGGTTCTCTCTTTCTTACAGCGTTTCGCCCTGCAGGTCCTTCTTCCTTTCGTCGAGATTCAGCAAAGACCGGACGGATTCTCCTTTCATCTGCAGGCGGACCTGATCTCCGTATATGAGCGCCTGTACAGTTTTCTGGATGCTGAAATGCAGGGGCAGACCCTCAGCAGGCTGTTCAACCGCTATCAGCCAGTTTTAAGGCTGCTGATTCCCGGAATGCCGGAGACCTATGAAAGCCTGTTATCCCTGTGGAACACGGAAAAGAACAGCATCCGCGAAAGAATACGATATACCGATCACACCCTTTCTCTGAACCTGAATCTGGAAATCCGGACGGGGTGGAGGTCTGTCAGCCAGATCATTTCACATGGCTCCCTTATGACGGCATACGGAAGCTATGATTACAGTTTTGAATATCAGAATTCCGACGATTCAAAGCTGCTCAGGATGAACCTGAACGAGCACACAGGCAGCCGTTCAGTTGAGCTTCTCCGTCTGGATATCCGCAATTCATCCATTTTCGCACAGATCAGCACCGACAGATACAGATCTTATCAGCTGTCGCTGTATTTTGATGAAGATACGGTAAACGGGACAATCCGTTCCACCTGGCGGGAAGATGAAACCTGGTCCTATCTTATAACGGCCTTCCGGGACAGGGACAAAGCAATACATTACACCGTTACGCCTGCCCGTGACGGTCTTCCCTTCAGCATGAGCGGGATCCTGAGCCACAATGAAGTGAATGCCGAAATTCATTATTACCGCGATATCATCAACGCCGGCATTTCGGCAGGAACAGATTACCTGCATCTTTATCTCAACTCCGATTCTTATCAGGCAGACAGTTATTATGCCAATCTCTGGATCTATAAGCAGCTTAACCGGGAAACCAGAATCGATATGGACTGCAGACGGATGCACAGAAACAGAACGGTTATGAGCTTCCGGCTGAACTGTGTGGCCGGACCGAATCACTTCCGCCTGACATACAGCGGAAATCCGTATGGAACCCGTTATACGGACAGCGCGACCCTCAATCTTGATTTCCGGAACAGCCTGATCCTGAATATTGAAATATCTCCCGGCCGGATGAGGCAGGATGGTTATACTGCTTATCAGCTGCATCTGAAGCAGGAAGACCACGGTTACGCTGTCAATTTTGACTACCCGGTTCATCTCTGGATCATTCACGGGGAGGGAAAAGTTGCGCTTGATTCAGCCGGCCGGATCGGCAGTATTGTCGGCGAAGCCGTCGTCACATCCCGGTATGATCCGGAATATCAGGAAACACAGCGCATTGTGTATTCTCCCGGCAATCTTACCCTGATCCTGACACAGGGAATCTATTCGGTCACTAAAACGGTTGATACAGCAGAACAGTTAACCTATATCGTCTCCGGAAACGGGCGGAAGCTATACGATTTTACTTCCAAATGGGATCAGGATGATAAAGGACATTCCTTCGGCGTGTCGCTGACAGGGGAATCCGGGACTCTCTTTAAAATCCTGATCGAATCTGTCGGAAAAACTGAAATCAGACCTGTTACATCAGAAGACGCGACAGCCATTACCCCGGAATACCTGCTGCAGGAGCTTTGGAAAAACATCTTCAGATAACCTTCAGCCGCACTCTGCTCTGAACCGGCGAAGGCCATCCGGAAAGATTTGATGACAAAAAAGAACCTTGAGACGGATCAGCCTCAAGGTTCTTCTTTTTCGAAAAATCCTAAATCCGATTATTCAGCGTTCTGAATGGAGCAAACGACCGCACCCCAGAGCACATCGGCATGTTCAGCAGACGCGGGGAAGCAGGTGATCTCCAGCACATAACCGGATTCGGTGATGAAGCCGGCGCAAACAACATCCTTTTCGGGCATTTTATAGGTTACGCAGGGGAAACCGTTCACGGTGACAATTTCAACTTCGGTCGTGCCTTCGATGCCCTTCACCGCTTCGGCGTATTCTTCCGTCGACATGCCGTTCACGTTCGTATACACAACGGAAACCGCAGCGGATTTATCGTCGGGCATGAAATAAGCGATGATGCCCTTGGCTTTGTCCTCTTCGGAGAGCTCCACGGGATTGAGTCCTTCGGGAAGCCACATTTTGACAGAGACCTCGTTAAAGGTGTGGAACTCACCGTTTAAGTCGGCCGCTTCCAGAACGGGAACGAAGGTCTCCCAGCTCAGGGAGTTGACGCTTTCAGCCATAGCGGCAGAGGAGATCAGCAGACAGATCATCAGTACGGCGCACAGAAGCTTCTTCATCAGGTAAACCTCTCTTTCATCATTGCTCCTGAGGAGCGGATAATTAGAACTCAGGGATTTTATCACATTTTAAATAATCTGAATAGACTTTTGCGGGAATTTGTGATAAAAAAATTGCTGAGCTGATCCCGGCGGTTCATTGTTAGCCGGAGATTCCGGGGATAACCGGGGAAAAACGGCTGAAGAAAAGATACCGGGGTACCGGAGGGGGAACAGGGGAACCATGGAAACGAACACGCAAAAAGAAAAACAGCATTATCCGGACCCGGAGCGTCTGGTGTCTTCCTATTTTCATCTGTCCCTGCCGGTGGTTCTCGGGTCCATTGTGACCATCGTTTACAACCTGGCGGACACTTATTTCATTGCCCGTACGGGGAATGCCCTGCTGATTGCCGGCGTATCGCTCTGCGCGCCGCTGTTTATGATTCTGATGGCCTTCGGCAATATTTTCGGACAAGGCGGCAGTTCACTGATTTCCCGCCTGCTGGGGAAACAGGAGTATGATTCCGTCAGCCGGGTAAGTTCATTCTGCTTTTATATCGCGCTTGCGGCCGGCGCGGCGACCGGAGCGACGCTTCTTATCCTTCGGGATCCGTTTCTGAAGCTGCTGGGATCCAGTCCGGATACGCTGCCCTACGCACGGGATTACTGCACGGTTCTGCTGTTTGGCGCGCCGCTCATCGTGGTCAACTTCATCCATATGAATCTGCTGCGCTGCGAAGGTATGTCGGGGATGTCCATGCTGGGAACAGCGACCGGCGCGGCGGTGAACATAATCCTCGATCCCATTATGATTCCGGGCATGGGAGCGGCCGGCGCGGCGCTGGCCACGGTGATCGGCTATGCCTGCAGCGATTTGTTTCTGCTGGCGGTTGTGCTTCGGCGCAGCCGGCATCTGACCGTCCGGTTTTACGGAAAGATCAGCGGAGCTTTTCTGAAGGATATCCTGTCCATCGGCATCACGGCCGCGATTACGAATATCGCTTCCAGTCTGTGCGTTATCCTGCTGAATCAGCAGCTTCTGCGCTTTGGAGATGGAAAAATAGCCGCGATGGGCATTGTACTGAAAGTGACGATGATTACCCAGATGATCCTTGTCGGTTTTTCCTTCGGCGGGATTCCGCTGTTCGGCTTTCTGACCGGAGCCGGAGAGCGGCAGAAGATTCAAAGGCTGCTGCGGTTCTGCCTTCTGTTTCTGACGGCAACCGCGCTGGGAATGACCGGCCTGGTCTTTCTGGCAGCGAAACCGCTGCTGGGCATGATTACTCCGGACGCTCAGCTTGTCGCGGACGGAATTCCGATGATCCGCTGGCAGGTGGCCGGCAGCGTGTTTGCGGGCGTTGTGATGCTGATGACCTGCCTGTGCCAGGCTTCCGGAAAAGCCATGCCGGCACTCATTCTTTCCCTGAGCCGGCAGGGGATCGTGTTTGTCATCGTCCTGCTTGCGGCTTCCGCGGTTGCCGGCTACAACGGGATTCTTGCCGCACAGTGCCTGTCGGATTGCCTGAGCGCCGGAATCGCCGCGGGAATCTACAGGGCCTGCCGGGGCTTAAAAAGGCAAAATGTTACACCTTCCTCCGCGTCTGTCGGTAAAGATGTAAAAAAATATGGGAAACAGCCCTAGCTTTTCCTTGCATTATTTCGGATAAACATGTACAATAGAAGGAAGTACAGGAAATTTATGCCGTATAAATTTACGGGGGGAAAGGAAACGAAATGAAAGCTGCAGAGAAGGAAAAGCTGGCCCAAATGCAGGAGCGCATTGAAAGCGGCGAGCTTGCGGATCAGAAATGCTGGTCCTTTATCCGGGATCTCAATTCCTACAGCGCGGAACGCCTCGACAGCATCGCAATCCACGACGGTTACAGGAAGTATACCTACCGGCAGATGTTCCGTTATTGGGAACGGTATGCGGAAGCCTTTACCGGCCTACATATCAACAGCAGGAGCGGCTCCCGGGTCGGCCTGATCGGCGCACAGCAGACGGAGACCATTTTCGCGTTCTATGCCCTGAATATGACTGGAGCCTCCGTATCTCTCATCTATCATCTCGACATGTATGACGACAAGCGCATCCGGGCCATGATCGAAAAGGAAAAGATTACCGATCTGGTGATTTCCGAGGTGTATGCGTTCCCGAAGGTCATGAAGGGCCTTCTACGCGACCGGGAGCTTCTCGGGCTTCGCAATATCATCGTGCTGGAAAGTCCGATGGGCGGCGAATACGCCATCCCGCCGCTGGAAGCGGTTCGCAGGCTGAACACAGCCATGTTCCGCGAGATGAAAGGCGGGCTTCTGATGGAAGACCTGCTGAAGGAGTATGAGGCGACTCCCATTGTTTACGGGAGCACACAATCTTCCGATTCTTCCGTGATTCTGCACACCACCGGTACCGTCAGCGGTATTCACAAGCCGGTTCCGCTTTCCGACAGGGCGCTGAACTCCTTTGTCCTCTGCGCGATCAAAGCGAAAAACACCTATGACGATTTCAAAAACGTGCCCGACAAGATGGTCAGTTTCCTGGGCCTGTGTATGTCCTGGGTTTACGCGATGGTGGATATGCTGCATACCTCGCTTGGCCTGGGCATGGAAGTTGTCTGCCTGCCTCTGGGTGTTACCAACCCCCATTATGCCGACGCGATCGAGAACTACGGGATCAACATTCTCTTTACCAGCAAGACGATGCTGGACTCCTGGAACAAGACGATGCCCAATATCGATCTTTCCAAGGTCAAGGTTGTGTTCATGGGCGGCAGCTATGTCTCTCACGAGTTTAAAGAAACCTTCAACGATTATCTGCGGTCCTGCGGATCCACCGCCCGGATTATCAACGGTTACGGATTATCCGAGCTGGGCGGGGCCTGTATCCTCTGTCCCTCGGACCGGACGGATGACGCCATCGGCTATCCGCTGCCGGGCTTCAAGGTGAAAATCCTGGTGGAAGACGAAAACAAGTATTACGACATTTCCGACGGGCCGCGCACCGGCGTGCTGTGCCTTTCCTCTCCTACGATCAGCAGCGGACGGCTGGACGATACCGTGTTCTTTGAGCTGATCAAAATCGACGGGGAAGATTACTTCAATTCCAACGACTTGGTTCGCGTGAATGAGGACGGCAGTCTGACCTGTATCGGGCGGTCCAATCAGTTCTTTGTCAATAATGCCGGCGTACGGTTTGACGCGGGTCTGGTCGAGAACGCCGTTACCGCTCAGCCCGGCATCGCGGCCTGCGGTATCGCGCCGGAATTCCATAAGATTCTGCACGACAATGTTCCCATCCTCTATGTGGAAACGACCGGTGAATCGGACGGACTGGGTGTTGTACGGGACGCGCTGATTCAGGTGTTCATTAAGGATGGAAAGCTGGCGGATTCGAACCTGCCCAGCCAGGTCGTGCTGGTGGAGAAAATCCCGCTGAATTCCGGCGGGAAAGTAGATGGAAAGAGACTGGCGTCCGGATCTGTGACCGGAAAGCGGTACAATGTCAATCCCGTCAGAATAGACGGAAAGACCGTCGATATCATGATGATTCCCGCACCGGAAGGCGAGGCTGCCACGATGGGCGCCGGTATTCCGGAGGAACTGGAGAACGATCCTTACAACATTCTTTCAGAGATCTTTGCCGCCATTCCCGAAATCAAGGACGGCGGGTTCGCGAGAATTCTGCGCATTCCCGGCCTGCGGGAAATCGTTCTGAAGCTCACCGATTTCGATGTCCAGAATATGCTGGGAAGCATCGGTAAACTGGCTCCGAAGCTGATGAAGCTGTCGATCGATCAGCTGCCGGCCATGCCCAGGACAAACGCGGACGGTAAAAAGAGCGATACCAGAGACTGGCTGAAGCGGCTCCTGTCCATGTTTGAGGACATGGAAGCTCCCGAATTCCCGATGATGCCGCTTGTACCGCCCGTGCCGATGATGCCGCCGATGCCTTTCATGCCGCCGATGGCCTTTATGCAGCCGTGGGGACGGAACGGAAGCGGAAAAAAGGACGGCAAAAAAAAGGAATGCAAGAGTGAGTGGGAAAACCTGAAGAACAGCATCGAGGCACAGAATGAGCAGATGCGGAATGCTCAGAAGATGACCATGGATGCCTATAAGCAGCAGTGGGACAAGGCCTTCCCCAAGATGATGGAAATGCAGAAGAGCTTCGCAGCCGTCCTGCCTGATACCGTACCTTCTCTGCCCGGCATGCCTTCTTTCGGAATTTCTCCGAGGGCGATGATGGAGAAGGTCAACGAATTCCAGGAAATCGTTAACGAACATGCTATGGAGCAGGCGGAGTCCTTCCAGGATTTCTGCATGAAAGGGCAGGAACAGGCCAAATCAATCATCTCCAAAACGGTCGAAAGCATCGAAAACCAAGTGGCCGAAGCCGGTGAGAACTCAGAGGAAGCTTCCGAAGAGGAATGATTGAATCCCCCAGGGAGTCTGACTGTCAGGAACGATTCAGGGACTGGCATTCAAACTATATATTCTTTTATGACCCATTTTGAAAGGAGAACAGGACAATGAGCAACATGAAAAAAATGATGAAGACGATGTGGCCGATCATGCCCGACATGATGGACTGGGGTAAGAGGGATCCCAGAAAAGACTGGGAAGAATTCAAATCCAATGTAGACAATATCTGGGATCAGTATCAGGAAATGCAGAAAGCGGCCAAGGAAGCCTGGAAAGAGCAGTGGACAACCTTCTTCAATCAGTGCATCGAACTGGAAAAGGCCTTTGCTTCCGCTCTGCCCGATCAGAAAGCCCCCGTACCCGGAATGCCCGCCGCCCCTCTGTCTCCGAAGGAAGTGGCTGAAAAGGCCGTGGAATTCCAGGAAATGGCTAACGATCAAGCCGTGAAGCAGAACGACACCGTCTTCGATTTCCATATGAAGAGCCAGAAGAAGATGAAGGAAGCAGTTGACGAAGTTGTGAAAAATGTAGAGGAGAACATCGACAAGCAGAAAGAGGAAGCCGGCAGCGAAGAGAAAAAAGCCAAGGAGCCCAAGGAAGAAAAGGAGCCCAAGGAAGCCAAGGAACCCAAAGAGACCAAGGAGACCAAGGTGACCAAGGTGACCAAGGTAACCAAGGCGCCTAAGGCGGCCAAAGAACCCAGGCAGACTAAAGAACCCAGACAGCCCCAAAAACCCCAAGAACCCCAGGAATCCAAAGAACCTCAGGCTTAATTGATCAACGGAATATGAATCGGTTGCTTCAGACAGCCATCAGGGTCATGGACCGCAAAACCAGAGCCATGGAAGCCGGCTCTGAGGCAAACCATCAGATTCCTGAAGGCGTTCAGGAATATCTGGATACACCGTATCAGGGGGCAGAAGGAGTTCCACTGGCAGTGGACATTTTCCGGGCGAAAACCGGGGACCTTCGCCCCCTTCCTGTTGTAATCATGATTCACGGCGGCGGCCTGGTGGTCGGCACACGGAAGATGTCGCGGACATTCTGCGAGAATCTGGCTTCGCACGGATTCCTCGTTTTTGCTCCGGAATACCGCAGGATTACGGAAACGGACGTGTTTCGGGAATTCGGAGATATTACCGCGGCCTTTTCCTGCATTTCCGGGATCCTCGAAGAATACGGCGGAGATCCGGAGCAGGTGACCGTGGCTTCCGAAAGCGCCGGATCCTTCCTGGCGCTCTATGCCATTGCCGCCATGAACTCAGCGGAGCTGCGGGAACAGTTCGGTTTGTCCGCTTCGCCTCTGCGCGTTCATGCGCTGGCCTGTTTTAGCGGTATGTTTTATACCACGCGCAGGGATCCGGTAGGGCTGGTCTATTCACGGAATTTGTACGGGGAGAAAAGAAAAGACGCCGCTTTCATGCGGAAGATGAACCCGGAATCTCCGGAAATTATGGAGAAGCTGCCTCCGGTTTTTCTGGCCGGAAGCGCCGCGGATATTCTGAGAGGTTATACAAAGCGCTACGCGGCGGCACTGCGAAGAGCCGGACATCCATGCGAGCTGCTTTATTTCAAAAAAAACAGGGAACTGACCCATGCCTTTCCCGCACTGAAGCCGGAGCTTCAGGAAAGCAGAAAGGTTCTGGAAAAGATGGTGGAATGGATCGGATGAAACATTGACAATCAGGGATCTTCGTGATACCATACGCGGGTCGGCACAAGCCGGCCGCGGGCTTGCACAAGCAGGCTGTTCTGAGTGAAAGTTTCCCGATTATTCCGGTATCAAAAGGTGCCGAAGGCTGTCCAAAGACGGCTTCCGGCGCCTTTTTTTTGTGATTGAAGGGGGCTTTCTCCATACATGAATCATCTGTTACAGAAAGGAAGAAACTTGATCATGCAGAAAAATGAAGCGAAATCCCTGCAGATCCGCCGAATGACCTACGCGGCGCTGTACCTGGCCATTGCCATGGTGCTGCCGTTTATCACCGGCCAGATTCCCGAAATCGGCGCCATGCTCTGCCCTATGCACATCCCTGCGCTTCTCTGCGGCTTTATGTGCGGCTGGCCCTGGGGACTCGCTGTGGGCTTTATCGCGCCGATTTTACGCTCTGTAGTGTTTGGCATGCCCGCCATGTTTCCCGGAGCCGTTGCCATGGCATTTGAACTGGCTGTCTATGGAGGAATGGCCGGATTCCTGCGGCAGAAGCTTCCCCGCAAAAAGGGGGTTCTCTACACCGTGCTGCTGATCTCCATGGTTGCGGGGCGTCTGGTGTGGGGCACCGTACGGGTAATCCTGGCCGGTTTGTCCGGCAGCACGTTTACCTGGGCTCTTTTCCTTGCGGGAGCCGTCACCAACGCGATTCCCGGAATTATTCTGCAGCTTGTTCTGATTCCCGTTCTGGTGCTTGCGATGGAACGGGCGGGACTTTCCCTGATTCCACAGGAAGAGAGCGGAGAACCATGAATACGGATTCTCTTGAACGGGAGATTGCGGACCGGCTGAGCGCGGAATTCCTGCACCGGCCCGCCATGCGGCAGGAGGACGCGGTAAAGTTTGTCTTTCAGGCCATGTTGGGCGTCGGACATCTGCTTTCGTCACGGGAGAACGTCACCCGATCTATCGCCCGGGAAACGGAAGCGCTGCAGGCAGATTCCGCGGAGCCGCTGCTTGAAATCCTCAGCCCCGCCTGGTGCAGGCTGAATCTGCGTCCGGCGAAGGCGGCGAAGCTTACACCTGGGATCATCGCCGGACTGATGCTGACCTCTGACAGCGGCCGGCTTTTTACCCGGCAGGATGTGGCTGACTGCTGCAGGCGGATCGCTTTATCCGGAGATTCTCCCCTGACGGATGACGCGGTATCGGATAGGGTCCCGGATGAGCAATGGCTGCCGTCCCATTCCGCCCTCTACCGGGAAACATACCATCCGGCCTATCGGGTGATTAGCGCGGATTGGATTCCCTGCATGAAGGCTGTCCGGAACATTGCGGAAAAAGCAGCCGGCGTCAGCCGGCTGCTGGTAACCCTGGACGGCCCCTGCGCTTCCGGTAAGACGACGCTGGCCCGAAAACTGGCCCGGGTATTCGGGGGAGAAGTAGTGCATACGGATGATTACGTGATCCCGCACGCACAGAAAACCCCAGAACGACTGGCTGTTCCCGGAGGCAACTGTGACGCGGAACGGCTGGCGGGGGAGGTTGTTATTCCTTACAAAAGCGGCGCACCTGTCCGAACCCGCAAATATGACTGCAGAAAAGATGTTTTCCTGCCGGAAGAGCAGCTTCCGGATGCCCGGGTTCTCATTCTGGAGGGAAGCTATTGCAATCTCCCTGCGATCCGGAAATATGCCGATATCCGTCTTTTCCTGGACACTCCCCGGGAAATCAGGGAAGCACGGCTTATGTCGAGAGAGTCCGCCGCTTCCATGCGGCAATTCCACGAACGGTGGATCCCGCTGGAGAACGCCTATTTTGAAGCATATCATCTGCCCGATGACGGCCAGATTCTGATCAGCATGTGATTGTTTTTCAGACTTTTTCCGCAGTTTCCTGCAGCACGGAATACAGGATTTTTCCGCCTTCGTTTTTCGGAAATTCCGGAACAGTCAGGACGCGGAGACTGCCGCGTGCGGCGCTGAGCACCCGCGGAATAAACGACGCGACCATTTCCTTTTCCCGGTCTCCTGTTACAAAAACGGTCAGACGGTCATCCGTTCCGACGCTGGCGCTGGGAATATTGAGTTCATCCATGATCATACCGTCAATCTCGTCCAGGCTGACGCGGTGGCCGGCCAGTTTGATAAAGCGCTTCAGTCTTCCAGTAATGGTCAGATAACCGTCTTCATCCGTTTCGGCCAGATCGCCGGTCCGGATCTCACCGTTCCACTCATCATCCTTTGCCAGGTCTTCGCCGCCCCGAGCGTAGCCCATGGCCACATTGGGGCCGCGGTAGACAAGCTCTCCCCGTGCGTGCGGTCCTTCCACGGTGTTTCCCGACCCGTCGATGAGCCGGACGCTGCCACCCGGAACGACGCGGCCGACCGACCCCGGCTTTCGGAGCGCATCTTCCGGTGGCAGCCAGCTGATGGCTGCCGTCGCTTCACTCTGCCCGTACATGATGACAAAGTGTTTTCCGTTTTCCGCGGCATACCGGGCATAATATTCCTGCAGCTCCCGGCTGAGCTTTCCGCCTGCCTGGCTCAGCGTCCGGAGGGAAGGGAACTCATCCTCGAACAGACCGATATGATGGAGCATTTCATAGGTGCTGGGCACACCATGGAAACAGGTCACATTCTCCGCCTCAAACAGATCCCAGAATTCCGGATCCATCACGCCGTTTTTGGTTACCACCATGGCGGCGCCGCAGCGCAGGTTCGCGTGCAGGACAGACTGTCCGTAGGTATACTGCAGGGGCAAAGCGGTGATGGTTCTGTCAGCGGAAGTAATCTGAAGGATTTTCGCAAGGGCGGCGGCGTTGAAGCGCAGGTTTTCCCGGCTCTGCCGGACGAACTTCGCGGAGCCGGTGGAACCGGAGGTGGTGATCAGAAGACCCAGACGGGGGTGGATGGGGAAGCGGTCCATATAATTGGTTTTCAGAAGGACATAATCCCGGATGGCGCAAACTTCTCCCATGGCGGGATATTCGCCGCGCATTTCCTCCGGCAGCAGCAGCAGCCCCGGACGATACGCGTTCATCAGATCCCTGCGCATCCCGGCGGCCAGATCCGCGGAAACAGGCAGGAAGGGATATCCGCTGTCTGCCAGCACAGCATAGCCTGAGAGGGCGCCCATGGTATTCCGGCAGACCATCATCACCAGCGGCTCAGACGCAGCATCCCAGTCCGCGCACCGGCTGATGGCAGCAGCGGTTTCCTTCGAAAGTGCACTGAGATCACGGTAGGTTACTGTCACGCCGGTATCGGCGATCAGCGCCGGAGAATCGGCAAAGTTTTCAAAATCCCAGAATACTCCCATATCGATTCCTCACTTTTCCGCTTTCGCGTTTTCCAGTTTTTTCCGAACAAGCTCCAGGCCTGTCAGATAGGAGCTGATTCTCATCGATTCCCGGCCTTTGAAGGAAATACGGAAGGTCTCCTCCAGACAGCTGATCAGATTCATCTGAGCGACGGAATCCCAGCCCGGATCATGGAAACGGAAGCTGACAGGGTTGAAGTCAATCCCCTGGAAACATCCGGAGAAGGCCGTCCAGTACAGCTCCGCGATCCTCATGGAATTCAGCGTTTCAGGCGGAGCAGCGGCTTCCGGAGCCTGGTTCCCTGCCGGCGTAGCGGTATCCGCAAGCTTGCGGCTCGGCGCGTACAGCAGTCCCTGGGCGCCCTCGTTCGCGATTCTGGCGGGATTTCCCATAACCGTCGTATTGGCTTCCACATCGCTGAAAACGACACTGCCGAGCGCCACGACGCTGTAATCGCCGACGCGGATCCGGTCTTTCAGCATGGCGCCGGCGCCGATGAAGGCGTTTTCCCCGATGATCGTATGCCCGCCGATAAACGCGCCCGCTCCAACGCGCGTATGGTTTCCGACGACCGCATCATGGCCGACAGCGGCGCCTTTGGCAGCGTAAAAGTTTTTTCCGATCTTTGCCAGAGAGCCGATAAAAGCGCCCGGACCGATGACCGCGCCGTCTCCCAGCTCCGCGTCGGGGCTGATACAGGCGGAGGGGTGAACCAGACGCGCGCCCTGATACCCTGCCTCCGTCATCCGGCTGAAAGCTTCCCGGCGGAATTTGGGTTCGCCGATGGTGATCACAAAGCGTGTGTTTTCCGGGCTGTAATGTTTGCGGAACGAATGAAATCCGAGAACATGGCAGCCCAGCAGGCTGTCCGCCGCGGCATGATCATCGATGAAGACCATTTCTGTCCACTGTCCGGTCTCATCCGCCACATATTTGAATTCCCGGCCCATCGCGCCGGCTCCGTAAAACGCAAGAATCACTGCTGCTCCTCCTTTTCAATGATTTCCAGCGGCATACCCCAGGCTTTTTCGATTTCACGGCGCAGGATCCGAAGCTGTTCCGTTTCCCGGTCGGTCCAGATCTGTTTTCCTCCAGTGTCGGTTTCTGCAAGCAAGGCACAGAGCCAGCCTTCTTCCCTTACGGTCCGCCGGCTGAATTCAAACACCAGTTCAAAAGCCATGCAGCAATGAGAGACCCGTCCCTCAAAATGGGAACGTCTCAGTGCGGCGGGAACGCAGCGGTGCTCCATCACGCAGGCCATGACCTCCGGACTCGCTTCCCCCGTGTCCTGAAAACTTGCCCGGCTGCTCCCGACCCGGTCTTTAAAGGGGATGCTGGCTATCACGCGGAAGATGTCCGTCTTGTCCGCGTCGCGCAGAATCTCAGCGAAGCGCAGGGTCCGGCTGTCCAGCGTATCAGGAAGCTTCAGTTTGTTATGCCATCGGACCGCCGTTTCCGCTATGTTCCGCCAGCCTTCCGGCAGGCCTGCCTCCGGGAAACGCTCAAGCAGCCCGTCCCGGAACAGGATGTCACCGCTCAGCTCCGCGTGATCCACAGACTGGGAATCCACAAAGGTGCCGAAGCGGCGAACCTGCTCAAAGCGGCCGATATCATGCAGAAGGCCGAGAAACCAGGCAAGATCCGTATCCGTACCGCTCATTTCCAACGATTCCGCACATCGCGCCGATAACTCCGCGACACGGAACGTGTGCTCAATTTTATGGCAAATCAGGATGTTCTGTGTGTCGTACTCCTCCGCATAACGGAGAAAGAACGCTTTCGCTTTTTCCCGGTCAAACATCAATCAGTTACCTCCATTCCTTCGGTCATTCATCAGGCAGCTCCGGGTTCCTCACAGCCGTTCAGGGTCAAAACGCGCAGGACAAATGCCACAGACAGGCGCGCGGTCCGTTCCAGGTCTTCGCCTTTGAATCCGTGGCCTGCTCCTTCCACGGTTATCAGCTCTGCGTCCGTCAGCACTTTCACTGCCCGGCGGGAATACTGCAGCGGTACATAGGGATCCGCAGTCCCGTGAAACAACAGCGCGGGGCCTGCATAACGGCCCAGAACCGTATAGATATCAAAGGTCATGATGTCCTTCAGATAACGCCGGCCTACTGTATGCTTCCCGATGACCGCCGTATCCGGAAGATTGCCGGACGCCGGAATCTTCCGGCGGCAGACTTCCGGCAGGTTAAAGGCGGGATACAGCAGGATCAGGCCTGCTGTGTCTTTCGGCCGCGTTCCCGCCAGATAAGCGGAAATAAAGGCACCCTGGCTTCCGCCGAAGAGAAAGATTCCGTTCTGCATAAACCGGCTGTCGCCGCGGAAACGGTCCAGCACATACCGGAGATCCTCCGCCTCCGTGAGGACGGACATATCCTTCATGCTGCCGTCGCTCAAGCTTTCCTCGGAGCCGCCGATATAATCAAACACGCAGGCTGCGAACCCGTTTTGGGCAAAACGCTCCGCGTAAGGCTCCATGATCCGGTGATTACTGCCAAGCCCATGGGACAGAATGATCAACGGAAGCGGGCTTTCCGCCGTCTCAGGCAGATAAAGCTTACCGTATATCCGCTGCCCGGCCCGCTCCATGAGACAGTCTTCCGTTCTGAAGGCGCCGGGATCCGCTCCCGCGCATCCGGCCGTTCCACTGACGATCAACACAGCCAGCAGGAGCAGGAGAACTGTCCGAAGAGCATTTTTCTTTTTCATCATGACTGAGTTTCTCTTTTCCGCTGTTTATTCCCGCGCAGCATTATATCACATATAGGGAATAAAGGGAGCAATATATTAGCAAATATTTTCCGCAGGGCTTCCCAAAATCCGGAGGCGGGCCGGAAACCTTCTTCACGGCACGGGCTGGGCACAAGATCCTTTATTGACAAATCTTCCGGCCTTTTTTATACTGAACGGGTCAAAAATGAGACATGACAATCTTGTTAATCTGCCAAACGTTAAGGAGGATCAGCTGATGAAACGATGGATTTGTGCAGCGGCGGCCGTGATGCTGGTACTGTTCACGGCCTGCATGGCCGCGGCGGAGGGTGTGACTTTCACTACGAAATACTTTACAATGCAGTTCCCGGAGGGCTGGGAGACCGATACGGAGGATCTGACGCAGGAAGACGGTGTGGAGGAGCTCGGCTACTTTGGAGAACAAGCCGCGTACGGACTGTCGGGAGGAGCCTTTCTGGTTTACTATGAAGAACTGAAGGATATCCGGCTGTTTGATGCCGGAAAGGAAGAACTCCAGGCTTATATCGATGCCCTTATGGAAGAGTTCGAAGAGGATCGTCCTGTATACCTCGATACGCTCATGGCAGGCCAGATTCCGCTGGTGATGCTCCGGTGTACCGACAAAGACGGGGAATATATCCACGTCGATACGATGACCAACGGCTATGCCATCGAAATCCAGTTCTATGTGATGAGCGATGACGAGCAGGATATGAAAACCTATCCGGTTACGGACAGGCAGATTGAACAGATCAAATCTGTTCTGGCCACCTTCCGCCCTGCCGGTAACTGACAGCAGCCGGAATCCGCATGAAACGCGCCGGGGAGGGAACCATTCATGAAAAAGACCCTATGCCTGCTGCTGGCCATGACGATGTTCAGCCTTCTGGCTGTGTGCCCGCTGCCGGATGCGCGGGGAGAGAGCCGGGAACTGACCATCCTGATCTATATCTGCGGTTCGGATCTGGAGAGCGAGGACGGAGAAGCGAGCACCGATATCCGGGAAATGGTATCCTCCGGGATCGGCAGTTCCGGGGCGGTGAATGTTCTCCTGGCAACGGGAGGCGCCTCCCGGTGGAACGGGTATCCCTTTTCAACGCGGAACGTACAGTACTACCGGCTGGATCAAAGCGGACCGGTGCTGCTGAAGGACGCGGGCCGGATGAGCATGGGGGACGCCCGGACGCTGAATTCCTTCATCCGGTACGGGCTTGCCAACGCGCCAGCGAACCGCTATATGATGATTCTCTGGGATCACGGCGGGGGACCGGTACACGGTGTGTGCAACGACGAGAATTATCGTGACGACGGCCTTTCTCTGACTGAACTGAAAAAAGGACTGACGGACGGCCTGCAGGGAAACCGGCTGGATATCATTGGATTTGACTGCTGCCTGATGAACTGCGTGGATCTGTGCTCGGATCTGTACGGGATTGCGGATTATTCCGTGGTGAGCCAGGAACTGGTCAGCGGAACCGGGCTGGATTATGACGGCTGGATGAAACCGGTTGCGAACAACCCGGGAATTACCTCCAGGGAGGTTGCCCGGCTGATCGTGGATACCTATATCGCCGACAACGCCCGGGGACGGCGGGGATCCACGGCCACCATGACCGTCGTGGATTCCGCCCGGATGCCTCAGGTGATGGAGGCGGCCAACGCCTTCAGCAAATCCCTCGCGTCCATGCTGAGCACCAATCTGGCCGGTGTGGTCCGCCTGCGCGGACAGCTGACATCCTTCGGGGAGTTTATGGATACCGACGCCTCCGATCTGGTGGACGTTTTCGATATGTGCGACGCGTTTTCCGCGCTGCTGCCGCAGGAAAGCGCAGATCTGAAGGAGGCGGCGCTGCAGGCGGTATGCTATAACAGCACGACCGGCGATATTGCCGGATACGCCCATGGATTGTCTTTCTTCCTGCCTTACAAAACCGTTCTTTCCGAAAAAAAGGATATTCTGTCCCACTACAGCGGACAGAAAGACTCCTATTCCGCCCTGGCCTCCACGCTGACCAGCCAGGTGGCTTCCTCCGGTTATGCCATGTCCGCGTCCTCCTATACACCGAACAATTTCTACAGCAGCTATGATAACAGCTGTTCCGGTTCCCTCTGCGATATCTGGGACGGATATTACGGGGACTACTGCTCATTCAATGATGCATATGACGCGTGCGGAGGCAATATCTGGTCCGGTCTGAACTCCAGCTGCGGCTCCGTCTGGGACGGATATTCGACCTGCAGCGGGATCTGGGACGGATATCTCCAAAGTCAGCCGGTTTCCACTCCCTCAGCCAGCGGCATCTGGACGGGTCTGACGGATCAGCCGGAGCCGACTCCGGTACCGCAGCCGGCGGCAACCACACCGCCGGGACAGCAGGCTGACGCGGCCGCGGCTCTGAACAACATCTGGGCCGGGCTGCTGCATCCAGGAAACGAGTACTACCAGCCGGGAGAGAATAACCAGAACGTTCAGGCCGGAATCAGTGAAGCGGTCAGCGCGGAAGGAATGCTGGAAAGCGTGGAGTCCTATTTTTCCTCGTCCACTCTGTCCGCACAGATGGTTTATTCCCTTCAGCTGACCAAGGAAGATCTGAACCACCTCTCCACAGCCAACGGCGTTCTGAACAAAAAGGAAGGGGACGAGATCATCCGGTACGGGAACATGGGGAAGACTACCATAGACTGGTCTACCGGGCTGATCCTTTCCATGTTTGACGGCTCCTGGCCCATGCTGGAGGGACAGATGATCCGCGCCGAATATTTTTACGCAGAGGAATCCGGAAGCGTTCGTTTTGTCATTCCGGCCCGTGTAAACGGACTGAAGATGTACCTGCTGGGCAACTCTTCCGCGGACGGGGAAACCACGCTTCTCGGAGCAACCCAGGGATATGATGAAAACGGATTTGCGATCCGGGGCGTTATTCCGCTGGAAGAGGGAATGACGATTTATCCGCTGTTCACAGCCGTTTCCGCCGACGGAACCGAACGGGAATATGAGGGATCCGCCGTGGTTATTCCCGCGGACGGCGCAAAGCTGACATGGGGGAAAATTCCTTCCGGGAATTATCAGTACTGCTTTGCTTTGACGGACCTCTCCGGGCAGGCACACTATACGGACCGCATCCCGCTGACCTTCTGAGAACAGGTAACTTTCCTGATGAACGGAGGAATTCCGGATGAAAAATCCAATCAGGGTGAACGGAAAGGCGGACATTCCGGCTGTGATGGCGTTCATTGAGAAGAGCGGGATCACGGCCTCTGACAGGTCCGGGGAAGCTGTTTGCTCGCTGGTTTGCGAAGAATTGCTGCTGCATCTGCTGGAAAGGGGCTGTACGGAGATCGGAGTTTCGGCCGGCAGACATGCTGACGGGTATATTGAGGTTCGCGCGGCCGGAGCACGGATGGATCTGTCAGAACCCGCTGCCGGGACAGGCAAGGATGAAATTGAAACCCAGATCAGCGGGTGCCTGCTGGAACAGTACGCGGATCATTTCACCTTCCGCTACAGGCGCGGCGTGAATATATACAGGATCTATGCCGGAAAACGGAGTTCCTTTGATCTGACCGAGGAGATTTTCAGCTACTACAGGGACGCGGATCCGGAAAAACCGCACCGCCCCATGGACGTTCTCCGGTTCATTGCCCGCAGACATAAGGGTATTTTTTCCGTTTCAGTCTTCGTTATTCTGGTAAAACATCTCTCCGCACTGATGCTGCCGGTGTTTGTATCCAATATCATTAATTATGTGACCGAAACAGGCGTCTTTTTCAGCTTTCCTGTTTTCCTGAATATCGCGCTGTCCATGGCTGCCCTGACCCTGAACCTGGTCTGTTTCTGGCTGGACAGCCGGTATTACCGCCGTTTCACCAGGGCGGTGGAGGCCGGTTTTCGCATGGCCATCATTCGGAAGCTTCAGATTCTTTCGATTCGTTTTCATAACAACGCCCAGTCCGGCGTTATCCTTTCCAAACTGATTTCGGACGTGCAGTTCATTCAGATGCTGATTTATGACAGGCTTCAGGAAATCCTGTATATTTCAGAGGATATTCTGTTCGTGATCGTCGTGGCGATTCTCCGGTATCCTCTGATGCTGATTTTCTATTTCGCGCTTATTCCGGTCGTTGTGCTGCTTTTGCGCCATTTCCTGAAACGCATGCAGGATAAGCGGGCGGGGATGCGGCAACGGAATGAGCAGGTCGGCGCCGCTGTCAAGGAAATGCTGGAAATGGAAAGCCTGGTTCGCGCCCACGGCCTGCAAAGAACTGAATACCGGAGCGTTCTGGCCAAGGTCCGCAGCGCGCAGCGGGCCGCGGTTCTGTACGATCGGCAGACGGTCAGCGTCAACAACATTGCCTACGGCCTGTTTCAGGGGCTGCGGCTGCTTTCCCTGAGCGTGGCGGCCATGCTGACAGCCATCGGACATATCCAGATCGGCACCCTGGTGCTGTTTCAGTCCATTTTTGAAATGATTCTCGCCAATGTGCAGCGGATGCTGGACGCTGTGCCTCAGTTTACCCAGGGTTATGACAGCCTGAAGAGTGTCAACGAGATCCTCTATGTCGACGACATTGAGCGGAACGGCAAAGAGCTGCTGCCCAATCCGGTGCGCGGGGAGATAGAATTCCGGAATGTTTCCTTCCGCTATGATGAAGAGAAGGAGCCTGTCCTGAAGGATATCAGCTTCAGGGTTCCCGCCGGGGGGAGCATAGCCTTTGTGGGAAAATCCGGAGAGGGGAAGACAACGATCCTCAATCTGGTACTGGGACTTTACAGCCCACAGAAAGGTGAGATTCTCGTGGACGGGAAAAACCTCGAGACCCTGGAAAAATCCGCCTATCGCCGCCGCATTGCCGTTGTACCGCAGCAGACGGTGCTGTTTTCCGGATCGCTTTGGAACAACCTGGTTTACGGACTCAATTACGTCAGCAAAGAAAGTGTGATGGATGTCATCCGACAGGTCGGTCTGGAGGATCTGGTAGCGGAACTGCCGGACGGGCTGGATTCGGCCATCCTTGAGAACGGCGGAAACCTGTCCGGAGGACAGCGGCAGCGGATCGCCATCGCCCGGGCCCTGCTCCGGAATCCGCGGATCATCATTCTGGACGAGGCTACCAGCGCCCTGGATCAGGCAAGCGAAAAGCAGGTTCAGGAAGCGATTGATTCCATGATGGGCCATTGCACGGTGATCATGGTGGCTCACCGGCTCAACACCCTCCGGCACGCGGATACTGTCTACCGGGTGACTAACGGCAGACTTGAGCGCTGTGAAAATATAGACCAGCTTTGAGCTGGCCTGTTTCTTGAAAATTCCACCCTGATCTTTTATACTTGGAAAGGGATGAACAGACCTGAAGACAAAGGGATGATCCGCCCCGCAAGGAGAAAACCACTGTGAACGATATTACGTACGTCGGAAAAATGGCGATAAACTATTCGATTTCCCTCCACGCGCATGAGAGCTGGGAGTTTGTTTACTGTACCTCCGGTTCCGGCGCATTCGGTTTTGACGGGGAGACGCTGGCTTATAACGAAGGAGACGTGGTGGTGATTCCTCCGATGGTTCCACATACAAATGCCAGCGACACCGGCTTTCAGAATATCCACATCAATATGGTCAATCCTTCGCTGCCCTATACCGAACCCATCGTTATTTCAGACGATTCCAACCATTTCCTGCTGGACGCCTTCAAAGCCGCGTATTTTCACTACTATTCCGGCCGGAAGGAGGCAGCCGCCCTGATCTCCATTTACGGGGACCTGATCTGCTGTTATCTGGCGGCGCACAGGACGGAGAAGACGCTGACACCGGTAGTGACGCAGATGGAGGCCGATATCATCGCAAATTACAACAACTGCAGCTATGAACTGGATACCTATATGCGTTCCCTCCCGTTCAGCTACGATTATCTTCGCAGGCTGTTTCAGAAGGAGATGGGTGTAACCCCTCACCGCTATCTGCTGGATAAACGACTGAAAATGGCGGCGGAGCTGCTGGTGACGGATGCAGGCGGCGGCGTACGCACCATCATGGACATCGCGTTTCTCAGCGGTTTTCATGATCCGCTGCATTTTTCCAAGGTGTTCCGAAAAAAATATGGCATTTCACCGCGCTGTTACGCAAAGTCAGAGCGCAGCAAAGCCGTACCGGTTCCGGACGCGGAAAGCCCCAGAATAAAGCTGGAAAACAGGATGATTCCTTCTGCGGAAGATTCTTCCGGCAGGGGATAAGGACAGACTATTCTTTGCACTTACCGGCGCCGAGCCCCTTCCGGATGCATGCCCACACGGCGTCATCCGGCGCGTCCGCCTGTCCGTTCGGAAGAAGGAAGGCCTTGGCCGGCGTGGCGTACAGATAGATGCAATCCTTCCGGCGAAAAGCCTGGGCCGCTTTCTCCCAGGGGACGACGCCCGTATTTTCCTGCTTCCGGTCATTGATCACCCGGAAGCCTTCCTCCGTCAGCTGTACCGTATATACATTCCGGCCTTTTTCCAGCTTCCAGCGGGAAGCTTGCATATTCACACTGGACAGAAACATGCCGATATAGACGATGGGAAGGCCCAGACCGACCGCCAGCAGAACCGCGGCGATCATCCCGCTCTGGGGAAGGCGGCTGATCAGCGCCACAACGGCAAACGCGCAGAGGATCAGGGCGATCACATCCTCCTGCGAAGGCCTGCTGGTTCCGCCGAGCCACAACATGGTCATCTATGCCACCACAGCCGGCGGTATTTCCGTCGGAGCGCTCTTCATGGCGGGCTATCTGCCCGGCGCGCTGCTGGCGATTTCCCTGATGGTAGGCTCTTATATTATTTCCGTCAAACGCAATTATCCCAAGGGTGAAAGGTTTTCCATCGGAAACTTCATCCGTCAGCTGGGAAAGAGCATCTGGGCGCTTCTGGCTGTTCTGATCGTGGTCGTCGGCGTCGTCGGCGGTGTTTTCACCGCAACCGAGTCTGCCGCGATTGCCGTGGTCTACTCCCTGCTGGTTTCCGTATTTGTTTACAAGGGACTGAACTGGAAAGGCGTATGGAAGTCGCTGGAGAGCTGCGTGGAGACCCTCTCCATCGTACTGATCCTGATTGCCTTCTCCGCGGCTTTCGGTAACTGCCTGACCCTGCTGCACGTGCCGGCCAAGGCCGCACAGATGATCACCTCCATTTCCTCCAGCCCCATTGTTGTGGCGCTGCTGCTGAATGTGATCCTTCTGGTGCTGGGTATGATCATGGATATGGCGCCGATCATTCTGATCGCAACGCCCATTCTGCTGCCGGTGGCCATGTCCATCGGGATCAGCCCGATTCAGTTTGGTATCATGGTGGTGCTTAACTGCGGTATCGGCCTGCTGACGCCTCCTGTGGGCGCGGTGCTGTTTATCGGATCGGCCGTGGCGAAGCGGCCTATGGAAAAGGTGGTCAAGGCAACCATGCCGTTCTATATCTGCATGCTGGTTGCTTTGCTGCTGATTACCTTTATCCCCCAGATCAGCCTCTGGCTGCCGCAGCTGGCGGGCTACGGAGTCTGATCTCCGAACTCTTCAGAGAAAAAGCTGCTCCCCCGGACTTTGAAAGCCCGGGGGAGTTTATTATGCCTCTGTTTCTGACAGCAATGCACGAAGGAAAGAGAACGCCGCTTTGGTTGTCAGCCCTTTGTTCCGGTCAGGGCGATACCCTCGATGAACTGGCGCTGGAATAACAGATACAGAACCAGCATCGGAATCATGGCCAGCGTTGAACCGGCCATCAGAATCGGATACCGGGTGGTATACTGCCCCTGCATGGAGGAAATTCCGGCGGACAGGGTCATCATATTGATATTGTTATTCACGATCAGCGGCCACATCATGTCACCGTAGGCGAAGATCGCGGTGAAGACAGCCAGAGCCATCATGGCGGTTTTTGTCAGGGGAAGCATGATCCGTAAGAAGATCTGGAATGTGTTGCATCCGTCCAGAACCGCCGCTTCGGAAAGCACATCCGGCAGGCTCATGTAGAACTGCCGCAGGAAGAAGGTTCCGAAAGCGCTGACCAGGCCTGGGAACAACAGGGCAAAAATGGTGTTCAGCTGTCCCATGTTGGCGAGCATCTGGTACTGCGGAATGATGAAAATCTGGTTTGGAAGCATCATCTGGGTCAGCACCAGGAAGAAAAAGAACCGCTTGAGCGGAAACCGGAGCTTGGCAAAGGCAAAACCGGCCATGCTGGAGAACACCAGAGCGCAGACGATCCGCAGGAGGATCAGCAGCAGGGTGTTCAGATACAGCGCTCCGAAGGGCAGGGTCCGGGTCACCTCTGTGTAGTTTTCGGTGAGCCATTCCCGGGGCAGAATCGTCGGCGGAATCAGCAGGGATTCGCCGTTGCTTTTGAAGCTCGTCAGGATCATCCAGACAAAGGGGAAGATCATGATAAACGAGCCGATGATCAGAACGACATGAATGATCAGATTGCCGCGCGAACGATGACCGGATTTCTTTCTCGCCGCGGGCCGGACGGTCGTTGTCATTTCTGTTTCCTCCTCAGTCATAGTGAACGAGTTTCTTCTCGGTGATGAACTGGATCGCCGTGAAGATCGCGATGATCACAAAGGTATACAGCACGATGGCGGAGCCGTATCCCTTGTTGAACTTTTCAAAGGCTTCCCGGTAGAAAAGGGTCATCAGTACGGTGGCGGATTTGTAAGCCGGGTTCCGGGTATTGATCAGCAGGTAGATGGTATCAAACTGTTTCAGGGAACTCATGGCACGCATGAGCACCACGAAAAACAGGGTTGGTGATACCATGGGAATCGTGATATGGAAGAAGGTCTGTATTCTGCCGGCTCCGTCAATTTCCGCTGCCTCGTAGTAGCTTCTGGAAATACTCTGCAGACCGGCCAGGATCAGTACCAGGTCATAGCCGATAGCCGACCAGACTCCGATAATGGCACAGGAAAGAAGCGCTGTATTCGGATCCGCCAGCCAGCTGGGGCCCTGGATGCCGACAGCCTTCAGCACCAGATTCAGAATGCCGTTTTCCGCGTTGAAAATCCAACGCCAGACCATGGCTACGGCCGCCGGGGCGACTACCATGGGCAGGAAATAAATGCCGCGGTATATATTCCGGCCCCGAATCCGGCTGTTCAGCAGGGAAGCGAAGATCAGGGACAGCAGCACGCCCACGGGAACCGTGAGCACCATGTATACCAGGGTGTTGATCGTGGCACGTCCGATGATATCATCTGAAAAAAGCTTTTCAAAGTTTTTCAGTCCGACGTAAACCTCCGGACCAAGGCCCTGGGATTTATACAGGCTGCGGCGGATCGTGTCGAAGAAGGGATAAATATTCAGCACACACAGGCCGATGATGGTCGGCGCAATCAGGATAAAAGCGGCTGTCACGACCCTGGGATCATAGCGTTCCCGACGGCCGAGGTGCGGCGCAGCGGTTTTGGCAGATGCGGTCACGGATGACCGGACCTCCTTTCTCATAAACACACCGCAAGCCGCGGCAGGGGATGCCGCGGCAGGGGTGTCCGTTTTTTATCGGGAACCGGAGACCCGGTTCCGTTTCAGCCGGATCAGGTTCCTTCGATATCGACGATGATAGCATGCAGCTCGGTGCAGGCATCCTGCACGGTCTTGTTGCCGGCATAGACTTCATTCATCAGCTCTTCTTCCTGGCTCTCCCACAGGCTCTTGTTGGGGGAGAAGGGATACTGTACACCGTAGGCGATCATTTCCGGATAGCAGGCGATGTTGATGGAGGTGAAGTTGTCGGTGAAGTAGTGTTCAGTTCCGGCGTAGGCGGGAATGGCAGCCTTCTTTTCAGCCTGCAGCTTGTTGGCTTCCTCGGTGCCGCAGAACTGGATGAAGTCCTTGACTACTTCGGGGTACTTGGTGTTGGCGGCGCCGGCGTAGCCCAGGCCGTTATAGATGCTGGCTCGCTTTTTGCCCTGGGGCAGAACGGCCAGGTCGAACTTGTCCTTAAACAGTTCGTTGTTGGTGTAGGAGCTCATCATCCAGCTGCCGGTGAAGCACATCGCCAGCTTGCCGGCCTGCATCTGATCATCCACGCCCATGTCCACGAAGGATTCCTGGCTGGGGGATACCTGATGAACCTTCTGCAGATCCACCCACCACTGGATGGCTTCCTGCGTGGCGGCCTGGTCATAACCGGACTTGCCGTCTTCGAAAGCAAAGCCTTCGTTCTGATAGATCAGGTTCAGGTAACCGGACTGACGGTCGTTGGGAGCGCCGAAGCCGTAGATGCCCTTTTCGGTGTCGGTCAGCTTCTTCGCGGTCTCCAGCAGGGTGTCCCAGGTCCAGGTGTCATCCGGATAGGCGATCTGGGCATTGTCGAAGATTTCCTTGTTGTACACCAGGGCGATGGTGTCATAGTCCTTCGGAACGGCGTAGTGCACGTCGTTAAAGGTGTAGAGGGCAGTCACACCGGCCGGATAGGGGGTGTAGTCATACTCGAAATCGAGGGGCAGCAGGGTGCCGGCATTCACAAACTTGAAGAACTGATTGGAGTGCATCCAGAAAACGTCCGGCATGGATCCGCCCATGGCTGCTGCTTCAAGCTTGGTCCAGTATTCACCCCAGGGGGTGACCTGAACTTCAATCTTTACACCGGGATGGGCCGCTTCATAGGCTTCGGCGATGGCTTTCATGCCGGGCTCCTGGTTGTTGTCCCAGAAGGCGAAGGTAATGGTGACATCCTCGGCGCTCGCGAAGGAGACGAAGGAGAACACCATGCAGAGGGTTAAGAGAACGGCAAACAGTTTACGCATCGGGGGCTACCTCCTTATGAGTGTATTTTGTTGTCCTTACCATAGCATGCCGGTATGGAAAGAAACAGTATGTTTTCTACCAAACAATTATAATATTCTCGCATAAAATCAAAAATAGATGTGAAAATCGGGATAAAAACAGCCAGAAAAGCAGAATATATATAGAAATTCCAGTGCTGGGGAATACAATGCGAGAATAATGCAATAGCATAATTCGATTTCATCCTTGTTTACCGCATGCCATCGGTTATAATGACCATGAATATGGGTTCAGAACCGCAAAGCAACACCGAAGCGGCCGGATTGCCAGGAACATCCGGGGAAGGAGGAAACGCCGTGGAGGAAGACGTCATCCGCAGCGGACAGCAGCGGATTCCATCCCTGGTCACCCTTTCCACCATTGCTATGGCGGCGGATTTCCGTTTTGAATGCCCTTCCGGTATGTTCAGCCTGCTGTGTGCCGTGGCCGGCAGCTGCAATCTGACTGCCGGAGATCAATGCGTCCGTCTGGTGGGGTCCAGAATGGCCCTTTTGTCCGGAAACCTGTGCTATCAGATGAAGGACGCCTCTCCGGAGCTGGCTGTCAGCAGGCTGGATTTCTCCATTGGCAGCGGCAGCGTCTGCGGATACGGCCTGGCACAGATGAGCCGGGTGTTTCCGGAAGTGCGGGAACTGACGGAATCCCACGGGGCCTGCTTTGAGTTTGAAGATTCCGGCGCCGTCGTTCTCTCTGCTCTGCGCAACCTGCAAAGTTTTTCCGCCTTTCCGCCGGAAACTCGGAATCTGCAGACTGCGCTGACCCTGTGTTCGGTGCTCGGCGCCATTTCCGCGGCGCTGCACGCGCAGAGCAGCCGGCGCCGAGATTACAATCCGCATGTCCGCAAGGCTCTGGATTATATCGAAGCAAATTATATGATTGCCATTTCCACGGAGGATATTGCCGGAGCGGCCGGCGTGCATGTGGGACACCTGCACCGGATTTTTCCGGAGGAAACCGGCATGACCATCGGCGAATACCTGACAAAGCTGCGGATCGAAAAGGCAAAGACGCTGCTGATGCATACGGATATTTCCAGCGCATCCATCGCCCGGCGCACGGGGATCAGCTCTCAGCAGTATTTCTGCCGTTTGTTCCGTAAGGAAACCGGAATGTCGCCCCAGGAATACCGGAAATCCTACGCGCTCACCTGCCAGTATGATCCTTCCTTTTATCCCGCGCCGACCCTCGGGGAGGGAGCAGAAGAAAAGGAGGCGAAGCCATGACGAGCGTCTATGCCGCGGAAAACCTGCAGGCAGGCTTTGTGCCGATGGTATACGGGTACTACGACCGTGCGAATATGATGGAATCCACCCCGGAGATCATCAACCACAGCCATCCGCTGTGCGAAATTATGTATGTGAACGAAGGCGCTATGAGCATTGAGACCGAAGAAGGAGTCCACCGGGTCGGCACCGGGCAGTTTATCTGGATCGACGCGGGGGTTCGCCACTGGGATCTGCGGTTCAACAACGGCCTGTGCAGCATGATGAACATCGAGTATCAGTACGAGGCAGGGGAGGCTCTGGCACCGGAGCTGGGAAGGCTGGTGCGGGAAGACCGCGCCCTGGGAGCTTTGTTTGAGCAGCAGCCGAGGGTGCTGACGCTGACGGACCGCAACCAGGTGATCTTTCAGCTGATGAAGAGCATTATTCCCATGGCGGACAGCACCAATGAGCAGTCCCGGCATCTGTGCTCCCTGCTCTGCACCCAGGTGATGCTGGAAATGGCCCGTCTGCGGAGCCTGAACCAACCTGCTGAAATGACGGCAAACCGTTATATCACCGACGCACTGGATATTCTGAACAGCAGCTATGCCGAGCCCCTGACCGCATCCGATGTAGCGGAACGGCTGCATATTCATCCGTCCTATCTGCACCGCCTGTTCCGGGAATATACCAGCCGCACCATGAAAGAACATCTGCAGCGGATCCGGATCCGGCGCGCCCAGGAACTGCTGACCGGTACGCGGAAGAGCATCCAGGAGATCGCCGACGAGGTTGGATTCGGAAGCACTCAGCAGTTTCAGCAGCTGTTTCGGCGGATTGTGGGCGTAAGACCGATGGATTACCGGAAACAGCATCAGGAAAAGGAATAACGGCAGAGATGCCGGAATATAAAAAACATTTCGCTGAAGGAGGTCGCGTTATGCCGAAGATTACTTTTATGGGAGCCGGTAGCACGGTATTTGCTAAAAATGTGCTGGGGGACAGCATGATGACGCCCGCACTGGAGGAGAGTACCATCGCCCTCTACGATATCGACGCAGTGCGGCTGAACGAGTCCGCCATGATGCTGGAGGCTATTAACCGCAATAACGGTTCCAAGGCACACATTGAGAAATACCTCGGCACTGAAAACCGACGGGAGGCGCTTCGCGGGGCAAATTATGTGGTCAATGCCATCCAGGTGGGAGGATACGATCCCTGTACCATCACGGATTTTGAAATTCCGAAAAAATACGGGCTGAAACAGACCATCGCCGATACCCTGGGCGTTGGCGGCGTATTCCGCGCGCTGCGAACGATTCCGGTGATGCTGGATTTCGCGAGAGATATGGAGGAAGTCTGCCCGAACGCCTGGCTTCTGAACTACACCAACCCCATGGCCATGCTGACCGGCGCTATGCTGACCATGACCGGGGTCAAAACGGTGGGCCTCTGCCACAGCGTGCAGGTCTGCGCCTCCACGCTGCTCAAGGAACTCGGCATGCCTTATGACGATACCGTGCAGTGGAAAATTGCGGGCATCAACCATCAGGCCTGGCTGCTGGAAATCACGAAGGACGGCAAGGATCTGTATCCGGAAATCAAACGCCGGGCACTGCTGTATAACCAGGGAAAGCTGGATATCGGCACCTTTGAGGAATGGATCGAGGGCCTTTCCCAGGGCGAAGAGCTTCCCGAGTGGTGGATGGAAGAGAAGAGGAAGGATTACAAGCTCTATCAGGAAACCGGAAAGCATGGGGATATGGTGCGGCTGGAGATTATGCGCCGGTTCGGCTACTATATCACAGAATCCAGCGAACACAACGCGGAATACACGCCCTGGTTTATCAAAGAGCGGTATCCGGAGCTGATCGATCGCTTTAACATTCCGCTGGATGAATATCCCCGCCGCTGTATCCACCAGATAGAGGACTGGAAAAAACGGGGACATGAGCTGACGCAGAATCCGCTGCTGAGCCACAAGCGCACCCACGAGTACGCCAGTTATATCATGGAAGCCATGGAGACCGGGGTGCCGACCCGCATCGGCGGAAATGTGCTCAACCATGGCCTGATTACCAATCTGCCCGCGAACGCCTGTGTGGAGGTTCCATGCCTGGTGGACCGCAACGGCGTGCAGCCCACCTGGGTCGGAGATCTGCCGGAGCAGTGCGCGGCGGTCAACCGGACCAACATCAACGTGCAGCTGCTGACCCTGGAAGCGGCCCGGACCCTGAAAAAGGATTATATTTACCAGGCGGTCATGCTGGATCCGCATGCCGGATCAGAGCTGTCCATGGATGATATTGTCGCTATGTGCGATGAACTGATCGAAGCCCACGGCAGCTGGATGCCCACCTTCCACTGAGTATTCTGTGAGCGTTCTGTTTCATCTCCCGTAAATGAATCGGAAGAATATTCATATTATCATCGGAATGACCTGTACAGGCCCGGGCGTTCCGACTGCAATCCGGATCCCCGGATTCGCCGTCGGAACGCCCGGGCCATCATACAGAATGACTCCGGACATGGATTCCATGCGCGGAGAAGCCCTGCCGATCAAGGGAAACGGGCTGTTGTTCGGTTTTGCTTTCATTCACAGATAGATGACCAGGTTATTGCTCCGGTATGTGCTGAAATAGCGCACTTCTTTGGACATGTTGATGATCAGGCTGGTTCCGATATGTGTTTCCGGACTTTCTGATTTGTGCATCTCATAAAACAGTTCCGGATTGAACAGTTTGCCCAGATCCATCATACTGAAACAGATATTGCTGCCGCTGATCAGAAGCCGCAAATCAACAAAAACCGGCTGTTTGTTTTGATTGTCGGGATGCATAATCGCGTTACGGGTCATTTCTTCCACAAACAGCGCCATCAGGTTGGACCGCCGTTCATCAATTCCGTGCTGCAGACAGAATTCCAGTGTCTGGTGACTTGCTTCCACCGCTTCCTCCTTTGAGCAAATGACGGCATACAGATTATCACTTTCCTGACCGCCGAAGCCCTTTGGCAGAAGCATGATATCCTCCCAGTTTCCTGGAAAATGCCGGCGCTTGATTGTGATGAAAACGATGAATCCAAGAAACAGAATCACCTTTCCGACAGCCGTAGAAGCCAGTATGCCTTTTGAACCGAACAGCGAACCAAGAATAAAGGCTGAAAGGACAGGGATGATGAAACGCTCAATGATACTCAGAAGATTTGCATGCTTCAGATTCCCAATGCCCTGAAAAAAAGACTGAACCAGGGTCATACATGTGTCAAAGAGAAGGGCAACAGCTATACTGCGAATTCCGAATGCCGTAAGCGAAAGAGTCTCCGGATTGTCAGTATACACCCCGGCCAGCAGGGGAGCGGCGGCAAAGACAATGACTGCCGCAGCGGAGGAGAGCAAAAGACCGAATCGGAAAGAATAGGAAAACAGATTCTTTAACCCCTTCAGATCATTTGCGCTGTAATAGATGCCGACCATTGTGACCAGTGTTTTACCAAGGCCTGACGTTATACTGAAAAGGAACTGGAAATAATCTCCCTGGATTCCTTTGGCAGCCACAGCGGCTGCCGTCAGCGCAATGGAAAGATTCAGGTAATTGGTCAGAACAGCCTGCAGCGTTCCGGCCATTCTTTTCACAAAAGCCGGGGAACCATTTTTAAGAAGATCCCGGAAGCAGCCTGGACGAATATGTTTGAGGGAAAACCGAAAGAAGCTGCTTTTCCCGGCAAAGTGCGGAAGAATAATCAGAAGCTGGACAAATACCGCGGCGGAGGAAGCAAGCCCCATTCCAAGAACACCGCCGTGGAAAACGCACGCGTTCAGCAGGTCTCCGGCAATATTTGTGACACAGAGCACAACGGAAGAAACCGTAAAGATCTTTTTCCCGTTATCCATTACCAGAACAGGGCCGATGATCCGGATCAGGGTGATCGCGGGAATGCTGATCATATAACCCTTCAGATAATCATACAGATACTGATTCAGTTCCGGCATTTTTTTCAGATCAACGCCGCACAGATTCAGAACCGTGTCCGGGAACAACACCGACGCAAGAAGGATGAATCCACTGATCAGGACTGCCAGGAAAACAGAAAAATTGAAAACAACGTTCGCCTCTTCCTTTTTTCCCGAACCGACGTACCGTGAACAAAGGGCAATACACCCGGTGGACAGAACGCCGGCGGCCAGAGAGATGATGGTTGCAAAAGGCTTCAGCAGGGAAATGCCGGAATATGCATCAATTCCGAGGAACGAGCTTGTTACGATACCGTCGATAAATACCGCGATAACTTCCGTAAGCTCGGTGGCAATCATGGCAAGAGCTGTTGAGCGGAACATCGTTGCGATGTTCCGGCTCTCATCTCCGTTTTTCAAACTGTTGACGATCTTTTGCTTCATGACGTATGCTCCTGAAAAAAGAATTCTAACCCAAATGTTTCATGAACGTATGCTCAAGTCCTGCCGGAGAAGCATCATGTCCGGGAGAAAATCTGTGATGAGTTTAACCGAAATGAAGCAGGAATGCAATAACAAAATCTGGAACGGTTTCGACGGCTGCGTCCGCGATGTTTTCATGGGACAGAAAGAAAAACCGGGTAGCCATGAAAAGGAAATCGTGCGCCTCCGGGAGAATTGTATTCTGAGGAATTGCAGCCCGAAGCATTGTACGCTGATGAATTGTATTCTGAAGGATAATCCCTGACAACGATTCCTGTTCGACGCAAAGATGCCGGAGGAAATGTATGATGGAGAAAATAAAGCGGAGAAACGTGGAGCCGGTCTATTCCATGTGCGTGCAGCCATCCTTTATCATTGGTACCAACAACGAGGACGGCACAGCCAACTTCGCTCCGATCACGTGGATCAGCGTTACTCAGGAGGAAGACAGCAGATACCTTCTGGTAGTCAGTATGTTCGGTACAAAAATGACAAAGCAGAATGTGCAGCGTACAGGGATGTTCAGCGCCAACCTGGTCAGTACGGATATGCTCCCTTTGATGGATTATTTCGGTTCCCGTCACGCAAAGGATGGGAAAAAAGACGGGATGGCGTATTCTGTCAGCCGTGGAGAAGTATTGGATGTTCCGGTTCTGGACCAGAGCCGGTGGATCTATGAATGTGAAGTGTCCCGAACCATGGAAACCGGAAACTCCACAACTTTTTTCTGCCCGATCCGGAATATTCAGATAGATGAACGGCTTGTCTGCAGGGATCCGTTCGATGTGGATCTGACCGTTCTGGATCCGGTGATTTATTCCGGTAAATACCACAGCCTTGGAAAGCTTCTCGGCAGTATCGGCGATTTTCTGTGAAAGCCGGGCTCTTACGCCTCAGCGACACAAGTTTCAGTGAGGCACAGGGACGGGCGAATCCCTGAATGGGGGAAAATCAGGCAAAATATGTCGGATCCGGTAAAAGCCAATTTATGCCAAAACATGAGAAGAGCCTTGAAACTCAACGGTTTCAAGGCTCTCTGTCTGGCAGGGGCAGAAGGATTCGAACCCTCAACAAAGGTTTTGGAGACCCACGTGTTACCATTACACCATGCCCCTTCAGGCAACAAGCGAATTATATGCTTTCCCGTTGCCTTTGTCAAGCAGAAATTTTGTCTCAGGAGGCCTTCAGCAGCTCCATAAATTCTTTGCCGCTGATGTTTTCCTTTTCCAGGAGCGTGTTGGCGATGGCGTCCAGGGAATCGCTGTGGCTGCGGAGCAGCTCCTCGGCATCCCGCTGGCACCGGGCCAGGATCTGGCGAACCGCTTCGTCCGCCTGCGCGTTTGTCGCTTCGGAGCAGGTGGAAACGTTCCGCCCGTCCAGATACTGATTCTGAGTACTGGCTAGGCCCATGGAGCCGAACTGATCACTCATGCCGTACTGGGTGACCATCTTCCGGGCCAGATCCGTAGCCCGCTCAATATCATTGGCCGCGCCGGTTGTCTCGGCGCCGAAACGGACGATTTCCGCGGCCCGGCCGCCCAGCAGCATGGTAATCTGGGCGATCAGTTCTTCTTTCGTCAGGAGATAACGTTCTTCTTCCGGAACGCTCATGGTATAGCCCAGGGAACCCATCGTACGTGGAACTATCGTGATTTTCTGAACCGGCTGAGCGTTTTTCTGCAGCGCCGAAACCAGGGCATGGCCCACTTCATGATAGGCGACCAGCTGACGCTCTTTGGGACTCAGAACCCGGTCTTTCTTCTCCTTGCCGGCGAAGACTGTCTCCACAGATTCCATCAGATCCGCCTGAGAAACAGCCGTACGGTTCATCCGGACAGCCCGAAGGGCTCCTTCATTCACGATGTTTGCCAGATCGGCGCCGCTGGCACCGCTGGTGGAGAGGGCAATTTCATGAAGATCCACATCCGGGGCCAGCGTTACTTTCTTGCTGTGAACGGCCAGAATGCTTTCTCTGCCGGAAAGATCCGGTTTTTCCACGATAATCCGCCGGTCAAAGCGGCCGGGACGCAGCAACGCCTGGTCCAGAACTTCCGGCCGGTTGGTCGCCGCCAGAACGATAATGCCGCCATTGGTTTCGAAACCGTCCATTTCAGCCAGCAGCTGATTCAGGGTCTGTTCCCGTTCATCGTTGGTGGCCATCTGGACATCCCGCTTTTTGCCGATCGCGTCGATCTCGTCAATGAAGATAATACAGGGGGTATTCTTTTTCGCCGTCTGGAACAGGTCGCGGACGCGGCTGGCGCCTACGCCGACAAACATTTCCACAAATTCCGAGCCGGTCAGATGATAGAAGGGAACGCCCGCTTCGCCGGCTACCGCCTTGGCCAGCAGGGTTTTACCGGTGCCGGGAGGCCCCACCAGCAGGGCGCCCTTGGGCTGCCTGGCTCCGATATTCTGATACTTCTTCGGGTTTTTCAGATAATCGACCATTTCTTCCAGGCTTTCCTTCGCCTCATCCTGGCCGGCTACATCCCTGAAGGTGATGCCGGTATTTTTCTCCACGTTATATACCTTGGCTTTTGATTTGCCGATGCCCGATATGCCGCCCAGAAAGCCGCCGCCTTCGCCGCCGCCGGCCCGCTTCATCAGCATACGGAAGATGAAGAAATACAGAAGATACATGACGGCCATTGGCACCAGCCAGCTGGCTATGACAGAGAAAATGGAAGTCTGCTCCGGAATTTCCTCATAGATCCGGACTTTTCCGCTGCGCAGGGCGGAGACCAGCTGGGGATCATCCACCCGGCCGGTATACAGAATAACGGTGCGGGGAAGCGTTATTTCACGGGCGGAGGCGTTCTGGACGGAAGCGGGGGAGAGGATCGACGAAACCCTGTTCACATCCGCGTCATCCCGCAGCGCGATCCGGATCTGATCATCATTCATATAAACCTGATCCACAAGACCGGCTTCCACCAGATCCAGAAACTGATCATAGGAAATCTGAAAAGAGGCGGAAGAGCCCTGGTGCATATTAATCAGATTCAGACCGAAGGTCAGGAGAAACAGGACGATCAGAATGATAAACCAGTTTATCTTTTTCTTCGGTTCAGCGTCCGGGTTATGATGTTCGCTCATGAATGGAACCTCCTTCTCATTGAACCTTCGAGGAAAGAATAACGCGGGCTTCGGGCGCGGTCAATAGCCCGAAAGCAAGTTTCACGAAAAATTCAGACTGGCTTCATCGGATGTTTTGCAAAGATTCGCCTGTATGAAAAATGAACAGATTTTTCTTGAAGATCCGGGAACAATCATGTAAAATAGAACCAAGAAAAACAAAAGTCAAAGCAGATTCACCCAGTTCAATAAGGAGGGCGCGAAATGATTCCTGTTCAACCCCGCATTCCACGGGCCGATATGATCCGGTGCACCCTGTGCGATCTGGCTCCCTGCGATACGGCCTGCGAAAAAGTGAAACCGGCCGGCTTGCTGCGCAGCATCTGGTTCGCGAACGAACAGACCGCCGCTCAGCGCTTACCGGAAATCAATCCCTGCCTTTCCTGCGCGGCTCCCTGTGAGGCTGCCTGCGTCCGGCCCGGAGAGGTGCCGATCCGTGAGCTAATTAACCGGCTCTATTACCAGATTAAACCGGAATGCGAGACGCCTCTTCCCGCGGATGAAAACCGGCTGCAATGCGATCTTTGCGGTATACCGATGGAAAACCCGTTTCTGCTCTCTTCCTCCGTGGTGGCCAGCAATTATGATATGTGCGCCAGAGCCTTCGAGGCGGGATGGGCCGGGATCTGCTTTAAAACCGTGTGCTCCCTGGATATTCATGAAGCCTCTCCGCGCTTTTCCGCCATTCAGGGAAACGACGGAAGCATCATCGGTTTTAAAAACATCGAACAGCTGTCCGATCACACCGTAGCGGAAAACATGAGTATTTTCCGAAGCCTGAAAGAGAAGTATCCGAACAAGGTGATTATGGCTTCGATTATGGGGCAGAATGAAGCGGAATGGGGAGAACTGGCCAGATTGTGCGAGGAGAACGGCGCAGACGCGGTGGAACTGAATTTTTCCTGCCCGAATATGGTGGAGGAGGATATGGGCCAGGCTATCGGCCAGATCCCGGAACTGGTGGAACGCTATACCGCCTCGGCGAAGAAGAACTGTCATATTCCTGTTCTGGCGAAGCTGACCCCCAACGTGGAATCCATGATCCCCGCGGCGGAAGCCGCGATCCGGGGAGGCGCGGACGGCATTGCCGCCATCAACACGATTAAATCGGTTGTGGGAATCAATATTCATACCTATGTTACCGCACCGTCCGTGCGCGGTCAGAGTACGGTCGGCGGATACAGCGGGAACGCCGTAAAGCCCATCGCGCTGCGCTTTATCACGGAACTGGGGCAGATTCCCGCGCTGAAGGGACGGCACATCTCCGCCATGGGCGGAGCGGAAACCTGGCAGGATGCGCTGGAATTCCTGATGCTGGGCGGAAATACCGTGCAGATCACCACCGCGGTCATGCAATACGGCTACCGGATTATTGATGATCTGAAAGCCGGACTGAACCTCTATCTGGCGGAAAAGGGATTCCGGAATGTGAAACAGGCGATGGGGGTGGGACTGGATACCATCAGCAGCGAGCCGAACGTGCTTGAGCGGGACAGTATCCTGTTTCCGAGCTTTCACCGCGAACGGTGCATCGGCTGCGGACGGTGCCGGATTTCCTGCGAAGACGGAGGCCACCAGGCGATCCGGATGGACGAGAACCGGCGGCCTGTATTGAACGGGAAAAAATGCGTCGGCTGCCATCTGTGCATCCTGGTCTGCCCGGAACGGGCGATCAGCAGCGCCGGCAGGCGGATTAACAGAAACGCAAAGAAAAATAACGCTTGACAGAGAAAAACAGGGGTGGTATGATAACCTCTGTTCGAAAGCAGAGGCTACCCGCCCCTCACCTTGCGCAGCAGAGGCTGCCGGGTTCAAGAGCATCCCGAGAGGGAATGGTCTGATTCATGAGCGACGGGTTTATGCCCGTCGCTTTTCTTACGCAATACACCAAGGAGGTGCATGGACATCGCAACGGAACTGTTGATCAACGAGGAAATCCGGGACCGGGAAGTTCGCCTGATTGACGAAAACGGCGAACAGCTTGGCGTTATGCCTACTCAGAAGGCCCTGGCACTCGCGGAGGAGCGCGGCCTTGATCTGGCGAAAATTCAGCCGGGAGCCGTGCCGCCTGTCTGCAAACTGCTTGACTACGACAAGTATCGGTATGAACAGTCCAAGCGTGAGCGGGAAAACCGGAAGAATCAACGGGTTGTCGATATCAAGGAAGTGCAGCTGTCCGCCACCATCGAGGAGAACGATGTGAACACCAAGGCGAAGATGGCGACGCGCTTTCTGGAAAACGGCGACAAGGTGAAGGTATCCATTCGCTTCCGCGGCCGGCAGATCACCCACAGCGAAATCGGCATGAAAGTCATGCTGGATTTTGCGGACCGGTGCAAGGATGTCAGCATGGTGGAACGCCGCCCCGTGCTGGATGGCCGCAATATGATCATGATCCTGGCTCCCAAAGCCGTGAAGGCTTCCTTTGCTGAAAAGAAGGCAAAGCGGGAGAAAGCTGCCTCGCAAGAGACGCAGGAATAAAGCGCATTGGAAGGAGGACTCAACTATGCCTAAACAGAAATCCCATCGCGGCGCTGCCAAACGCTTCTCCTTTACCAAGTCCGGTATTGTGAAGCATAAGCAGATGAACGCCAACCATCAGGTCCGTCTGAAGACCACCAAGCGTACCCGCCATCTGCGGAATCCCGGTATCGTGGATAATGCTGCTGAAGCCCGTACGATCCATAAACTGCTGCCTTACAAATAAGCTGAATAACCGGCAAGGAGGAAAACAATCATGGCACGCATTAAGAGGGCAGTGAACGCCCATAAAAGTCGCCGCAAGGTCATGAAGCTGGCGAAAGGCTACTGGGGAGCGAAATCCAAGCAGTACCGCGCCGCGAAGGAACAGGTTGCCCGCAGCCTGCGCTATGCATATGTGGGACGGAAGCTGCGTAAGCGGGAATTCCGCCGTCTGTGGATCACCCGTATCAACGCTGCAGCCCGGCTGAACGGAATGAGCTATTCCACGTTCATCTCCGGTCTGAAGAAGCAGAATATCGAAGT
Organism: Clostridiales bacterium; assembly: GCA_015056205.1. GTDB lineage: Bacteria > Bacillota > Clostridia > Christensenellales > Aristaeellaceae > Aristaeella. Next base: position 54,213 of record SVGS01000003.1, on the reverse strand, counting down.
GAACCGGAAGATGCTGGCCGATCTGGCTGTCAGCGACCCGGCCGGCTTTGCTAAACTGGTAGAGATTGCGAAGCAGTAAGTCTCTGTGTGGATGAACGTCCATGAAGCGTATACAGTCCGCTTTATGGACGTTTTCCTATTTTGCGGAATTCGGAAAAATAGCGGCCGCTATTCAGACGGCCGGCGGGCTGGATCTGACAGGTCCGGAATGGTATAATTTCTCTATTCCCGCGCACGAAAGGAAGGATCATGATGCTGGTTCCTGTTTTGCTGTTTCTGCTGGGCTTCGCTCTGCTGATCAAGGGCGGAGACTGGTTTGTGGACGGATCAACGGCGATTGCCCGTAAGTTTCATGTACCGGAACTGATCATCGGCGCAACCGTGGTATCCATCGGAACGACGCTGCCGGAGCTGCTGGTATCCGCGACAGGCGCCGCCAGCGGACACGGCGGAATCGCCTACGGAAACGCCATCGGAAGCATTATCTGCAATACGGCGCTGATTTCCGCACTGACGATTGCGATCCGCCCCTGTTCGGTGGACCGGGAAAGTTTTAAGGTTCCCGTGATCTTCTTTTTCGCAACCGCCGTGTTTTACGCGGGAACAGCGTATATTACCGGATCCTTTACCCGGCTGACAGGCATCATTCTGGTACTGATTTTTGCGGCATATATTGCCTATACTATCTGGAACGGGAAAAGAAAAGGCCTGATCGGCGGGGAGGATCAGGCGGAAGAGCAGACGAACGAGGAAGAGATGCCGGGATGGAAGATGGCGCTCATGCTCGTGGTCGGCGCGGCGGCCATTGCCGTCGGAGCGAACCTGCTGGTAGAGAACGGAACAAAGATCGCCGAAGCGCTGGGCGTGCCGGAGACCGTGATTGCACTCACTTTCGTTGCACTGGGAACCAGCCTGCCGGAACTGGTGACGGCCATCACCTCCCTGGTGAAGGGACACGGGGCCCTGAGCCTGGGAAACATCGTGGGAGCCAATCTGCTCAATCTGGTGCTCGTGTCCGGAGTCAGTTTTGCCATTAAACCCTTTACTCTGCAGTCGCTGGGCGGGAAAATGATCGGAGGAATCCCATCCTCTCTGGCAGTGGACATCCCTGTGATGTTTGCGGTAATGGCGCTGATGACCATTCCCGCACTGATCCGGGGAAAGCTGACCCGTTTTCAGGGAATTCTGCTGCTGTGTATTTACGCCGGATTCTGCATCTTCCAGTTTGTTCTGTGAGAAAGGAAAAATGTCAGGGATTGCGAGAAAAATCCCCGCCGTTGACTGCCGGATCCGTGGAATCGATTCCGGTGTAACATTCCGGGAAAAGCCCCGCCGGGGAGCGACGCTCTCCGGCGCTTTCCAGATGAGCGGTATCGCCGATCTTCGTAGCCCGGAAAGAAACCTGACCCCGGATCCGTTCCTCCGTGACAACCTCGGTCACGGAAGAGGGCAGGCAGAGAATCCGATGCCATAAAAGAAGAGGAGACAGATCCATCAGATAGGCGAGGAACGCCATGCTGATCGCGAAATGACAAAAGATGGCGATGGTATCGGTTGTATTGTGTTCGGAAAGCCAGATGGGACCGCTTTTGCGAAAGCCGTAGCGGGCCATCAGCTGATCGGCTCCATCTGTCGTTTCTTTCCAGATTTCCCGGACATTGCCCTGATCAAAAAGCGGATTGTCAATCCATTTGACAGGATCCAGCGCATCCGGAAACGAGGTCCAGACAAGGGGCGGATAATCCCATGAGATATCCGGCCGCCCCGGGACAGGGCTGGGGCAGCGCCCGCGGAATTCGGCCATCCATGGAAGCACTTCCGCTTTTCGACCCAGCCTGGAGAGAGTATAATCCGCTGTTTCACGGGCCCGGCCCAGCGGGGAGACATAAAAATCCCGGATATCGTACTGAATCATTCGCCGGCTCAGAAGCTCCGCTTCCAGCCGGCCTTTTTCAGTCAGTGAATCATGGGTATAATCCGGCTCAGCATGGCGGATCAGCAGAATGCGCATGGCTTTTCCTCCAATAAATAAGCCCTTGCAGGTATAAAACCGCAAGGGTATAATAAAAGTGCGGCCGACGGGACTTGAACCCGTACCAGTTGCCTGACACGCCCCTCAAACGTGCGCGTATGCCAATTCCGCCACGGCCGCATAACAGAAATGATTATATCCGGTTCATCGGCATTTGTCAAGCGGATCGAAGGCAAAAGCGAAAAAGATGAACGGAAAGATCGGTAACCGGAAGAGAGAAAAAGATGGAAATGAGCCGAAGCAAATGGATCAGCAGAGGAATGATCCTGCTGATCATACTCCTGTTCATCCGAAGTGAAACCGCGGCCGGGGAGGAAGAATTTCAGTTCCTGCTTCCACGGGCTATCCGGAGTTATTCAGAAAACTGTTTTGCCCTGAAGGTTCCGGAAGCGGGGTTCTATCGGATTACCATTCATGACGAAACTACAATCTACCGGATTCTGGAAGGAGAAATCAGGGAAGCCGGCAGGCAGGACATACTATGGGACGGCGCCGGGTTTAACGAAGAAAGGCTGGATCAGCGGCGGTACACAATAGACGCAGCGTTCGACGGAATCAGCGGAGCCGAATATCGCGCCCAGCTGAGCCATACCGTCGGATATACCTACCAGGCTGTCAGTTTTGCCCTGCCTTCCTCCGCAACGCTGAATCTGAACTGCCCGAAAGAATGGTTTATCGAGCTTAAAACAGTGATGGACGGCACTCTGACCGTAGAATGGGTTCCGGAGAAGGCCGGAACGGAGAAGCTGACGGCCTTCCTTCCTGTGAAAGGCGGAAAGGTGAAACAGGTTTCACTGAGCGAGCTGATGAAAAGCCGACTTCCCGGGACCGGCGTCTATTCGGTACACGTGTTCGACCCGAGGAATCCGGAATACGGAAAATCCTTCCGCGTTCAGGTGACCGATGCGCAGGTGCCGGATGAACCGCTGTTTCTGACGGGAGAAATCCTGCCACCGGACGACGCGGATGAAAGCACAATGTGGAACTGGATGATGAAGCCCTCCGTTGTGGTTGATATCGGCTTTCATCAGCATCAGAAAATCCTGAAAGAACCTGAACTTCGGTCTGAATCTCTGGGAACGGTTCACGGGCAGACACAGGGAATGAAGGTACTGGATCTGTCCGTTCCGGGGTGGGCCAGAGTCGGCGCGTGGAACCATGAAACCGGTGAATATGTTGAAGGATGGGTTCCACAGGACAAGCTGAAGGTGGTTCATCCAGAAACAGACTACGGTCTTGTTTTCAGAAAATCCGATCAGAGCCTGACCGTCTATTTTCAGGGAAAGGTGCTGGACACGCTTCGAATTTCCACCGGGAAGGCGGAAAAAAAGCATGCGGACTACGAAACTCCGGCCGGCGCCTATCTGACCGGCACACATCGGGGGAGTTTCTCCTCCAACGGAAAAAAGTTTGATTATGTGATTCAGTACGACGGCGGCAATATGATTCACCAGATTCCCTACTGGTGGAAAAACGGATTAAAGGACTTTTCCGCCGGCGCGGAAGCCTTGGGAACGAAGTCCTCCCACGGATGCATCCGGGTGCAGGCGGAGCCTTCCGGCCTTGCGGGAATCAACGCGTACTGGCTGTGGACACATATTCCGTTCGGGAGCCGGGTTATCATTCTGGAAGGCTGAGAGGAAAGCAGCGGTCAGCGATAGATATAATACGTACATTCCAGGCGGCCGTTATAGAGCCGCCGCTTTTTATCGGCCCGTTTTCCGAAAAAACGCTCAAACGCGGGATCGGACGTGATGGCACAAAGAGACCAGCCGGGGTGGCGGGCTTTCAGGATTCCCAGATCCCGGTACAGCTGACGGCAGGAGGTCTGATTCTCCAGACGCTCCCCGTAAGGCGGGTTGCAGATCATTACTCCGCGGTCCTGCGGAAGAGAAAGCTGCTGAAGAGGAAGACATTCGAAAGACACAACGCCGGACAGATCGGCCTGGCGCAGATGGCGCCGCGCCAGTTCAAGGGGTTCCGGATCCATATCCGAGCCGAAAAGGAGGGATTCCTGCGGCGCCTTTTCCGCTTCCCTGCAGGAACGGCGGATTTGCTCAAGGCCGGCGGAAGCGCTGAAAGCAAAGGACTCCATGGCAAAAGCACGGCTGCGGCCCGGAGCGCGGTTCAGCTGCATCAGCGCAGCTTCGATCGGGATGGTTCCGGTGCCGCAGCAGGGATCATGAAGCGGAAGACCGGGATGCCAGGGGCTGAGCGCCACCAAAGCGGCGGCGAGCGTTTCCCGGAGGGGCGCTTCTCCGTTCCAGGTTCGGTAGCCGCGACGGGAAAGGGAAGCACCGGAGGTATTCAGCAGCACAAGCGCATGATCATTCCTCAGGGAAACCTGAACGGGAAAATCAGCCCCTTTTTCCGGAAAGATATTCCGGCGTGTATTCTTCTTCAGACGTTCGAGCAGCGCTTTTTTTGTGACAGACTGGCAGTCCCGAGGGCTCATGAGCTGACTGCGGACACATTTGGCGCTGATATTGAAAGCCTCGGTTCCGTCAGCCAGGGTTTCCCAGGAAACACCGGAAACAAGCTGGAAAAGATCCTCAAAGGTTCGGCATTCACCCTCCGCCAGCAGCATAAACATACGGTCACTGAAGCGGGAGAGCAGATTGCAACGGAAGAGGTCTGCCGTATCCGCGGCAAAACGGACTCCGCCGTTTTCGGCGCGGACATCCTGCATACCGATCCTCTTCAGTTCGTCCGCCACAAGGCCTTCGAGGCCAAAGGCCGCCGCTGCATAACAGGACCGAACCGGCTGAGCCACGGAATCCACCTCCCAGCAAAAAACAGAAATACAGGATAAAGAAAACCCCTTGAGGTTCAATCCTCAAGGGGCCGTACACCATTAGGGACTCGAACCCTAGACACCCTGATTAAGAGTCAGGTGCTCTACCAACTGAGCTAATGGTGCTCAAGCGAACAGATGTTATTATATCCATTTTGCGAATCCTGTCAAGCCCTTTTTTCGATTTTTTTCTGAAAACAATTTTTCCTGAAAATGTTTTCTGCACGACCTGTATTTCCGTGATCCGGAAACGGGCATTTGTCGGCCTTCCGGGGGGAGATTCATGATGCGAGCCCCGGAAGCGAAAACAGAAAACTTGATTTTCATGGGACGGTAAGATATACTTATAAGATGAAGTGCTGAAGGAGGTCTGACCCGTGAAACTGATTATCGCCGTTATTCAGGATGAAGATTCTTCCAGACTGCTGTCCAGGCTGATGAAACAGGGGTTTGGCGTAACAAAACTGGCGACAACCGGCGGCTTTCTGAAAGCCGGGAATACGACTCTTCTGATCGGCGTTGATGAGGAGCGCATTCATGAAGCGGTCGATATTATTGAATCCGTCTGCAAGAGCCGGAAGCAGGTTACGGCGGCTTCCACGTCGATCGGCGGAATGAACCACGGAGATTACGCGGCCTATCCCGTGGAGGTTACAGTTGGCGGCGCAACGCTGTTTGTTCTGAGCGTGGATCAGTTCCTGAAAGTCTGACAAATGAGGAACCGCACGATTACACTTGAGGACTTTCTGGGTCAGGGGGAAGAAATCCGCCATCTGCTGGCACAGCAGAGGAACGGACGGCTTTCTCATGCCCTGCTGATTTCGGGACCTGACGGAGTCGGAAAAAAGACACTTGCGACACTGCTTTCCGCACAGCTTTTCTGTGAGTCGGAACAGAACCGTCCCTGCATGGCGTGCGCGGCCTGCAAACGGGCGATGCTGCTGGAGCATCCGGATCAGGTGGTAATCCGCCGGGGAATTCCGCTTTCGCCTGAAGTCAGGGAAGGACGGGCTACCATTCCTGTGGAAGATATCCGCGAGATGATCCGGATCTGCGGGATGGCTCCCTTTGAAGGCGGGAACCGCTCTGTGCTTATTTTTGACGCGGACACCATGACGCCGCAGGCTCAGAACGCCCTGCTGAAAACGCTGGAAGAGCCACCGGAGAACACTTTCTTTTTTCTTGTTACGGGACATCCGGAAAGTCTTGTGAACACCATTATCAGCCGGTGCCGGCTGTTAAGGCTTCATCCGCTGCCGGATGAGACGATTCGCTCGATGCTGATCCAGGAAGGCATCTCCGAACAGGACGCCGCGACTCTGGTTCCGCTGGCTGACGGATCCATCGGGAAGGCGATCCGGATGGCGCATCAGGAAGGACTGACCGAATTCCGGAAGGAAGTGATCAGCACCTTCTTCGGGATGACAAGACGGAGCGATATTCTTCCCGCTTCCAACCGATGGAAGAACCGGAAAAGTGAGGCGGACGCCCTGCTCACGGTGCTGGAATCGATGCTGCACCAAATGATGAACGTGCGCTACGGTTCGCGGGACGAAGGACTGGCATCCGCTCTTCCCGCACACTGGAACCGGTTTACCAGGGAGGCTCCGGCGGAAGCTTTTACGCGTTTATACGATCAGGTCATTCAGGCCAGGAAGGAATTACAATACTCAACCAATTTTCAGGCGGTTTTTGAAAAAATACTTTTCGGGTTTATGGGGGAAGGAAATCAATGGTTGTAATCGTCGGCATTCAATTTCAGAAAAATGGCGCTTTATATTATTACGATATCAATCAGATGGAATGCAAAGTGGGTGAATATGTGATTGTTGAAACCGCCCACGGTCCGGATCTGGGGGAAGTGGTTGTCGGCGCCCGGGAAGTGGAAGACGAAAAGGCTCCGGCTCAGCTGAAACGGATCATCCGGATCGCCACGCAGGAAGATATCCAGCACAGCATCGAAAACCGGGAGAAGGAACGGCAGGCGTTCGGCATATGCCAGCGGAAGATCGCGGAGCATAAACTGGAAATGAAACTGGTTTCCGTTGAGTATAATTTTGACAACAGCAAGATTCTGTTTTTCTTTACCGCAAACGGCCGAATCGATTTTCGCTCGCTGGTAAAGGATCTGGCTTCGGTATTCAAGACCCGCATCGAGCTGCGGCAGATCGGCGTACGGGATGAGGCCCGCATGCTGGGAGGCCTCGGACAATGCGGCCGGCCCATCTGCTGCGGTACGTTCCTGGAAGATTTTCAGCCGGTATCCATCAAGATGGCCAAGGAGCAGAACCTTTCCCTGAATCCGACCAAGATCAGCGGCGTATGCGGAAGACTGATGTGCTGCCTGAAATACGAACAGGAGCAGTATGAAAAGACCCGGAAACGGATGCCGAAGATCGGCCGGGATATTCGCACTCCGGACGGATTCGGTACGGTAATCGACCAGAATATTCTGAAGGAGACGGTAACAGTTCGCTTTCAGAACGGCGATTCGGCGGAAACGAAGGTTTACTCCCTGGACGATCTGGCCAGACCCGCGGATCTGAAAGAAGAAACGCCGGCCGATGAGAGCGGAATGCCGAAGGAGGAGATTCCGGCGGAAATTCAGGAGGATCCGGCAGAGGCGGTCCGCGCGGAACCGGAGACTGTTCAGGCGGAGCCGGAGACTGCGGAAACCGCGGCAGTTTCCACGGCAGCGCAGGAGGAGAAGGCCGGCGAGGCGCCGAAGGAGAAACGTACCAGACCGGGAAGACCGAAAAATCCCGACCGACAGGGACGGAAAGAGCGGACGGAAAGACCGCCCCGCCCGCCCCGGAACAATAATCCCCGGCCCGCCGCAGAAGACAGACAGGAGAAGCCTGCACGGTCTTCGGCGCTGGGGAAGCCGGTCCGCCGGGAAAACCCGATGAAGAACAGAAATCAATCGGCGTCCGCTCCCGCCGAAAACACCGGACGGCCGGAAAAAAACGCGAAGCCGCAGCAGCCCGCGAAAGAGCCGGCTCCCAGACAGGCCCGCTCCAGCCAGTGGGCAGCGGATCTGGAAAAGGCCTTGCACAATATTGATAAAAATTAATGCTGGACTTGCTTTTTTCCAGGGCGCGTGTTATATTGATTCACGAAGAGTACGCAACTTTTCAGACGATTATATGGAGGTATTTATTATGGCTTACAAAATTTCTGATGAATGCATCAGCTGCGGCGCCTGCGCTGCACAGTGCCCGGTGAACGCGATCTCCGAGGGAGAGAGCAAGTACAACATCGATCCCGATGCCTGCATCGAATGCGGCGCGTGCGCGGATACCTGCCCCGTCGGCGCTCCGGCTCAGGCCTGAGATTGATGGATGTGAAAACAGGCTCCTGTTTCAGGAGCCTGTTTTCATTAACAAACGGATCAGACAGCGTGATTCCGGAACAGGAAGATCGGAAAGGAAAGAGGCCGGAAAAAATGAGCAGTGTAAAGGAACGGTTCCTGCGATATGTACAGGTGGAAACCACATCCAATGAGGAAAACGAATGCTGTCCGTCTACCGCTGGGCAGCTTGAGCTGGGAAAGATGCTGGCTCAGGAACTGCGGGAGATGGGGATAGACGACGCGCGGCAGGATGAGGACGGCTATGTATACGCCAGCATTCCCGCAAAGGGGGAAGGAAAGCGGCCGGTGATCGGGCTGATCGCCCATATGGATACATCGGACGCCGTACTCGGCGCGACCAGGCCTCAGATCATTCCGGAATACGATGGGGGTCCGATACTCCTTCGGAACGGGATGGTGATCGATTCGTTTGATTTCCTGCCCGGACTCCGGGGGCAGGAGCTGATTGTAACCTCCGGGGATTCCGTACTCGGAGCGGATGATAAAGCGGGTGTCGCGGAAATCATGACGTTGTGCGAGAAGCTGATGCTTTCCGACGCACCGGAACACGGAAAAATCTGTATCGCCTTTACGCCGGATGAAGAGATCGGGCGGGGAGCGGACCGGTTCCGGGTCCGGGAATTCGGCGCGGATTTTGCCTACACCGTGGACGGCGGCGCGCTGGGCGAGCTGGAATATGAATGTTTTAACGCATCCTCCTGTACGGTGCGGATCCAAGGGAAAAGCATTCATCCGGGGAGCGCGAAGAACAAAATGGTCAATGCGGCGCTGCTTGCCATGGAATTCAACGAAATGCTTCCCGCGTGGGAAAGGCCGGAACACACGGAAGGGTACGAGGGCTTTTATCATCTGACGGATATGGCCGGGAATACCGAAACGGCGGAGCTGCGCTATATTTTACGGGACCATGACGGGGAGAAACTTGAGAAGAAAAAAGCGGTCATGCGGGCCGCGGCAGATTATCTGAACGGACGATACGGAGCGGAAACCGTTTCCCTGACGATCCGGGATTCCTACCGCAATATGAAGGAAGTGGTGGAAAAACATCCGGAAATTATTGAGAGGGCCCGGAAAGCATTCCTGGAAAACGGTGTGGAACCGGTCATCCGGGCAATCCGCGGCGGAACGGACGGCGCCCGGCTGTCCTTTGAAGGACTGCCGTGCCCCAATCTTTCCACCGGCGGATACAATTTTCACGGCCGGCAGGAGCTGATTCCGGTACAGTCAATGGAAAAAATGACGGATGTGCTGATGTCGATCATCCGCACCTGAGAATACAAAAACCGGAAGCCTTGATATAAGGCTTCCGGTGATGTATGCCCGGCAGGATTCGAACCTGTGGCCTTCAGAGTCGGAGTCTGACACTCTATCCAGCTGAGCTACGGGCACTCAACGAATGGCATTATATCCTTTCCGACCGGTCTTGTCAAGCCTGTCCTGAACGGGAAAATTATCCAATTTATCCATAAACTGACAAAAACGGCTGTCCGGAAAGCGGACAGGGCAGGAAAAAGAAAAATCAGAGGGGACCGGCGGTAACCGTTTTTTCCGTGAAAGGAAGGGTGGCGGGCTGCCGGCAGCACAGTGACCAGAGACGCCAGGCCTGGAGATCTTCCGGATCGGCTGCGCTCCGCCATTCTGAGGCGTTCGGCCAGATCCGGACCGGCAGATCTTTCCACCCAGCGGTCATGCCGTGATTCGGCCGAAGACCCAGAAGAAGCGTATCCGACGGAAGGGAAAGGCGGCGGAGGCGTTCCGCCGTAACGCCGAGCAAAGCATGGGCACAGAGGCGGGAAACACGGGCAGAAGAATAACGCCTGGAGGTCAGAGAAGCGGAGATTTCAGCAAAGGAACAGGCGGAGAAACGAAGGCCTGACAGCGCGTCCCCCAGACCTTCAGCAGCGTCCGGGAGGCAGGAAAAAGCCTCCTCCGGCATGCGCTGGAGGGCATATCTCAGAAGAAGGTCATAAGCGGCAGGATCGGGGACAACGGCGGACAGGAGAGCCTGCCGGACCCGGGATGCGGAAACGGGAGGAAGCGAAGAAAAAGCAGCGCCGTAATCACCCCGGCGGAGCGCTTCCCGAACGGCGGAGGCTGAGGGCGCATCCGGATGTACTCCGGATGCGTGATAACTGCCCCGGCGGGGGATAATGACCGGAATCAGAGGAAGCCGCAGCCTTCGGATCACCCGGAGATAACAGACAGCCAGGGTATTATTCGGAGCGGAAAGAAGCAAGCCGGCACCCGGAATGCAGGATTCAGCAGCCTCCGCCTGAGCGGCCGGATAACCCGTTCCCCGGGACAGAACGGCTTTCAGCGTCTGCTGAAAAGGCGCCGGCTGGTCTTCCAGAAGATCCGCTACGGGCTGCAGCAGAGACAGATCTGGAACCTCCGCACCGAAAGCCAGGTGGGTGATTCCGAGCCCCGCCAGCAGAGAAACGGCGCCGAGGGCGTAATGTTCCGCGTCCCTCAGCGTCCACAGCACCGGGAGCGCGAACACCGCGTCCGCTCCCGAGGCTAGAGCGCAGGCGGCGCGGTCATAAGGAGAAAGAAAGGCCGGGAGACCGCGCTGAGTCCAGCAGGGAGAAAGGGCAACATAAACCGCATCGGGCCGGACCAGACGGCGGGATTCCGCCAGATGAAAGGCATGACCCGCGTGAAAGGGGTCGTATTCCGCCACAACGCCCAGAACCGGCACGGGAATCCCTCCTTTTCATATTTGAGCCTCTTCCGTATTTTACAAAATCCATCTTTGCAATTCAAGGGAAAGCGTGTATAATTGTAAAGTAATATACCTTTAGAAAAGGAGCTGGAAGGCGAAATGAAAATTCTGGTTGTGAATGCGGGATCCTCCTCCCTGAAATATCAGCTGATCGATATGGACGGCGAAAAGGAACTGGCAAAAGGCCTGGTGGAGCGTATCGGCATTGAGGGAAGCAAGCTGAAGCACAGCGCCGGGGATAAAAAGACGGAGATCGTGGAAGCCATTCCCGATCACGAAGCGGCGGCTCAGCTGATGCTGAAGATTCTGCAGGATCCGGAATTCGGCGTCATCCGCAGCACCGACGAGATCGGCGCGGTGGGGCATCGGGTTCTGCACGGCGGAAGCGCGTTTACGGCCTCCGTCATCGTCAATGAAGATGCCAAGCAGGCGATCCGGGACTGTTTCCCGCTGGGGCCGCTTCATAACCCCGCCAACCTGATGGGGATCGAAGCCTGCGAAAAGGTGATGAAGGGCACGCCACAGGTGGCTGTATTCGATACGGCTTTCCATCAGACCATGCCTCCGAAGGCTTATATGTACGGCGTTCCGAAGATGTACGAAGAAAAGCTGCATGTGCGCCGCTACGGCTTCCACGGCACCAGCCACCGTTATGTGAGCCACCGGGTATGCGATTTCCTGGGTGTGAAGCCGGAAGGAAAGAAGATCATCATTGCTCATCTGGGGAACGGATCCAGCCTGAGCGCCGTCAAGGATGGGAAGTGCGTGGATACTTCCATGGGGCTGACGCCTCTGGAAGGCCTGCTGATGGGTACACGCTGCGGCAGCTGTGATCCCGCGGTGGTTCAGTTTATCGCAAACAATCCGCTGAATGACGACGGTACGCCGGTCGGTCATCCCATCAGCGTGGATGAAGTGCTGACAATGATGAACAAAAAGAGCGGCCTGCTTGGAATCAGCGGTAAGAGCAGCGACTGCCGGGATATCGATGACCTGGCCTCCAAAGGAGATGAAAACGCTCTGCTGGCGCAGGAAATGCTGATTTACGGGATCAAGAAGTACATCGGAGCCTACGCGGCTGCTATGGGCGGCGTGGACATCATCTGCTTCACAGCCGGAATCGGGGAGAACAACGCCGACCTGCGGGCCCGGGTGATTGACGGGATGGAGTTCCTCGGGGCGAAGATTGATCCGGAAAAGAACAAAACCCGCCAGGAAGCCATCATTTCCGCCGATGACAGCAAGGTAACCGTTTGTGTGATTCCCACCAATGAGGAGATTATGATCGCCCGGGACACGCTGGACCTTGTCACAACCGGACATGTAAGAGGATAAACAATACAGAATCCGTTTCCGGGGACAAAAATCCCCGGAAACGGGTGTTGACAAACGATTTTCTAAGAATTATAATATCGAACGGTGTCTTTTGAGGTGAGGACATGAAGCTGAACGTTTCGGAAGCGTTGGCTCAGCCCGGGCGGGAATTCCGGTTTTCTGGCACGCAGGCCATTGCGGATCAGGAGATCAGCGGGGATCTGGTTCGGATCGACGACGCGGAACTGGAAGGAAGTTTTCTTTCGGATGAGGAGGGGAATGTTTCCCTTCGCGGAACGATCAGAACCATCGCCCATGCGCCCTGTGCCAAATGTCTGGAGGAGACCGAAGCCGAGATCCGGAATGAGTTTGATGAAACTTTTATCCGGGGCGGGGATCCGGAGGATCCGGAGATTTTCGTTTACGAGGGGCATGAGATCGAGATGGACAGGCTTGCGATGTCATACGCCGTGATGGCCCTGCCGATCCGGTTCCTTTGCAGAGAGGATTGTCCGGGGCTTCCATATCATGACACTGATGCCGCTCCCGGGCAGACGGGGATCCAGTATCCTTTCGCCGGGCTGCGACAACTGCTTGATGATAATGAGGAGGTGTGAATTATGGCAGTTCCGAAGGGGAAAATTTCGAAGGCTCGCAAACACAGCCGTCGCGCCAACTGGAAGCTGGAGATGCCTGCGATCGTTGAGTGCCCGCAGTGCCATCAGATGAAACTGGCCCATCGCGTGTGCAAAAATTGCGGTTATTATAACGGCGTCCAGGTCGTCAATAAGGAAGAGAAGAAGAACGCCTGATTGTCGACTGCTGTTTGACGTGGACTTCATTCCTGCAGCTCCGCCCATCAGGACGGAGTCTTTTTTGTATAACACAAACGTAAAACTGATATGATCGGAGGTACTTCCATGGAGACAAAAATGACCGGCGCCGATATGGAAACCCGTTTCAATCCGCAGGCGATCGAAGCTGAGATTTATCAGGACTGGGAAAAATCCGGAGCTTTTACGGCGCACAGAGTCGAAGGGAAAAAGCCTTTCACCATCGTTATGCCGCCTCCCAACATTACCGGCCAGCTGCATATGGGGCACGCCATGGACTGTATCCTTCAGGATGCACCGATCCGCTATCACCGCATGAAGGGGGATCCGACCCTTTGGCTTCCGGGAACGGATCACGCGGCGATCGCCACCGAGGTGAAGATTGTCGAGGCGATGCGGAAGGAAGGACTGACCAAGCAGAGCATCGGACGGGAAGCATTCCTGGAAAGGGCCTGGAACTGGAAAAAAGAATTCGGCGGACGTATCGTGCATCAGCAGCGCAAGATGGGCGTCAGCTGTGACTGGAGCCGGGAGCGCTTTACCATGGACGAAGGCTGCAGCAAGGCTGTACGCGAGGTTTTCGTGCGCCTGTTTGAAAAAGGCCTGATTTACCGCGGACAGAGGATGATTAACTGGTGCCCCGCCTGCCGCAGCGCGCTGAGCGACGCGGAAGTGGAATACAAGGAGCAGGACAGCCATCTGTGGCACATCCGGTATCCCGGCGCGGACGGCGGCGAGGGTGTGATCGTGGCGACCACGCGTCCCGAGACCATGCTGGGCGATACCGGCGTGGCTGTCAATCCCGCCGACGAACGGTATACCGACCTGGTAGGAAAAAAAGTGATCCTGCCGATCGTGAACCGGGAGATCCCGGTGGTGGCGGACGACTATGTGGAGATGGATTTCGGAACCGGCGCGGTCAAGATGACTCCGGCTCACGATCCCAACGACTTTGAGGTCGCTCAGCGGCATCAGCTGGAAATCATCACGGTAACGAATGACGATGGCACCATGAATGAAAACGCCGGACGATTTAACGGTATGGATCCCATGGAATGCCGGAAAGCCGTGCTGGCGGAGCTGGAACAGCTGGGTCTGCTGGTGAAAACCGAAGACTACAGGCATAATGTGGGATTCTGCTACCGGCATGGGAATACCCCCGTGGAGCCCCGGCTGAGCGAACAATGGTTCGTACGGATGAAGCCGCTTGCCGAACCGGCCATTCAGGCGGTCCGTGAAGGAAAGACACAGTTTGTGCCTGACCGGTTCAGCAAGATTTACTATAACTGGATGGAGAATATCCGCGACTGGTGCATCAGCCGGCAGCTGTGGTGGGGACACCGGATTCCCGCCTGGTACTGCGACGAATGCGGAGAGATGAGCGTCAGCCGGGAAGATCTGACGGTTTGTCCGAAATGCGGCGCGAAGGTGCGGCAGGACGAGGATGTGCTGGATACCTGGTTCAGCTCCGCCCTGTGGCCTTTCTCTACGCTGGGATGGCCGGACAAAACTGAAGATCTGGACTACTTCTATCCTACCAGTATGCTGGTCACAGGCTATGATATCATCTTCTTCTGGGTAGCCCGGATGATCTTCAGCGGTATCGAGCATATGGGAGAGACGCCCTTCAAAACTGTGCTCATCCATGGACTGGTTCGCGATGAGCAGGGCAGAAAAATGTCCAAATCGCTCGGGAACGGCGTGGATCCGCTGGAAGTGGTGGAAGAATACGGCGCGGACGCGCTGCGTTTCAGCCTGGTGATGGGCGTCAGCCCCGGAAACGATACCCGTTACAGCCGGGACAAGGTGGAAGCAGCCAGAAACTTTGCCAATAAGATCTGGAACGCGAGCCGTTTTGTGCTGATGAACGTTACCGAAAAGAAAAACTTCAGCACGGATCAGCTGGAGACAGCGGACAAATGGATTCTGAGCCGCCTGCAGGAAACCATCCGGGAGCTTTCCGAACATATGGAAGACGGAGACTTCGGACTGGCTGCGACCAAGATTTATGATTTTGCATGGAGCGAATTCTGCGACTGGTATATCGAGCTGAGCAAGAGCCGGCTGCTTGGGCCGGACGGGGAGAGCAAGGAAACCGCTAAAGCCGTGCTGCTGCATGTGCTGACGGATCTGCTCAAACTGCTGCATCCCTTTATGCCTTTCCTGACGGAACAGGTGTATAAATACCTGCCGGAGAGTGAGGGCTTCCTCATGCTGCAGAAGTGGCCCGAAGCGAAAACAGAACTCGATTTTGCCGAGGATGAACGGAAAATGCAGGGCGTGATGGAGGTTATCCGGGCGATTCGCAATCTGCGCAGCGAGATGAATGTGGCGCCTTCCAAACGGACGAGACTGATGCTGCTGCCCGGAGAAGGATGGGAAGAGACCCTGCGCGGCGGCGAAGGCTATTTCCGGAAGCTGGCCGGCGCGGAACAGGTGGAGCTGATTTCCGATCCCAATCAGGTTTCGGGAAAAACGGTTTCCGCGGTGACTGCGACCGGTACGCTGTATATTCCGCTGGGAGATCTGGTGGACTTTGAAAAAGAAATTCTGCGGCTGACCAAAGAACAGGAACGTCTGCAGAAGGAAATCGAACGGGCGGAAGGAAAGCTGAGCAATTCCGGATTCATATCCAAGGCGCCGGCGCAGCTGGTTGCTCAGGAGAAGGAAAAGCTGGAAATGAACCGGCAGAAAGCCGAAGCGCTGGTCAGCCGGATCGCCGAACTGAAAGAAAGCCTGTAAATCATAACGGAGAAGCAACATGAACTTTCAGCATGAACCGGTGATGCTTAAGGAAGTGCTGCAATGGATGTCGGTCCGCCCTGACGGCGTATACTGTGACGGAACGCTGGGCGGGGGCGGACACAGCGGCGCAATGCTGGAACAAAGCGGCGGGACAGCCGCTTTGTTCGGTATTGACCGGGATGAAACGGCGATCCGGTCGGCAACGGAACGGCTGAGCCGGTATCCCGGTTTTCATGCCATCCGCGGCAATTTTCATGACGGAAAAAGGCTGCTCGCAGAAGCCGGGGTGGATCGGCTGGACGGCGTTCTGCTGGATCTGGGCGTATCCAGTCCCCAGCTGGATACGCCGGAACGCGGCTTCAGCTATCACACGGATGCCCCCCTGGATATGCGCATGGATCAAAGCAGCGGAATCACGGCCGCGGACTACCTGAACACGACGGAGGAACAGGAGCTTGCCCGTGTGATCCGGGACTGGGGAGAGGAAAAATGGGCGGCGCGAATCGCGAGAATCATCTGCGAACAGCGGGAAAAGAAACCCCTGACAACCACGCTCGATCTTGTACACGCAGTGGACGCTGCCATTCCCAAGGCCGTCCGGCGAAAGCAGGATGGTCATCCGGCCCGGAGAACCTTTCAGGCGATCCGGATCGCCGTCAATGATGAACTGGCGCCGCTTGAAAGAGCGGTACGGGATTTTACCGATCTGCTGAATCCCGGCGGACGCATATGCGTGATCACTTTTCACAGCCTGGAGGACCGGATCATCAAACGCTGTTTTAAAAGCCTGGAGAATCCCTGCATCTGTCCTCCGAAAGCCCCGGTGTGCACCTGCGGCAGAAAGCCGGTTGTACGCGTTCTGGGCGGCGGCGCGGTCGCACCGACAGATGAAGAAATCGCACGGAATCCCCGGGCCCGGAGTGCCAAGCTGCGGATCGCTGAAAAGCGGGCGCAGGGATAAGGGGGCAGAACCGAAATGAGCATGCTTTATGTGGTGGCCACCCCCATCGGGAATCTGGAGGATCTTTCTCCCCGGGCGGTCGCTGTTCTGCGGTCGGCCGATCTGATTCTGGCGGAAGATACGCGCGTGACGATGAAGCTCTGCCAGGTGTTCGATTTTCACGCGCCTCTGATCAGCTGCCACCGGCACAATGAAGGATTCAAAGCCCGCGGGCTGGCGGAACGTATTTTGCAGGAGAATCTGACCGCCGCACTGGTGACGGACGCCGGGACGCCCTGCATTTCCGATCCGGGGAACGAAGCGGTCGCCGCCTGCCTGGATGCGGGTGTTCCTGTAACGCCCATTCCGGGCTGCTGCGCGGGAATCGCTGCCGTTTCCATCAGCGGATTTGACGCGAGAGAATTTGCCTTCTACGGTTTTCTGCCCAGAGAACGAAAGGCGCTGAAGGAGAAACTGCGCGCGCTTTCCGCCGGTCCCAGGGTTGCGGTGCTGCATGAATCTCCACATCGGATTATTCACCTGACGGAGACAGTTCAGGAGGTTTATCCGGACTGCCGCATGACCGTGTGCTGCGACCTGACCAAGAAGTTTGAGCAGACGATCTACGGACATCCGGAGCTCATTCTGGAACGGCTTCGGAATAACGAGAAGACGGAAAAAGGCGAATATTGCGTGGTTATCGAGCTTCCGGAGAATGCCGGGGAAAGGGAAGAAACGCCCGAAAAAGAATGCTCGCTGGAAGCGAAGCTCATTGAGAAAATGAAAGAAGGCGCTTCGCTGCGGGAGGCTCAGGAGCAGCTCTGCGCAGCCGGCGAGAAAAAAAACGCGGTAAAGCAGGCTGCGCTGACTCTGAAAAAACTGTTTGAACCTTAGCTTCCTGAATGAAATCCAGTGACCGAAAAAACGGAAGTATCACAAAATCCGCCTGAACGGAATCAGGCGGATTTTTGTTACGGTTTTTCCGGGGATCAGACGTTCCAGATTTCTTTCGCGTACTGACGGATCGTCCGGTCGGAGGAGAACTTTCCGGCGTGGGCAATATTCATCAGGCACTTTTCCGCAAAGGTATCATCAGCTTTTCCGGCATCCCGGATGGCCTGCAGCTTCGTATTCAGGTAGCTTTCAAAGTCCAGCATTACGTAGTAATGATCCGGCTTATGCCAGGAGGCGCCCTCCAGAATCGCCGCATGCAGCTCCGCCAGATTTCCGTCCGGATCCGGGAAAGTTCCGTCCGTCAGGGTATCCAGGGCTTTGCGAAGATCCGCGTTTTTCCGATAGATGAGTGTCGGATCGTAGGTTTCCCTGATCTTGTTAATCTCTTCGACGGTCGCTCCGAAGATATAATTGTTTTCTTTTCCGGCTTCCTCCACAATCTCCACATTGGCGCCGTCAAAGGTACCCAGGGTTACCGCTCCGTTCAGCATCAGCTTCATATTGCCGGTTCCGGAAGCTTCCGTGCCGGCGGGGGAAATCTGCTCGGAGATATCCGCGGCAGGGATGATTTTTTCAGCCCAGGAACAGTTATAGTTCGGCACGAAAATCACCTTCAGCCGATCACAGGTTTCAGGATCCTGATTGACTTTGTCGGCGATCATGTTAATCCAGTGAATGACCGCCTTGGCCCGGACATAACCGGGAGCGGCTTTTGCACCGAAGATAAAGGCAACCGGCGGAAGATCCTTCAGGAGCCCCTGTTTCAGCTGGTTATAGATGACCAGGATGGACAGGGCATTCATAAACTGCCGCTTATATTCATGCAGGCGTTTGACCTGAACATCGAAGACCATATCCGGGGAGAGGGAGAAACCGACACGGAGAGAGAGCTCATGAGCAAGCTGCTCCTTCTTTGTCCGCTTGACCTGACGGAAAGCGCCGCAGAGATCCGCATTCACATAAGGAAGCAGCTTTTCCAGCTGATCCAGATCCGTTTCAAAGCCATGGCCGATTTTGCCGGCGATCAGATCGCAAAGCTCCGGATTGCAAAGGCCGAGCCAGCGGCGCTGGGTAATGCCGTTGGTCTTGTTCTGGAAACGTTCCGGATAGAGATTATACCAGGACGCGAACACATCTTTTTTCAGGATCTCGGAGTGAAGCTCCGCCACACCGTTCACCGCATGGGATCCGTAGGTTGCCAGCCAGGCCATATGCACCCGTTTCTTCTCGATGATACACAGCTCGGGGGAGATCGTCTGACCGGCGGCTTTCATTTCTTTTTTGAACCGCTGATCGATTTTCCGGATTATTTTCACGATTTCCGGACAAACTGAGGAAAGAAGTGCCAGATCCCATTTCTCCAGAGCTTCCTGCATTACGGTATGGTTGGTATAGGCAAAGATCTCCCGGGCCATCAGGAAGGCCGGCTCAAAGTCGATGCCATCCTCACCCAGCAGCCGGATCAGCTCCGGAATGGCCATCGCGGGATGCGTATCATTCAGCTGCGCAGCCACTTCCTTCGGCAGGAAGGAATAATTGCTGCCATGACGCTTCCGGTAGGCCCGGAGGATATCCTGCAGCGTAGCGGATACCAGAACATACTGCTGCTTTACGCGGAGCTGACGGCCTGCTCTTTTCGTGTCATTGGGATAAAGGAATTTCACGATATCCTCAGCCTTGTTTTTATCCGCGGCCGCTTTCGCGTATTCCTGCAGGTTGAAGAGCGGGAAATCCACCTCATGGAGGCTCTCGGTCTGCCAGAGGCGCAGGGTGCCGATATTTTTCATACCGTATCCCACGACGGGCATATCATAGGGAACCGCCAGAACATTTCCGGTTTTCATGGGGACGATCACAGCTTCCTCCGGACGGCGAATGGACCAGGGATCGCCGAAACGGGACCAGTCGTCCGGAAGCTCGCACTGGCGCCCTTCCAGAAATACCTGTTTGAACAGTCCGTAGCGGAAGCGAAGACCATAGCCGGTCAGCGGGACGCCGCATGTGACGGCGCTGTCCAGGAAACAGGCGGCCAGACGGCCGAGTCCGCCGTTGCCAAAGGCATCGTCTTCAACATCCTCCAGGATCGCAGGATCCACACCTTTTTCCCGGAGGAGAGCAGACACCTCATTCAAAAGGCCCATGCAGTACAGATTATTATATACCAGGCGGCCAACCAGATATTCCATGGAAAGATAATAAGCCTGGCGCTTCGGAAAACGCTCCGCTTCCTTACGGGACCAGATTGGCGCCAGAGCGTCCATCGCGGCGCCGGAAAGGGCATTATGCAGTTCCCAGGCGGCGGCTTCCTGAAGGTTTTTATGGGTTTCGGTCATCAGACGCTGTTCGGCGTCCTTCAGCAGCTGTTTTGCATTCATTGTGGTTTTTTACCTCCTGTCAGTCTGCTTGTTCAGCAGATAATATTTCATGGACAAATCCTGCGTCAGCACACCGGGTTTCATCCGCCAGAGCCAGTTTCCGCCGATGGTGCTTGGAAAATTCATACGGGCATATCCGTCCAGACCGAGGACATCCTGCATCGGAACGATCACCGTTTCGCAGGGGAGACGGAAAAGAGCCTGGATGAAAGCCTCCGGGGCATTCTCAACGCCGGAAAAGTTCAGAGTGCGCATCGCGAAGTCCAGCACCTTCGGATCCGCTTTCCGGGCCCAGCCCAGTGTCGTGTCATTATCATGGGTACCGGTATAGGCAACGCAGTTTTCAGAATAATTACCGGGGAAATGCGGGTTGGTTTCATCTCCGTCAAAGCCGAAGGTGAGCACTTTCATGCCGGGGTAACCGGTCCAGCTCAACAGCTTTTTAACCCGGGGAGAGGCTTCGCCCAGGTCTTCGGCGATGATCTCCATATTGGGAATTGCGGCCTTCAGACGTTTGAAGAACGCTTTGCCGGGCGCCTTTACCCATTTTCCGGTTTTCGCGTCGGGAGCACCGTAGGGAATGGAATAATAGTTCGCAAAACCGATAAAATGATCAATTCGCAGAATGTCATACAGTTCCGACATGCCGCGCATTCTGTCAATCCACCAGTCAAAACGATGAAACCGGAGATAATGCCAGCGATACAAGGGATTGCCCCAAAGCTGGCCGGTTTCGGAAAAGAGATCCGGCGGAACACCGGCTACCCGCTTCGGGGTCCGCTGACGATCCAGCTGGAAAACCTCCGGATGCGTCCAGGTATCGGCGGAATCCTCCGCCACATAGATGGGCATATCGCCAAATAGCAGGACGTTATGCTCCGCACAGTACTTTTTCAGATCATTCCACTGACGGCGGAAGAGGTACTGACAGAAAAGATGAAAACGGATTTCATCCCGGAGTTCCTCGCGGTACTTTTTCAGGGCTTCCGGCTTCCGGAGACGGATGGATTCATCCGGCCATTTTGTCCACATCACCTGGTTAAAATGGTTTTTGACCGCTGTGAAAAGCGCAAAATCGGATACCCAGGCGTGCGTCTCTTCAAAAGCCTTCAATTGGGGCTGAAGCCGGCCGGCAGACTGTGCAAAGCATCTGCGAAGGAGAAAATCCTTATTCTCCTTTACCCGTTCATAGTCCACGGTTTCCGGATCGTCCGGGATAAACTCCTCCTCATCCCGATAAGACAGGAGACCTTCCTCCCGCAGTTTGCGGCAGGAAATCAGAAGCGGATTGCCGGCAAAAACGGACGAGGACTGATAGGGGCTGTTTCCGTACCCCGTAGGGCCGACGGGAAGAACCTGCCAGATCCGCATTCCGGCAGCCTGCAGGAAATCCACGAACTCAAAGGCTTCTTTTCCGAGAGAACCGATTCCGCCGGGGGATGGCAGGGAAGAAATATGAAGCAGGATACCACTGCGCCGCATGGCTTTTTTCTCCTTTCAGATCAGTCGGGCCAATCGCTGCCCGTTATTCCGCCAGACGGGAAGAAGAGGGAGGCGCAAGAGATTCGCGCGGCTTCCAGAAGGCTTCCACCAGCAGATGCCGGGGAGCGGCTCCGCTTTCAATCATATCCAGAAGCAGCTGAATGCTTTCCTGCGCAATTTCATCCACCGGCTGTTCAACGGTTGACAGACGGGGAACGGAGAACCGGCTGACGGCGGTACCGTCGAAGCCAACCACGCTCACATCATCCGGCACCTGGAGAGACAAATCCCGGAGAGCACGAACAGCGCCCACCGCCACGCTGTCACTCATGGCGAAAAGAGCGGTTGTATGAGGCGCGGAGGCAAAATACTCCATGGCGGTTTCATATCCGGATTCAAAGGAGAAACGGCATTCCCGGTAATCCATGGGGTCAAAGGAAAGCCCATGGTTCTTCCAGACCTCGCAGAAACCCTGAAAGCGCATGGCCAGGGAATCACCGGCGACCGGATTGGAGCCAAAGATCGCAACCCTGCGATGCCCCAGATTGAACAGCGATTCAGCGACGACCCGGCCCATTTCACGGTCATTGATGGCGACGGAGGAAGCCCGGGGAAGTGATGCGTTTTTCGCGTCGACGGTGGTAAAAACAACGGGAATATCCAGTCCATGAATGGCCTGAACCCGATCGTCAATCAGACTGCCCACGAAAAGGATCCCTTTAACCCGATGCTGACGGGTCAGCCGGAGCGCGGTACGGAATTCGTCATCCTTCTCATCGATGTATTCGGTGATCAGAGTATCGGTCAGATGATCCGCCCGGGAGAGGATCGCTTCGGTGAGGGCATTCAGAAAAGGGTTGGAACGGCCGCGGATGACCATGCCGATGACCTCGGTACTCTGCTTCAGACCGCGGGCGTTCGTATTTCCCATAAAATGATTTTCTTCAATAATCCGTTCAATCCGCTCTCTGGTTTCCTTATTGACATCCGGGCGATGATTCAGAACCCGGCTGACCGTTGTTACTGAAACACCGGCCAGGGTGGCAATATCACGAATTGTATAGGTTTTCATCCTGTCATCCTCTCCTGGAATGGAATAAAAACAAGGAAGATGAAAACGCTACCGGTAACGTTTTCAGCGTTAGAATATCACAGTTTGAATGAATCGTCAAGGAAAAAACAGGGCGTTGATTTTTTGGGCTTTGTTGGATATAATAAAAACAGTCTTCATAGAAAGGGGGCGGTTCATACGCACAGACGATGGTGGGCTATATTCCTTGCGCTGATTCTGGTGTTTTGTTCCGCCGCCGCAGCAGAAGATGATGACGAAGAGTTTGAGTTTGATGACGATGATTCCGGCGGATTTGAGTATTTCGACGATCTGAGCGGTTTCGATGAGCGGAACAACAATCAGGAGGCCGGCGATTATACCTACCAGCTGAACGAGGAGGAAGACGGCGCTTTTATTGTGAAGTATCACGGAGAGGATTCCGATCTGGTTGTGCCGGATCATATGGAGTCTTATCCACTGATCGGGATCGGAGATCATGCGTTTGAAGATTTCGCCGCGAACATCACAAGCGTTCAGCTTCCGGAAGGGATTACCTGGATCGGAGTGCAGTCTTTCGCCACCTGCGACCGAATCACGGAGATGGTGATTCCGGAGGGAGTTATCAGACTGGACGACAGGTGCTTTCTCGGGTGTAAAACGCTGGAGAAGATCACGATTCCGGATTCGGTCACATCAATCGGCGATATGGCTTTTGCGGTCTGCATGAGCCTGAAGGAGATCACCTTCGGTCCCAATCTGGAGCATATCGGCGCAAACGCGTTTCAGGCCTGCCAGGCTCTGGAAAGAGTGACCCTGCCCGCAGGTATAGAAATTCCGGAGACGGCCTTTCTGGGCTGTTCTCCGGATCTGGAAATCATTATGAAATAATTTTTTACGGGCTTTACTGGATAATCATACGGCCGCAGGTTTCACATTCAACCAGCGAGCCGTTTTTAATTTTCGCCAGCGTCGCGGAGGGAAGGGAAGTATTGCAGCCCGAACACTGGCCAAACCGGAGACGAACCACCGGCGGAGAAATATGACGTTTAATCGTCATATACTCTTCCAGCAGCTCGGGCGGGACGGAAGATTCCAGCCCTTTCGCAATGGCCCGCTGCTTCTCAAGCTTCGCCTTCAGCTCACGGGACTCCTCTTCATATTTCGCCTTCAGCTCATCGAAGGTCTTCTTCGCAGCTGCGGCTTCACGCCGGACGGTCATCTGCTGCTTACCCTGAACCGTGGATTCCCGGGCAATCCGGCCGATTTCCACTTCATACTGGCGGATGTTTTCCCGGAATTTGCTGACTTCGGAAAGAAGCGCTTTCACATCCTCCTGGCTTTGGGGCGGATTGTTCTCGAACTGATGCTCCAGGGAAGTCAGCTGGGCTTTGGCATTCTCGACAGCCTGGCAGAGAATGTCTTTCCGGTCAGCCATGGCGAGAATATCGTCTTCAATCTGCTTATATTGCTTCTGCCGATCCTTGATCAGCTCCACTGTTTTTTCCACTTTCAAACGGGTGGGAGAGCGTTTAAGGCTGTCCGCAATGGCTTCCGCCTGCAAATCCTCCGTCTGAAAAGACCATAACGCTTCAAACTGTTCCATAGGTGAGCCTCCTTCTGACAGGGAAACCGCCTGTCACGGTCTCAGGGAAAAGAATAAGCCGGGATTTTGGATACAAAAACCCGCATTTTCCATTCTATCTCATCCAGCGCATTTTGTAAAGCAAGCGCCAGGGTTCGGATCCCGGGCGCTTCTGTGGCATAATGCCCGCATTCCAGCGAGACGATTCCGCAGGCAGCCAGGGACAGCGCATGATGGTGTTTGATTTCACCGGAAAGAAAAGCGCTGCATCCGGCGTCAGCCCCTGCTTTCCATTCACTGCCTCCGGCTCCGGAAGACACGGCCAGCCGATCAATAACGGCTTCCTCAGGCCCCATCAGCCGAACCGTACACTGGAGAATTCCGGACAGACGATCCGCCAGTTCCCGGGCCGAGCATGCTTCCGGAAGGTTTCCGATCCGGACGTAGCCTTCGCCAGTGACGTCCGACAGCCCGCAGAGTGCCGCCAGCGTATCGTTGATTCCGCCTGGAGCCTGATCCAGATTCGTATGGGCAGCGATCAGAGAAAGCCGGTTCCGGATCAGCGCCGCAATCAGACGGCCTTCCGGCTGATCCTCTGTAATACGCTGAACAGGAGAAAAAAGAACGGGGTGATGGGTCACAATCAGATTTGCCCCGAGGGCAACCGCTTCCTCCACCACCGCCTCGGTGACATCCAGCGCAAAAAGAACGCCGGATACCTCCCATGCAGGAGAACCGATTAACAGGCCGGAATTATCAAAATCCGCCTGGGTATCGAAGGGAGCAATCCGGTCCAGAATCTGATAAATATCTCCGACGGTCATGAGCTTTACGCCTCCAGTTCCTTGATTTTACGGTCATAAAAAGCAAGATCCTCCAGCATCCGAGCGTTTCGGACCGGATCCGGATGAGCGGAGGAACGCAGTCCGTTCAGGGTACAGAGCAATACTTCCCTCCGCCGCCGCAGGAAGGGAAGCAGCACAGGAGAGGCGGAACGGAAAAGCGGCTTTCCAAGCCGGATTTCCTGCCCGGAAAGCTGTTCCCGGCCGGGAACGGCACGAAGCAGGAGGTAAAAACGTCCGGAATCAAAACAGGGTTCTTCCCGGTCCAGACGATAGCCTGTTTCCATCAGCGCTTCGCGGATCAGAGGCCAGTCTGTATGGGCGGAGAGAATCAGCACAGCGCCCTGAAGCCGGTCACGGCCTGAAAGCAGAATCTGACGAATTGTCCTTCCGCCCATCCCCGTGACGGAAATCGCGTCACAGGGTTCCGAAAGGGGGGACAGACCGTTGCCCAGAGCAAACGTCACCCGATCATTCAGACGCGACTGAATGATTCTGCGGCGGGCGTTTTCCAGCGCGGAGGGGCTGATATCTGTCAGGATCATTCGCTGACAGCGGCCGCGCTGAAGCAGCGCGGCCGGCAGATAAGCATGATCTGTTCCGATATCCGCGGCAAGGCGGCATTTCGGATAAAGATCGAAAGCCAGAGAAAGACGAGGATCAAGCATTACGGGAGCCCTCAGTCCAGATAATCCCGGAGCTTTTTGCTGCGGGAAGGATGGCGAAGCTTGCGCAGGGCTTTCGCTTCGATCTGGCGGATCCGTTCTCGGGTCACGTTGAATTCCTTACCGACTTCCTCGAGCGTGCGCTGATGCCCGTCATCCAGACCGAAACGAAGCCGGAGGACTTTCTCCTCCCGGGGGGTCAGCGTATCCAGTACATCCATCAGCTGTTCTTTCATCAGGGCGAAAGAAGCCGCTTCCGCGGGAGCGGGAGCATCCTCATCCGGAATAAAATCGCCCAGATGACTGTCTTCCTCTTCGCCGATGGGGGTTTCCAGTGAAACGGGCTCCTGGGCGATTTTGATGATTTCCCGCACCTTCGCTTCCGAAATATTCATCTCCCGGGCAATTTCTTCAGGCGTGGGTTCCCGGCCGTATTCCTGGAGCAGCTGACGGGAAACCCGGATCAGTTTATTGATCGTTTCAACCATATGAACCGGGATCCGAATGGTTCTGGCCTGATCTGCGATCGCGCGGGTAATGGCCTGACGGATCCACCAGGTGGCATAGGTGGAGAACTTGAACCCTTTTCGGTAATCAAACTTTTCCACCGCTTTAATCAGACCGAGATTCCCTTCCTGAATCAGATCCAGGAAGAGCATGCCCCGGCCGACGTAGCGCTTGGCAATGGAGACAACCAGGCGCAGATTCGCTTCCGCCAGTTTCTGCTTGGCGGATTCGTCCCCCTGCTCCAGACGCTTGGCGATTTCGATTTCTTCCTCCGCGGTCAGGAGCGGGACTTTGCCGATTTCTTTCAGGTACATGCGAACCGGGTCGTCAATGCTGATGCCTTCGGGAATCGAAAGATCGATGTCATCCGCCAGGACATCATTCTTTGAAGCGGCGGCAGCCTGATCTGCGGCGGCTTCATCATCGGATTCGGGAGAAGACGGATCGGCATCGTCATTCACCACCGTGACGCCGTAGGCATCCAGCGTTTCGAGAACACGATCCAGCTGGTCGGAATCCATTTCCAGCTCGATCAGACGATCCATGATCTCTTTATAGGTCAGCGTACCCTTGGATTTCCCGAACTCGTACAGTTCATTCAGTTTGGTTTGCTTGTTTTCAGGGGAAAGCGACAATGAAAATCCTCTCCTTTTCTTGTATCCGTCCCATTACGGAGAAACCCCCGAACCGCTGTACAGCGACAGCTGCCGGCTGATCTCCTGAGCTTTCCGCATCATGGCATCCGCTTCTTCGCCGGAGGCCTGAGCGGCACGCTCCACGAGTTGCTGCAATTCCTTTTTCAGCTTGCTTTTACGTATCCTGTTCACACATTCATGAGCCATCGCAATCAGCTCGTCCGTATCTTTGGCCGGAGGAGCCATCAGGATCCGGGTATAACGGGAGCGGGAACTTTCATCCGGCGCATAGGAAACCAGATCCTGCACGCTGACCCCGGATGATAAATTCACATATAATGATTTCAACTCCTCATCCCCAAAATCCTTTTCTTCAACAATATCTTTCGGGATTTGTCCGGAAGCGAGAATACCGAGCAGCTGTTCCTCCGCCACGGTTTCCTCAGAAACCGGAGGAGAGGCGGAGCGGCGGGCGGGCGGACGGGAAACCGGATTCCGGGGTTCCCCGGACCTGTCAGAGCCGCCGGAAGACTTATGATGAACATCCATCTGCTCCAGAAGCACTTCCCGGGCAAAGCCGGTTTCAATGGTCAGCGCGTTCAGGTGCGCTTCCCGCTCTACCGGATCCAGGGCCTCCAGCACAGCGGCCGCCTTCCGGGCAAACTGCACTCTTTTTTCCGGATCGGAAAGATCAAACTGATCCCTGAGACGCCGAAGCCGGTAGGTGGCCGGGGTCAGCCGCGGAAGTTTCCTGAATCCTTCCGCTCCATCCCGGCGGATGAATTCATCCGGATCCAGTCCATCAGGAAAACCAAGCACACGAACCGGTATTCCTTCCTGCTCCAGAATGTCCAGCCCCCGGAGAATCGCGTGCTGCCCGGCGGAATCCCCGTCATAGGCGAGATGGACTTCAGGCGCGAAGCGCTTGAGCAGCCTTGCCTGCTCATTGGTGAAAGCGGTTCCCAGGGTAGCGCATACGCCCGGAATGCCATACTGTGTCAGAGCCACCACATCCATATAGCCTTCGACCAGGATTACCTGATCCAGATGCCGCTGCTGACGCAGCAGATTCGCGGCATAAACCCCGCGGCGCTTGTTAAATACCGGTGTATCGGAGGTGTTCAGGTATTTCGGTTCCTGTTTGCCCAGGGAGCGGCCGCCGAAGGCAAGTACATTCCGGTTCATATCGATGATCGGAAAGATGGCGCGGTTCCGGAACATGTCAAAAGCCCGGGGAGACGATTCGCCGTTTTTCGCCGGTTTTACAACCGTAAGGCCTGCCAGAGAAAGTTCTTCCAGCGTGAACCCCTGAGCCAGAAGATGCTTTGTCAGCGCGTCCCACTGATCCGGAGCGGCGCCGAGGCCGAATTTACGGATGACCGCGTTATCCAGCCCGCGTTCTTTCAGATACCGGAGCGACGGAAGCCCTTCGGTCCTGAACAGCATTTCATGATAATAGACGGCCGCCTGGCGGTTTGCTTCCAGCAGACGCTCCCGCTGTGACCTGCGCCGGATATAATCCGGATCATCTTCCATTTCCGGCATGGGCAGATGTGCCCGCTCCGCCAGCGTTTCCACCGCCTCCTGAAAGGTCAAATGATCCATTTCCATCAGGAAACTGATCACATCCCCGGAGGCTTTGCAGCCAAAGCAGTAAAAAAGCTGACGTTCCTCATCCACCGAAAAGGAAGCGGTCTTTTCACCGTGAAAAGGGCACAGCCCCCAGTATTTTCTGCCGCTTTTTTTCAGGCCTACATAGCCGGAAATCACCTGAACAATATCATTCCGGGCCCGGAGTTCTTCCATCCAGGCTGCCGGATATCTGGAAGCCATACTCATTCACCTGTCCTGTGAAGGTCGAAGGGGAACCCGCTGATCAGAAGGCCTGGAAGGAAGCGGGAACAAACAATTCAGTGAATTTACGGGTAGCGTAACGATCCGTCATGCAGGAAAGAAAGTCACAGACGCTGCGCTCAACCCCGTCCCGATAACCGATGAGCACGAATTCTTCCGGCATTTCGCCCGGATGGGAACAATAATGGTCAAAAAGGCTGCGAAGCACCTGATCACAGCGGGCTTCCTCCGGATCCCGCCATCCATCCCGGTAAACATGCTGAAACATGAATTCACGCAGCCCGTCCATCGCTTCCTGGATCAGGGGGCTCATGGACAGATGAGGGGAACCTTCGCTGGACTGAACCACATCGGTAATCATGGTATTGATCCGTTCTCCGTGGGTTTTGCCCAGAACATGCAGACAGTCGGAGGGAAGCTCAAAGGATTTCAGAATGCCGGCGCGAAGCGCATCGTCCAGATCATGGTTCAGATAAGCGATCCGGTCCGCCCGGCGCACGCATTCCGCCTCCGGAGTTTCCGGCTGCAGAGAACCGGAATGCCGGAGAATTCCGCTGCGGACCTCAGCCGTCAGATTCAGGCCGTGACCTCCGTTTTCCAGACAATCCACCACCCGGAGACTTTGCTCATTGTGGCGGAACCCTTCCGGCAGGAGATCGTTGAGGGTTCGCTCGCCGATATGACCGAAAGGCGTATGGCCCAGATCGTGCCCCAGAGCGATGGCTTCCGTCAGATCCTCGTTCAGGCGCAGAGCGCGGGCGATGGTGCGGGCGACCTGGGAAACCTCCAGCGTATGCGTCAGCCGGGTGCGGTAATGATCTCCCTCGGGAGAAAGAAAAACCTGCGTTTTAAATTTCAGGCGGCGGAAGGATTTGCAATGAATAATCCGGTCCCGGTCCCGCTGAAAATCCGTCCGGATCTCGCAGGGGGATACGGGACGTTCCCGCCCGGCGCTCTCCGCCGAATGGGCTGCATAGGGAGCCAGCAGCATATATTCCTGCCGCTCGGTTCGTTCACGGATCGTCACGCCGGTTTTCGCCTCCCTTCTCCGTTTGCCACTCCATCTTAATACTACACAAAGAATCAAAATCCTTCTTTGATGCATGCTTGACAAGGGGAAAGAAACAGATACAATACTTTCCAAAGGCTTATAAGGAGAGAATGTATGATCATCCAGGAAAATCAGCGGATTTACGGGTTTGATGTGACAGAAATCAAAGAATGCAGAGAGCTTCACGGACGCACGGTCCGGATGGTTCACCGGAAAACGGGAGCGCAGCTGTTCTGGGTGGATAACGGCGCGGAAAATATGGTGTTTTCCATCGCCTTCCGGACGCTTCCCGAAGACAGCACAGGCGTTTTTCATATTCTGGAGCACAGCGTGCTCTGCGGAAGCGCCCGCTTTCCGGTAAAGGAACCTTTTGTTGAGCTCATGAAAAGCAGCATGAGCACATTCCTGAACGCGATGACTTTTCCCGATATGACCATGTATCCCGTGGCCAGCAGAAACCCGAGGGATCTGCTGAATCTGACCGAAGTCTATCTGGACGCGGTCTTTCATCCTGAAGTGATCCGGGATCCGCTGCGCTTTTGCCAGGAAGGATGGCATATCGATCAGAATGAAGCGGGAGAACCGGAATACAGGGGTGTGGTTTTCAATGAGATGAAAGGCTCCATGAGCGATACGGACACGCTGATCGAGCATCAGATCGCGCAGCAGCTGTTTCCGGATACCTGTTATGGGTTCAACAGCGGAGGGGATCCGGAAGTGATTCCGGACCTGACATGGGAAAAGTTCTGCGAAACCTATGATCGCTTTTATCATCCGTCCAACGCTTATATCTATCTGGACGGAGCCCTTCCCATGGAGGAAATGCTGCCCCTGATCGACTCCTATCTCGCGGAATACGAACGCAGGGAGGATCTGCCTGAATTCCGCTATCAGGTTCCGGTATCTTCCGAAAAAACAATCCGGTATGATCTGGCTGCGGATCAGGAAGAGAAAAACCATTCCCATCTGACCCTGGCCAGACTGACGGGTACCTGGAAAGACCGGACGAAGAACATGGCGCTGGGGATCATCGGCGATGTTCTGGCCGGCAGCAATGAAACGCCGCTGAAGCGGGAAGTGCTGGAGCAGGACCTTGCGCAGGATCTGAGCATTACCGTGGATGATACCAGCCTTCAGAGCTGGGTGACCATTCACGCGGAAAACCTGACGGACGGAAAGGAACAGGCCGTTCTGGATCTTTTACATAAAACCGGAGAAAAAATCCGCAGGGAAGGGCTGGAGCGGGGAGCCGTGGAAGCCTCTCTGAACCGGATGATTTTCCATTTACGGGAAGAAGAAGAACCACAGGGGATCGGACGATGCATCCGATGCATGGGAGACTGGCTGTATGGAGGCAATCCGAGAGACAGTCTGGAGACGGAAAACCTTGTTTGTGAGCTGAAACGGATGCTTGCGGAGGGAGAGTTTGACCGCCTTGCAGCGGATCTGCTGCTGAACCGGGAGGGAATGGTGATTCTTCACTCCGTGCCTTCCCGCACCCTGGGAGAGGAAAAACGCAGGGCGGAAGAAAAAAGAATCCGTGATATCATGAGCGGCTGGACGCGGGAGCAGCTGGAGCGGAATCAGGCGCTGATCCGGGCGCTGGCGGACTGGCAGACGGCTCCGGATCCGGAGGAAGCGCTGGCAGCTTTGCCGGTACTGAAAAAAGAGGACGCGGATCTTCCGCCGGAATGGACCGAATCTGAGGAAGAGAAGGTTCTGGGCGCAACCGTGCTTTATCATACCCTGCCGTGCAACGGCGTAGTGCATCTGAAAGCCTATTTCCCGCTGACGGATCTGAATCTGGAACAGATTCCGGCTGCCGGGCTGTTTACCGTCATGCTCGGAAAACTGTCGACAGCGAGCCATGACGCGCTGAGCCTGCAGCAGGAAATCAAACGGTATACCGGAGCGATGAGCTTCAGCCTGATGACCCGGTCAGAGGACGGACAAAACGAAACCTGCACTCCTTTTCTGACCGCTTCCCTCAGCGCGCTGAAAGAACACGCGGACCGGGCACTGCAGCTGATGACGGAGATTCTGACAGAGACGAAGCTGGACGATACCGACCGGATCAGGGAATTTGTTCAGCAGAGCGAACTGACCGCCCGGCAGCGGATCGTCAGCGCCGGACATCTTTTCGCCATTCGGCAGGCGGTCAGCCAGTACAGCGCCGAAGGTGCTGTTAAGAACGCACTGGACGGAGCGCCGGCCGTAGCTTATATCCATCGTTTTGCCCGGGATCCCGATCAGGAAACAGCGGCGTTTGTCAACCTCGGAGAGGAGATCATGAGACACAGTTTCTGCCGGAAACGGATGATTATCGGATGGACGGCTGACGGGAAAAAAGATCTGTCGGATTTTATCGGCTCATTTCCGGAAGGGACAGAAACAGCGCCGGAAGCGGCGTATCGCGCGGAAACGCTGCCCTCCGTCGGTTACCGGATTCCCGCGCAGATCGGTTATGCCGCGAGAGCATGGCGACTGAGCTGCTGCGGCAGAACTTTTTCCGGAAGCCTCTGGCTGACCACCAATATTCTGAGCCTCGGATACCTGTGGAACCGGGTTCGTGTTCAGGGAGGAGCCTACGGCTCCGGAATGCAGGTAGACCGGAAGGGGAATCTCTTTTCCTACTCCTACCGGGATCCCACGCCGGGAAAGACGCTGACCGTGGATGCCGGCGCCGCGGCGTTTCTGAAGGAGTTTATTCAGCAGCCGGGAGAGCTGGATAAATATATTATTTCGAGCCTGAATGATCTGAATCCGCTGCTCAGCTCACGGGATAAAGGCATGACGGCCGATCTGCGCTACCTTTCCGGATATACCCGGGAGATGGCGGAAAAAACCCTCAGGGAGATTCTGCACGCCACGCCGGAAGATCTGGTAAGCTGGTGTGAGGTACTGGACCGGATGGCGGCGGAAGGAAGCGTTTGCGTGGTCGCTCATGAGGACGCCCTGAACAGCTGCGGTCTCGATGTGATCCGGGAGTTGTAAGCATGCGAAATCTGCGAAATACGGCTGCTCTGGTCTGCGCTCTGACTTTTCTCTTTCTGCGGGCGGTTCTCGTTTACCCGGCTTGTGCGGAATCCTCCGGTGTCATTCACGAGATTCATACGCCGCGGGATCTGCAGGCAATCGCTGATGATCCGGGTGGGATCTGGAGCCTTCAGGAGGATCTGGATCTTTCCGGAACAGACTGGGTTCCGATTCCGTTTTCGGGAACGCTGGAGGGAAACGGGCACGCCCTGTACAATCTGACGGTGCGCCGGCCTGGGACGGAACCATGCCCGGCGAAGGACGGAAATCTGAAAGACTATCAGATCGCCGCCGCAGGACTGTTTTCCGCTCTGCGGGGGGCGACGGTCCGCAATCTTCGGATCGTCGGCGCGCAGGTGCAGCCGGAGTGCGAAAGCCACTGCTTTGCCGCTGTTCTCGCCGGCTGGAGCGATCAGACGCTGGTGCAGAACGTTTCGGTACATGGGCGTGTGAGCCTGATCAGCTACGGGATTATGGCCGGCACAGGCGGCCTGATCGGATACGGAAACGGAACGTTCGACAGATGTACCGCCCGCGTGGAGATGATCTTTGAGGACCGGCAGCTGAATCAGAAATGCGAGCAGTTTATGGGCGGAATACTGGCCTGCGGGATCGGAACCGTGACGGGATGCGCCGTGGAAGTGGACGGCTACGATTCCTGCCACGGATACGTACATAACGGCGGACTGGTGGGAATGTATTATCATTGCGGCCAGAATGCTTCCGCAGGCAGGGTAACGGATAATACCGTAACCGGCCGGATCCGTTTTTTTGAAGATAATAAGGACCGAAGGGCTTACTGCGCCGGCGTGATCGGAGAAAAGCTGACGAAACCCGGCAGACTGAGAAACAACCGGGATTATTTCACCCGGGATGAAACACGGAAAACGGATCAGGTACTGAGGCCGGAAAGATGCGAAAGTCCTGCTGTCGAGGAGACCGTTGTTGAGGCGGAGGGTTCACACTGGGGATACACGATTCACCGGTGCGCAGGATGCGGATATACCTGGACGGACCGCTATACGGCTCCCTGAGGCGGAGGAGAAAAGATGCCGACTCTGACCATCATCCGGGGAGATGAAAAGAAGATCATCTCCTTTCAGGGCACGCCGACCATCCGGGAACTGCTGAGTACAGAATCCGGCGGTCCGGCACACCCCTGCGGCGGGCGCGGGATCTGCGGACAGTGCAGGGTTTCCGTGACCGGAAGACTGAGTGAAATGAGCCCGCGGGAAACCGCGCTGGGATTCCGGCTTTCCTGCCGGACCCGCCTGCTCGGGGATGCGGAAATTATTCTACCCGGGCAGCGGGAAATGCGGATTCTGCGGGACACGCCTCAGCGGGAGCAACTGAATTCCGCCAATGAAAAGCTGCTGACCGCCGTAGCCGATATCGGAACAACGACCGTGGCTGTAAGCCTGTATCAGGAGGGAACGGCGGGGCCGGTGTTTTCCGCAGGCGGAATGAATCCGCAGCGCTCGGTTTCAGACGATGTGATCGGGCGGATTCATTATGCGTCCACCCATGGACCGGAAAAGCTTCAGCGTGATATCCGGGAGGCTCTGAAAGGACTGATCCGGACAGAAGATCTAAACGGTTCGGTCCGGCGTTGGATCATTACCGGAAATACGGCGATGCTGTATCTGTTTGCGGGACATGATCCGTACGCGCTTGGACAGGCTCCCTTCCGGCCGGACTGTCTGTTCGATGAAACAATATCTTTTGACGGTACACCGGCCTATCTTCCGCCCTGCGTTCACGGTTTTCTGGGGGCGGATCTGCTGTGTGCCGTGATGGCTTCGGGCATACAACGGAGCGGAGAAACCGCGCTGCTCTGCGATGCGGGAACCAACGGAGAAATGGCGCTGTGGAAGCAGGGAAGACTTTATGCAACCTCGGTCTCCATGGGGCCGGCGCTGGAAGGCGCGGGCATCCGGCATGGATGCGGTGCTGTATCCGGCGCAATTGACAGGGTGATTCCAACCGGCGGCGGAATCATTGCAAGAACGATAGACGGGAGTCCTGCGGTCGGAATCTGCGGCTCCGGTGTGATTGACGCGGTGGCCTGCGGGCTGAATCTGGGATGGATAGATGAGGACGGACGTCTGCTCAGGCCTCTGATTCTCAGGGATGGGATCGGGCTGACACAGGAGGATCTGCAGGCCGTGCAGCTGGCAAAAGCGGCTTTCGGGGCCGGTCTGGAACGGCTGCTGGAGGTTTCGTCGACCCGATTGAATGAAATCCGGGCGGCTTTCCTGTGCGGCGGGTTTGGGTATGGCATGAATCCGGTTTCCGCAGCCCGGATCGGATTGTGGCCGGAAAGACTGATTTCCGTGACCAAAGTCCTCGGCAATGCGGCTCTGACAGGTGCTGCGCTGCTTCGCAGTGAGGCCGGTAAAAAAGAAATCCGTTCTCTGGCAGAGAGAACGGAGCCGATTCCCCTGGGAGGAGAAAGGGAATTTCATCTGGCCTTCATGAAACATATGCGTTTCATGCCGGCAGTTTTTGACTGAGACGGTGATCAGACTTTGCCGTCAGGAAGGAAAACGCATCAGATCATACATCATGATTCCGGCAGCCACGGACGCGTTAAGGGATTCAGCGTTGCCGGCCATGGGCAGGCAGAGCCGGTGGGTCGCGATCCGTCTGACGGGATCGGAAACCCCGTTTCCTTCATTGCCGATTACAAGAACAAAGGAAGAACGGACATTCCGGCGGTTGAAAAAAGGCTCTCCGTCCAGCTGGGACGAAAGAATGGAGAAGCCTTTTTCCTTCAGCGCCATCAAGGCCTGATCCAGATGCTCCGGAAAAGAAAAACCAAGGTGAAAAACACTGCCCATGGCAGCCCGGAGCACCTTGGGGGAGAAAAGATCCGCACATTCCGGACTTAGCAGCACGCCGTTCATTCCGGCCGCGTCTGCGGTGCGAATAATGGTGCCCAGATTCCCCGGATCCTGTATTCCATCCAGCGCGATCAGCGCACTGCCCTGCAGCGGAAGCGTCCGGACGCCAAGAACCGCCGCAATGCCCTGCGGCGTCCTTGTGTCACAGACGGACTGAAAGACATGATCAGCGAGACGATAAACGGGGAAATTACCGTTCAGCAGCGGAATCAGCGACGGATCCGCCTGAAAGTCGTCCCGCAGGAGGACTTCCCGGACCGGGAAGGAGGACAGCAGCGCCTCCCGGACCAGGCGCACGCCTTCCACCAGAAAGGAACCGGACTGCTTTCGTCCCTTCGCGTCGCGAAGAGACCGCCAGAGCTGTACCTTCGGGTTTTTAACGGACTGAATCATTTCCACAGAAGATTTCTCCTTCCGTCTGAGAACTCAGGAAGCGCTTTCACGAATCATTTCCAGCAGGGTATCCGGCCAGGAAGACAAAACCGTATACGCATGGGCCGCGGATCCGCCGGAGAGAATCTGGCTGTGGATCTGCTGAATGGAGGCGGACACAACCGCTTCTCCGGCGGAGGAGAAGGGATGATAAAAATCAGGTGTGAAGAAACCGCGGAACAGGAGATCCGCAGCGGACGGAAAAGCATTGCGGAAGCAGAGCAGAAACTCAGGAAGCAGTTCCTCCAGCCGAACCGGAAAGGAAGAGGGAACCGTCGGCGGTCTTGGAAGAGATTCCTGCAGACCGGACAGAGTCGAAAGACCTGCCGGAATTTCCATTTTCTTCTCAGAGGAGAAGAGCAGGAGAAGATTCCCGACCCGCGGATTCCGGAACATGTTGGCAATCCGCCAGAGACCCTGGCGAACCGGATCCGGAAGGGCCTGAACGAGGAAAGATCCACGGCCTGAGAGGAACAAGCCCATCTGATCCGGGAGAAAATCATTCTGCAGCGGATCGGATGCAACCTGCAGAAGCATCAGGCCGGCGAGCATCATCAGGAAGGCAAAAGAGAAAAGAAGCCGGGCGGAAAGCAGGCCGGGAGCCGGAGACAGGAGGCCGGAACCGATGACAGAGGACAGGAGGGGACCGAAGTCCGCGACGAAGGCATCCAGAGCCAGACGGGCCTGGCGAAGAGAAGCAGGATCTGTCCGGGCCGCGGTCAGAATCCTGTGGAAGGCTCCGAGCCCGTTTTGAAAAGATTCCTCCGGTATGAACCCAAATTCATTCAGCAGCAGGGCCGGATCGGCCAGCAGGGGCGGCAAAAGGAGATAGTGGATGCCCATGGGCAGCTGAACCGCCCAGTCCGCCTGGCTGCGCCCCCGCAGCGTCAGCGAGAGATCGGCGGTTGAGGATCCGAGATCCAGAACCATCAGGCCGCCACGGGTTTCTTCCGGCTCACAAAACCGGAAATAAGATCCCAGGGCCTGACTTTCAGAACCGAAAGAAACCAGGGGCCCGCGGGCAGGAAGAGGGAAACCGCTTTCCATACGAACCGTTTCGGCCGTATGACGGAGAAGATTTCCCAGATATTCCCGGCCTTCAGACGCCATTTCGTCCGGAACAGCAAACCGCCAGCTGACGGAGGAGGCACCGCTGATCCGGGCCTGCAGGGCGGCCTCAAGCATCAT
The DNA here is from genome assembly GCA_015056205.1 of Clostridiales bacterium. Classification (GTDB taxonomy): domain Bacteria; phylum Bacillota; class Clostridia; order Christensenellales; family Aristaeellaceae; genus Aristaeella. The sequence goes on along the minus strand of SVGS01000003.1, from coordinate 16,903 downwards.
CTGATGAAGGCAGATTTTCATTGCCCTTCCCTTGAGATCATCCCATTTCATACAGGCATACAGGGCTTCCGGCGGCAGCTCCAGCGCCTCCCGAAGACCGGAGACAGACAGCAGAACGCCATCCTGCAAAGGTACGGGATCTTTTGCGGATGCAGGAAGCAGGAAACGGATCACAGCCGGGAAAAGGGAAGACACAGCGTCAACCGGTATAAATTCTTTTCGCAAAAGATCTCTGGAACGGGCGGGATTGTTCAGAAGCACCCGAACCTGGGAAACGCCGCGGAGAGGGCTGATCCCGCCGGGACCGGAAAAGATCATAGAGGAAGCGGAAGAGCCGATATCAGCACAGAGGGTAACCGGGCCTCCCGAAGGAAGATCCGGACGGGGAAGCAGATTGAACAGAGCACCCGCGGAGAGGCTTTCCCACCGGAAAAACAGACAGACGGGACAGGTCTCCAGCCGCGTTACAGACCGCTCATGAACGGCCGGCTCCAGGTCGGACCGGGTCCCGTTTTCCAGCATAACCGAAATACCAAGCGAGTTGCCGGCGGCATGGCAATAGACAAAATATGCATGCCAGTCCTCCGGCAGAAAAGGAACATTCGGCCAGACCGCGAGTGTCGGCAGGTCATGGGCGTAGAGGGAACGGATCTCAGCTTCTTCATAATTCCGGATCAGCTGCAGGGAAAAGGAACCATCGAGAGTCAGGACAGCGCGGATTCCGCCATCCTCCATTCGGCGGAATGACCAAAGCCCATCCTTGATCAGGGTGCGTCCCTCCGGAGACCGGCAAAGAGCGGAAGCAAATTCCGGAGCCATCGGCGGAAGAACGGAATCGGCAGCGCCCGTACGTTCCGCGGAATCAGCGTTTTCTTCTCTTTGCTGATCTTCCTGTTCCTGAACCGGAGGATTCTGAGCCTGCACAACGCAGAGCCTGCTCATCAGTGAATCGCCGATAACCTCTCCGCCCCGGGCGGGAAAGCACAGCAAAAGATCGCTGAAGGGCTGCAGGGCGGGGCCGGCCAGTGCTTCTCCAAGACATTCCGTCATAACTGTCCGGATGGAAGGAGAAAACGGATCCCAGGGCCAGGTTAATTTGGGTTTCTTTCCGCTGAGGGGTTTGCCGGTTTTTGTGAGAAGATGATTTAATTCCTTCAGGGCTTCAGGCGAAGCGTCCGGAAAGCGTTCACGCAGGAGCAGCAGATAATGGGTTAAGGTATCGCGGAAATCGTCCGAAGCATCCATCAGGACGTCGCATTCCTGATCCAGCGTATTCAGAATATAGTCCTGTTCCGCGGTCTTCATTCCGACGAGTATGTGAAGGGAATCCTCCCGGGCAAAGGGAAGATCTTTCCAGTAATACAGCGAGTCCATGGTTCCGGGTGACAGAACAGCCGGGCTGACCGGTTTCCCGGCAAGGCAGGAACAGAGAACATCTTCCGGGACTGAAGCCTCATACGGCAGTTCCCTGCGCCGGAGCACAGCGCGATATGCGGGAAGATGAAGCAGGCCGCAGACTGATTTTAATAATTCTGTCAGGTGGGAATCCTTCCGGTTTTCTCCGGGATCGTTTTGCCGCAGAGCGAGCGCAAAATCGCTGAAGAATGAGCGGAGCCCCTGGTAAACGGCCGGCTCTTCCTGTGAGGCCAGCTGATCCAGCAGGTGAAGGAGAAGCCTGCGTTCCACGGAACTGAGGGTATTCCCCGGATCTTCGAATTCATTCGTTGAGGCGTGAAACCAGGAGATATACGACGGAATCATGGAACTGTGATCCCGGCTGAGATGTGCCGGGGTCAGGGCCTTTCCGGGCAAAATCAGAGCAAACGGAAGCGACTGACTGTCCTGAACAATGGAAACAATCCGGACGCTTTCCGCCCGATGCTGCGAAAGCCAGGCGGAAACAAGCGGAGATTGTCCGGCAGTCAGTTCTTCGACCGCCAGCCGGCCCTCTTCCGCAGGAGTCCGCCGGTATTGCTTCAGCAGCAGGAAGGCAAGAAGGCCGCGGCTGCGCGCGATGAAAGAAGGATCCTGGTGGTCCGGAAAGAGGGAAAGAAGGTCCGGAATGGTAACAACAGGGTCCGCGGGATACAGATCCGGAAGCAGAGGAATGTCAGGCAGCGGTTCACCGACAGTCCATTTAACCTCTGAAAGATCTTCGGTAAAGACATGGAAGAAGAGAAGGAAAACTCCGGCAAGATTATGGATACCGTTCCAATCCGGATGCTTAATGATTCGCCGGATTGTGGCCTTTTCATCCGAAAAGGAGATAGAGGGCAAAAGACGGGGAAGCTGATCCCGAAGATCCTTTTCCGCTGAAGACAGGCCCGGCTGCTGAAGCAGACGTTCCAGCGTCTCAAGCACAGTCAGCGAGACAGGAGAAGCATCGGCCGGGATATCGGAGGACAGGGCAGACGGAGCTTCTCCGATACGGTCCGCCCGAAGGTGCGCGGCCAGATCCTGATCGCAGCGGAGGATCGCCGCATTCAGCCGGCGAAGCCTTCTTTCCACAGCCAGGAGGGTCAGGTGTTCCGTATCAGGAGAATTCATCAGGCGCTGCAGCTGTTCGCGGGCCGCTTCAGCCGCCTTCAGGCATTTATGACGGCAATCCTGTAGCGCCTGGATGCCGCGGGCACCGCCGACAGCCCGGAGCGCTTCCTCCCGTTCAGCCGTTTCCTGCTCCAGCCGGCTCTCCATATCATCCAGCTTGCGGAGCATTGCTTCCTCTTCGGTATCCGCCATGGATACCCTGTGAACGGGCATGACCTGATCCAGACCGGAGTCTTTTGCTTCCTGGACGGAAACATCCAATTCGGAAGCGGTGGTTACAGCCCGCCCGCAGGCCGAAACGGCCGCCTTCCAGCGTGACAGATTTTCTTCAGACGGAAGAAGAGAAGAAGGAAGAGAACGGATAACGGAAACAGTCTGGGCCAGAATAAAGCGAATGATCCGTTCGAGCGACTCGGCGGACTGGTAAAAAGAAGGATTCTGATCGCCTTTTTTCTGGATCTGGCGTGTCAGGCTGTTTTTGAAGGAGGAATCCCGTCGGCCGCTTTCGGCGTTTTGTCTGCCACGCAGAAAAGGAAATATTTCCGACACAAACCAGACTGAAGTCTGAAAAAACGCCAGCGCAGTGTCAGCACTTCCTTCCAATACTCTCCAGGATAACGAACCGGGCATGGTACGGATATGGAGACCACAGGCAGGAAGCTTGTCCGGCCTTTCCAGAATGCCCAGAACCCGGACGGCGGAAAGCGCCAGCAGCTGACGGAGATCCGAACCGGCAGCCAGGGAGGAGGGAAGGGACAGCAGCCACAGAGCATCGGCTCCTTCCGTCTTCTCTCCGTCCAGCCGGCGAAGAAGACCGCCGTCCTGAATTGCCTGAAGAAAAGCGCGGGCAGTATCTGCTGAATCCTTTAAGCGGGTACTGTTCGGGTCCTGAATGGCCAGCAGAGACAGAAAGAGACTGCTTTCCGGCTGACCGGAACGAAGGTAACGAATTAAAGCCAGCGCAGTCCCGGCTTCGAATGGATCGGAGGGATCAAAAAGAAGGGTCAGCCGGGTCGGCCGATCTTCCCCGGCCTGCAGACCGGTCAGCCAGTTTTTCAGCTTCAGAAGAGCGGGAGACGGAGACTGCGAGGTTATCATCGCAGAAAAAACCCAGGATACGGCTTCCCAGTCAGCTTGAAAAGAAAGAGGAATTCCCCGCCCACGAAGGGCGGAGAGCAAAAGCTGATCCTTTTCATTTTGAATGAGATTCTGATAATCCGGCAGAGAAGAACAGGCGGAAGCGAAGGAATAACAGGTCGTGAAAACAGGCGAATCTGGCTGCTTCAGAAAGGCGCTCCGGCATTGATTTAAATCTTCCGTCAGCTCTGAAAGGGTGTTTTCCCGTTCTGTTCTGTTCAGGCAGAACAGGTTCAGGTTCCGGATCGTTCCGCCGATTCCGGCACAGACGGCACCAAGGAGGGAAGGAACCAGAGAAGCCGATCGGTCTCCGATCACCAGCAGATTCATTATTCAGGCTTCCCTTCTTTCTTTTTCTCTCCTGATCCCATGTGTCCGTACGGGTCAGTCACCGTGATATCCTCTGGGGTTCAGATGCTGAAAATGGTAGGTATCCCGGCACATGTCCTCCAGTGTTTTTTCCGCAGTCCAGCCGAGAAGCTTCTTTGCCTTGGCAGGATCCGCATAGTTTTCGGCAATATCTCCCGGCCTGCGGGAGGTAATGACATAGGGGATTTTCACCTGGTTTACGGACTGGAAGGTGTTTACGAGATCCAGCACAGAATAGCCATGACCGGTTCCCAGATTGATCACTTCACAGCCGGTCCGCCCGGAGGCAAAGTCACAGGCTTTGACATGGCCTTTGGCAAGATCCACCACATGAATATAATCCCGGACACCGGTTCCGTCCGGCGTTGGATAGTCATTTCCGAAAACAGAAAGCTTTTCGAGTTCCCCAACAGCTACCTTGGCAATATAAGGCATCAGATTATTGGGGATTCCGGAGGGATCTTCACCGATCAGACCGGAAGGATGGGCGCCGATCGGATTAAAATACCGGAGAAGCACAACGCTCCATTCAGGATCGGCGTTGAACTGGCCTTCCAGGATTTTTTCGATCATGAATTTGGTCCAGCCATAGGGATTGGTACATCCGATCGAAGGCATATCTTCCCGATACGGTACGACAGGCTGGTTTCCATAAACGGTAGCGGAGGATGAAAAGACAATACGTTTAACGCCGTGCGCCTGCATTACTTCGCAGAGTGTCAGCGTGGAATCCAAATTGTTCCGGTAGTAGCGAAGGGGCTGTGCAACGCTTTCCCCAACCGCTTTCAGACCGGCGAAATGGACAACGCAGTCAAAATTGTTTTCACTGAAGATATGATGCATTGCCTCAGCATCCCGGACGTCCGCTTTATAATGGGGAACAGAATGGCCGACAATCTGCTCTACCCGGTGAACGGCTTCCTCGCAGCTGTTGACATAATTATCAACAATGACCGGTTCATGCCCGGCTTCGCAAAGCTCCACACAGGTATGGGAGCCGATGAATCCGGCTCCGCCCGTTAACAGAATCTTCATGGAGAACCTCCTTTACGGGGCGATGATCAGAGGGCGGGAGGATAACTGCCGTTATCGTGCAGTTTTTTCAGCTCCGCGGTGACATATTCCTTGTCTTCCTTATAGGTTACGCCAAACCAGACGGCGTGCGTGGAAAGCACTTCAACCTGCAGGCCGTGCGTATGCATTTCATGATCCACCAGAGCAGGCAGCAGACATTCCTTTTTCAGCGGATCGGCGCTGTCATCCTTCAGGAAATCCGCGAGATACTGTTCGCCTGCCTGGAAGAAGGAGGGAGCAAATCCCCAGAGATTCATGGAAACCAGGGCTTCCGGATCGAGAATGACGCCGTTCGGATCATCGTTGATATCCCGAATGGTGCCGTCCGGGAAGGGAAGAATGCTGTAGGTTTCAACGACCTTAACCAGATGGCCTTCCGCATCGGTCGAACAGATGCCGCGCGTCACATGGCCATTCTTCGAGATTGTATTCTTCAGATAGTAAGCTACCATGGAAGCGTGGTTTTCTCCCTTGCTTTCCGCTTCCCGCAGGCGTTTCAGGGACGCGGCCATGGCCACAAAGGCATCTTTTCCGTAATAGTCATCGGCATTGATCACGGCAAAAGGCTCCTGAATCAGATCCTTTGCGCAAACGACGGCATGAACGGTACCATAAGGCTTCTTCCGGTCAGCCGGGGGAACAAAGCCGTCAGGCAGCGTATCATATTCCTGGAAGGCATAATGAACTTCCACTTTTTGCGCGATTTTGTTCCCGATCATTTCACGGAAAGTATCGGCCATGCTCTTCCGGATGACAAACACGACCTTGTTGAAACCGGCCTCTACCGCGTCATGAATGGAATACTCCATCAGAATTTCGCCGTTTGGACCAATCCGGTCGATTTGTTTGTTTCCGCCGTATCTGGAGCCCAGACCGGCTGCCATAATTAACAGTGTGGTTTTCATGTTTTCCTTTTCTCCTCTTCTGTAATATTATTTCGAACCGGAGCTGCGTTAAAGCCCTGGGTTGAATCAGCCTTGGCCAGAACGGTAAATGTGCGGAGAAGCAGCTTGACATCCAGCCAGATTGAAAAGCTTTCGATGTACATCATATCCAGCATGAGCTTGTCTTCGGCGGATGTATTGTATCTTCCTTCGATCTGGGCATATCCCGTGAGACCGGCCTTCATCTTTTCCCGGTATACAAAGGCAGGCAGTTCAATCTTATAGCGTAAAACGTTGGCCATCATTTCAGGCCGTGGACCGACCAGACTCATATCGCCGATCAGAATATTGAAAAACTGGGGAATTTCATCCAGCCGGAAGCGGCGGAGAAAGGCTCCGATTTTTGTAATTCTGGGGTCGTTCACCGTGCTGCTTTGCTGGAGAGCGGCGGATTCACTCAGCTGGGTCATGGTTCTGAATTTCCGGATGGTGAAGGTTTTGCCGTCTGCCGTCAGCCGGGACTGGCGAAAAATAACCGCGCCGCCGTCCTCCATATGAATCAGAACGGAGATCAGAACCACAAAGGGCGAAAGCAGCAGAAGCGCCAGCAGGGAAACGATCACATCGCCGGCCCGCTTGATCAGACGCTGGCTGTATGTGATTTTATTATACTCCATCGCCAGGAAAGCGGAATCATCCACAATGGCCGGGTTGGCGTTGCAAAGCATGATATCCTGAAGCTGCGCCTTGCACATAACATCTTTCCGATCATCATAGCACATTTTCAGGAGAGCGAATTTCGCTCCTTCCGGAAGCTGCCCCAAGAAAACCACATCAGCCTTTTCTATATGGCTTTCGAGATCGGGAACATTGTATAAAACCACTTCATCTACCCGCCACTGGAGCTGATACCGGCCGATTTTCTCCCGCAGCGATTTTTCCTGGGACGGGGATCCGAGAATCACCAGGCAGCTGCGCGGCGGATTCATTTTAAAATACAGCTGATTTCCGACGCGGACAAAGATTATGATCAGCACGCACTGAACCACCATACAGAGCAGGAGCAGCAGCGTATCCGGGCCGATCAGCGTCAGATGATCGTTATAGTGAGCGTTGACGTTCATGATCTGCAGCTGCAGGAAGGTAACCAGATCCGTAATGACGGTACCGGCGATCATTGCGGAAATGACCGGCTTCGGCTTTCTGCGGCCGACATCATATCCACCGTAAACCGCGTGCATGGCTAGAGACATGGCCACAAAAGTCAGCAGCGTGGTCGCCAGGGTACGGTTGATCACGCGAAGAAAGATATTGTTCAGAGAAAGACAGAAGAAGAATGAAGCGCCCAGCAACAGATACAGGACAAGAGAAAGCAGGCCGATCACCAGATCGGACTTCGTCTGCTGACCTGAAGAGGCCCGGGAAGCCATCGGTTACCACTCCATTCTTTCCATACTTATTTTTAATGATACCATAGGGAAAAGAAGACTGTCAACGTGAAAAGTGCGAGCCGACACCGGCCGATCCTCCGGAATGCCGGTCCGGTTCAGGCCGGAAAGCCAGTTTTTTCAGCTTTTCCAGTTCCGCCTCGGACAGGGACCGCCATTGACCGGCCGGCAGATCGCCCAGCAGGAGGGAAGCGAAACCGACGCGCCGAAGGCTCACCACCTGATGGCCGACCGCAGCGATCATATTGCGGACCTGACGGTTCCGGCCTTCGTGAATGGAGATCAGCAGCGTGGTGGAAAACAGATCTTTGCGGATCAGGCGAACCCGGGCAGGGGACGTCAGTTTTCCATCAATGAAAACACCCTGCTTCAGGCGGGCGATCTCTTCATCCGTGACATCATTGGAGGCCCGAACCAGATAGGTTTTATCGATTCTGCGGCTGGGATGCAGGAGGCGGTTCATCAGCTCGCCGTCGTTTGTCAGCAGCAAAAGGCCTTCGCTGTCATAATCGAGCCTGCCTACCGGAAACAGGCGGACCGGATAATCCGAAAAATGCGACATGACCGTGGCACGGCCTTCCGGATCCGAAACGGTGGTCACCTCGCCGACAGGTTTATTGTATACCAGATAATGCTTTTCTTCCTCCGGATAAACCGGAACATCGTCCACGGTGACTTCATCCCCGAATTCATCCACCTGGAAGCCCATTTCCGTAATCCGGTCGCCGTTCACCGTCACACGGCCTTCGGCAATCATCTTTTCAGCGGCGCGCCGGGAGGCTACTCCGCAAATTGCCAGGTATTTCTGAAGACGCATCATGCTTCGTGATTCCTTTCTCCGGATGTGGGATCAGACTCATTCAGGGGACGGTGAGTATAGTGCAGAAGCCCACGCTTTACATCCGCCATGGTCTGACCGGAGCCGATCAGCTTGTATTTATAGGTTGTCAGTCCTTCCAGCCCCATGGGACCGCGTGCGTGAATTTTGCCGGTGGCGATGCCAACCTCCGCACCGAAGCCATAAACAAAACCATCGGCGAAACGGGTGGAAACATTCCAGTAGACGCCGGCGCTGTCGACCTGATTCAGGAAGAAAGCCGCGGTGGCTTCATCATTTGTGACAATACAGTCCGTATGATGGGAACCGTAGCGATTGATGTGTGCGATAGCTTCCTCCGGAGAAGAAACAACCCGGATGGACAGGACATAATCCAGGTATTCCATGGACCAGTCCGCCTCCTCCGCGGGTTCGCAGGAGATCATTGCCTGAACCTTTTCGTCCCCCAGAAGACGAACGCCCCCAGCCTCCAGTTTTTCTTTCAGGCGCGGCAGAAGGAGAGGGGCTATGTCTTCATGAATCAGCAGGGTTTCCATGGCGTTGCATACGGACACATTCTGCGTTTTGCTGTCAACAGCGATGCGAACCGCCATATCCGGATCCGCGTCCCGATGAATATAGACATGGCACAGACCGTCCGCATGCCCAAGAACCGGAATACGGCTGTTGTCCATGATATACCGGACGAAAGCGTTACTGCCTCTGGGAATGATCAGATCGATCAGTTCGTCCTCCTTCAGCATGGCGGAAACCTCTTCCCGCGAGGTCAGAAGCTGAACAGCCGTGCGCGGAAAACCGGCGTGCTGAAGAGCTTCCTGAATGCATTCGGTGAGAATCCGATTGGTCCGTAACGCCTCCGATCCGCCCTTGAGCAGCACGGCGTTTCCGCTTTTAATACAGAGGGAAGCAATTTGCACCAGCGCGTCGGGCCGGCTTTCAAAAATGACACCCACCACACCGATAGGACAAACCACCCGATACAGATTCAGACCGGGCATCAGTTCCGTGGAAAGCGTTGTTTTTCCCAGAGGATCCGGAAGAGCACAGAGGGATTTCAGCCCCTGAATAACCTGATCCAGTTTGACCTGATCAAACTTCAGGCGGCTGAGCAGGGGAGCGGCGAGACTGGCGGCTTTCGCATCCCGCAGATCCAGCGCGTTCTGTTCAAAAATGGCATCCGCGCGGGCGGACAGGGAATCAGCCATCGCCAGGAGCGCCTGATTCCGGGCTTCATCCGAAGAAACCGACAGCGTATAAAAAGCCTCTCTCGCGGCCAGGGACATTTCGTGCAGATCCGTCATTCCAGATCAACTCCTTCCAGCAAAATTATACCAGACAATCCAGTGATTGAAAAGAGAGCGAAGTTATGTTATAATTTTTCGCGGAGGGGTCGCACATGCCGCATCAGAAGGGGATCCGGATTGTTGTCCAGAACCGGAAGGTATACCATGACTATTTCGTTGAAGAGAAGATCGAATGCGGGGTTGCTCTGTTTGGAACAGAGGTGAAGAGCATCCGGGCCGGCAGAGCGAACCTGAAAGAGAGCTGGGCTCAGGTACGGAACGGTGAGGTGTGGGTTGAGGGTATGCATATCAGCCCTTATGAACAGGGGAACATCTTTAACAGGGATCCCCTGCGGCCCAAGAAACTGCTGCTGCACAAGAACGAGATCCGTAAGATCGACGGGATTGTGATGCGCCAGGGGTATACTCTGATTCCCACAGAAATGTATCTGAAAGACGGCCGGGTCAAGGTGCAGCTTGGAATCTGCCGGGGCAAGCAGGTTCATGACAAGCGGGACGCGATCGCCAAGCGGGATTCCGACCGGGAGATTCAGCGGGCTCTGAGAAATCGACAAAAGGGAGACTGAAACAGAAAGGGAAGAATAGACAGAACATGGGGATGATCCGGTTTCGACGGGGATAGCGGAGGCCGGATAAGCGAGCCGCAGGCCCTGTACTGCGTTACAAACGGGGAAATTAAAAAGAACTGACAAAAACCAGTTCGCTTTCGCGGCTTAATGCTGCGCGTCGGCCCTGATCACCTGCGGATCAGGATCCCGGCGTCATTTTCGCAGGGAACGAGGTCAGCCTAAGCTTTGCAGCTGATCCCGTAATCATGAAGCTACCGGCCGTACTGCTTGTCCGTGGACAGGGCGGTCGGAAAATCTGACCATGGACTGCGCTCGGAGAAAGTCTTGTCAATGGATCTTCGGACAGGGGTTCAACTCCCCTCATCTCCACCATTTCCGTCCAAAGTCGAACACCTTTGGACGGCCTCAATCTTCTCGTCAAGGTCGCCGATCTGATCAATCTTGCAGGTCAGGCGGCCTTCTTTTATGTTGTAGAAGATGACGACTTTATCATCATAGAAATAAACGCAGTTGATAAAGGTATCGATAAGCCGGGACCGGAAATCCATGTCGAACAGATCCCCTTTGGTGAAGCGCTTCAGCCAGGCAAGAACTTCCTTCTTCGTGATTTGGCACTTCGACCGCAGCCGGAGACGGGCAAGTTCTTTCTGGATGTCGGTTTTCTGCAGCTCCAGCAGCTGCATCCGCTCGCAGATCTTCCGGGCGGCTTCCTTCGGGGCATAGATCAGCTTATCCATAAGGGAATTCACTTCATCGTCCAGGCGCTGGGCACGCCTTTCGGCGTCCTTCACGGCGGAGAGGGTTTCGGCGTTCTCCGCGCCGGCGGCCTGGGCCACCTGTTCCGCAATATAATCGATCCGCTCAGGGCTGAGGACGTATTCAACGGTCTGCTCGCAGATATACCATTCGAGAAAATCCTTCTTTTCAGCCTTTTTGGCGCAGGCTGTCCGGTGATGCTTCCGGCCGCTGCAGGAATAATAATAGTGGCGCTCTCCACTTTTGCTGGTTCCGGCGTCGCCGCAGGCCGGGGAGCCGCAGACGCCGCAGAACAGCTTTCTGCTCAGCAGGAAGTCAACGGTCGCGGTGGAAGCGGCGGGAGCACGGCGGTTCTGATCCCGCCGGGCCAGCACGCGGTCATACAGGGCACGCTCGATCAGGGGCGTGGCCAGGCCGGGGACGACCTCGCCGGCATAGACGTATTCCCCGATATAGGCGGAGTTGGGAACGATCCGGGCAAAGGTGGAAGTTTTGAAGGCGCGGCCGCGATTCGTGCGGTAGCCGCGGGCGTTGAAATCCTCCGCGATGGAGGCAAGGCTTTCACCGTCGGCATAACGCCGGTACAGCTCCGGGATGAGAGGAGCCGTCTTTTCATCCGGAACCATCTTGTGATCCTGAATCTTATACCCAAGCGGGACGGATCCGCCGCAATACCAGCCCTTCGCAACGGAGGCTTTCAGGCCGCGCCTGATATTCTCGGAGAGGTTGGCGGAATAGTATTCAGCCAGAGATTCCAGCATCCCTTCCAGGATGATCCCTTCCGGCGTGTCCTGGATATTCTCCATGACGGAAAGGACCTTGACGCCGTTTTTCCGCAGGTGATTTTTATAGAAAGCTGAATCATACCGGTTCCGGGCGAAACGGTCCAGCTTCCAGACCAGCACGAAGCGGAACTGACGCTTTTCGGCATCCCGGATCATCCGTTGAAAATCAGGACGGTCGTCCTTCGTGCCGGTCAGCGCACGGTCGATATATTCGCCTACCACCTGATAACCGTTCCGCTCCGCGTAGGCATAACAGTCGTGAAGCTGGCCCTCAATGGACTGCTCCGTCTGGGAGTGGGAAGAATAGCGGGCGTAGATTACGACATTGTTTTCAATGGGATCGTCCTTCTTCTGACGGGCCATGTGATGATTCCTCCTGTGTTACAAAGTATGCAGGCAGACGATCGAAAATAGGACAAAGTACGACAAACCGTTAAGAATTCCGAAACAGTTGGATCAGCCGGCCTGATGGCCGGTTTTTTCCTTTGGGTGATTCTCAAGTGTTTCAAGCGCAATTTGCTGAGCCTCGAACGTAGCGCCGCGATAAGCAGTTACAAGGCGAAATTCCTCAGTGTTGAGGCGCTCCAAGTTTAACTGACTGTCACAGGGGACTAATTCAACTGGCGACATATTTAGGACATTAGCGAGAAGTGCTATTTTGTCCCTGCCCATATTTTTGATCAATCCTTTTTCCCATTTTCGTACAGTGGACTTTCCGACACCAACAGCTTTACCAACATCTTCAAGCGTTAGTCCAAGTTCTTTACGGCGTTGGAAGATCTTATCCGAGATATCGCTCATACACAATCATCCCCTTTGCAAATCGGATTATATACGAGAAGTGTCCTATTTGCAACAAAAATATATTATAAGGCTTGACAAGTGTCTTAAAGGACACTATAATGAAAACTGTTCCAACAAACATTTCAACGAAGGAGGAAAGCACATGAATACTTTGAAGTTGAAGGCAAAAATGATATTGCTCAACAAGTCGATTGATGAAATGTGCGCTGCCTTAGGCATTTCAAGATCAGCGTGGTTCAGAAAGACTACTGGAGTAAGCCAGTTTACTCAATCTGAAATCTGTGCCATGAGAAATGAACTCGATCTTGATGACCACGAGACAGCGCAAATTTTTTTTAACTCAATGGTGTCGTAAAGGACACATTTAATCGCACAATGCAATATGTGGTTTGAATGGAAAGCGAAAGGAGGGAAACAGCGTGGGAGAGGGACGATACATCCAGGTAGGCGTAACGGCCCTGCGAGATCCGAAAACGGGTGAATTCCTGCCGGCCGTGCCGCTGTACATCCGGGAGGAGGATAAGCCGATGGCCCCGACGGCCTTGGACATGCACATCATCCGGGAGCTGGCGGAGAAGTACAAGAAAGCCCGGCAGGAGATGGAAGCGGAGAAGAGGCGGGCCAGAGAAGAGCTGAAGCAGGCAAAAAAGCGGATTCAGATTCTGGAGGACATGGAGACGGAAGAACGGATCGAGGCCGGGGCTGACATGCTCCGGGCGTTCATGGCAGGTGAGATCAAAAATCTGAAAAGGAGGAATAAGGGATGAACGAGCTCAAGGGATGCTTTGTGGTTCAAGTGGACGGCGCAAGATACGTCCGGGAAATCATCGCCAATGGCAATCCGAAGGCCCCGGTGATCTACTACACGGACGACCTGTGGGAAGCAAAGGTCTGGAAGACTCCGAGCGCGGCGCGAAAGGCGAAGGACCGCGTGCAGAAGCAGCTTCCGAGCTGTGATTGCAGAGCGTATCTGTTCAAGCCCGACGAGAAAACGGGAAAGCGCGAGTTGATCGGGTTTCTGATTGACAAAACATGAAAACAGCGTGATTCCGGGAGCATAAGGCACAAAAGAAAGGAGAGCTACCAATGAACAACGTGATCTACATCGCCGGGCCCATGCGGGGCCTGATCGACAACGGCAAAGAGAACTTCCGAATGGCGGAGGAATACCTGAAGGGCCGCTTTGGCTGGACGGTCATCAACCCGGCCGTGCTGCCGGATGGCATGAACCAGGAAAAATACATGCCGATCTGCCTGGCCATGCTGCGGGAGGCCGACAGCATTGGCCTTCTCCCCGGGTGGGAAAACAGCATAGGCGCGAAGCTGGAGCTGGAATTCGCAAGGGCGACCGGAAAGAGGGTCATCGACCTGGAGGAGGAATACAGCTTCGCCTACGAAGACATGAAGTCGCAGAAGGATCCGGAAGTCGGTATCGCCCATGAAACTGATAAGCCGCAGAAGGCCCCGGTGGACGTCAAGAAGCTGGCAGACGACATCGCGGCCGGGATCGAAGAGGGGATCAACGACAACATGGCAACCCTTGAGATGCTAGCCAACATGGACTGAGCCGAGGAGGGGAAGACGTGGAACAGGGACTGCCGGGGCAGATGAGCATGTTCGAGATGCTGGGAGAGACGGGGACTCCGGTGATTCCGGCGGAGGAACAGAAAGCCGGGCGCAGAGGATGGATCATCGAGATCTCCGGGATCTGGCTGAAGGAGAACGGATTCAGGGAGGACGCGATCGCGGTATGCACCCGGCCGATCGTATTTGAGGAAGACACGAGGAAGGACGAACTGGGCCGGGTCAGACAGCACGCGAAGACGACCTACGGCCCGGCGGGCGGATGGTTTGGCGGAGAAGAGAAAGTATACGCCAGACGGCCGACATGGGCCGAATGTGTGCAATACGCCAGGGAGCGGCGGAGCTATCCGGCGCAGGTGGTCTACTACGAGCGGAACGGGAGCTTCGAGAACCCGGTATATGAATACGAAAAAGGATGGGACAAGAAATGATTAACACGATAAAAAGCATCCCGATAAGGGGAACATCGGGAGGCTATGGCCCGGAGGCCATGAACAACGTTCGGAAACAGTATAGCACGAAAAGCGCGTCGTGGAAAGCCATGATTCTGATCATCGCAGTCGTGGCGGCTCTGACGGCGGCCGTCACCTACAGCATCGAGGAATATCTGGACAGGAAAGCCTGGGACAACGCCGCGACGGTGGTCTATCCGATGACCAACCAGCACGTGACATGGACCGGCGCAGGGTACGGGAGGCCGCAATGAACCGGAAAGAGCTGGCGAAGAAATGCCGGGAGGTCGAGAGAGCCGGGGACAGCGTGCTGGAATACCTGCATGATCTGGGATACGTGTCACCCGGCGGCACGTGGTGGAGGCTGCAGGTGGAAGAACTCGGACGGTCGCGGGAGCAGATCACGGACGGAAGCGCGACAGGAAAGGCAGTCAACGGATGGAAGCGGATCCTGACGCCGGAGGTTCGGGCAACGGCTGAGAAGATGATCCTGGAAGGAAAGGATCCGACAAGGTATCTGCTGGACTTGGGATCCAGGGACCCGAAGGCGCTGATCTGGAAGCTGCGAAAGGGACTGATCCGGGAAGAGAGAATCGCGTCGGGGAACTGGCCGGTGCAGAAGACAGGAAACGATCGATAAGGAGGAACAGGGACATGGCAACCAGAGCGAACGTGACACAGCCGGTACAGTGCCGGGGATGCGGAAAGGAAATCATTTTCATTAAAGCCTGCTCGGGAAAGACGATTCCCTGCGATCCGGAGCCGGTATACGTACGGCAGGATCCGAAGGGGGGAACCTACGTCATGAAGGACGGCAGAATTGTATTCGGGGAGCTGGCCGGGGACGCGGACGACGACCCGGACGCGAACCTGCTGGAGGCTTACGTGAGCCATTTCGCAACCTGCCCGGTGGGCGGACGATTCCGGCGGGCGCGGAAGAGCGAGCGGCGGAGGATGATCCCACCAGCCGGCGGGGACCGGTGAAACAGCTGCTAAGGAAACCAGGCAGAAACCAAGGAAAATCAAGGGACGGACGAATCATTTATTCAGTTTCGGAAGAGACAGGCGGAAACAGGGGAGCAAGGAGAGATGGGCAGAAGGCGCAACCAGAGGCGGGAGGAACTGGAAAAGGGCATGTGCCCGCTGTTCCTGCACTACAGCGAGCTGGATATCAGCTGCAGGGCGCACGTCGGAGACGCGAAGTGGACGACGATCCATTACCAGACGCCTCAGATGCGGGAGCTGCAGCAACGATGTTACTGCGAAACGCAATGCTTCCGGCGGTGCGAACACTACCTGAGCTGGAAACACTTTGCCTGGGAGGAGGACGAATAAGGATGGAAATACCGCACAGCGAGCGGCTGAAGAGAGCCAGGGACACAATCCGGGAAGAACTGCAGGTCATCAGCGAACGGCGGGAAGCACTGGAAGGGAACCGGCAGTACGCCGTGGAGTGGATGAAGAAGGAATACAGCTATCTGATCATCGCGGTAGAGGGGCAGATTGCCGATCTGTGCCGGCGGATTGAGGAAGAGGAAGCAAACGAACGGATACGGGCCGCGAAGGAACGAAGGATTAAGGAAAGAGAGGAAAAACGGAATGGCCGTTATGCGGGAAATCACGAAAAGGTTGGTGCTTGAGGAATGTCTGCGGGTGATGGAAGCCATCAAACTGAACATGAGCCGGAACGGATCCGGACGGGAGGCGCTGACGGGTTATGAAATCGCCTTCATCGAGCAGGAAATGAAATGCAACGTCATCCGGGAGATGATCCGGCAGATCGAGGCCGGGGCCGTCGGGGACAGCCTGCGGAGATTCGCGGAGACGAACCGGCAGGCGCTGGAGGATCCGCAGGTCCGGAGCCGGATCCGGACGTGGCAGGAGAAGATCATGGCCGGGGAGGGGCTGGATTTGGAGGACCTGAGCCAGGACGAGCCGTGGCCGGACGGGGAGTGGCCGGAAAGAATTATAACGGGGGAGGAAAACGAACATGATCCTGAGGTATGAGAAGACGATCGTGACCGGATGGACGGCGGAGGGACGGGAAGTCCGGGAGGAAGTCATTCATCAGGTGAATCAGGACCCGATGCTGATGGCCATGAGAAGGAACGGAAGGCTGACGGACTGCCAGAAAGTGACGACGCGGACGGTGGAAGCCTTCAGCCGGCACGTGGACACTTATCCGCACGCCGGGAGAAGGGATATACCGATCATGCGGAACGGCTACATTGAATGTGAACTCTTCACGAAAGTTCCACTAAACGCCGTTTCATGATCAAACATCCAGGAAATTCATCAATTCCTGCATGCTTTTTCCGCTACGTTTAAATGCATCCATAACCTGTTTGGCTT
>SVGS01000024.1 GCA_015056205.1 Clostridiales bacterium | reverse complement strand
ATCTCGATCTTCGCCTTGCTTGCTGCGGCGATTAGTTCGTCCTTCTTCACTGAGATCACCCTCCTTCACAAGGAGGATTATATCAGATCAGAGAAGGATTGTCACCCACAAAATTTAGGTACACTCTCGTCCCATCGCGGTGGAAGTGACCACCATCGGCTACGATGACATGCACAACAAGTTCAAGGTTGCGCTTCAGGCCGATGAAGGCGCTCCGGACATGTGCGACGTCGAGCTCGGCCAGTTCCCGAACGTGCTGGCCTACAGCGACAAGCTGGTGGACCTGACCGAGGCGCTGAGCCCCTACATGGCCGACCTGGTCAAAGCCCGTCTGGAAATCTACGCCAAGGACGGCAAGTACTACGGCGCCCCGCTGCACGTCGGCGCGATGGTTTCCTTCTATGACAAAGCGCTGCTGGAATCCGCGGGAATCAACTATGAAGACATCAAGACCTGGGACGACTGGAAGGAAGCCGGCATCAAGCTGAAGGCTGCCGTTCCGGATGCCTGGATGGGCACTGTGGAAACCAGCACCCAGTGGGTTGCTTCCCTGATGCTGGCGCAGCAGGGCAAGGACTGGCAGGAGGACGGCAAAGCGACCGTGAACATCCCCGAAGTGGCCAAGATCATCGACACCCAGAAGAGCTGGCTGGAAGCCGGCATCTGCCAGGTCTGCCCCGGCGGTCAGCCCGACACCGAGGAAGGCAAGGCCTACATCGCCAACAACAAGATCGCCAGCGTGATCATGCCCTTCTGGTTCATGAGCCGCTTCACCGATGAAATCGGCGAAAGCTGCAAGGACCGCTATGTGGTTGCTCCCGCGCCCGTCTTCGAGGAAGGCCAGAAGCACTCCATCGGCCAGGGCGGTACCGGCACCGTGGTTTATGCCAACGGCACCAATCCCTCCCTGTGCGCTGAGTTCCTGGCGTTCGCCAAGGTTTCTCCCGAAGGAGAAGCGCAGATCTGGTCCGTGCTGGGCTTCGATCCCTGCAACACCTCGATCTGGGATGACGCTTCCATCATGAAGACCGATGACAACAAGTTCAACCAGTACTTCATCGGCTACCCGATCGACGCCCTGATCCCGATCAAGGACGAAATCGGCTTCATCGTCTCCACCTCCATCAGCCCCACCATCAACAGCTACCTCGGAACCACCCTGTGGAACGAAGTGTATGTGGACGGCGCTGACACCGCTGAAGCCCTGGCTACCGCTCAGGAAACGATCGAGAGCGACCTGTTCTGATTCTTCGGTACGATTCAGCATGGGAGCATCTGCTCCCATGCGTTTTATGTAGCCTCTTCCCGCGCGAGGGAAGAGGCTACCCACACCAAAGCGCACGCGCACCGCGGGCGGAATGAAGGGAGACAAAAGCGTTGACTGGAACGAAAAAGATCCGGAAAAAGGCCGGCCGCAGAGCCGTGGCCCTGCTGGTCGCCGGAATTCTCCTGCTGCTGATCGGAGTCGCCTCGTTATTCATCCTCCAGGGAAAATCCGTTCAGTTTGACCGGAACTATGACAACGGCGGCGATCTGAGCGCCTACCCCTTTGGCGCGAAAGCGGACGGGGCGGGCTATACCGCACTGCAGCAGGCCGCCCTGTGGCTGCTGCGCCAGCGGGCCCTGGTGATGCTGGCCGGACTGCTGCTGATTGTCCTGTTTGTGATTCCGAACCGGGATCTGCTCTATTCGCAGACGCTGGCGCCGTACGTCTTTATCGCGCCCTTCGTGATCACCTTCGTGGTCTTCTTCGCCTATCCGCTGATCTCCACGATTCTGATGAGCTTCCAGGAGATTACGGGAGCCGGCAGCAAATGGGTCGGTTTCAAGAACTATACGGATATGTTCGCCAATAAGAACTTCTACACCGCGGTGCAGAACTCTTTCGTCTACATGGTGCTGACCTGCGCCATCCTGATTCCCGTTCCGATGGTGCTGGCCTACATCGCCGAATCGAAATTCAGCAAAGCGGGCAAATTCTTCAAGACCGTCGCCTTCATGCCGGTTCTCTGCTCCGTGGTGGTGGCCGGTATCATCTTCCGGATGATGTTCAGCGAGCTGGACGGCGCGCTGATGAATCAGGCGAGAAAGCTGGTGGGTCTGGAGCCCATTACCTGGCTGAAAGGCGCCTCCACCTCCATGTTCGCGATGGTGCTCCTGTGCTTCTGGCGCTGGACCGGCATGAACATGCTGTATTATATGGCCGGCCTGAAATCCATCCCCAATGAGCTGTATGAAGCCGCGGAGATTGACGGGGCAAACGCCGTGCAGAAATTCACCAAAATCTGCCTGCCGCTGTTAAAGCCCACCACCATCTATGTTCTGACCATCTCCATTTACGCCGGACTGGCCATGTTTACCGAAAGCTACATGATCTTCGGCGGCAACAACTCCCCGAAGAATTACGGTCTGACCATTGTCGGTTATCTGTACCGATACGGCTTTGAAAAGGTGGATAAGTTCGGATTTGCCTCCGCGGTAGGGCTGGTCCTGCTGGTCGGCGCTCTGATCATCACGCTGATCCAGCTGTGGCTGACCGGAACCATCGGCAGAAAGGCGGAGAAGGCATGAAAAAGCAGACAGAAAAGAAATACATCGGCCGGAAAATCGCGCTCTGGGTTTTTTTCGGCATCCTGAGCATCCTGTTTATCATCCCGCTGTACGCTCTCCTGCTGGGTACCTTCAAGGGCGGCGCGGAACTGTTTGTCAGCGGCCTGAACCTGGATCCGACGCCGGACAAGCTGCATCTGAAAGCCTGGAACTACCTGTTTACCGGCATCATGTCCAACGGGGAAAGCAATCCGCATGACTACTTCCTCTGGTATGGCAACAGCCTGTTTGTGGTCGTGATCCAGACCTCCCTGACCCTGCTCCTGTCCTCCATGGTGGCCTACGGCTTCGCCAAGTACCGTTTCAAAGGCCGGAGCGCCCTGTTCATGTGCGTCCTCATGGTGATGATGGTACCGCTGGAAATCCTGATGCTGCCCATGTATACTCAGGTCAACGCCATGGGCCTTCGCAACAGCTACGTCGGCGTCATCCTTCCCTTCCTGGTCAGCATGAGCGCGGTCTTCTTCTTCCGCCAGTTCCTCAGCGGCGTGCCCTATGAAATGATCGAAGCCGCCCGGGTGGACGGCTGCACGGAATACGGAACCTTCTTCCGGATCATCATGCCGGTCATGCTTCCGGCTTACGCCTCCATGACGGTGCTGACCGGAATGGGCGCCTGGAACTCGCTGCTCTGGCCCATGCTGGTCATCTCCGATATGAAAAAATACACGATCCCGATCGGCCTGAATACGCTCTGGTCCCCCTATGGCAATAACTACGATCTGATGATCACCGGCTCCTGCTTCGCCATTCTGCCCCTGCTTCTGATCTATCTGTTCGCCCAGAAGTTCATCGTGGAAGGCATGACCGCTGGCGCCGTCAAGGGCTGATCCTCCATTCACGGAAATGACGCGCAAGCGTTTTACAAAAAGGAAAAATCAGGAAGGAAGAGCAACATGAAAAAAGCAACCATGATTCTGGACAGGGACTTTGCCATCGGGCAGGTGGATCCCCGTATCTACGGCTCCTTCATTGAGCATCTCGGCCGCGCGGTGTACGGCGGGATCTATGAGCCCGGCCATCCGACCGCGGATCAGAACGGCTTCCGCCGGGATGTGATCGAAATGGTCCGGAAGCTGGGCATTCCCGTCGTCCGCTATCCGGGCGGAAACTTCGTTTCCGGCTTTAACTGGGAGGATTCCGTCGGCCCGCGGGAAAGCCGGCCGAAGCGGCTGGATCTGGCCTGGTTCACCACCGAGACCAACGAGGTCGGCCTGCATGAATTTGCCGACTGGTGCAGGGAAGCCAACACCGAGATGATGTACGCGGTCAACCTGGGCACCCGCGGACCGGATGCTGCCCGGAACATCGTGGAATACGCCAACCATAAGGGCGGATCCTACTGGTCCGATCTGCGGATTCAAAACGGCGCCAAAGACCCCTTCGGCATCCGCCTCTGGTGCCTGGGCAACGAGATGGACGGTCCCTGGCAGATGGGCCATAAGACGGCTTATGAATACGGCCGGACCGCCAACGAAGCGGCCAAAATGATGAAATGGGTTGATCCTTCCATCGAAGTCGTCGCCTGCGGCAGCGCCAGCCATCAGATGCCGACCTACGGCGCCTGGGAATACCAGATGCTCGATGAATGCTATGAAAACGTCGACTATGTGTCGCTGCACCGCTACTACGGAAATCCCACCAATGATACCCCCGGCTTCCTGGCCCGGGCGATGGATCTGGACGATTTCATCCGCGAAGTGGTGGCCATCTGCGACGCGGTGGGCGGCAAAAAGCACGCGAAGAAAAAGCTGAACCTCTCCTTTGACGAGTGGAATGTCTGGTATCATTCCAATCAGCAGGATCAGGAAGTCTGGAAGGCGGACAAGTGGGGCCGGGCCCTGCCTCTGCTGGAGGATGTGTATAATTTCGAAGACGCCCTGCTGGCCGGCACCATTCTGATCACCTTCCTGAAAAATGCCGACCGGGTCAAGGTAGCCTGTCTGGCTCAGCTGGTGAACGTCATTGCTCCGATCATGACCCGGAACGGAGGCGGCGTCTGGGCCCAGACCATCTTCTGGCCCATGATGCATGCCAGCCGCTACGGTCGCGGAACCGCGCTGCGCCCTGTGATTTCCTCCCCCGTATATGACTGCGCCGATTATGAAAAGGTCCCGCTGGTGGACGCGGCCGCTACGCTGGGCGACGACGGCAGCGTAACCATTTTCGCGGTCAACCGGGATCTGAAGGAAGACATCACCCTGGCCTGCGATCTCCGGGCCTTCGGCGATCTGAAACCGGTAGAACATATCGTGCTGCATCATGACGATGTGAAGGCCGTCAATACGGAGGACCATCCGGATGAAGTCAAACCTGTCAGCGGCCGCAATGCCGAAATCGACGGCGGCAAAATGAACGTGATGCTTCCCGCCCTGAGCTGGAACGTGATCCGCCTGGCCAAATAAAAAGAACACAGTGACCAGAGACCGGCCTTCCCCATCCGGCGGAAGGCCGGTCTTTCATCCCCGGTCTTCTGTCCCGGAAAAACAATCACTGTTGAAACCGGAGGAAAGTCAAATGAAACACAGAATTCTGATTCTTCTTTTTGTTCTTTTGCTGAGCGGTATTTCCGCTTTCGCGGAAGGCGCTGAAGTGAAACCCGAAGAAACCGAAGTGAAATTTAAAGAAGTCTCGGTTCACGATCCTTCCGTCATCCGGGCGGATGACGGCCTCTGGTATATTTACGGAAGCCATATGGCCGCCGCCCGCAGTGCCGATCTGATCCGGTGGGATATGATTTCCCGGAATGCGGATACCGGCTGCAAACTGGTGAATAACGTGCAGGAGGAAATGAAGGAAGCCCTGCAGTATGCGAAAACCACCACCTTCTGGGCGCCGGACGTACAGCGGCTGAAGGACGGAAAATACTATCTGTACTACTGTACCTGTGAAGGTTCCAGCCCCCTCAGCGCCCTGGGGCTGGCGGTCAGCGACCGTCCGGAAGGGCCCTACCGGGATCTCGGCGTCTTTCTGAAAAGCGGCGGCCCCGGCTATGACGCAACCGTCCTGCCGAACGTGGTGGATCCCTGTGTCTTCACCGATCGGGAGGACCGGCTCTGGATGGTATACGGCAGCTATTCCGGAGGAATCTATATTCTGGAAATGAACCCTGAGACCGGTTTCCCTCTCGAAGGGCAGGGCTACGGAAAAAAACTGCTCGGAAAAAATCATGCCCGGATTGAAGGACCCTATATTCTTTACAGCCCGGAAACGGAATACTATTATCTGTTCCTGTCCTTCGGCGGTCTGAACGCCGCGGACGGATACAATATCCGGGTCTGCCGCAGCCGCCGGCCGGACGGCCCCTATGAGGACGCCCTGGGGCAGCCGATGATCGACTGCGGCGGCGCGCCCGGAACCTTCTTCCATGATCCGGACTATGAGGGCTACGGCGTGAAGCTGCTGGGCGGCTACTGCTTTGAAAACCTGGAGAGCGATACCGCCGCCTCAAGGCTCGCCTATCGTTCTCCGGGCCATAACTCCGCCTGGTACGACACGGAAACCGGCCGGTATTTCCTGATTTTTCATACCCGGTTTGCCGACCGGGGGGAAACCCACCGGGTCCGGGTGCACCAGATGGCCATGAATGAAGCCGGCTGGCCCGTGGTGCTTCCCTGGCGCTATGCCGGAGAAACAATGAGCCGGACCGCCCCGGAGGAACAGCCCGGTTCTTATAAAATCATCCTGCACGGGCGGGATATCAACCGCTCCGAGCACTCCAGCGTCGCCGTGATCCTTCGGGAGGACGGCACGGTGGACGGCGCCCTGACCGGCACCTGGCAATGCGGGGACGGGCTGACCTTCCGCTGTCAGCTGGACGGAACGGACTATACCGGAATCATGACCCGGGCCTATGACAACCGGGAAAACACGTGGGTCACCTGCTTTACCGCCCTGGACGCTTCCGGCGCGGCGCTGTGGGGTTCCCACGCGGCTCATGAAAACTGAGGCCGCGCTCAGGCCTTTTCTGACCGATCCAGGAGATCGGTCAGTTTTTTCTGATACAGGAATCCCCGCACCAGCTGATTCATCTCCTGCCACAGGGGCAGGGTGACGCAGAACTTTTCCCGCGGGCAGACTGCCGCGTCCTGCTGCAGGCAGGCGACCGGCGCCAGACTGCCCTCCATGAGCTCCACAATCTCCCCGACGGTATACTCCTCCGGCTTCCGCAGCAGCACATAGCCGCCGCCCTTCCCGCTGGAGCCCCGGATCATCTTTCCTTCCACCAGATCCTTCACAATGATTTCCAGATACTTCTTGGAAATCCCCTGCCGTTCCGCGATATCCTTCAGCGGCACCGGCTGTTCCTTCTGATTCTCGGCCAGATCGATCATCACCCGAAGCGCGTAGCGGCCCTTGGTGGAAATCATCCTTCATCCCTCCGGTTCTGTTGATAACCCATTATACCGCCGGGTGAATAGGCCGTCAAGGAAAACCAGGTCCCCCTCCGGAACCTTCCCGAATCCCTTCCGGAAGAAAGAAAACCGGTCCGAAATGAACCGTTCCGACATAAACAGACTCCCGCGAGGGCTTCGCGGGAGTCCGTTCGTCAGGTCCGCCGAATCCGGGATCCTGACGGGAATGATTCCTTCAGATTCGTCTTATTTTCCCAGATAGGCAGCCATCTGCGCGTTGGCCTCGGCCAGATAGCTTTCCATACCGGCGGCGTTCAGCGCGTCGAGGAACTTCGGCAGCTCCGTCTCCGGATCCACCGCGCCGCAGTCCAGAGCCAGAGCGTACTGCGCCGCTACATTGGCCAGGCTGGCCATCTGGGAAGACACCGCGCTGTTGTCGAACACAAAGCTCGGAACCGGAATGCTCTTCGCTCCGGCGTAATACGCGCGGAACGCTTCGCGGAAGCCCTTGCCCTCCGTCTCGGTATCCGGCAGAATGGTCACATTGCCCATGCCGTTGGTCCAGGGGCTGTAGCTCGCCCGGGCATCGGTAAAGACCACCAGGCCCTCGTCGTTCAGATTGTAGTGGATGCCTTCCACGCCGTAGTTCAGCAGGGTCATCAGGGTGGGATCGCTGTTCAGCAGCGCCAGGAATTTGAAGCTCTCAACCGGATGCTCGGAGGCGGAGTTGATCGCCATCATGGCGCCCTGGGAGGCCGTTGCGTCCACATAGGCTTCGGTGCAGGGCAGGAAGGTGACTTCAACGCCCCGGGCCAGCACGTCGGCGGAATACTCATAGCCATAGGCATAGCTCTGGGTTCCGATCAGGTAGGAAGCTTCCTTCTGGTGGTTGGTCCGGGCATCGTTGGAGGTCTCCGCCACGGACAGCGCGGGATCAATATATCCGGCTTCGTAGTACTTGTGCATCTGATCCGCGAAGGCCTTGTATTCCGGCGTCGCAAACTTGTTCAGCAGGGTGCTGCCGTAGGTGCCTTCTTTGGACACGTCATCCGGATTCAGGTACAGGGACAACAGATTGACGGAACCGGAATCACCGGCCACGATGATGGAATTGGTCACCATCCGCTCCGCGACCATCGGCTCCACCAGGAAGGGATAAAAGCTGTCGCCCTTGACTTCCTTCGCCTTGGCGAAGATTTCGCCCCAGCCGAAGAATCCGAGGTTTTTCACGTCGTCCACGGTGTAGCCCAGCTCTTTCAGCAGGGTCACATTGATGTCCCAGGTGTTCTGCGTCGCGGTGTCCTTGAAGCCGTTTACGGCGTAGATGCCTTTTCCGTCAGCGCCTTCGATCGTCGCGGCCTGCATCAGGCTTTCCGGGATCGCGGCCTTCAGGTCGGCGCCGTACTGCGCGATCAGGTCATCCAGCTTCACAAAGTAGCCCTTTCTGGCAAAGCTGTTGTACTCGTCCGCGCTCCAGGAGCAGGTGAAGACCATGTCCACACCGGCATCGCTGGAAACCAGCGCGTCCACAGCCTTCTCATCGAAGTCGCCCCAGGTGCCCCAGATGACTTCCAGCTTCGCGCCGACCTTGTCCGCGATGTACTCGTTGACCTTTTCGAGTACGGCAGTATCGTCGGTCACGTTGCTGCCGTGGAACATGATGGTGATCACGGGCAGTTCATCCGCCTGGGCCAGGCCGCAGACGGACAGGATCATCGACAGTGCGAGGATCAGAGTCAGAAACTTCTTCATAGGTATACCCTCCTTCATATTTCAAGCGCTTCAGCGCCTGTTTCCGCAGGTTCAAAGGCTCGTCTTATCCCTTCACGGATCCCACCGTCAGTCCGGCGATCACGTACCGCTGGAAGAAAGGATAGGCGCAGGCAATGGGAATCACGATGAAAACCACCAGGGCCATTTTCAGCGTCTGGGACGGAAGGCTTGCCGCGGCCTTCGTGGCGTCCGCTCCCAGCATGGAAGAATTCTTGGCGAGGAAATCCGCGTTTCGCTGCATCCGCATCAGCAGATACTGCAGCGGCATGATGTTCATGTTCTTGTTCAGGTACAGGAGGCTCAGGAACCATTCGTTCCAGTAAGCCAGCGCGACCAGCAGGGCGATGGTGGCGATGCCGGGTTTCATAATCGGCAGCACGATCCGAAGCAGAGTCCTGTATTCCCCGCTGCCGTCGATGGTCGCTGACTCGATCAGCTCCATCGGAACCGTCGTCCGGAGAAAGGTGCGCATGATAATCACGTTAAACGGGCTGAAAAGCATCGGCACGATCAGCGCGGCATAGTTGTCATTCAGCCCCAGCACGCTTTTGCAGATGACAAAGGTCGGAACCAGGCCGCCGCCGAAGATCATGGTAAAAAAGCTGAGGAAGTTGAAGAATCCTCTGTAGCGGTAATCCTTCCGGAACAGCGGATAGGCATACAGCACGGTGATCGTCACGCTCAGCACCGTCCCGATGATCGTAATCAGGAAGGAGTTGAAATAGCTCCGCCAGAGTGCGTCCCCCAGCTGAAAGGTATAGGTATAGGCTTCCGTGCCCCAGCTGAGGGGCGTAAAGGAGTAGCCGATCTGCCGGATGCTTTCCTCTGAGCTGAAGGAGATAATGATGACGAAAACAAACGGAATGATGCAGATCAGGCTGAACAGCGCCAGCACCAGATGAAAAACCGCCTCTGTTCCCGGGCTGAAACGGTTCAGGCTGAAGCTGCCGGTCCGGATTTTGCGCTTTCCGGTTCGTGCGGATAAGTTGGACACGTTTCCTCCCCCTCTCAGAACAGTGAGCTTTCCGGATCGATTTTGCGCACCACGCCGTTGGCCGCCACAATGCAGATCAGTCCCACGGCGCTCTGCAGGAAGCCGGCAGCCGAGCTCATTCCCAAATCATGCGTATTGGCGTAAGCCCTGTATACGTAGGTATCCACCACCTGCGTCACCGGATACAGGGATCCGGAATTCTGCGGCACGTTGTAGAACAGGCCGAAGTCCGCGTTGAAAATCTTTCCCACATTCATGATCAGCAGAATCACGATCATCGGCCGCAGATTCGGCAGCGTCACATGTCGGATCTGCTGCCATTTGGTAGCCCCGTCCACCGCGGCCGCTTCGTACTGGGTGGTATCGATTCCAGTGATGGCCGCCAGATACAGCACGGAGGAGTAGCCCAGATTCTTCCACAGGTTACAGATCGTCAGAATCAGCGGCCACCAGGTCGTATCATGGTAGAAATTCGTTACCGGCAGCCCCGCCGCTTTCTGGCCGAACGGAATCATGCCGCTCGTCGGATCCAGGAAGGACAGCACGAAATATCCGGCGACCACCCAGGACAGGAAGTAAGGAAAGAACATCATCGTCTGGTAGGTTTTCGCCAGGAGCCGGCTGCGCAGTTCGTTCATCATAATGGCGAAGGCCACCGCGATCACCAGTCCCAGGGCGATCCAGAGCAGGTTGTATCCCAGCGTGTTCCGGATCATGATGCCCGTATCCGGGGATTTCAGGAATTCGAAATTCTTCAGCCCGACCCATTCGCTCCGGATGATATTGTTCCAGAAGGTGTTCGGCTTGAACGCCCGGTAGTTTTTGAAAGCGATCACAATGCCGAACATGGGCAGGTAGCGGATCAGCAGCAGCCATACGGCGCCGGGAATCATCATCGTGGTCAGCCAGAAGGTCTTCTTCCGTCTGGCGGAAGGAAGCCGGTGCTTTCCGGATGAAGCGGTGGAAACAAAGGTCGTCAAGCCTGAGGCCTCCCTTCGGTTGATTGTCGTATCTGGTGGCTATATCATATGGAAACGACAAGGAAAAGTCATTATCTGCCTTTGTGAATTGTTGTCTCCGGTTGCGCATGTGTTTTATTCTCTTCCGAAGAACAACCGGAGACAACGAAACCACAATTCCTGTCCTTTTGAGGAAGCGTTTCCTTCTGTTATAATCACCGAAGAAAGAAGCGCCGGTTTTGGCGTACGAAAAAAGGAAGGATCTGCTGGCTATGAAATACGGATATTTTGATGACGTTTCCCGGGAATATGTCATCTCCGGCGTGGATGTTCCCCAGTCCATGACCAACTATCTGGGAACACAGCGGATGGGCGCCGTGATTTCCCATAACGCGGGCGGATACTGCTGGCTGGACAGCCCCCAGCATCACCGGATCACCCGTTTCCGGCCGAACGGCGTCCCGATGGACTGGCCGGGGCATTATGCCTATCTGCGGGATGACACGTCCGGCGATTTCTGGTCCCTGAGCTGGCAGCCGGTCGGTCTGCCCCGGGATCAGGCGGAATACGAAGCCCGCCACGGCCTGAGCTATTCCGTTTTTTCCTGCCTGCACGACGGAATCCGCGCCTCGCAGACCCTTTTCATTCCCCGGGAGGAGGATCTCTCCGTGGATCCGGTCGAGATTTTCGATATCCGGATCCGGAACGAGTCCTCCCGGGAACGGCAGCTCAGCGTGGTGGGCTATGTGGAATTCTCCTTCCATGAAATCGATATGGACAACCAGAACTTCCAGATGAGCCTGTATGCCGCCGGCTCCCATTATGAATCCGGCGCCGTGCTGTGCGAGCTGCACTATGAACCCGATGCCTGGCAGTTTTTCGCGTCCGACGCGGAGCCGGACGGATTTGAAGGCGTGCGGGAAGCGTTCATCGGCGCCTATCATACGGAGCGGGATCCCCAGGCGCTGATCTCCGGGAAAATGAGCGGCTCCCTGGAGCTGGGCGGCAATCCCTGCGGCGCGCTCCGCCGGAAGCTGGTTCTGCGGCCGGGCGAGGAGAAACGCGTTCTCTTCTATCTGGGCACCGGCCGGGGGAAAGCAGCCGAAGAAGCCCGGCGCAGATACGATTTTGCCGGAACCGACCGGGCTTTCGCGGCGCTTCGGAAATTCTGGGATGAAAAGCTGGGCGCCCTGCAGGTCCGGACGCCCCATGAAAATATGAACCGTTCCCTGAATATCTGGAACCTGTATCAGAGCGAGGTCAACGTACTGTTCTCCCGTTTCTCTTCCTTTATAGAAGTCGGCGGACGGACCGGGCTCGGATACCGGGATACCGCGCAGGACGCGATGTGCATCCCGCACGCGGAACCGGCCATGTGCGAAAAACGGATCCGCCAGCTGCTGCACGGCCAGATGCGGGAAGGTTACGGTCTGCATCTGTTTGATCCTGCCGTCCTGGAGAAAAAGGAGGACGACGGCATGAAGTCCCCCACCGTTATCCCGGAAGGGAACCGGAAAAGCATGCTTCACGGCATCGCCGATGCCTGCGCCGACGACGCCCTCTGGCTGATCCCCGCGATCATCGAAAACGTCCGGGAGAGCGGAAATACCGCCTTTTTTGAGGAAATCATTCCCTTCGCGGACCAGGACAGCGCTTCCGTCTGGGATCATATGAAGGCTTCCCTGGATTTTTCCTACCGGCAGGTCGGAAAGAACGGCGTCACCAAAGGCCTGCGGGCGGACTGGAACGACTGCCTGAACCTGGGCGGCGGAGAAAGCGCCATGGTCGCTTTTCTGCTGATCTGGGCCACCAATCATTTTCTGGATGCGGCCGCGGCGCTGGGCCGGCAGGAAGACCTCGCCCGCTATACCGCGCTGCGGGACGGCATGGCGCAGATCTGCCGCGAACGGCTGTGGGACGGCCGGTGGTTCCTGCGCGGTCTGACCGCGGACGGCTCCCCCATCGGATCCCACCGGGCCCGGGAAGGCAAGGTGCATCTGGAGAGCAATACCTGGGCCGTGATTTCCGGTGCCGCGACCCCTCAGCAGGGCCGCTCCTGCATGGATGCCGTGGATGAATGGCTCTATACTCCCTACGGGCTGATGCTGAACGCCCCTTCCTTCGTCACCCTCGATGACAGCGTGGGTTTCGTGACCCGGGTCTACCCCGGCGTAAAGGAAAACGGGGCCATCTTCAGCCATCCGAACCCCTGGGCCTGGGTGGCGGAGTGTCTCCTCGGCCGGGGCGGCAGAGCCATGAAATTCTATGACGCCCTGCTGCCGGAAAACCAGAATGACCGGATGGAAATCCGCCAGGCGGAACCCTATTCCTACTGCCAGTTCATCATGGGACGGGATCATACGGCCTTTGGCCGGGCCCGTCATCCCTTCATGACCGGTTCCTCCGGATGGGCCTACTACGCGGCCACCCGCTATATGCTGGGCATCCGGCCCGGGTTCCGGGAGCTGGTGATCGACCCCTGCATCCCGGCCGAATGGGACGGATTTGAAGTCACCCGCCGCTGGCGCGGAGCGCTCTACCGGATCCGGGTCAGCAACCCTTCCCATGTGGAAAAGGGCATTCGCCGGCTGCGGCTGGACGGACAGGACGCGGATACCATCCCGGCCTTCACGGAAGGCGAGCATTGGGTGGAAGCGGAAATGGGCTGACGGACAAAAGCGGAGCAAAACAGGCGCGACAGCGCGGCGTAAATAATCGCAGGCATATATCGCGATCATAAAAGAAAACGGATTCAGTCCGGAAATAACAGGAGGCGGTTGGAATGGTGGAATTTGGTACAGGCGGCTGGCGGGCCGTGATCGGCGACGGGTTTACCCGGGAAAATATCCGACGGGTTGCCGCCGCGCTGGCGCGGCGGATGATCCGGGAAGGCGTGGCGGAGCAGGGGATCTGTGCCGGGTATGACCGGCGCTTCCTGAGCCGGGAGGCGCTGATCTGGTTCTGTGAGGTCATGACCGGGGAAGGCGTTCCGGTTCGTTTTGTCAATATGTCCTGTCCCACGCCCCAGGTCATGTTCGCGGTAAAGCAGCTTGGGCTCCCCTACGGCGCCATGGTGACCGCCAGTCACAACCCCGCCGTTTACAACGGCATCAAGCTGTTTACCTCCGGCGGCCGGGACGCCGCCGCGGAGGTCACGGCGGAAATTCAGCGGGACGCGAACGCGCTGGATCCCGGCGGGATCCGTTCCCTTTCCTTTGATCAGGCCCGGGAAAAGGGGCTGCTGGTTCTGACGGATCCCCGGGACGAATACCTGGATTCCATCCTGAAGCAGGTGGATACGGAAGCCATCCGGAAGCGCCGGCTGCGCATTGTGCTGGATCCGATGTTCGGAGTCAGCTTGACAGGTCTTTTGACAATCCTGTACACTGCAAGGTGTGATATCGATGTGATTAATGACCGGCATGACGCTTTCTTCGGACGTCATCTGCCGGCGCCGAATCCGGAAACGCTGGTGGATCTGCAGTACGCGGTGAAGGAGCACCGCGCGGATGTGGGGATCGCCACGGACGGCGACGCGGACCGGCTCGGCATTATTGACGAAAACGGGAACTACGTAACCGCCAATGAAGTCCTGGCCCTGCTGTATTTCTATCTGCTGGAGCATAAGGGATGGCGCGGCGCCGCGGTCCGGAATATCGCCACCACCCACCTGCTGGACCGGATTGCCGAAGCCTACGGCCAGGCCTGCATCGAGGTTCCCGTCGGATTCAAGCATATTTCCGCCGCAATGGATCAGTATGATGCCCTGATCGGCGGAGAATCCTCCGGCGGCCTCACGGTGCGGGGGCATATTTCCGGAAAGGACGGCCTGTATGCCGCCAGTCTGCTGGTGGAGATGCTCAGCGTGTCCGGCCTGCCGCTCAGCCGGCTGCGGGAGGATCTGTACCGGCGCTTCGGGGAAATGCATATGGCCGAATACGACTGGGCACTGACCGAAGAAAGCCGCTGCGCGATCCGGCGCCTGATCATGGAGGAAAAAAAGCTGCCCGAATTTCCCCTTCCGGTGGAGAAGGTCAGCGATCTGGACGGCTGCAAGGTTTATCTGAAGGGCGGCTGGATCATCGTCCGCTTTTCCGGCACAGAACCCCGTGTCCGGATTTTCGCGGAGGCCGATACGGAGAATCACGCCAGGGATCTCGTCCGCCGGATGGCGGAGTTTGTCGGTCTTCCCTTTTAAACAGAATCATGGAGATTGAATCGCGACATGAAGTGGAATCGTACGCGCACCGCGAGCGGGATACGGAGGTCATCCTTTTTCCGGTCTCTTCGGTTCAGGATTCTCGGAATTCTGATCCTCTGCTATCTGATTCCGGTTCTTCTGCTGGGCGGGCTGGCCGGCAGCTTTCTGCTCAGGCAGCTCCGGCTGAAAACGGAAGCCGCCCTGTCCACGGCCGTGAATCACAGCTGGGATCAGGCCGTGCAGTCCGTCGACCGGGCCGTATCCCTTTCCCGGGATGCCACCTATGACGGAGAGCTTGCAGAAATCTGGAGCAAATGGAACACCGGCGCCATCGGCAGCCCGGAGTTTCTGCGCCAGTGCAGGAATTATCTGGACCGGAAATACGGCCGGGAGGAATTGTTCGGTTTCGCGGTTTTCTTCCCCATCAACCAGCCCGAGCTGCTGGCCGTCACCCGTTCCGCCAACGCGTATAACGCCGCGACCCTGCAGGCGCTTCGGAAATATACCGCCGGCCTGGGGGAATCCCTGGATACCCATTTCCGCTTCGTCAGCTATCAGAATCAGATGTTTCTGATCCGCAACATGCTGAATCTGCGGATGGAACGCTTCGGAATGTTGATTCTGGAGGTGAACCGGCAGGCGCTCTTCTCCCCGCTGGAAACGCTGAAGACCGCCTGGAACGGCAGCCTCTCCGTCATGCTGGATGATTATGCCGATCCCTCCGTCGACTGGGCCTCCCTGAAGCCCGGACTGACGGACCGGCAGAGCGAAAACCTGCTGGAATACGGGATCGCTTCCTCCGGTGAATCGGATTACGATTTCCGGCTGCGCCTGCAGCTCGACCGGAGGGAGCAGTACCGGGAAATCTATCTTTTCCGTTCGGTTTCCATCCTGGCCGGACTCCTGCTGATTCCGATTTTCATTCTGCTGGCCCGTTTCGTCCACAGCCGGATCACCCGCCCGGTCACCCTGCTCTCCGATGCCGCCCGCCAGATCGAGGAAGGAAACTTCGGCGTAACGGTTCCGCTGCGCGGGGGAGACGAACTGGGCGACCTGGGTGTCTCTTTTTCCAAAATGTCTGTCCGGCTGAAAGAGCTGATCAACAAAACCTACAAGGAAGAGATCGAGCTGAAAAACGCTCAGATTCTCGCGCTGCAGAGCCGCATCAATCCGCATTTTATCAATAACGCGCTGGAGGATATCAACTGGCAGGCCCGGATCGACGGGTCGGAAACCGCTTCCGCCATGGTCACCTCCCTGTCCGTGCTGCTGAACGCCACCATGGGCCGGAAGGACCAGCGTATTGTGACCCTGAAGGATGAACTGGAGGTAGCCGACGCCTATATCTTCTTTGTTGAGCAGCGCTTCGGCCCGGATCTGGAGTTCGTCCGGGATGTGGAGGAATCCGCCCTCCCGGCGCTTCTGCCGCTGCTGTCCATCCAGCCCCTGCTGGAAAACGCGGTGGAACACGGCATCGCGCCGGCGGGCCGCGGCCGGATTCTTCTCCGGGCCCGGAAGGCGGACCGCACGCTGCTGATTGAAATCATCAACAGCGGTCAGGGCATCCGGCCGGAAGACCGGGAGAAAATAGACATCGCCCTCCGCGGGGAAAACGCCGGCCCGCATCTCGGCCTGGCCAATATCGTCAACCGCCTGCGCCTGATTTATGAAGACCGGGTCGTCATCAGGGTCACCACCGAGCCGGGCGGCGAAACCGCCGTCCGCATCGAAATCCCCCAGGAGGACGCGCCCCGGCGTTCCCATCCCGGACATGCATGAGCCTCCCGTCCTCCGCCCGGAAGCGCGCGTATCGCGCCCGGGATGCGGAATTGCCTCACGCAGCAAAGAAAGGAAGTCTGCCATGAGTATCCGAAAGGGATTGATTCTCTGCCTGCTGCTGTGCCTGTGCGCAGCGGCCCGCGGCGAAGGTGTCACGCTCCGGACCGTTACCTGCTTCGGCGGAACGGATCCCGCCGCGGAAGCTTATCAGGGGATCCTGCGGGATTACGAGGAGTCCACGGGCAACCGGGTGTCCGATTCCTCCAGCCCCAGTGATGAATCCTGGAAAAAGAACGTTCTCCGGGATTTTGCTGTCGGAAACGAACCGGATCTTCTGTTCTTCTTTGCCGCCGGCGGGGATTCCGCCCCGATTCTGTCCCGGGTGGTTCCGATCCGGACCATCAATGAAGCGTATCCGGATCTGAATCTTCCGGAAATCCGCGCCCTGGAGGAAGCAGACGGCCTGGTCTACGCCGTTCCGGCCCACGGCTTCTGGGAGGGCGTCTACCTGCGCACCGATCTTTTCGAGCAGTACCATGCCCCCATGCCGGATACCTGGGAGGCCCTGCTGGAAGACATCCGGATTTTCCGGGAAAACGGAATCGTTCCGATTGCCGTCTCCCTGTCCGATATTCCCCATTATCTGGCGGAAATGGTCCTGCTCTCCTGCGCTTCCGCCGGGGAACAGCAGGCCCGCCCCGTCTCCTTCGATCAGGTGCCCGCCTCCTGGATCCGGGCCATGGAGGTCATCCGGGAGCTGTATCTGGCCGGCGCCTTTTCCGATGATGCCCTCACGGCCAACGATACGGGAATGCTGGATCTTTTCACCTCCGGCGGCGCCGCCATGCGCATCGACGGCAGCTGGATGGCGGAATCCCACCCCCCGGATCTGATGAACAAACTCCGGGCCGTGCCCATGCCGCTCCGGGAGACAGCCGGCCCGCAGACGAATTGTATCGGCGGCATGTCCATGGGCTTTTATCTGACCCGGAAGGCCTGGAACAGCCAGGTGAAACGGGATGCGGCGGTGGATCTGCTGTCCTGGCTCACCCGGGATGAAAACCTGGTGCAGCTGGCCAATTCCTCCGTCACCGGAAAGCTGCTGGAATCCGTTCAGGAAATGGAGGAGCGCTGTTCCCTCCTCAGTCCGCTGCAGGACGCCATGAATCAGGATGCCCGGGAATGCTGGCTGCTGGAATGCATCCCGGCCGTCGCGGAAGGAACCCTGTCTCCGGAGGAATGCTGGCGGAAGGTCATGGAACACAGGCCCTTCGGGGAGTAAAGAAAGGAAGCAAGGAATCGCACGCGCACCGCGGGCGGCATATGGAGGTGACAGAGATGTATCAGGTTGTTCTGGTGGATGACGAGCGGCTGATCCTGCGCGGACTGCAGACCGTGGTGAACTGGGCGGAAATGAACTGCGCCGTAGCCGGCACCTCCTGTGACGGAAAGGCCGGCCTGGAGCTGATCCGTTCCCTCCGTCCGGATATCGTGATTACCGATATCCGGATGCCCAATATGGACGGGCTCACCATGCTGGCCGCCCTCCGAAGCGAATTCCCGGAGATTCAGACGGCCGTGCTGACCGCCTACCGGGATTTTGATTATGCCCGGGAAGCGCTGACCCTGGGGGTCACCCGGTACCTGCTGAAGCCCAGCAATATGGAGGAGCTGAAGGAAGCCATCCGCCTGATGGTCTCCCGGCTGGACAGCCGCCCGGCAGCGGCAGAGAAAAAAGCGGACTCCCCCGAGGAGGAGACCGTTCTGAACGCCGGAAACTATCTGGTCCGCTCGGCGCTGCAGTATATGCGGGAGCACTGCATGGAGCAGCATCTGTCCCTTTCGGATGTCGCCGATCATGTCTATGTCAGCCAGTGGCACCTGTCCAAGCTGCTGAACCGGGAAACCGGCAAAAGCTTTTTCGACCTGCTGGGCAGCATGAGAATCGACCGGGCCCGGAAGCTGCTGGCGGATCCCTCGGTTCGGATTCACGAGGTGGCCGAAGCGGCCGGCTACGCCGACGTGGCGCATTTCTCCAAAAGCTTCAAAAAATGGGCGGGATGCACGCCGGGAGAATACCGCCGCCAGATTCATCTTCCGGATCAATGAGTCAGGGGGACGGTTCTCAGCGACTCACTCATGAGTGAGTCGCTGAGAACCGTCCCCCTGACTTGCGGGGTTACCGGAGCGGCGCGATCGCGTCCAGAATGGTTTTTTCCAGGGCTTCCCGGCCGTAGCTGTCCACCGCGGCCTTGTTCTTTTCCCCATGGGTCAGGTTGCCCGCGCCGCCGATACAGCCGTTCACGCAGGCCATGCCTTCGATGAAATTGGCGTCCAGCGCGTTCCGGTTCTTCTTCAGCAGGGCCATCCGGCATTCCTCGATGCCGTCGCAGACGCAGGCTTTCAGCTCGAACTCGTCCAGCTTCTGTTCCTTCAGGCCCTCCGCCACAGCGTCGGACAGGCCGCCGCTGCGGGCGAAAATCCGGCCGAAATAGCTGGCGTTGTCCAGCACATCCTCCGGCAGCGCGGTGATATCGATCTCCCGGCTGTCCAGCAGCGCCTGCAGCTCCTCGAAGGTGATGACGGCGTCCACATAGGGCTTCACATTTTCCAGCTGGGCCTCCGCCTTTTTCGCGGTGCAGGGCCCGATGAAGACGATTTTAGCGTTTTCCTCATGGTCCCGGATATATTTCGCGAGGGTCGCCATGGGCGACAGGTTGTGTGAAATATAAGGCGCCAGCGTCGGGAAGGCGGTTTTGACATAGCGCACAAACGCCGGGCAGCAGGAAGAGGTCAGGAAGCCCTTCTCGGTCAGCTCCTTCGATTCGGCCTGGGCCACCATGTCCGCGCCGAGGGCGGCTTCTACCACGGTATAGAAACCCAGCTCCTTGATGCCGGAGATGACCTGGCCCAGTTTGGCGTAATTCAGCTGGCTGCCGATGGCCGGCGCCACCAGGGCGTAAACCTTGTATTTCGTATTGCCTTCGCTCTTTTTCAGCATGTCGATCACGTTGATGATGAAAGACCGGTCCGAAATCGCGCCGAAGGGGCACTGATACACGCACGCGCCGCACTGAATGCACTTTTCGTCGTCGATTTTGGCGGCGTTGTCGTCATTGATGGAAATGGCCTTGATCTTGCAGGCGTTCTGGCAGGGGCGCTTGCGGTTCACGATGGCGCTGTAGGGGCAGACCTTGGCGCACTGCCCGCATTCCACGCATTTCGTTTTGTCGATATGCGCCTCGTGCCGGTGGTCAAAGGAAATCGCTCCGCGCTTGCAGGCGTCTTCGCAGCGGTGGGCCAGGCAGCCCCGGCAGGAGTCGGTCACCTGATAGCCTACGGCCGGGCAGTCGTCGCAGGCGATATCGATCACCTGGATGATATTGCCGCTGTTTCCGCCGCCCATGGCCAGCTTGACGCGTTCCGCCAGAATCGCCCGCTCCTTGTATACGCAGCAGCGCATCGTCGGCACTTTTCCGGGCACAATCGTCTTGGGAATATCCAGAATATGATCCAGCAGGGTATCGTTCCAGGCATGGCGGGCAACTTCCCGCAGCACCTTGTATTTGAGAAGCTGAACCTTTGTATCGAACTTTTGCATATTCTCTCCTTAGAAATAGCTGACTTTGATGCGTTTTCCCATCTTTTTCAGTGCTTCCGACAGTTCCTGCACCAGGTTCATCTTGATATTGAAGTTGATGGGCAGGTCGGGATTCTGGTGAGCCGGGTTGACGGCCTTGCCCACATAGAAGTTAATATCGGTGGCCTCCTCAAACAGCAGGCGGCTGATCTGAGACGCGCCGTCCTTCCCGTCGTTCCAGGCTTCATAGCGCTTGTTTTCCCCGATATAATCCCTGGCGTATTCCACCACCCGGTTCACGGTGATCACGCCCTCCGTCACCAGGTCGACGCCCTCCAGGAAGGCGATGGGCGGAATATCGCCCTCAAAATCCAGAGAAGCGCGCAGCGGCTTGTTCAGCCATTTCGCCGCGATGGAGGAGGTGGTTCCGCCGCAGATGATGTGCTTTCCTTCCTTGGAGAAAAACAGACTCATCATCCGGCCGGCGTCGTCCCGGTTGCTGGGCGGGCCGAAAAGCATGTTCATCGGAACCCGCTTCCGGATGCGCACCACGCAGGCGGTGGTATCGTCCCCCGGTTCTCCGCCGTAGAGCTTGTTGCACTCGTCCACCAGCAGGGTAGACAGGTTTTTGGCCGTGTAGCCGCACAGCGTCATGGCTTCCATAAAGGGAATAATATCTTCCCGCTTCCACCCGAAGTTATAGGCGTTTCCGATTCCCGCGTGGGGGCAGCCGTCGCTCATGGCGATAAATACGTCGTCCTCCTGCAGCCGGATCAGGGAGCGGATGATCTTCTTGCCCCCGATCGTGGTCTCCGTGCGGGGATATTCCCAGTTTTCGCCGTTTCGCAGCACGATCACCTGGGGATTGTCGTACTGAATCAGCTCGGCCGTCTGGTTGCGGATGATCCGGATGATGGTAAAGGTGGAATAAGCCACGCCGCGCACCGAACAGACCGGCAGGGTGGCCGCGATGGTTTCCACGCATTCCTCAATGGAGAGTCCGGCCGCCAGCATCGTGGAGATGATCTTGCTGGTCAGGGTGGACAGAATGCTGGCTTTTACGCCGCTGCCCAGTCCGTCCGCCAGCACGATCACCGTGGAGCCGTCCTCCTGCTCCACAACCTCCACATGATCGCCGCAAAGCTGTTCCCCCACGTGATTGATGCTTTTATAGCCGATATCACAGGTTAAATTATTCATTGGTAATGGACTCCTTGAGCTTGGATAGGGCGATTTTGGTTTCCGCGGCGGTCTCGCCGAGCAGGCTGGCGATCTCCTGTACGATGCGCATCTGCTTATCCACTACCTTATCGGCCACCTCCACCGTCTGCCGGCTGATTTCTTCCTTCTGCCGGCGGGCGTCCTCTTCCTCGCTGACGTCCCGCATGATGCACAGCAGCATCCGGCCCTCTTCCGCGGGCACGATGGTCTGCTGAACCGTGCAGCCGTATTCCGCCAGATAGATCCGCTGATGGAAAATGCCGCGGCCGGTGTTTTTCACCTTGATGAAGGGGGTGGGATCCAGAATGCGGATCACCTGATCCCCCAGCACATCCGTCTCGGAGCGCAGATTCAGAATCCGGAGAGCGGAGGGGTTAATCTGCTGCACCTCCAGCTGATCGTTGAGCATGATGATGCCGTTGGGGCTGTTCCGGGCGATGGTGTCGCTGACATTTTCCGCCTTCTCCATCAGATAGGGCAGGCACATGGAAATTTCCGCCTTTCCCTGATAAATGGCGATGGCCTTTTCCCGGCAGGTATCGTATCCGCAGGAACCGCAGTTCAGCTCCTGGCTGGGCTTGAATTTGCCCATTTCCCGGAGGATATCCCGGATTTCGGACTCGCTGGGCATGGAAGCCCGCTGCTCGATGATCTCAAAGTTCTTTCGGAGCTCCCGGGTCTCCGGCTGTTCGATGTCAAAATCCTGATCTCCCGCGTAGCGGGAAACGGCCAGATAGTCCTTGAGGGGGCTGTGGCCGTATTTCTCCATCACGGGTCCGCCGGCGCAGCTGCCCGTGCAGGCGCTCATCTCAATAAAGCAGTGATGAATCTTCCCCTGTTCGATTTCCTTCAGCGCCGCGATGCAGTTTTCCACGCCGTCCAGCGCCATATAGCTCATATCCGGCGCGTCCTTGGCCATGGTTTTCAGGATGCCGCCCGTTGTGGGAAAAAACCGGGCCAGGCTGCGGCGGTCCGCGGGCTGATCTTTCCGGAGCTCCACGCCTTCCTTCTTCAGCCAGTTGGTCAGCTCCTCATAGGTCAGCACCGCGTCCACGATGCCTTCGTAGTATTCGGCTTCGTCCTTCTTGGCTACGCAGGGACCGATAAACACGGTCTTCGCCTTCGGAATCCGCCGCTTGATGTCCTCGCAGTGGGCCTGCATCGGCGAAAGCACATCCGCCAGATACGGAAGCACCGTGGGGAAATACTTCTGGATCAGCAGGTTGACGGAATGGCAGCAGGAGGAAATCACCACGTCCCGGTCTTCCTCCTTCAGAATCCGGTCGTATTCCCGCTTGACCAGGGTGGCGCCCAGCGCGGTCTCCTCCACGTCATGGAAGCCCAGCTTTTTCAGCGCCTCCTGCATGGCTTCAATCCCGACGCCTTCATAATTGGCCACAAAGGACGGAGCCAGGGAGACCACCACCGGATCGCCGCTCTGAATCAGCACCTTCACCTTTTCGGTTTCATCCACGATTTCCTTGGCGTTCTGGGGGCAGACCACGAAGCAATGCCCGCACAGGATGCATTCGTTGCCGATAATGTGCGCCTGGTTTCCGGAAAAGCGGATGGACTTGACCGGGCAGTGGCGAATGCACTTGTAGCAGTTTTTGCAGTTGGATTTCTTTAATGTCAGACAGCTTGGCATCGTTTACACCCTTGCTTTAATTTCTTTTTCGAAGAAGGAGGAAACGGTCTCCGTGGATACGGAGAAGAATTCCCCGTCCACGGTGACGCATACGCCCTGCTGGCATTTGCCCATGCAGAACGTGCCGCCCAGTTCAATCCTGTCTCCCAGGTTTTCCTTCGCGATCAGTTCCTGCAGCTGCTCAACCACGGGTCTGGAACCCTTGATGTGGCAGGAGGAGCCGATACATACCGTCACTTTCATCACTCTGATCTCCTTTTCATTCGTCTTTTCGTCTTAAGGGGACGATGGGGGAACAATCATTAATGGTATTCCACCACGCTGGCCCAGGACAGCAGGAATTCCCGTTCTTTTTCGTTGCCCTTGACAGACTGGCTGGCCGCCACGATCGGCATCCACTGCTGTACATACTGGATGGGCGTTCCGCTCTTCTCGCAGAACAGGTTCAGGTATTCCTTCGCCCCGTCGATATCTCCGTTCAGCCAAAAGAGCAGGTAGGTCCGGGCCACATCCGCGGAAGCGTTCCCCTGGGTCACATGGCTCCAGTCGATGATATAGGGGGTATCGTCCTCGCTGATAATGATGTTCGACGGCCAGAAATCACCGTGGCACACCTTGTGATGGGTGGGCATGCCTTCCAGGCGGGTGTGCAGGTCATAGCGCGTGGTGGCGTCCAGATCCGCCTGGCTGATCTTGCGGATCATTTTTTCCTTCAGGCCGTTCAGCATGGGGCAGGTCTTGCTCTGTACCTCCATCTGCAGATCCACAAACCGGTTCAGATAGTCCGATTTGTGATCCGGATCCTCCTTCATGATCTGGGACAGGGTCTTTCCCTTGATGAACTCAGAGAGAATCGCCCACTTGCCCTCAATCATGGTCACGCCCAGAATTTTGGGAATATGCAGCCCCGTTTCCTCAATCCGGGCCTGATTCAGCGCTTCGTTGAGGATATCGGCTTTGGAATAGTTTTCGTTGAACACCTTGACGCACCGGTCGCCGTCCCGATAGATGGTTTTGGCGTTGCGCACGGCAATAACGCGATCCATATTCATGTTCTTCTCCTCCTTCTCACAGCTTCCGTCCGGAACGGTAGGCCTTTTTGACGGCGTCGCCTTCCAGCGAGGCAATATCGTCCGCCGTAGGTCTGGGCATTTCGGTAAAATGCTTTTCTCCGTAATAAGCATTCAGATACATCTGCTTGATTTCGCTCATCAGCGGATAGCGGGGATTGGCGCCGGTGCACTGATCGTCGAAAGCCTGCTCCACCATGGCGTCCAGCCGGTCCAGGAAATCCTTTTCGTCCGGCACGTAATCCCGGATCGCGGGCTTGATGCCGACATAGGCTTTCAGGTCGTTGATCATGCGGATCAGCCCTTCCAGCTTCTCCTGATCGTTATCGCCCCGGACGCCCAGTGCTTCCGCCACCTCCGCGTAGCGGCGCAGGGTATGCGGATGGTCGTACTGCGGGAAGGTGCCCATCTTGGCGGGAGCCTCGGCGGCGTTGAAGCGGAGCACTTCCTCGATCATCAGCGCGTTGGCCACGCCGTGGGCGATGTGGTGGAAGGCGCCCAGCTTGTGCGCCATGGAGTGGCACACGCCCAGGAAGGCGTTGGCGAAAGCCATGCCCGCCATGGTCGCGGCGTTGGCCATCTTTTCTCTCGCTTCCACATCGGTCAGGCCGTTGTCATACGCCCGCGGGAGGAATTCGAAAATGGTCTGCAGCGCCTTGATGGCCAGGCCGTCGGTGTAATCGGTCGCCATCATGGAAGCATAGGCTTCCAGCGCGTGGGTCACCGCGTCGATTCCGCTGGCGGCGGTCAGCCCCTTGGGAGCGGTCATATGGAAGTCCGTGTCAATGATCGCCATGTTGGGCAGCAGCGCGTAATCCGCCAGAGGATACTTGACGCCGCTCTTTTCGTCGGTAATCACAGCGAAGGGCGTCACCTCGCTGCCGGTGCCGGCGGAGGTGGGAATCGCGATGAAGCAGGCTTTTTCGCCCATCTTCGGGAAGGTGTAAACCCGTTTGCGGATGTCCATGAACCGCATGGCCATATCCTGGAAATCCACTTCGGGATGCTCGTACAGCACCCACATGATTTTGCCCGCGTCCATGGCGCTGCCGCCGCCCAGGGCGATGATCACATCCGGCTGGAACAGGCGCATCTGCTCCGCGCCGGCCTTGGCGCACGCCAGAGTGGGATCGGGCGCCACGTCAAAGAAGGTGGCGTGCTGAATGCCCATCTCATCCAGCTTGTCCGTAATGGGTTTGGTGTTCCCGTTCTGATAAAGGAAGGAGTCGGTAACGATGAAGGCCTTTTTCTTCCCCATCACATGCTTCAGTTCATCCAGCGCCACCGGCAGGCAGCCCTTCTTGATATAGACCTTTTCCGGAGCGCGGAACCACAGCATATTCTCTCTCCTCTCAGCCACGGTTTT
Organism: Clostridiales bacterium; assembly: GCA_015056205.1. Taxonomy (GTDB): domain Bacteria; phylum Bacillota; class Clostridia; order Christensenellales; family Aristaeellaceae; genus Aristaeella. The sequence goes on along the minus strand of SVGS01000024.1, from coordinate 31,231 downwards.
GATGTTCAGCAGGTGCTTGACGCCCACGTTTTCAGATACGGAGTTTCCGCCCCAGCTGCCGCAGCCCAGGGTCAGCGACGGGGCCATTTTGAAGTTGTACAGATCGCCGATGCCGCCCTGAGAGGAAGGCGTATTCACCACGATGCGGCAGGTTTTCATCCGGGCCGCGAAAGCATCCAGCACTTCCGGTTTCTTCTGCGTATCGGCATACAGGGAAGCGGTATGGCCGTAACCGCCGTCGGCGATCAGCCGGTCCGCCTTGCTGAAGGCGTCCTCAAGATCCTTCGCCCGGTACATGGCCAGCACGGGGCTCAGCTTCTCATGGGCGAATTCCTCGCTCAGCTCCACGGAGTCCACTTCACCGATGAGCACCTTTGTGCCCTCCGGCACGGTCACGCCCGCCAGCGCCGCGATTTTGCAGGCGCTCTGGCCGACGATTTTCGCGTTCAGCGCCCCGTTGATCAGAATGGTATGACGGACCTTGTCCAGATCCGCGCCTGTCAGGAACCAGCAGCCGCGGTTCGCGAATTCGGTCCGGACCGTTTCATAAATGCTGTCCAGCACGATCACGCTCTGCTCGGAGGCGCAGATCATACCGTTATCGAAGGTTTTGGAATGAATGATGGAGTTGACAGCCAGAATCAGGTTGGCGCTGTCGTCAATCACGGCCGGCACATTGCCCGCGCCCACGCCCAGCGCGGGTTTGCCGCTGGAATAGGCCGCCTTCACCATGCCGGGTCCGCCGGTCGCCAGAATAATGTCCGCTTCCCGCATCAGGGTGTTGGTCATCTCCAGGGAGGGCACGTCGATCCAGCTGATCAGCCCTTCGGGAGCGCCTGCCCGTACCGCCGCCTCCAGAACCACCCGGGCCGCGGCGATCGTGGATTTCTTCGCTCTGGGATGGGGGCTGAAGATAATGCCGTTCCGGGTTTTCAGGCAGATCAGGGCTTTGAAGATCGCCGTGGAGGTGGGATTGGTGGTGGGAATGACCGCCGCCACCACGCCGATGGGCTCGGCAATCTTCCGGATGCCGTAGGCCTTGTCTTCATCGATCACGCCGCAGGTTTTGGTATCCCGATAGGCATTGTAAATGTATTCGCTGGCGTAGTGATTTTTGATCACCTTATCTTCCACCACGCCCATGCCGGTTTCCTCCACGGCCATTTTAGCCAGCGGAAGCCGGGCCTGATTGGCAGCCATGGCCGCGCTCAGGAAGATTTTGTCCACCTGCTCCTGGGTGAATCCGGCGTAAATCCGCTGAGCGGCGCGCACCCGTTCAATGGCTGCTTTCAGCGTCTCCACACTGTCCACCGTGTCATAAGTTCTGGTTTCCATACTGTTCCTCCTCTTCCTGTCTTTGTGTCTCACTGGCTGTCATATGCAGATAAGCCAGGGATAAAGCAATGTTTTCCTGAACCACCGTTACGCCGGACGGCACCCGGATCGGGTACGGCGCGAAATTGAGGATCGCCTTCAGGCCGGCCGCCGTCATTTCATCCGCCGCCGACTGCGCCGAAGCCGCCGGAACCGTCAGAATGCCTTCCTGAATATGGTGTGAAGCGCAAAAAGGAGCGAGCTGACCCATCGGATAAACCGGAACGCGCCCGCGGGAGAAAGAATCGGACGGCGCGCGGCAGTCAAAAGCCGCGGCGATCTCCACCCCGTAGTCTCCGAATCCGTCGTATTCCATCAGCGCGGAGCCCAGCTTGCCCGCCCCGACGATCACCGCGGAGATGGGGACATCCGTTTTCAGCGCCTTTTCCATATCCTGCCGGAGAGCCTGTACGGGGTACCCGACCTTCGGCATCCCGGCGGCGCACACGCTGGCCAGATCCTTGCGCACCTGAACCTCGCCCAGCCCCAGTCCCTTCGCGATCTGGGTGGCGGAAACCTTTTCCGTGTTCATCGTGCGGATAAACTGCAGATATAAAGGCAGCCGCCCCAATGTCGCTTTGGAAAGCGTGCTTTGCAACCTTTCTCCCTCCTTTCGATATATATTATATCGAATAACCCGCGTTTTGCGAATTACCAAAACCGTATAATCGATATATCATAATCGATAAGAAAGGATCGATTATTCCGACTCCCGCGCCTCTCAGCGGATGCAGGCGCGTTTGGACCGGGTCAGCTCCGTGATGAACCGCTTGTCCAGCTCCGTCATCTGATATTCCCGGCGGTAGATCAGCACATCCCGGTAAACCCGCTGATTCTCCCCGCATTTTCGCTGCACCAGATGCATTGATTTCAGCAGCCGCTCCGGCAGGGGCGAAACCCACATGAAGGTTTCCGGGTTTTCCGACAGAAGATCCAGCTGGCTTCCCCGCTCGAAAACGAAGATACGCCGCGGAGCCTGCGGCAGCTCCTCATTTCTCACGGTGGACAGCGGCAGGGACGGAACGTAGGGATCGGCATGCGCAATCTGAATGTGCCGGGCAAGATCCGTAAAGCGGATGCTGTCCATCCCGGCCAGCTCACTGTTTTCATGCATCACCAGCACATACCGGAACTCCGCGACCATCTCCCATTTCAGGCCTTTATCCTCCAGCATCTGCCTGAAATGCCGGTCATAGCCGGCCGCGTAGCGGATAATGCCCAGATTGTAGCCCACCTCCAGAATGTTTTTGACGGCCTGCAGCGCGTTGGTTTCGTGATAGAAGATTTCCGCTTCCTCCGGTCCCAGCGTCCGGGAAAAGGAGGCGAAAGCGTCGGATATATAGCTGGCCCGGGGCGCCGAAATCGAAAAGCGCTGTTTCCCGGCTTTTTTCTCCTTGTACAGGTTTTCTATTTCGTCCACCTGCTCCAGAATCTTCCGCGCCCGGTTGACAAACAGCTCGCCTTCCGGTGTCAGCATCATCCCCCGGGAGGACCGGCGAAAAAAGCGGATGCCCAGATCGGCTTCCATTTCCTTCACCACCCGGCTCAGATTGGGCTGGGCGACATGCATTTCTTCCGCGGCTTTGCTGATGGATCCGTTTTCCGCAATACCGACAACATATTTCATGTGAAGAATGTTCATTCGGGTTCCTCGCCTGCTCCGGAGAAGCCGGACGCTTTCTTTCGCTATGATTCTGGTAAACTGACAATCACTCCCGATTTTTATCATACCATAATAAATGGAAAAAGGACAGCCGAAACCGGAAAGATTTCCTTTTAAATCCGCGGGTTCCCGGCAGAATGGAAACAAAATGCCAGGCAGTGCAGCGAAAACGCTTGAAGCCGCCCTCAAAAAGGCTTACAATACAGGCGGACTGTACCGGCGGAATCCGTTCCGCCGCGCGTCCCGATCCCGCGCGCGCTGCGCGCGGTTCCGGAATTCTGAAGATCAGAAGGGGGGATTTTCCATGTACGCCATCAAGAAGCTCCTTCGCACGGCAGCCGCTCTGGCCGCCGCGGCGCTCCTGCCCTTCTTTCTGTCCTTTCCGGCCGCGGCCGAATCCGGAGAAAGCACGGCCGCGGGTCAGCCGGCAAACGACGTCCGCACCGCTGTGGATTTTCAGCATCAGCTGGATTCCTATCAGCCGAAAAAAGACCGTTACAACTTTTATTTTACCTATAAAACCGTTCATGCCTGGTGGGATGCGGTTGCGCTGGGCATGGAGGAAGCCCAGCGGCAGTATCTGGACCGGGGAATTACGGTCACCTATGAGTACATGGCTCCGGACACGGCTTCCGCGGAGGATCAGACCCGGCGCCTGCTCGAGGCGGAAAAGGGCGGCTACGATGTCATCGGCGTGGATGTGGCCGACGAGGCCGTCATCTCTCCCCTGCTGGACCGGATGGTGGATTCCGGCGTAAAGGTCATGACCTTTTCCAGCTCCGACGCGGCGAAGGGCTGCCGAAGAATCGCCTATGTGGGCAATACGCATAACTACGAGGACGGCGCGGCCCTGACGGAAGCCCTGTGCCGGAAGCTGAATTATAAGGGAAAGGTAGCCATCCTCGTCGGAAGCGTCGGCGCGCCCTGCCATGAGGACCGGGCCGCCGGTGCCCGGGACACAATTGCCCGCTACGGCGACATGGAGATCGTGGCCACGGAATACGATATGGATTCCATCTCCCTGGCCTATGACCTGACGAGGAAAATCCTGAGCGAGCATCCGGATCTGGACGGCATCATCTGCTGCAATATGAGCAACCCCGTTGGCGCCGCCCGGGCGGTGATGCGGTCGCAAAGCAGCGCCGTCATTGTCGGCATGGATCACGATGTGGAAGCCCTGCGCTATCTGCGGGACGGGATCATTTACTGTCTCGGCGTTCAGGACTGCTTTTCCATCGGCTTTGATACCATCCAGGCCGCCGTCAAGATCGCCGACGGAAACCTGCCCGGCGACCTCTTTCCGGAGAAAACCGACGAAATCACCACCATTATCTATCAGAAAGACGCAGCCATCATGCTTGAACTGCTTTACGGGGAAATCTCATGATGAATAAAAAAGGAACCGGCTCCAGGGCTTTTTTCTGGACCGCCGTGATCGGCAGCCTCCTGATCATGGTCATCATCGCCGGTTATTCCGTCTGGACGACCAGGCAAACCGTCCGGGCCACGGATGACGCCGTTTCCGCCGTCAGCTCCTTTTACCTGGAAGCCATGGCGGACCGCTGGTCCCAGTCCATTTCCAGCCAAATCAACGACGATTTCGATATGATGGATCAGGCCCTGACCTTTATTCAGGAAGAAGATGTTCAGTCTCAGGACGAGCTCCGGAGCACCATCGGAAAAATGAAGTCCCTGCTGTCGCTGAGGCGTTTCGCGCTGGTGGATGAAAACAACGTCGTCTATACCCAGTACACGACCTACACCGGCGGAAGCCGCCATCCCTTTCTTTCGAAAAAACAGCTGGCCGGCAGGGTCATCAGTATCGTGGCTCCTTACGGTTCCGCCCGGCAGCTGTTTCTGGCGGTTCCGACGCCGGGCTTCTCGCTGATGGGAAAAAGCTTCAAGGCCTGTTTTATCCAGATTGACATTCATGAGATCATTGACCTGCTGGCCGTGGATAAGCAGGAACGCACCTATTTCGGCCTCTATCTGAAGAACGGGGAAAACATTTCCGACACATCGCTGGGGTCGTTTATCGGGGTTCGGAATATTTTTGACGCCATCCGGGGCCATGTGCCGGAGAGCATCCGGACGGAAAGCCAGAGCCGCTTCGCGGAAGGCGGCCGGGGAAGCATTTCCTATTCCGTCTCCGGCCTGGCAGAGACGCTTTGCTATGTTCCGGTGCAGAAAACGGATCTGGTCATTGCCGTCATGATCCGGGAGAGCCTGATCCAGGAACAGATCCGGCACATCAGCGAAAAGACCCTGTCCAACAGCCGGAATCAGATGCTTTTCACCTTTGTTTCCGTTCTGCTGCTTGCCACGGTTCTTCTGATCCAGTTTCGCATCTCTTCCAGAAACAGGCTGGAAAAGGAAAAGGAAGACAGCATGCATTTCCGGAAAATGGCCAATACCGATGCCCTGACCGGTATCCGGAACAAACACGCCTATTTGGAAAATGAAGAACACATCAACCAGCGAATCAGCAGCGGCGAGCTGAAGGAACTGGCGGTGGCGGTCTGTGATATCAACGGACTGAAATATGTCAACGATCATCTGGGCCATTCCGCCGGAGACAGCCTGATCAAAGCCGCCAGCTCCCTGATCTGCGAAACCTTCTCCCACGGCGCCGTCTTCAGGATCGGCGGGGATGAATTTGCCGTCCTCCTTCAGGGAGAGGGCTACCGTACGCTGCAGGAGACGATTGACGCCCTGAACCGCAGGGTGGAAGCCAATCTCCGGGAAAACAAAGTCGTGGTCGCCGTCGGCTACGCCGTTCTGGAGCCGCAGGACCGGCAGCTCCAGGATGTGTTCGAGCGGGCGGATCAGATGATGTATGAACGGAAAAGCGAGCTGAAAAAGAAGGAATCCCTCATTCGTTCCCGTGATCCGAAGGAGGAAAAAGCATGAAGACGGTTTATCTCGCAGGCGGATGCTTCTGGGGCGTGCAGAAGTTCTTCGATCAGTTTGACGGCGTGCTCGCCACGGAAGTGGGCTATGCCAACGGGCCGGACGCGGCGCCCTCCTACCGCGATGTGTGCGCCGGCAGCGGACACGCCGAAACGGTGATGATCACCTACGATCCGGATCGGATCTCCCTGACGGCGCTTCTGCACCGTTATTTTCTGGTCATTGATCCCCTGTCCGTCAATCAGCAGGGAAACGACCGGGGAATCCAGTACCGCACCGGGATCTATTATACGGAAGAAAGCCAGCTGCCGGAGATCCAGGCGGTCATGAAGGAGCAGGAGGAAAAAGCCGGCGCGAAACTGGCGGTGGAAACAGCGCCCCTGCGGAACTTCTTCTCCGCGGAGGAATATCATCAGAAATATCTGGAAAAGAATCCCGGCGGATACTGTCACATCCCGCGGACCATGTTCACCCTGCAGGCATCGGAGGCGGCCCGGAAAGCCTGAGCCGTTTCGCCCCGCTCCGCCGCAGATCCGGCATTTTCCGGAAAGTTTTATACAGAGCCTCCGCCGATTCCGGAAGGGAACCAAAAGCCTCCCGGCGAATGATATTTATAAATATCGTCCGCAGGGAGGCTTATGATATGGCATTTCCGAAAGATTTTTTATGGGGCGCCGCAAGTGCCGCGCATCAGGTGGAGGGTGCCTGGAATGAGGACGGCAAAACCGCGGGGATCTGGGACGAGCTGTGTCCCGGGCATATTGCCCATCACGAAAGCGGCCATACCGCCTGTGATCACTATCACCGTTTCCGGGAAGACATCGCGCTGATGAAACAGCTCGGGCTGAAAGCGTACCGCTTCTCCGTCAGCTGGCCGCGGGTCATTCCCCGCCCCCACGAGGTCAATCCGAAGGGGCTTCAGTTCTATGTGGATCTGGTGGATGCGCTGCTCGAAGCGGGCATCACCCCGATGTGCACGGTTTTCCACTGGAATCTGCCGATGTGGCTCTATGAGATGGGCGGCTGGTTCTGCCCGGAGGCGCCGGCCTTTTTTGAGGAATATACGCGGGTGCTGAGCAAAGCGCTGAGTGGAAAAGTAAAATACTGGTTTACGATGAACGAGCCGCAGTGTTTTATCGGCCTGGGATACGCCGCCGGAACCCACGCGCCGTTCCTTCGGACGCCTCCGGAGAAGCTTCCGGAAGCCATTCGCATCGTGATGCTCTCCCACGGCCGCGCGGTCAAAGCGCTGCGGGAAACAGCCGCGCAGCCGCTGAAAATCGGCTATGCGCCCACCGGCGGCTGCTTTACGCCGGAAAGCGAGTCGCCGGAGGCGATTGAGGAAGCCCGTCGGATCACCTTCGCAACCACCAGCCCCTTCAGCAACTCCCTGTGGGCAGATCCGTTCATTCTGGGCCGGATTCCGGAAATGATGCAGGATGTGCTGAGCGCGGAGGATCTGGCAATCATCCATCAGCCGCTGGATTTTTACGCGTATAATATCTATCAGTCCATGAACCTGAACGACCGGGACGGGATGCTGAACCCCCGGGTCTGGCCGGGGCTCCCGCGCACGGCGCTGAAGTGGCCGATTACGCCGGAATGCATCTACTGGGCTACCCGCTTCCTCTACGAGCGTTACGGCCTTCCGGTCATCATCTCCGAAAACGGCATGGCGAATACGGATTTTGAAATGCTGGACGGAAAAGTGCATGACCCGCAGCGGACCGACTATATTCACCGTCACCTGCTGCAGCTGGAGCGGGCGGCGGAGGAAGGCATTCCCGTGGCGGGTTACCTGTACTGGTCCATCATGGATAATTTCGAATGGGCGGAAGGATACGATCCCCGCTTCGGGCTGATCTACGTGGACTACCGGACCCAGCGGCGCATCCTGAAGGATTCGGCGTATGATTACGCCGAGATCATCCGGACGAACGGGGAAAGCCTTCATCGCTGACCGGACGTCCTTTCCCGGAACAAACGAAAGAGGAATCATAAAAGAGGAATCATACTCTATGAAAACTTCGATTATTGCCCTTCTCCTGGTGGTGGTTCTGGCCGGCGGCCTCACGTTCGGCGCGGATTCCCTTCTCAGCTATGCCGTCCGCCGCGACGCGGCCGCGGCGGGTTCTGGCGCGCCTCCGAAAACCTCCCTTTCCAGGGAAGATGTGCTGAACCTCTCCCGCGGCTGGGAGACCCAGTCGCAGCGGTCGAAAAACTGGCTGGCCTCCTCATCGGTGGAAAAGGTGCAGATCCGGTCGGCCGAAGGCTTCCTGCTCAGCGGCGAGGCCGTCATCACGGATCCCGCCTCCCATCGCTGGCTCATCGCGGTCCACGGTTACCGCGGCAGCCATTCCTATATGGCCGTTCCCGCTTCCCGCTTCGGGGAAGAGAATTATAACGCCCTGCTTCCCGATCTGCGCGGCTGCGGCGAAAGCGAAGGCCGGTATATCGGCATGGGCTGGCCGGACCGGAAGGATATGCTGCGCTGGATCGACTGGATCCTTGAGCGGGACAGCGCGGCTCAGATCGTGCTGTACGGCATTTCCATGGGCGGAGCGACGGTGATGATGACCGCGGGGGAAGAGCTGCCGGATCAGGTCAGGGCCGTTGTGGAAGACTGCGGCTATACGTCGGTGACGGATATTTTTACGGATGAAATGAAGGCGCTGTTTCACCTTCCCGCTTTCCCGCTGCTGAACATCGCCGATTTCCTGTCCCCGTTCAGGGCCGGCTATTCTTTCTCCGATGCCTCCGCCCTGAAACAGCTCGCCCACGCCCGGGTTCCGGTTCTCTTCATTCACGGATCGGCAGACCCCCTGGTTCATACCGAAATGGTATACCGGGTCTATGAAGCCTGTACATCAGAAAAAGAGCTCCTGATCGTCGATGGGGCCGGCCACGGCAATTCCTTCGCCCATGCCCCGGAGCTCTATTTTGACACCGTCTTCCGTTTTCTGAACAGATATATGGACTGAAAGATCATCAGTGGAAAATCAGCCACAGAATCAGGGCTGTCAGGGCGAGACCCGCCAGGACGGCGCCCGCGGCTTTCCACACAAACGGCACGTTATAATTCAGATTCGCGTAGGATGCGTTCAGCCGGTAATCCAGAATGGGATCCAGCAGACCCCGCTGCTCCGCCAGCGGGTCTTTTTCCGCTCCGGAAGGATCTCCCAGCATCATGGTCCAGCGGTTTTCCGGATCGTAAGCCGGCCTCGGCAGCTTCTCCGTTCCCGGGTCTCCGGTTTCCGCGAACCGGACCCACTGATCCTGCACCTGCCGGGCCAGAACGGGATCCGCCGGTTCCCCGGTATAGATGGTGTCCGATTCGTTGCCGAAGACATAGGCCAGCTCCACCGCGTGGCAGGCCCCCAGGTACGGCAGCGCGGAAGGCTTCGTCCAGTAGTACATAAACGCTTTTCCGCCGTTGCGGCTGTGCTCTTCCGCCTGCCGGACCGCGGGAAGGCGGAACATGACTTCCGTGAAAAAGGCGGAAATCTTCCATATTTTCCTTCCCGCCCCCATTTTCATATACCGCCTTGCGCGCCTGCGGTCTTCCGGCTTCATGCGGAGCAGCTTGTTTTCATACTGAATGGGCATCCCCATGCGGAATTTGTAAATTATTGTAACATAATCGTGGATGAAGATTCAAGGGGCGCAAGAAGGATCGCTGTTCAGGGTAAACCCGGCAAACTGCAGGTGGCCTTCTCCGGTGAACGTGAAATAGAAAGAGGTTAAGCCGTCGGGTACGGATACCTCCGCGGTTTCATCGTGCCAGACATTGGCGTAGCCGATGGGAACGGAGCCGATCGCCTGGCCGTTCCAGGCTGTACGGATCTCCATCTTTCCCCGGGCGTAGCCTTTGGTCCGGACAGTGACGGACTTCAGTCCGCGGCAGTCAAAATACCGGAATCCCGCGGTAGCGGAGGAACGCATATTGGCGATGAAAGGTTCCGGTTCCCCGTGACCGCTGCAGGTCTGGGTGATTTTCGGAAACCGGTCATCCATCCAGCCGGACCAGGGAACATAGGTCACTTCGGTGTCCGTAAACAGATGGCAGGCCAGATGAGCCGAGACCCAGCCGGAGCCGCTCAGCGGCGTATCCCGCCCTCCGCAGGAGGTGATCTCCGCCTGGATGATCGTTCCGTCCGGCAGAATGGTCAGCTTTTCCAGGCAGCCCTGGCGGCTGTAATTGGTGCCGTTGGTATGCCGGTGATAGAAGATATACCATTCCCCGTTGATTCTTTCGATGCTGCCATGGTTATTCGCCGTATAGTACATGGGCTTTGACGCCGGCTTGTAGGAATCAATGCCGTCGTCGCAGGCGCTGATGATAACCCCGCCGTAGGTGAACCCTTCCGTCGGGCTCTTGCTGACCGCCCAGCACAGTTCATGGAAGCGGATGGAAGAATAGATAAAATAGTACAGCTCCCCGTTTTTGCGGATGGAAGGCGCTTCAAAGAATTCGTGGCCCTCAAATCCCGTTCCTTCGCTGTACATAACGCCGGGAGCCACAAAACGGGTTTCCTCCGTAATGGTCAGCATATCCGGCCCAAGCACGGTGCACATGGCGCCGTGGCGGGATCTGTCCCCGCCGCCGCAGAAACCGGTATAGAGATACGTTCTGTCTCCCTCCGTCAGGACGCCGGGATCGAACTGCGGTTCATCCCCGGGGCGTTCGCCCAGGCGGGCTCCCTCCCGGTCCTGAACATAACCGTAAAAGGAGAAGGGACCTGCGGGAGAATCGCTGACGGCTACGGAAACAAAGCCTTTGGTGCTGAGCACATAGTACAGATAATACCGGCCGTCCGGCCCCCGGGTGACATCCGGCGCATACAGGTTTCCCTGCAGATCCTGATTTTCAGGATCCTGATCTTTGCGATAAATCACGCCTTCGCAGCGCCAGTTCCCCAGGTCGTCCACCGGGGCGGACCAGCCCATATAGTCCCCCATACAGTAGACGTCCCCGCCGAAAAAGTCATGAGACCCGTAAACATAAACCCGGTCGCCGTACACGTGAGGCTCTCCGTCGGGAATATATTCCCAGAAAGGAAGGTAGGGATTGATGATCCGTTTCTGTTGCATGCTGGCACACTCCTGTCCTTTTTGATTGCCTGGGGAACAATGGAAGACGACCCTTTTCGTTTCCGAACGATGGGTCGTCCCATTCTGTTTTTCGGTCTACAGCCTATTATAACACAGGACCGGCAAATGAAAAGGCGGAACCGTTTTTTTCATCACGTTCATGGTTTTCATTTCCTTTTTTTTCCCATTGACACCGGCGGCCGGGGTTGGTATGATGCTGGCAAGCGATAAAAGCCGATGGTTTCCTTCAGATACGAACTGTTTTACAGATTTTGTTTGCCCTGCCTTTCAGGCTTGCTTTGCAAGGTCTTTCTGATGTGCTTGCTTTCTGATTTGATGGCTTTCCGGTTCGCTTACTCTCTGATTCATTTATCGCCTACTCTCTAATTCATGTATATGGAAGGAAGGTTTTCTATGGAACGCGGGGATCCTGTTTATCAGACTTATTTGGAAATCCTGAGGCGCGAACTGGTCAGCGCCATGGGATGCACGGAGCCCGTGGCGCTGGCCTACTGCGCCGCCGTCGCCCGATCCACCCTCGGGGCGCTGCCGGACCGGATTACGGTTGAAGCCAGCGGAAATATCATTAAAAACGTGAAAAGCGTGGTCGTTCCCAACACCGGCGGGCAGCGCGGCATCGCTGCGGCCGCCTGCATCGGCGCGCTGGCCGGCGATGAGCACGCCGGGCTGGAGGTACTCTCCCATGTGACCCAAAGGGATAAGGAGCGCCTCGTTTCCTACATGGCCGAAACCCCGGTGGAAGTCAAGCCGCTGGTTTCGGAAAACCTGCTGGATATGATCGTCACGGTTTTCCGCGGCGAATCCCGCGCCCGGGTGCGCATTGCCAACGAGCATACCCGCATCGTGCTGGTGGAGCGGGACGGCAGAACGCTGGTGGAAAAGGAGGCCCGGCCGGAAGCGGAAACGGACGGCCGGCCGGACTATGACCTGCTGACGGTGGAAAAAATCTGGGATTTTGCCTGCACCTGCGATCCGGAGGATGTACGGGAGCTCCTGGACCGGCTGATTGCGCAGAATACCGCCATCGCGGAGGAAGGCCTTCGGCATGATTACGGCGCGAATATCGGAAAGGTTCTGCTGAAGACCGGAAACGATGTGCGCACCCGGGCCCGGGCCTATGCCGCGGCCGGGTCGGACGCGCGGATGAACGGGTCCGAGCTGCCGGTGGTAATCTGTTCCGGCAGCGGCAACCAGGGGATGACGGCTTCCCTGCCGGTCATCGTCTACGCCCGGGAGCTGGGCGCGGACAGGGAAAAGCTGTACCGGGCGCTGCTCATCTCCGTCCTAGTCACCATTCACGCGAAATCGGGCATCGGCCGGCTGTCCGCTTACTGCGGCGCGGTCAGCGCCGGGGCCGGAGCCGGCTGCGGAATCGCCTGTCTGCTGGGCGGAAATGAGCTGGATATCGCCCATACCATCGTCAATGCCCTGGCCATCACCTCGGGCATCGTCTGTGACGGAGCGAAATCCTCCTGCGCCGCCAAGATCGCGACCGCGGTGGAAACGGGAATCTTCGGTTACGAAATGTACAGGAACGGCCAGCAGTTCTATGCGGGAGACGGCCTGGTCGTGAAAGGCGTGGAGAATTCCATCGCCAATTTCGGCCGTCTGGCCCGGATCGGTATGCGCGGAACCGATGAGGAAATCATCCGGATGATGACGGAACAACCGTAAACTGACCAGGAAAAGCGGATGAACCATAAAATTGCTGAAGAGCCTCCCCGTCCGGCTTCTGCTGGCGATCGCCGTCGGTCTCGCGTCGGGTTTTCTCCTCCCGGAAAGCGCCATGCAGGTCGTCGTGACGCTGAAATACATTCTGGGCCAGATCATTAATTTCTGCGTACCCCTGATCATTATCGGCTTTATCGCGCCCTCCATCACCCAGATGGGCAGCGGCGCGTCAAAGATGGCCTCGCTGGGCCTGATCACCGGGATTCTCGGCTTCACAAACGACGGAACCGCGCTGATCCTGGCTGTTTTCGCCCTGCAGGACAGCTTCGGCACGGCCTGCAACGTCACCGGGGACGGCGCGCTGACGCTCTTCCTGACCGGCTACGCGGAGAAGCACGGTATCTGAACCGGTGAAAATGTATCTTTTCTGTATCCTGGCGCGCGGAGGCTTGACAGCGGCTGCCCCCGCGGTTACAATACGGTTAATTTCATACGGAAACCGTTGAAGCGGAGATCAAAGCGGCCATGCCCTCACAGAGAGCCCGGAACGGTGAAAGCCGGGCAGGAAACAAACCGCCAAATGGACCGCGGAGGGCGCAGTCAAAGGCTTCGGCCGAGTATTCTGCGACGTGGGGGCATACGTCAGTTGCCGGGGATATGAAAGTATCCCGCAGAGCGCACGGAAATCCGTGAAGCAGGGTGGCACCGCGAATGATATTCGTCCCTGACAGTGAATCTGTCAGGGATTTTTTGATGGAATCCGGATGATGAATTCCGGATAACGGAGGAAGGAGAGAGACTCATGAAGATCACACCCTCCTGGGAAGAGCTGGCCCGGTACAGGGCGGCAGGCTATAAGGTGGCTCCGGTCAGCTGCACGCTGCTGGCGGATATCTGCACGCCGATCCAGGCGGTCCGGAAGCTGAAAAACGTTTCTTCCCACTGCTTCCTGCTGGAGTCGGCGGAGGCGCAGGAGCATTGGGGCCGCTACACCTTTCTGGGCTTCGATCCGAAGCTGAGCATTACCTGCTCCGACGGCGAAATGCAGGTCGGCGATCTGAAGCTGAAAACGGATCATCCCTCCGCCGTGCTGCGCCAGATCCTGGCGGAATACAAAAGCCCGCGGATTCCGGAGCTTCCGCCCTTCACCGGCGGCCTGACCGGTTACTTCTCCTACGATTATCTGAACTACTCCGAGCCCACAGCCCGCCGGGAAACCGAGGATACCGAGCATTTCAAGGATGTGGACCTGATGCTCTTTGACAAGGTGATTGCCTTTGACAACTTCCGCCAGAAGATCATTCTGATCGTCAATGTCCGGCTGGAGGAGGGCGAGGCCGGCTGTCACCGGGCGGAGCTGGAGCTGGCGGAGCTGAAGAAAATCCTTACGGAAGGCGCCGTGGCGAAGGACGAACCCGGCCGGCTGACCGGGGAGGTCACGCCCCTGTTCAGCCGGGCCGAATACTGCGCCATGGTCGAAAAGGCGCGGCATTATATCAGGGAGGGGGATATTTTCCAGATTGTTCTTTCCAACAGGCTGAGCGCGCCGTACGAGGGCAGCCTGCTGAACATGTACCGGACGCTGCGCACGGTAAACCCGTCGCCCTATATGTTCTATTTCTCCGGGACGGATGTGGAGGTGGCCGGAGCAAGCCCGGAAACGCTGGTGAAGCTGGAGGACGGCATCCTGCACACCTTCCCGCTGGCGGGAACCCGCCCCCGGGGCAGGACCCCGGAGGAGGACCGGCAGCTGGAGGAGGACCTGCTGCAGGATGAGAAGGAACTGGCGGAACATAACATGCTTGTGGACCTGGGCCGGAATGACCTGGGCCGCATCTCGGAATTCGGCAGCGTAAAGGTGGAGCAGTTTCATGAGATCCTCCGGTTCTCCCATGTGATGCACATCGGCTCCACGGTACGCGGAAAAATCCGGAAGGACAGGGACGCGCTGGACGCCATTGAAGCGGTGCTGCCGGCGGGAACCCTGTCCGGAGCGCCGAAGATCCGGGCCTGCCAGCTGATCGGGGAACTGGAGAATAACAAGCGGGGCATCTACGGCGGAGCCATCGGATATATCGATTTTGCCGGCAATATGGATACCTGCATCGCGATCCGGATCGCGTACCGGAAAAACGGCAAGGTATTCATCCGTTCAGGCGCGGGCATTGTCTATGACTCTGTGCCCGAAAAGGAACACGAGGAATGCCTGAACAAAGCCCGCGCGGTACTGAACTCACTGGTGCAGTCCGGAGAGGAGATGGACGGATGACGCTGCTGATTGATAATTATGACAGTTTTTCCTATAACCTGTTTCAGCTCATCGGCGAGCTGAATCCGGACATCCGCGTAATCCGGAACGATGAAATGACCCTGGAGGAAATCCGGGCGCTGAAGCCGGACCGGATCATCCTCTCCCCCGGTCCGGGCCGGCCGGAGGACGCGGGGATTACCGTGGCCGCAGCCGGGGAACTCGGAAAGGAGATTCCG
The DNA here is from genome assembly GCA_015056205.1 of Clostridiales bacterium. Taxonomy (GTDB): domain Bacteria; phylum Bacillota; class Clostridia; order Christensenellales; family Aristaeellaceae; genus Aristaeella. The sequence continues at coordinate 16,014 of SVGS01000024.1, read as the reverse complement.
CTGCTGGGGGTCTGTCTGGGGCACCAGGCCATCTGCGCCGCCTTCGGCGCGACGGTCACCTACGCCAGGGCCCTGATGCACGGAAAGCAGTCCCTGGTCACGCAGGAAGGAAACTGCCCCCTGTTCAGGGGGCTTCCGGAGCGCTTTCCCGTGGCGCGCTATCATTCCCTGGCCGCGGCGCCGGAGACGATGCCGGACTGCCTGCGGATCACCGCCCGTACGGACGACGGCGAAGTGATGGCCGTGCAGCACCGGGATTATCCGATTTTCGGAGTCCAGTTCCATCCGGAAAGCATCCTGACCCCGGACGGGAAGCAGATGCTGAAAAACTTTATGGCATTATAAAGAAGGAGGAAGGAAACATGATCAAGGAAGCCATCGTGAAAATCGTAAGCAAGGAAGACCTGACCTATGATGAAGCCTATACCGTGATGAACGAGATTATGAGCGGTGAAACCACCCCGACCCAGAACGCCGCGTTCCTTGCCTCCCTGTCCACCAAGAGCGCGCGGGCGGAGACCACGGACGAAATCGCGGGCTGCGCGGCCGCCATGCGGGAAAAGGCGACGCGTGTGGATGCGGGAGACGACCTTTTTGAAATTGTCGGTACCGGCGGTGATAACGCGCACAGCTTCAACATCTCCACCACCTCCGCACTGGTCGCCGCGGCCGGCGGCATGCGGGTGGCCAAGCACGGAAACCGCGCGGCCTCCAGCCGGTGCGGTACGGCGGACTGCCTGGAAGCCCTTGGCGTGAATATTGACCAGAGCCCGGACAAGTGCAGGGAGCTGCTGGATACAGCCGGCATGTGCTTCTTCTTCGCCCAGAAGTACCATACTTCCATGAAGTATGTGGGCGCCATCCGGAGAGAACTTGGATTCCGCACGGTTTTCAATATTCTGGGACCGCTGACCAACCCCGGCCATCCCACGATGCAGCTTCTGGGCGTGTATGATGACTACCTGGTGCAGCCCCTGGCGCAGGTGCTGATGAATCTGGGCGTCAAACGGGGCATGGTCGTCTACGGGCAGGACAAACTGGATGAGATTTCCCTGAGCTCCCCGACCACGGTCTGTGAGTTCAAGGACGGCTGGATGAAAAACTATGTGGTTACGCCGGAACAGTTCGGCCTGAAGCGGTGTGAGAAAGCGGATCTGCTGGGCGGAACCCCCGCGGAAAACGCGGCGATCACCCGGGCGATTCTCGCGGGTGAAAAAGGCCCGAAGCGGGACGCGGTCCTGATGAACGCGGGCGCGGCGCTGCTGATCGGAGGGAAGGCCGGCAGCTTCGCGGACGGCATCCGCCTGGCCGCGGAGCTGATCGACAGCGGAAAGGCGGCCAAAACCCTGGAAAAACTGATTGAGGTTTCAAACGCATGACGATACTGGATAAACTGGCGGATCTGGCCCGGAAACGGGTGCTGGCCGGGCAGGCGGAGATCCCGGAGGCGGCGCTGCGGGAACAGGCGCGGATGCTCGGCCGGGGAAAAGGAGAAGCTTTCCTCTCCGCCCTGAAAAAGCCCGGTATTTCCCTGATCTGTGAAATCAAGAAGGCCTCCCCCTCCAAAGGCCTGATCTCTCCGGATTTTCCCTACCTGAAAATCGCCGCGGATTATGAGCGGGCCGGAGCGGACTGCATTTCCTGCCTGACGGAGCCCGAATACTTTCTGGGATCGGATCAGATCTTCAGGGAGATCCGGAACAGGGTGAGCCTACCGATGCTGCGCAAGGACTTCACCGTCAGCGCGTACCAGCTGGATCAGGCGCGGATCATGGGGGCGGACGCGGCGCTGCTGATCGTATCCCTGCTGGATGAGCGGACGCTGGGGCGGTATCTGGAACGCTGCGAAGAGCTCGGGATCGCGGCGCTGGTGGAAACGCACGACGAAGCGGAGATTCAGACGGCCGCCGTCGCGGGCGCGAAGATCATCGGAGTGAACAACCGGAATCTGAAGGATTTTTCCGTGGATTTTGACAACGCGGCACGGATGCGGGACCTGATTCCGGCCGGATGCGTGTATGTCGCCGAGAGCGGGGTAAAGACGCCGGAGGACGTGGATCGCCTGCGGCGGATCGGCGCGGATGCCGCCCTGATCGGCGAAGCGCTGATGCGTTCGGCGAATCCCGCGGCCATGCTGCGGCGCCTGAAGGGAGAAAAAGAATGACCCGGATCAAAATGTGCGGACTGCGGCGCCCGGAAGATATTGAAGCGGCCGGCGAACTGCTGCCGGAATACATCGGCTTTGTTTTCTTCCCCGGCAGCAAACGGTATGTGACGCCGGAAACGGCACGGACCCTGAAGGCGGGGCTGAACCCGGGAATCCGGACCGTCGGCGTTTTTGTGGATGCGAAGCCGGAGACCGTGGCAAAGCTGCTTTTGGACGGAACGATCGATATGGCCCAGCTCCACGGGTCTGAGGATGAGGCTTATCTGGCGGACCTGCGGAAAAGGACAGACAAACCGCTGATCCGGGCCTTCCGGGTCCGCGGCACGGAGGACGCGCTCCGAGCGCAGGCTTCGTCCGCGGACGAAATCCTGCTGGATGCCGGCGCCGGAGACGGAAAGACCTTTGACTGGAGCTGGCTCCGGCAGGTGAAGCGCCCCTATTTTCTGGCCGGCGGCCTGACTCCGGAAAATGCCGGCAGGGCCGTGAGGGAACTGAAGCCTTACGCCGTGGACGTTTCCTCCGGCATTGAAACCGGCGGGTTCAAGGATATCGTAAAAATGCGCGCATTTGTGCGGGCTGTAAGAATGGAGAATGAAACATGAGCAATCAAAAAGGACGCTTTGGCATTCACGGCGGGCAGTATATCCCGGAGACGCTGATGAACGCCGTGATCGAACTGGAGGAAGCATACAATCAGTATAAGGCGGATCCGGAGTTCAACCGGGAGCTGACCGCGCTGCTGAACGATTACGCCGGCCGCCCCTCCCGGCTGTATTACGCGGAAAAGATGACCAGGGATCTGGGCGGCGCGAAGATTTATCTGAAGCGCGAGGACCTGAATCATACCGGCGCCCATAAAATCAACAACGTGCTGGGGCAGGCGCTGCTCGCGAAAAAGATGGGAAAGACCCGTCTGATCGCCGAAACGGGCGCCGGGCAGCACGGCGTGGCAACCGCGACCGCCGCCGCCCTGATGGGCATGGAATGTGTGGTGTTCATGGGCGAGGAGGATACCGTCCGCCAGGCGCTGAACGTGTACCGGATGCGCCTGCTGGGCGCGGAAGTCATCCCGGTGAAGACGGGAACCGCCACCCTGAAGGACGCCGTCAGCGAGGCCATGCGTGAATGGACGCGGAGGATTGACGATACGCATTACTGCCTCGGTTCCGTCATGGGACCGCATCCCTTCCCGACCATCGTGCGGGATTTCCAGGCCGTGATTTCAAAAGAAATCCGGAAGCAGCTGCTGGAGAAGGAAAACCGGCTGCCGGACGCGGTGATTGCCTGCGTCGGCGGCGGAAGCAACGCGATCGGCAGTTTTTATCATTTCCTGGGCGACAGAAGCGTCCGCCTGATCGGCTGCGAGGCCGCGGGCCGCGGGATCGATACCTTTGAAACCGCCGCGACGGTCAACACCGGCCGTCTGGGCATCTTCCACGGGATGAAGAGCTATTTCTGCCAGGATGCGTACGGCCAGATTGCGCCGGTCTACTCGATCTCCGCGGGTCTGGATTATCCCGGTATCGGTCCGGAGCATGCGTGGCTGCATGATACCGGCCGCGCGGAATATGTGCCGGTAACCGATGAGGAAGCGGTCTGTGCCTTTGAGTATCTGGCCCGGACGGAGGGCATTATTCCGGCCATCGAGTCCGCCCATGCCGTCGCCTATGCTCAGAAGATCGCGCCGCAGATGGAAAAAGACCGGATTATCGTCATCACGATCTCCGGCCGCGGCGACAAGGACTGCGCCGCCATCGCCCGCTACAGAGGGGAGGATATTCATGAGTAAGATCGCTGCCGCTTTTGACCATGGCAAAGCCTTTATCGCTTTTATCACCTGCGGAGATCCGGATCTGGAGACCACGGGCCGGGCTGTCCGGGCCGCCGTGGAAAACGGCGCCGACCTGATCGAGCTGGGCATTCCCTTCTCCGATCCGACGGCGGAAGGCCCCGTGATCCAGGAAGCCAATCTGCGCGCCCTGACGGGCGGAGTGACCACGGATAAAATTTTCGGTTTTGTGCGGGATCTGCGGAAGGACGTGGCCGTGCCTCTGGTTTTCATGACCTACGCGAATGTGATCTTTTCCTACGGCGCGGAAAAGTTCATATCCGCCTGCGCGGAGATCGGCATCGACGGCCTGATCCTGCCGGACCTTCCTTTTGAGGAGAAGGAGGAATTCCTTCCCCTGTGCCGGCAGTACGGCGTGGACCTGATTTCCCTGATCGCGCCGACTTCCGAGAACCGGGTGGCCATGATCGCCCGGGAGGCGGAAGGTTTTATCTATCTGGTCTCCAGCCTCGGCGTAACCGGTACCCGCAGCGAGATTACCACGGACCTGGCGCCGATCATCCGGACCATCCGGGCAAACGCGAAGGTTCCGGTGGCCATCGGCTTCGGCATTTCCAGGCCGGAACAGGCGAAGGCCATGGCCGCGCTGTCCGACGGGGCGATCGTCGGCTCCGCCATCGAGAAAATCCTGGCGCAGTACGGCAAGGATGCGCCGGCCCGGATCGGCGAATACGTAAAATCCATGAAGGACGCGCTGAAATAAGAGGGAGAGAGCTTCACCAGATGACAGAGCTTCACGCGATCCGCACCGGCAGCGTCCGCGGCCTGAATCCGGACGAACTGAAAAGAAAAATGCCGGAGCGCATGAAAAAAGCGGAGCGCTATCTGCATGAAAAAGACCGCCTGCTGTGCCTGGGCGGCGGCCTGCTGATGATAAACGTCCTGGGACTGCGGGATGAAAAGGAGCTCCGCTTCGGCGCTTATCAAAAGCCGGCGGTCCCGGGGGGATTGGAATTCAATCTCTCCCACAGCGGGGAATGGTGCCTTCTGGCGGTAAGCGGCGACGGCCCGGTGGGCGTGGACATCGAGGAACCGAAAGAATCCAGCCTGCAGGTTGCGGGCAGCGTCTACACGGAAGCGGAGCTTCACTGGATGGAGGAGGCGCCCCTGGAGCGGTTCCACCGGCTGTGGACCTGGAAGGAAAGCGTGATGAAAGCGCTGGGGCTGGGACTGGGGCTGGACCCGAAATGCTTTGACGTGACGCCTTTCATCCGGGGCAAAGGCATCCGGATCCGGGGCGGATCCTGGTATGCCTTCGCCGGTACGCTGGAGGGATCTCCCTTCAGCGTATGCACGGAGCACCCCGCGGGAAGGCCGGCAGCCTGGGAATGGATCCCGGCCGGGGATGGCCTGCGCAGGGTGCCCCTGAACTTCACTCCGTTCACCGGAAAACCGGACTGATCCGGATTCTCCTTGAAATAAGCCCGTTCTCATCCCGTTCGATTCTGAGTACAAAATCAAATATATCCCGGTCGATGCACATCCGGAAATCCTCCTCGGGAAACACATCCCGGAGCGCGGGATCGAAGAAATGCCTGCCTCCGCCGGTTTGCAGACCTTTCAGTTTCCCGTCTATATCCGGAATCCCGTCGCCGGTCAGCAGTCCCCGGAGATACAGGGCGCACAGCTCGTCTTCCTCCGCCGGAGCAAGCCCTTCCTTCCCCATGCATACCAGGGAAACCTTCCGGGGTGCGGTTTCCCGGATATAGGCGGCTATCGCCTTTGCGTTCACAAAGCTTCCCGTAATGATTTCCTCCGCGTGAACCGCGTTCGTTACCCCCTGTGTTCCGGCACTGGTCGTATGGATCACCCGTTTGCCGCGGACCCGGTCCGGCCGGATGGAAGAAGGAGAGTTCCCCAGATCGCATCCCTCAATTTTTCTCCCGTGCCGCTCTCCCACCAGGATCGCTTCCCTGTCCTTCTCCCGCCATAAAAAGGTATCCTCAATGCTTCCCACCGGACGGACTTCCCTGGCGCCGAATGCGTACAGATAGCATTCCATGGAAAACGCGCGGAACACATCAATGATGACGGCCAGGCCTTCCGCCTGTTTCGCGCCTTCGATCAGGTGGCGGATCTCAATCTCCATCATTTTCTCCCTCTGTGTCGGTCCCGTTCATCTGTCAGCCGTTTCTTTCGCATTGCTTTACAGTTCCCTGGAAAACAGCTGATCCTCTGTCCCATGGACGGTCTGATAATCTCCCAGTTTTTGAAAACCGTATTTCTCGTACAGTCCCTGTTCCCCCAGGCGCACGCTGCCATTTTTTCCGAAACGCGGTGTCCGCGGTCCTGCTCGCTCACGAATACAAATCCGATGAACGGAGTAAACTCATACCCGTCCGGCAGCTCATCCTTTTCGGCCAATGTGCAGTAGCCTGCGATCCTGTTCCCTTCAACCGCAACGATTACCCGCTCCCAGTCTTTGAAATCATTTTTCTTCATCCTGGCGGCAAGAAATGCCCCGGCCTTCCATGAACACGTCTCCGCAAAAGCCATTGTTTGGTCCCACAGCGGATGTCCCTGCGTGATGGCTAGTATCTCCATCCGTTTTCTTCCGTCCCGTACTGCATCATGCCGCCCTTTTCCATAGCCCGGGCGGAGGCAATCTTTTTCACATACGCCACAATCCGGTTGGCTTCCTCAAAGCCGACCGCCCGATGAAACCGCTGGCTTTCCGTGAGAATTTCACCCATCGTAGGGGTTGGAATGCGATTGCTCATAGCGTTTCCTTCCTGATTGCTTCAACAGAGGTGTCGTGGCTTGGTTATGCTTCCATAAGTCTTTGGGCCAAACGATGATCTTCCCGGATCAGATACAACAGTTTTTTTGCGGTCGGGGTCGGAGTTGTTCTTCCGGCCTCCCAGGACTCAACTGTGCGGGGGGAAACTCCCAACATGGATGCGAAACTCCGTTGTGTCATATTCAGTGTTCTTCTGATTTCAGCCACATTCACATCCGGCAGGGATCTTTTTCGGGAAAAGGTCTCAGCGGTTGCTTTACCTTTGGAATGCGCCAATGCTTCGGTCAATCCTTCCATCAATCCGTCAAAGAAGTCAAAGCCAGCGAAGTTTTCCTTCATCTCCTGTTGAGATAAAGAGGAATTGAATTTGATATCTTCCATGGATTTCACTCCTTTTTGATCGCTTCTACCAATTTACGTACTTGCTTTTTCTGATCCGGGGTCAGGTTATCTTGGACGTTTTTCGGATAGGCAAGCAGGAAATACAGCTTTTCTTTCTCAAACACATCAACATAGATTACACGACCACCGCCTGATTTTCCGCGATTCTCGATCTGAATCCGCATTTTTCGTGCACCGCCGGTTCCTTCGATAACATCGCCTAACTGTGGATTCTCCAGAAGGATTACTTCCAGCTTTTTCAGATCATCTTCTGAGAGACCCATTGCTTTCCAGCATTTACGGAATGGTTCAGTATAAACGAACTCACGTGTCATCACAGACCTCCGTATAAAGAAACTCTCCCTCACAATTATATACGATATAATCGTACTGTCAACATGAAGCATAATCTGGAACTATACAAGATTGCTCGGGGCCAGGGGTAAATGTTTAACAGGGATATCATTTCGTTATTAACTGAGAACAAAACGGCGCTGTGGACAGGGATTAATCACAGGGATTTTTTTACCGAGTTCTGATATGGAAATCAAGTAAATCGTCTCAAGAATTCCCACTCGATACAGACAATTGCTTCTTAAACAATTTTGATTATGTTCTGTATCTCCTGGTATTCTGATTCCACTGATTGTCCATGAAGCATGGGCTATCGGATTTTCTGTTGCCAAATTGTTGCCAGCAATCAGGCGTCGATTGGCTTCATGTGGTAGAATCCATGGGGACAATTGCCAGCTTTTTTCCTAACGGCGTAAGCAGCTTGATCATGGTTTCTACAGTGGGGCTGTTAACCCCTTTTTCAATCCGAGCGATTGCCGGCTGTCTGACGCCGCTCATCTCTTCAAGCGCGCGCTGACTGATCCCCTGTTTATCCCTGGCATCAATATCCAGTGTTATCCTTGAAAAAAGCCCTTTTTCTTCCCATGCTAATCACCGTCACGACCGTCACGCATGAATTGAGAAATGCTTGCAAGCCAGTACACCGATCGGAAAGAAGTAAACGCACCAGAACAGCAGTGCGATACCTCCGCCGCTTCCGTTGTTGCCGTCAGCCATATGGGTGAACATACCGGTCATCGGCATGAAGAAGCAGCTGAGGAAGAAAACACCGTGGATGATCATCAGCCGTTTCAGCCACAGATCCGGTTTATTCTTTGCCTGAATCGAGAGACCGATGAAGAAGGTGGAAAGCGCCATGATGCCATAGCCCAGCAGATCATAATTGAACAGCAGGCCACCATTCTGGTAATTCAGTACTTTTGCAGCTTGGCCATTCAGTTCTTCCAGGCGGACTGTGGTTGTCTGCGCATAATAGACCAGCAGGATCAGCACGGCATAGATAGCCGCCAGGATGAGCCCGATATTTGCGGAAACTTTTGTCTGTTCAGTACTCTCATGCTGGAATCCGGCGGACATCATGATATATCCGATCGGCAGAAACATACAGACCAAATAGGAACCGAAATGAAAGCCGCAGACGATACATACCGCGAAAAGAAACACCGTGACTGTCACAATGATTGCCCCGGCTTTTGATAAAAGTTGATTCATACTGCCCTCCCGTAAAGCTTGTTGAATTGACGGATATGGTCTTCCAGAATCTGGACAGATTCTGCTTCCCGTTCCGGATCACGGTCGCAGACCGTCATCAGCGTATAGAACGGGGCATAAAACTGAAGTGTCATGACCTCAACGTTGTCCGTTTGCAGAACGCCCTGATCAACTGCCTGTTTCAACAGCGCTGTGAAGTAAAACATCGGATCATCCATATACTGGTGCATATAGGCGATAGCCAGGTCCTTGTTATGAAACTGCTCGATTGTCAGCATTTTCCGGATGCGTCTTGTGTAATCATCATGAAGCTGGTACAGGAACAGATTGATGCCCAACCTGACCAGTTCTTCTTCCGGCAAACCGCTGTAGATTTCGGCGTCGACTATCGGATTGTTTCCCTGAATGTTCAGATGTTTGGCCTGCTCCAGAAAACGCCTGTGCATTTCCTCGATGATTGCGCCAAAGATCGCCTGTTTGCTTTTGTAATGCTTATACAGGGATGGCGCCTTGATGCCGACGCGCTCGGCAATCTCGCTGACAAAGACATTGGCATAGCCTTTTTCAGAAAACAGAGTCAGCGCTTCATCCAGGATCTTCTGTTTCGTGTCCATGTATCCTCCTTCAAACGGCTAAATCGAATTAGCCAAATTATAAGCTAATTGCAATTAGCTGTCAAGGCCTGAAAAAGCGGCTGCCATATCAGACAGCCGCTGTAAATGCATTACGCCTGTTTCAGCGGAACCCAGATGTATACCTTCATGTCGTCGGAGCCTTCTTCCGGAGGAAGATAGACCTCAATGTCGTATTCTCCGGCCAGTGTGTATCCCTGCAGCGCAGGGAGCCACTCCGACCAGATTTTTGTGTTCGTATCCTGCAGCGTCCGGATGGTGCAGGGAAACTGTGCCCACAAGCTTGCAGGAATGATCCGGGTTTCGCAGCCTTCCGGCACATCCTCCCAGGGAAGATATAGATCCGCGATGATCAACACATGGCCGGGTGCGGCAACCTTCCGCAGTGTTTCCAGGGAGATGTTGGAGTCCACAAAGACCGGCCTGCCCTGAGCCGCCGCCTCCGGGAGAAGGCGCAGCTCCAGCGTCTCGCACTCCCGGGAGACCTGATCCATCCATGCCTCGTATGTCTCCGGGGTCCGGCGGATGAATTCGTGCCAGTCCTCCAGATCCCGGCTCCAGGTCAGCGCGGGGAATTCCTCTTTGCCCAACCCAGGCAGCAGCCGGTTGTGATAGTTTTCCTCGCACTCGATGCCGCTATGCTTTTCCGCCAGCAGATGCACCATGGTGGACTTTCCCGCGTAGGCGGTGCCGGTGATAAAGTAGACATTCTCAAATCTCACGGGATCTCCTCCGGCGTTTTCCGAGGAACAGCTCCAGCGGCTGCTCATGCTTTTATCCTTTCCTCTGTTCCCGGCGATAACCTGTCTGGATGAAAGTGATCAGCGCCTCAAGATCATCGAAATCGTCGTAATCTCCCATAATTCCTTCGCGATGATAGACGACGCCTGCCTGCTCATTGCGCTCCAGGCAGTCCAGCAGTTCCTCCACACCATATCGGCGGGCGAACTCTGCGAAAGCACGGGCTTTGATCTTGTCCGCATACAGTCCCTTGCGGCAGCCGGCTGGCTCGCATTCCCAGCAGCCGGCTATGCCCTTGTCCATACCGCAGCGGCGCACCTCGCACCACTCTGCGTCCTTGCACCAGGAAAGCTCCTTAAAGCCATCGCGCCTGCAGCCTTTGCAGAGGACGTTCTCTGAACATAAACAGCAGGCCAGCCCGCAGCGGGCGATACCCAACTCACGCTTCATCTGTTCTTTCTCCTTCCTCCATGATCATCCGGCAGAAGGCTTCGATCTCCTCCTGCCGTGCCTCCACCGCCTCCCTGTATTCCACGCTGCAGAAGCCCAGATGTCCGCTGCATTGAATCTCCAGGTGCCCGAAAAAGTGCTCGATGCTGCCGATGATGCGCTCGCACTCCTTCATGCCCGGGCCGGTGCGCAGGGCGATCGCATAGCCCTTCTTTCCGGGCGAGAGCGCCGCGTGGGGCTCATGGGTGTTGCACCAGGGCGTGCAGCGGTCGATGAAGGCCTTGAACTGCCCGGGAACATCCGCCCAGTAGGACGGGGAGACACAGACGACGGTATCCGCCCACTCAAACGCAGCCATCAGCTTTTCCGCGTCATCATGTATGACGCATTCGGCTGTCTGATGACAGCTCCGGCAACCCCTGCAGAAGGCAAAGCGGTAGTCGTCGATGCATACGCTTCGGACCGCGAAGCACTCAGAAAGCTGCCGGGCGATGATTCCGGCAATCTCAGCCGTCGCACCGTTGCGGACGGGGCTGCAGTTAACAATCAGCGCGTTCATACAATTCCCCCATATAGTACTGTTCCTGGAACGCGATGGCCTGCAGGATCCCGTCCCTGTCCGGCCGGCTTCCGTCCGTGCTGACGATCCATTTGTCCTCGCGGTCGTTCAGCCTGTGCAGCAAAGCGATCACCGTTCCCGTGAAGGTCCGGATGGGCTTCGATGGGCCAAACACATAGGCATCCTGCTCCGCGCCGTCCCCGGCAAAAACGCCGTCCACGTAACCACAGTTGATCGGATAGATCATATCCGGATGCCGCGGATGAGCACTCCCCATGGGGCGGTCAATCGTTCCGGAAACCTGCCGGCCCAGAATGCCGCTGTAATCGCGGCTCTCGATCTCCATCCGGTAGATCCGGCAGTCATTGCCTTCCGCATCCTGCATGGTTTTCCAGAAGGTACAGTCATACTTTTCATACAGCCCGGTGTGATCGGTAGAGATATATACGCAGGGATACCCGTCTGCTTTTGTCTGCAGATATACATACTCCAGCAGCTTGCCTATGCGCCGCTTTCCGCGGTCCTGCGGGAAGGTATACACGAAGCCTGTCCAGGGCGTCAGCTCTTCCGTCGGGATTTCATCTCGCTGGGCATAGGTGCAGAACGCGATCAGATGATTGTCCTCTGTCAGAAGCAGCAGTTTGCTTCTCTCACCCAGCAGCGAATGGAATTGGCTGTCCCGCAACAGCTGATACAGATACTGCCCCGCGCGCCAGTCACAGCGCCCGATCTCGCTCAGCCAGTGTTCCGGACATTCGCTGCTGAAATACTCTATGATTTTCATGTTCATCACCATATTAACGGAATCACTTTATACCGGATCCATTTCCTATATTCGTTAAGCGAATCGTCTCATAAATCGTCTCTGATCGTCTCATGAAAAGTGAGCCGATTTTTGATATTTTGTTTCACGCCCTGCACCGACTGCTTGCAAAAGCCCCTCATCACACATTTTGCTGAGAAGTCTTGCAACAGATGCCTTTGGTCGGCTGAGTCTGTTACGGATCTGAGAACTGGTAACGAATTCTGTGACTGACAACATAATATGTTTCTGATAACAGTTCTGCTGCGCCGTGAGACTGGTCCAGATCATCAACAGAGCGATCTGCTGGGCCATATATGTTTGTTCCTTGAAAAATGAAACTCAGCAGGCAAGAGACCCATGACAGTTGATTGTAACAGAATGGAAGAAACGGGCAATGTGTCCTTGCGTCCTTATTACTTCAGGGACCCATATTGACTTACAACATCATCAATGGTAGCCGCCCCGGTTCCAACCTGATAAGCCGCATTCCGCACCTGCACGAAAAGGGCGTCTGTAATCCCGATTGTTTCAGGGCACAGGATCCGCTCATCAGGCACCCGGCCGAAGGGCTCATACACAGCGCTGAAGGACAGATCCTTTGTCGGCGTGACCAGGCGTTTCACTGAAGCCATTTTGTTCAGTTCTTCACGGCTGATCAGGAAGCGCATAAACTCGTTGGTCATGTCCAGGTTGTCGCAGGTTTTGTTCACCGAGAACTCTATGGATGGACTGTCGATAAAATAACCTCCGTTTTCCGAGAGTGGAATCGGAACAAAGGAATAGGTGAAAGGATTCTTAGAAAACGCTTCGGACTGGCTTTCCCGTTTGCCTGTTCCGGATACGGTATCTCCGGTGCAAATCATCATGGGGACATCCCCCTCAAAGAAGCGAAGAATGACCTGTGTATAGTTGTCGCTGATTTCATTGCATTTGTCCAGGTTAATGTAGCCGTTTTCGATCAGCCGCATCATCGATTCCAGACTCCGGCGCATGCATTCGCCGGCGGCAGGATCCATCCCATTCGCGGCTCGAAGCGCTTCGGAATCGCTGGCCAGGGCAGCCACAACCTCCGGATATACCAGGATGCTCATCAGGCAGCTGGAAGGCCCCGTGCTGTAGCCCATCATCGGACTGGCATAGCCTTTGTTCAGAAACACCTCGCATACGGTCAGCAGCTCTTCCCATGTGGTCGGGACCTGCAGTCCTTCCTTTTCAAAAAGGTCGTTGTTCACCAGCATCCCATAGTTTCTGGCAAAAACCGGCACCGTCAGCAATTGTCCGTCAGTGTCATATCTCAGCAGGTTGGGACGGATGCATTCCAAATCCAGGCCCAGCTGGGGATCGGAAAGATCCTCCATATGCTCAAAGGCTGTCTGATAGTTATCATTTCCGTACATCCACGGAAAGGAGAAGAAAATATTCGGGGGATTCTTGCTTTCCAGCACCATTCCCAGCAGGTTTTCATAGTCATCCGGCTTCCAATAGGTCAGCTCCACATTGGGATAAATCTCATTAAAGCTGTCGAATTCAGCCTCCAGCGCCTCAAAGTTGGAATAGCTTCCGACCACAGTGATTTCACAGCTGGTATCTGGATTGAGCCTTGGCTGGAACACGCCGGCGGATTCCGCGTACACCGGACAGGCGCAGGTCACCGAAACGACAGCAAGTAGAGCGGACAGGATGACGCACAGCATTTTGTTCATTTCTTTTCCTCCTTGATTCTGCGAATCTCTTTGATCACAAGTTTCAGATCAATCGGTTTTGCGATATGCCCGTTCATGCCCGCCTGCAGGCATTCCGCCACATTCTCAGAGAAAGCGTCAGCGGTCATGGCAATGATGGGAATGGAGGCCGCCCAGCGGTTTTCCTGCTTACGGATATGCCGCGTCGCGTCCAGGCCGTTCATTTCCGGCATCTGGACATCCATAAAAATCAGGTCATAGCGGTCCTCTGTGGCCTCGGCCATTTTTTCCACGCAGATTCGTCCGTTTTCCGCCCGCTCGGATGTGATGCCAAACATGCTCAGCATGGTGGAGATGATCTCCCAGTTGATATCGTTGTCCTCCGCGATCAGGATGTTCAGTCCGGCCAGGTCGGAATAGTCTTCCGTCGGCTCCACAGCCTTTACTTCCGTTCCGAGCAGCTCATTGATTTTCCCATACAGTCCGGAACGGAACAGCGGTTTGCTGATGAATCCGTTCGCCCCTGCCGCTTTCGCTTCCTCTTCAATATCCGACCAGTCGTAAGCGGAGGTCAGCAGAATGGGGATTGGAGCGCCGATTTCCTTCCGGATGCGCTTGATCGTCTCGATGCCGTCCGGTTCCGGCATCTTCCAGTCCAGAATGACCACATTGTAATCCTTTCCGGCTTCGTGCCGGCGACGGATCATTTCCAGCGCTTCCAGGCCGGTGTTTGCCCGCTCCGCGTGAATCCCCAGTGACTCAAGCGTATCCTCAGCGGTTTCCAGTAGAATCGGATCGTCATCTGCGATTAGAGCGTCCACACCATCGATACTCATCTCCTCCAGCTGCTTTTCAGCAACCGGAAGATCCAGCGTAATGGTGAAGGCCGTACCTTTTTCAAGTTCGCTCTGGCATTCGATCGTCCCGTTCATCAGCTCGACCATCTGCCTGGTGATCGCAAGCCCGAGCCCGGTTCCCTGAATGCTGTTCACCCGGCTGTCCGTCTGCCGGGAAAAGGGCTGATACATTTTTTCCAGGAACTCAGGGCTCATGCCGATCCCGGTGTCCTCAACACGATAGATCAGCTTAACGCAGCCCTCCTTTTCGCTGCTTTCTTCCCGCAGATCCACGGATACGGAGCCGCCGGGCATGGTATACTTGATGGCATTGGAAAGAATATTGATGTAAATCTGGTTCAGCCGCAGCTGATCCGCGTAAAGGAACTCCTTCTCAAACCGATTGGTACGGAAGCTGAAAATGATATTTTTCTCCTTGATCATGGGCTGCGACAGGTTTACCAGATTCTCCACGGTTTCCACAATGGAAAAGGTGATGGGACTCAGATTGAGCTTTCCGCTCTCCACCTTGGAAATATCCAGAATATCATTGATCAGCGTCAGCAGATGATTGCCGGCCAGGCTGATCTTTCTCAGGTTGTCCGCTACAGCTTCCTGGTCGCCCAGGTTTTTTTCGGCGATCGTGGTCAGCCCGATGATCGCGTTCATCGGAGTGCGTATATCATGGGACATCGTAGATAGAAAGTCAGTTTTTGCTTTGTTGGCGGCTTCCGCTTCCCTGGCCATCAGCCGAAGCTTTTTGTTAACGGAATGCATATACAGGAAGTCCATCACCAGCAGAATCAGCAGTCCGAAGGAGATGACCCCAATCAGCATCCAGTTTTCTGTATCCGCATTCAGATTAATGACCGGCGCCAAGCTCAGCAGCACCCAGCCTTTTGTGGAGGTAATGGGCGTATGGGCGACAATGCATTCCCTGCCTCTTGAATCCTGCATGGTGAACGAGCCTGTGCCGGACAGGATGTCCAAAAACAGCTGGTTTTGCGCCGTGATTCCGGGCTGGTTGTAGGACTTGTAAAACTCGAAGAAGCTGTTGCTTTTAAAGGAACGTCCTCTGATGACATAGTTGCCGTCCGTGTCGATGATGGAAAAATCCTCATTCCCATACTCTTCCTTGGGGAAAACCCACTTTTCTTCCAGATTGGACACGGGAACGATGCGCAGTAGATAGGCCTGCTTCTTTTCCCCCTTTTCCGCATCCCGCACGGTGATCCGATTACAGAAGGCCAGAGACTGTTCCCCGTTCATGGGATTTGTATAGGTTCGGGTAATGTTGATCGCTTCGCCCAGCTCCGCGATCCAAGACCCATCCCCGAACAGCTCCATCCGCGTATAGGAAACGTCATATTGATCGGTGTTGTTCAGCTTCGGCCGTGTCGAATAGCCTGTCAGGGTTTCTGTATCGATGAGGTGGGCGGACGTGTCAGCCTTGACATGGGTTGCCCTGATATACTCTGCCGCTTCTTCCAACGTCAAATCCCGACTGTTAATGTATTGTGCCCAGTTGTCACAGATCTGCTGTTCCCCTTCCAGGTAGTTTCCCGTCACCTGTTCCATGGCAATCGACGCATTGACGAAATGCTCT
>SVGS01000036.1 GCA_015056205.1 Clostridiales bacterium | reverse complement strand
CTGATGGATAACTTTGAATGGCAAAAAGGTTTCTCCATGACCTTTGGCCTGATTGCCGTTGATCGCGCCACCCAGAAAAGAAAACCCAAGGAGAGCCTTAAATACCTGGGCGGTTTTTCAAAATGAAATACGTAGGTCAGCATGATATTTGAACACAGAATTTGGCCGGATCAACCTGTCAACGTTTCCTTGCCAGATGATTTTGGGCTGGATGTGATTGGTACCTGTATGGTGACCGTGTGCAAGGACAAAACAATGGCGTTCGAACTTGTTAACGAAACTGAAATGAAGGATCCATCCTCATTTGAGCGCCTCTTCGGAGGCGCTTTTTTTGTGCCCGCGTATACCTTTTAACGATGAACCCACCCTTCAAGTAAATGTGAAACCTTTGAACCCGATTCACAATCGTTAAAGGGGTTCCGGGGTTCATCGTTACATTGTATCAAATAGCCGGGCAAAACAGATAGCCTCAATAATGCGGGTGAGTATCTTTTCGGAAACTCACATCCATAATATATGGAAGAGGGAAATCTGCTATCTGTCAGGAGAAAAACAAAAGTTTATGAATCCTTCTACGACCGGGAACAGCTGACGGAGTTCATCAACAGCCTGCGGTAACAGCCCGTATGGTTTCGACCGGAACCCTTGTGATCCCGGCGGCAGCGCTGTAAATGCAAGCCCGCAGTTCGGTTCTTACGAGCCGAACTGCGGGCTTTGTTATATCTGGTTCTGAAATCAGCTTTCCGAAACTGTGTGAATATTCCCCGGGTTTATGCCCCGGGGGATGCGGACAGAAACCCGGGCCTTGAATAACGGAAAAAACGCTTCCTTCATATTACTCGATGCAGGACGGGATTGTCTTATCTGAATCCGTTATTCCGTGAAACGGAGCATTCATTCCGCAGTATGCATGTCGGCGCGGATCAGCTGACGGATTCGGAAGTGAAAACCACCCGGTCAGCGACGAAATAGGTATAGGAAAGATGAACAGGAGCGTCATTTCTGTCCCGGACTTTTTTGAACATCCGAAAAAGGGGAGCCCCCAGCGGGCAGTCCAGCAGCTGGGCCTGCTCGTCTGTGGCGTAGGTCAGGCGGATTTCCCTGGAGGTTTGCATTTCATTGATGCCGTATTGCTCGCTGAGGATCCGGTACGTCGATACATCGTCCTTAACCTGAGGAAACATGCCGGCAAAGCGATCCACCGGGTATATGGCCCGGTCCAGATAGAAAGGCAAGCCGTCCAGGATCATCAGGCGCAGATACACATATACCCGGTCGTTTTCCTTCAGCTTCAGCGCTTCCCGCTCCATCTCGTTGCAAACGTATTCCTTTTTGGAAATCACCCTGGTGTGCTTGACTGTACCCGGCACCGAAGAAGCCATGAAGCCCTTGGCGCTGGTATCGAAAGCCTTCATCTGGATGTGGGATTTGATCGGCGCCACATAGGTGCCCTTTCCCTGCCTGCGCTCCAGTGCGCCGTCTGCCACCAGATCATCCAGCGCCCGGCGCACGGTCACTCGGCTGACCTCATATTTGGAGCACAGCTCCGCCTCGGCGGGAAGCCTCTCCCCGATGGAATAGACCCCCGAACTGATTTGAGATTGAAGCAAATTCTTCAGCTGCTCATACAGCGGGACAGGGGTTTTTGCATCCAGTTTCACCAAGCTCCCCC
Organism: Clostridiales bacterium; assembly: GCA_015056205.1. Taxonomy (GTDB): domain Bacteria; phylum Bacillota; class Clostridia; order Christensenellales; family Aristaeellaceae; genus Aristaeella. Next base: position 6,817 of record SVGS01000036.1, on the reverse strand, counting down.
CCCTCTCACGAATCGCTTCTGTCACCTGTGTTCACCTGTCAGTCATCCAAAGGGTGCGGATAACCGAAGCTTCCGTGAATTCTGCAAGAATTGGCCGCCACGCTGGCGGCATAGTCCAGAGCAGGCGCCATGGCGTCTCCCGCAATTCTTCGAGTCAGGAAGCCCGCAATGAAGCTGTCGCCCGCGCCCATGGTATCAATGACCTCCACCGGCTTGATGCCCTGCACGTAGTACGTTCCGTTTTCAGAGAACACGGCGCCTCGGGAGCCCCTGGTCACGCCCACGACAGGCGTACCCAGCGCATGGCAGCGCCGCATCAGCTCCTTTACTTCTTCTTCCGTCAGATCACTGCCGGAAAAGAACGCATAGGTCAGGTAAGGGCATACCTGCTGCAGATAAGCATCGTCCATCCGCTCGGAAAAATCAAAGGATACCTGACAGACCTTCTGCATCTTTGGTAATTCCGGTTCAATGCTGGAAAAGCAGCTGGTATGGCACAGTGCAAATGAGCCGATATAGGAAAGGTCCTCATCCGTCAGTCGGATGCGAACGATATGCTGCGCCGTGTTTCTCGGTCCGCCGACAAAAACCCGGTCTCCGTCCACAAGCCGCACCCCCGGCGATCCGGTCGGTGCGATCACGGTTCTGCTGCGCTCAAAATGGACGCCTTCCCGGGCCAGGGCCCACTTCAGGTGTTCAGCTTTGCTGTCCGAGCCGAACACCCCCATGTACGCCACTTCTTCGATCCCATTTCGCTTGCAGTTGACGGCAACATTGACGGCATTCCCACCGGGATAGTATACCAGATCATCCAAATAACAGTCAACCACGTTATCTCCCACAGCAATCATTTTCTTCTGCATAGGTCTTTTCCTTTCTCGCTTTTTCGCCCGGCTGCGCCTTCACTGCCGTGGCCGCCGCCGAACAGGCTTCCGTACTTTTTCTCTTTTATCCCTTCACTGCGCCGGCCGTCATACCCCGGATAAAGTGCTTCTGCATGCAGAAGAACAGGATGATCAGCGGCAGCGCGGAAATCGTCATGCCTGCCAGAAGCGTTCCCCAGTCCGTCTGCAGGGCATCCCGCAGATTCATCAGCCCTGTCGGAATGGTTTTCAGAGATTCGCTGTCCACAAAGATCATGGCAAACAGGAATTCATTCCATGCATAATAGGCGATCAGGATACAGCAGGTCAGCAGAATGGGCTTGGACATAGGCAGGAAGATCCGCACGAAAATCTGAAAATCGGAACACCCGTCCAGGCAGGCGCTTTCCTCCATTTCTTTGGGGATCGTCAGGAAGAAAGAACGGATCAGCATGATCATCATGGGGATGCGGTAAGCGCTGTAAGGGATGATCATTGCCAGATAGGTGTTCTTGATCCGCAGGAAACGGATGATCTGATACAGGGGAATCAGCGTTACCTGAGGAGAAAGCATCATGCCGCCCATGCACAGCATGAATACCAGCTGGTTTCCCCGGAAACGGAACCGGGCCAGGGAATAGCTGCCCAGGGCAGCGGAGAAAATGGTGAGCACGATGGTTGCGCCGGTTACCAGCACGGAATTGAGAAAATAACGGGAAACGCCCCGGTTCCAGGCATTCACATAATTCATCCACTGAGGCACCTGGGGCATCGCCCAGATGTTTTTATAAATCTCCTTATAGGTTTTCAGAGAGTTCATGATCAGCCAGAAGATCGGATAGGCAATGAGCAGGAAATAAATCAGCAGGAAAAAGCACGCGATGGCCATGCCGGGCGTCATTTTACGGTCCGGCAGCATATTTTTGCTTTTTCCGGGCTTTCTCACCGTTTTGTTTACCATAGACGTCTGCTGCATGTCAATCCTCCTTTCCCGATCGGAACGCTTTATTCTGGATCAGAGCCAGCGCCATACAGATGATCAGCATCAGAACGGCAATCGCGGACGCGTAGCCCATTTTATCAAGGTTAAAGGCATTGCGGTACATGTATACGGCCAGGGTGGTAGAGGCGTTGCCCGGTCCGCCCTGGGTGAGGATATAAACGTCGTTGAATACCAGAAAGGCGCCGGTGATGGTAGTCACCATAGTGACAAACATCATTTCACGCACCTGGGGCACCGTTATATGGAAGAACCGCTGCAGCCGGCCCGCGCCGTCGATTTCCGCGGCCTCGTACAGGTCGGCAGAAATGCCCTGAATGGTCACAATGAACAGCATTGTGGTATACCCGGTAGAGTGCCATTGGGACATGATAATGGAGGAGAAAATGGCGGTCTTCGGATCTCCGGTCCAGGCCGGCGGGTTCTTCATCCCGAACGCCTTCAGGGCGGCGTTAATCAGGCCGATTTTCGGATGGTATACAAAGCTGAACAGCAGCGCAACCACCGTCATGGATATCAGCACCGGGAGAAAATAGGTGGTACGCAGCACGGTGCTTATTCTGGAAATCAGCCTGTCTTCCAGGAGCGCCGCGATTACCAGCGCCAGAAACACCTGGACGGCGACGGAAATGACGCAGTACCACAAATTGTTGATCAGTGCCGTACCGACCACGGAATCGGCAAACAGCGTGCGGAAATTCTGCATTCCCACAAACAGCTTCATGGGTGAAAGCGCGCTGAAGCTGAACAGCGAGTAATAAAAATTCGCAACAAGCGGAATGTACACAAAGATGCCCAGCAGCAGCATGCAAGGGAATACATAAACATAGGGCGTCATTTTGCTCATACCGGCTCTTCTTGATTGCATAAGGTCACCCCCCGGAAACAATGTATACGCACAGCCGTCACGCTGGCAGATTTCAAAAAGGAAAGGAACCATCTTCCGGCCGGAAGAACAGCCGGAAGACGGTTCCTTTTCAAAACCTTATTGGATCGAAGCCGCCGCCGCCTGCACGTCCTTCATCACATCTTGAGCCGTCTTGTCGCCGGTCAGGAGCAGCTGGCCGCCGGCCATGAACGCATCAGCGATCGCGGCGTCGGTCACGTTGTCCTGCCACAGGGCCGGCTGGGTGGAGTTGAGAATCAGCTGCACAGCTTCCAGCTGCTTGGCATCCAGGTTGGTTTCATCCAGGGCGCCCTTCACACAGGACAGTTCGCCGGTCTGCCTGGTCATTTCGTATCCGCCATGCTGGCTGATTACAAACTTGACGAATTTGACGGCGGCTTCCTGCACTTCGGGAGAAGCCACATTGGAAATCATCATGCCTTCGGGAGCTCCGGTCAGCTGGCCGGGATCGCCCTTGCCGCCTTCAACGGCGGGGAAGTTGAAGAAAGAATACTCAAAGTCCACATCATCACGCAGGTATTTGCATTCGCCCAGCTGCAGGTACACCATGGGAGCTTCCCCGAAGATGAAGGCATTGCGGGCAAATTCATGGTCCACGGAGTTGGGATCTTTGGTCATGTATTCGCCCAGCTTCTTGAAGATGTTCAGGGCTTCGATGTAACCGGGATCGGTAAAATCGCCTTTGCCGGCATAGTCCCTGGCCAGGGTTTCAGGATCCACGACACGCTGGCAGATGGTGCCCAAATAATGGGACACGGCCCAGGGCGCGGAGAAGCCGGCGGAAATGGGTTCTTCATAGCCGGCTTCGCGCAGAGCGTCGCACACGGCATAGAGCTCATCCAGGGTGGTGGGCACCGACAGGTTCAGCTGGGCAAACACATCCTTGTTGTAGAAGAAGGCTTTACCGTCCATGGACCACGGCACGCCATACTGTTTGCCGTCGATCTGGAAAGGAGGCCACTGGCTCGCCACAATGGAATCCCTGAATGCAGGATCGGCAGCCAGCAGATCGTCCCAGGTCTGTACCCGGCCGGACTTGACCAGGTTGTTGGCGAAGCTGCCGGACCAGGACATGAACACATCGGGGATATCGTCGGTGGAGACGAGCACGCGGATCTTTTCCTTGTAGGCGTCGTTGAGCACCTGGTCGGTCACGATTTTGATGTCGGGATTTTCAGCTTCAAACTCAGCGATCAGGCCATTGAGGTAGCTGAGCTTGGGCTCATTGGGCCAGCGGTGAAAGAACCGCACGGTCACCGGAGCGGCAAAGGCAGCGGTGCACACGGACAGACACATCACAACAGCCAGAATCAGAGCAAACTTTTTCATGGGTATTCCTCCTTCATATAAATTATTATTAGCCTTTACAGGCCTGGGCCCATGATTTCCCTTACGGGGTTTTCTTAATACTCCATCCGCCACATATAACGGCGCACGCTGAGGGGATGGCCCCGGTGATCCGCCAGCGCGTCGGCATACGTGCGGATCACGGCGCCAAGCACCAGCACGGCGAAATATTCATGCAGATCCTCGTCGATCAGGTGCATATCGAATTCAGCACAGTCAATCACATTAAGATCACGGCTGTACTTGCTGGCGAAGGCTTCTGCACGATCGTCCAGGGGACGGGTGGGTCCCACATTTTTGAGGAGCAGGAAGGGCACGTCGTAATCGGTCACTTCGAAAGGACCATGGAAATATTCGCCGGAATGAATGGCGGCTGAATGAATCCACTGCATTTCCTGCAGCAGGCAGATAGCGAAGGAATACGCCACGCCGTAGCAGGGGCCGGAAGACATAGTATAGATCAGGGGAGACCGCTTGTACTTGGATCCGAAGGCGTCGGCCCGGCTGGCGAACTTCTCCTTGTTGACCCGGAAGGTTTCATCCAGCACGTCGCAGGCTTTGACGGCGCGTTCGTACTTTTCACAGGGCTGCAGGGCGTTCAGCACGCCGAACGCCACCCGGAACAGCATACCGTTGTTGTGGTTGCCGGCGTCGGTATCCGGGCCCCATTCATAGGAAACGCCGTGCTGGGTGGCTTCCCAGAGGGGAGATTCGGTTTTGAAGGCGAAGCTGATGGTCAGGGCGCCCTTTTCCCCAGCCAGGGCAGTGGCCCGCACGGTTTCCGGGGTGTTGCCAGAATGGGAGCAGGAGATCACAAGGCTGTTTTTTCCCAGACCCTTCGGGCAGCGATGAACAAATTCATTGGCAGTATATACAAAGGACGGAATGGTGGTTTCCCGGTCAAAGATGTACTGAACCGGGTCAAAAATGGCCTTGGACCCGCCGCATGCCACGCAGTATACATTTTCAATTCTGCGGCCACGCACGGCATCGATCGCTTCGTTCAGTTCACGGATCTGGTTCTGATTCATCATGTTCTGAATCCTCCTTCTCTCATATAGACGGCTGGTCAAGTTGTCTTAAGTCGTCTTATGTAAATACAATACATCATCATAAGGCATATGTCAAGCTGTTTTTTAGATTTTTTTTCTTTTTCAATCCGCTTCTTTTCCGGGCGGAAAAATACACTTCCGACGGCCGCACAAACCGCATATTGACGAATTCGCTCATTTGCGTTATGGTATGCATCGTTCTTTTGGCCGAAAAAAAGGAGCGAAATACTCTTCGCTCTTGATTTCCCTGCAGTAGCGGGAATTCCAGCGGAAAAAGGAGAAACTGCCAGATGATATGGATCCGTACTGCCCCGTTTCCACCAGTCCGGGGAGTGCTGTTTGATATGGACGGTCTTCTGATCGACTCTGAGCGGATCGCTCAGCGCTGCTGCATCCAGGCCGGGCGTGATCTGGGTTTTCCCATCGACCAGACGCTGTCCCGGCGCTTTCTGGGCGTCACTCGCAGCGGCTGCGTTCAGATCCTGCATGACGCCTTTCCCGGCATTGACGCGGAATCGCTGTTCCGCCACAGCCGGGAGCTGGTGAAGGTGCAGTTTGAAAAAAGTCTGACCGCAAAGCCCGGTGCTCTGGCTCTGCTTACCTATTTGAGAGATGCGCATGTCCCCTTTGCCCTGGCTTCTTCTTCCAGCCGTGAACGTGCGGAAAACTGCCTGCGCCTGACGGGCCTGCTGGACTTCTTCCCGGAATCCATACAGGTAACCGGGGAAAAAGCGGTGCACTCCAAGCCGGCCCCTGACCTGTTTCTGCAGGCTGCCGCATGCCTGAACGTTCCCTGCGAAAACTGTCTGGTGCTGGAGGATTCTGTTAACGGCGTTACAGCGGGACGGGCCGCCGGCTGCATGGTATGTATGGTTCCGGATCTGATTCCCTATACAGCGGCGCTCCGGACACAGTGTGACCTGGTGGCACGGGATCTGGAGGATGTGCTGACCTGCCTGAAGGAAATGATTCAGCCGTTGTAAACCTGCAGAGGCAAGGCAGGCGCCGGAGGCCTCCGGATCCCTGCGTCGGGAGATGATCGTCTCCCGGACTTCGCCCGGCCATCTGTCATGATCTTCATGCGGCTGCGGGAAGCCGCCGTCCGCCGCAGCCGCGAAGCACCCGCCCGCGGCGCCGATCCGGATGTATTCCTGACAAGGAAGGAATCCTTCTACGACCGGGAACAGCTGACGGAGTTCATCAACAGCCCTGCGGTAACAGTCAGGATCGCGTCTTTGAACTGATTCCGGTTCGTGAATTAAGGCAGCCTTTTTCATATCTGATATTGATGGAAAGACAAAGCCCCTATTTCCTTTCGGGAAACAGGGGCTTTTGTTGACAGTCTGGGCCGCCCGGGGCGTCCTGGCCACGGCCCCCTGGCGGGGCGCCGAGGTCGGCAGCCTTCAGCCCGGGGACATGGTTGAAAACGGCTATCTCCTCTGGGCGGATTCCTATGACCTGCAGTCCGATGCGGACCGCCGGGCACATAAGGCCATGCCGGTCCATATCGCCCTCTGCCTGGCCGGCAGCGTCGAAAGCCTGGTCATCAACATCGATGTGACGATGTGAGAATGTTGAGATATTACAGCTGCCCAAAGAACAGGTTGCAGAGATCGAGGAGGCTCTCGAACTGTATTATTATCCAATT
>SVGS01000023.1 GCA_015056205.1 Clostridiales bacterium | reverse complement strand
TCCCACTCGATGGTGGCGACGGGCTTTTCACTGATATCCCACAGGACGCGGTTGACGCCGGGGACGGTTTCGATGATCCGGTCGCGGATGCGGCTGAGCATCTGGAAGGGAATTTCCGGCACGGTGGCGGTAACGGCGTCCACGGTGTTGACCGCGCGGATGACGACGGCCCAGCCCATGTAGCGCTCGCCTTTTCCGTCCACATATTTAATGCCTGTGGACTGGAAATCGGGGATGGCGCAGAAGTACTGCCAGGGAACTTCCGGAAGGGATCCGATCTCTTCCCGGACGATGGCGTCCGCTTCCCGCAGGGCTTCCAGACGGTCCCGGGTAATGGCGCCGACGCAGCGCACGCCCAGGCCGGGGCCGGGGAAGGGCTGGCGGTAGACCATGGAATCCGGCAGGCCGAGGGCCTTTCCGACGATGCGCACCTCATCCTTGTACAGCAGCTTGACGGGCTCCACCAGTTCAAACTGCAGATCATCCGGCAGACCGCCGACATTGTGATGGGCTTTGACGCCCTTGCTTTCCAGAATATCGGGATAGATGGTGCCCTGAGCCAGGAAGGCGATATCATCCTGCTTGCGGGCTTCCTCTTCAAACACGCGGATAAACTCGGCGCCGATGATCTTCCGCTTTTGCTCCGGGTCGCTGACTCCGGCCAGCTTGTCCAGGAAACGGTCCACCGCGTCCACATATACCAGATTGGCGTTCATCTGATTGCGGAAAACCTCGATTACCTGTTCCGGTTCACCTTTGCGAAGAAGTCCGTGGTTAACATGTACCGCCACCAGCTGCTGCCCGACGGCCCGGATCAGCAGCGCGGCAACGACGGAACTGTCCACGCCGCCGGAGAGGGCAAGCAGCACTTTTTTACTGCCGACCTGCTGCCTGATGGCATGAACCTGCTCTTCAATAAAGGCCTGGGCCAGTTCGGGAGTTGTAATCCGTTCCATGCTGTCAGGGCGCCTGTTCGTATCCATGTGCTATCCTCCGTTCATCAATCATCGCGAATTCTGCCGCCGCGCGGAACGGCCGGGGCTGTCCCGCGGCGAATGATAATAGGATAGAAAAAGACAGGTACGCTGTCAATCAGAAAAAATGACAAAAGCATGAAGTGATTTTTTCAAAAAAAATAATTTTTTACGGACAACGGCTTCTGTTAACTAAACTGTTAACTAAATTTAGCCGGAAATGAAGGAATTAAAGGGCTGGATATGTTATATCAATAGGTGCGGACAAATACAAACAGCCCAATAATGACCTGACATGGAGGGCTTGACAAAGCCGGGGAGCTTTGTTTATAATTCGGTTAACAAGTTAAGTTTGTAAACTTAACAAATGTGAAAGAGGAGGAGAAACCGTGAAAATGATTCCCTCGCTGATTGTTTTCCTCTTCTTCCAGAAGCAGGTATACGCCGGACTGGCCAGCGGTTCCGTGAAGGGCTGAGCAAGGAGGAACCCTATGCTGTATAATGAGATCAAAGCGCACCTGGAGGGAAAGATTCTGCCCTTCTGGGAGGCGCTGAAGGATGATGCGCACGGCGGATTCTACGGCTATATGGATGAAGGCCTGAAGCTGAACCGGCGGGCGGACAAGGGCTGCATTCTGAACAGCCGGATCCTGTGGACCTTTTCCACCGCGGCCCGGGTGCTGAAGCGGGCGGATCTGATTCCCTTCGCGGATCAGGCGTACGCGTTTCTGGACGCCTTTCTCGATCCGGAAAACGGCGGGGTGTTCTGGTCCGTAACCTTTGACGGGAAACCGGCTGATACCACGAAACACACCTACTGCCAGGCGTTTGCCGTCTACGGACTGGCGGCCTATTACCGGCTGACCGGAAAAAAGGAAGCGCTGGGCAGGGCGATGGATCTGTTCCGGGTGATCGAAGGGAAATGCCGGGATGACAAGGGATATCTGGAAGCCCTGAAGGCGGATTTTACCCCGGAAAGCAATGAAAAACTCAGCGAAAACGGCGTGATGGCCTCCCGGACGATGAATACGCTGCTGCATGTGATCGAGGCTTACGCGGAGCTGGAGCGGGCCTGCCCCGACCCGGCGGTCCGGGAAGCGGGGCTGCGGGGGCTTGAACAGACCCTGACAACAGTATATAATCCGGGTAAGCGGCGCATGGAGGTGTTCTTTGACGCGGATTTCCGGCCGCTGCTGGATATGCAGAGCTACGGGCATGACATTGAAGGCAGCTGGCTGCTGAAGGACGCGGCGGAAAGTCTGGCAGGCGGGGAAGGGGCCGAAAAATGGCAGCCGATGTGCCTGGACCTGCTGGAGAGCGCGACGGAACGCGCTTTTACCGATCATGGCCTGCATTATGAAATCGTGGACGGTCAGGTCAACACGATCCGGGCCTGGTGGCCTCAGGCGGAGGCCATGCTGGGCTTCCTCTTCGGATGGGAGTCTACCGGGGATCCGGTCTGGCTGAAGCGGATGCGGACGCAGTGGGACTATGTGCTGCGGTCGGTCGTGGATTCCCGCGAGGGCGGGGAATGGCTGAACGAGATCCGGGAGGACGGCAGTTCCGTCGGCAAGCCTGTGGTTGAGGAATGGAAATGCCCCTACCATAACGGAAGAATGTGCCTGCGGCTGCTGGAGAGAAATCCGGGGATCTGAGGGCGGAAGACCGGGCCCGGGAGCGCAAAACAGCATGGATGGAGAGAAGAGAAATGAGCGGCAAAAAGGCCACCATGCGGGATATAGCCAAAGCAATCGGTACCAGCACGGTGACGGTATCCAAGGCGATCACCGGGAAACCGGGCATGAGCGACAAACTGCGCGGCCGGATTCTGCGCAAGGCGGAGGAAATGGGCTACCGGTATACCGGAAAAGCGCCCGTGCATTCCCTGCAGCATCTGGATATCGGAATCCTGATCCCGGAGCGGTATTTTCAGGAGGAATCCTTTTATTCGGCTCTTTACAAACAGCTGATACTGAAGCTGTCGGAATACGGCCATTTCGGCCTGCTGGAGATTCTGAATGCCCAGACGGAAGCTCAGCTGCAGATGCCCAATCTGATTCTGACGGAGCGGGCCCAGGGGCTGATTATGCTCGGAGAGCCCTCCAAGGCCTACTACCGGATGCTGGCGCAGTCCGGAACGCCCACGGTGTATATGGATTTTTATGACGAACAGGGAAACGCGGACTGCGTGGTGGGCGATAATACCTACGGCTCCTACCGCCTGACCAGCCATCTGATCCGGAACGGACATACCCGGATCGGGTTTGTGGGCAACCGGCGGGCTACCGGCAGTATCATGGACCGCTATCTGGGATATTACCGGGCGATGCTGGTGAACAATCTGAGCGTCCGGGAGGACTGGGTTCTGTCCGACCGCGGCGAGGACGGCGCGCTGAGGCCGCCCGAGCTTCCGGAGGAGTTGCCCACCGCTTTCGTGTGCAACTGCGATCTGGCGGCCCGGTATCTGATCGAGGAACTGAAAAAGCGGGGACTCCGGGTGCCGGAGGATATCTCTGTAACGGGTTTTGACGACTTTACGGGAGGGGTGGAGGTGGATCCGCCTCTGAGCACCTTCCGGGTGAATACGGCCGGCATGGTGGAGCTGACGGTGAAAACCATGATGGAACGCTGCGCCGGCGTGCAGAGGCCTTTCGGACGGACGGTGGTCGGCGGCCAGCCGGTATACCGGGAATCCGAAAAGCCCCTGACGGAAAAAACGGACCGGCAGAAATGAATGAAAAAAACAGGACGGAGGAAAAGGAAAATGAGTGTAAAGCTGATTGGCGTTGACGCGCTTCCGAATATTCCCTGGCAGGACCGCCCCGCGGATCTGAAAACCGAGACCCCGGTCTGGCGGTATACCGAAAACCCGGTGATGGGCCGGAACCCGACTCCCCGGATCGCGCGGATCTTCAACAGCGCGGTCGTGCCGTGGGAGGACGGCTTTATCGCGGTGCTGCGGGGAGAGCAGGTAAACGGAGTTCCCTATGTGTATCTGGGCCATTCCCGGGACGGGATTCACTGGGAGGTGGAGCCGGAGAAGGTTCCCATGACGGACGAAGCCGGCCGGCCGAAGATGCCCCGCTACGCCTATGATCCCCGCCTGGTGAAGGTGGAGGATACCTACTATATTATCTGGTGCGGGGATTTCTACGGAGCCTCCATCGGCATGGCGAAGACGAAGGATTTCAAAACCTTTACCCGGCTGGAGAATCCCTTCATTCCCTTCAACCGGAACGCGGTGCTGTTTCCCCGGAAGATCGGCGGCACCTACCGCCTGCTGTCCCGGCCTTCGGACAGCGGCCATACGCCCTTCGGCGACATTTTCCTCAGCGAAAGCCCGGATATGACCTTCTGGGGAAAGCACCGCCACGTGATGGGAAGCGGCGGGGAATGGTGGCAGGGAGTGAAGATCGGAGCCGGCGCGGCGCCGATTGAAACGAGCGAAGGCTGGCTGATGTTCTATCACGGCGTCGCCACGACCTGCAACGGATTCGTCTATTCGATGGGCGGAGCGATCCTGGACCGGGAGGAGCCCTCCAGGGTGCTGTACCGCTGCGAAAACTATCTGCTGACCCCCGAGGAGGATTACGAGACGACGGGCTTTGTGCCGAACGTGGTCTTCCCCTGCGCGACGCTGCAGGACGGGGCAACCGGACGGATCGCGATCTATTACGGCGCGGCGGACACGAACGTCGGCCTGGCGTTTACGACGGCGGACGCGGTGGTATCCTATATCAAGGCGCACAGCGTGCTGCACGACGGCGACGGGGAAGCGGTGCAGAATTACTGAGCAGGATCCCGCCGCGGAACGGGCAAGGACGAACAGGAGATGGAGCGTATGATTGTCAGAAGTTTTGAGTCCCTGATGGAGAGCTATGAGCGGCTGCTGGCCCGGCCGAACCCCGCTGACGAACATTTTTACAACGGACTCTTTCAGCGGTACCGGAACCCGGTGCTGACCCGGGAGCACATTCCTCCTTTCTGGATGTACGACGCGAATCCGGAGAGCAACCCCTTCATGATGCAGCGCCTCGGCGTCAACGCCACGCTGAACAGCGGCGCCCTGAAGGTGAACGGGAAATACTGCCTGGTGGTCCGGGTTGAGGGAATGGACCGGAAGAGCTTCTTCGCCGTGGCGGAAAGCGACCGCCCCACCGAGGGCTTCCGGTTCCGGGATTATCCCGTGATTCTGCCGGATACGGAAAAGCAGGAAACCAATGTATACGATATGCGGCTGACCCGGCATGAGGACGGGTGGATTTACGGCGTGTTCTGCTCGGAAAGCAAGGACGAATCCAGCGCGGATCTTTCCGCGGCCGTCGCGGCGGCCGGCATCGTCCGGACGAAGGATCTGGAGAACTGGGAACGGCTGCCGAATCTGGTTACGCTCCGCTCCCCGCAGCAGCGCAACGTGGTGCTGCATCCCGAATTTGTGGAGGGAAAGTATGCCTTCTACACCCGGCCGATGGACGACTTCATCGATACCGGTTCGGGCGGAGGGATCGGTTTCGGCCTGTGCGCGGATATTACGAACCCGGTGGTGGACGAGGAGCGGATTCTCAGCCGCAGGAAGTACCACACGATTACGGAATCCAAAAACGGCGCCGGAGCGGTGCCGATCAAAACGGATCTGGGATGGATCCATCTGGCTCACGGGGTGCGGAATACGGCCGCCGGCCTCCGGTATGTGCTGTATGCCTTCGCGACGGATCTGCGGGATCCCGCCCGGGTGATCGCGGAGCCTTCCGGCATGCTGCTGGGCCCTCTGGGCCGGGAGCGGACCGGGGATGTGAGCAACGTGGTGTTTACCAACGGCGCGATCGTGGATGACGACGGAAAGGTCTATCTGTACTATGCCTCGTCGGATACGCGGATGCATGTGGCGGAGACGGATGTGGAGCGGCTGAAGGATTACGTCTTCCGGACGCCGGAGGATCCGCTGCGGAGTCCGGACTGCGTGCGCCAGCGGACGGAGCTGATCCGAAAGAACCTGGCGTACCTGCATCAGACCGGAGGAGAAAAAAAGCTATGATGATTCCGGCTTCGTTATTTACGGACGGCGTGATCCTGAGCCGGAGAAAGGAAATCAGAATCTTCGGGGAAGCTTCCCGCGGGGCGGAGGTCCGGGTCCGGCTGCATGATCCGGCCGGCTATCTGCTGGCGGAAGGCACCGGCCGGGAAAAGGACGGGCGGTTTATCGTCTGCCTGGCCCCGCAGGAGGCGCGGACTGGCTGCACGCTGACCCTGGAGAGCGGGGATGAAATCCGGACGGTCCGGGATGTGGCGGTCGGGGAGGTCTATCTGGCGGGGGGACAGAGCAATATGGAGCTGACCCTGAGCGGAGCGGACGAGGGCCCCGCGCTGATCCGGCGGCATCATGACCCGCTGCTGCGGTTCTTCAATGTGCCGAAAAAGGCCCGCTGCGACCGGGATCAGAAACAGGCGGTCCGGGAATGCCGCTGGCAGGCGGTTGAACCGGAGCAGGGCGGCGAAAACAGTGCCGTGGCGTATTTCTTCGCGCGCCGGCTGCGGGAGGCGGAACCGGATCTGCCGGTGGGCATCATCGGCTGCTACTGGGGCGGCACCTCCATTACCTGCTGGCTGGAGGAGGAAACGCTGCGGACTCTGGCGGAAGGCACGCGCTATCTGGAACGCTACGCTGCCCTCTGCGGCCGCAAATCCATGCGGACCTACCTGAAGGAAGAAAAGCTTTTCAACGATACGATGGATGACTGGAACGGGAAGGTAGAGCGGTACCGGCAGGAGCATCCCGGCGCGTCCTGGAAAGAGATCCAGGATGTCTGCGGGATCTGCCCATGGAATCCGCCGGTGGGGCCGGGATCGCCGTACCGTCCGGGCGGCCTGGCGGAGTCCATGCTGGCCTGCGTCGTTCCCGTGACGCTGACCGGCATCCTGTATTACCAGGGCGAGGAGGACGCGGATAAAACAGACCGTTACGATGAGCTGATGATCCTGCTGATCCGCAGGTGGCGGCAGCTCTTCCGGGATCCCGCGCTGCCCTTCCTGTTTGTGCAGCTGCCCATGTGGCTGGATGACGGAGCGCAGGATTCTTTCCTCTGGCCGAAGCTGCGGCTGGCGCAGGCGGCGGCCCGGGATGCCGTGCGGAATACCGGCATGGTGTGCCTGCTGGATCAGGGCGAATACGGAAATATTCATCCCACGGCGAAGCGGCCGGTCGGCGAACGGCTGTATGAGCTGATGGCGGAAATGCTCCGGGGCGGCGGAGAGGTTTCCCCCCGGGCGCTGGGCCGGGAAACCGTCGGCAATACGGTGACGGTAAAGCTGTCGGCTCCGGTGGTGACCCGGGACGGACAGGCGCCGCGGCTGCTGGAAATCGCCGGGGAGGACGGGGTCTTTGTGCCGGCGGAGGGAGTTCCGGCCGGCGGCAGTCTCCGGATCTGGAATCATCAGGTTGCGCATCCGGTTTCCGTGCGCTATGCCTGGACCGATTACTCCGACCGGGTGAATCTTTTCGGGGAAAACGGCCTGCCGCTGGAGCCGTTCCTGCTCTGAACCCGGCCTGAAAACAGACGAAAAACCGGGCGGGGAGTTGACAAGAGCGCCGGAAAGCGGTACAATCCCGGCAATAGCTGCGATGGAGAGTGTGGCGGGTTTCGGCAGATCAGAGACACGGCGGCCGGTGCGAGCCGTGGGATGAGCCCGCAGGCTGTGGCTCCGGAGCCGGGAGGAAGAAAGCGGCAGGCGAGTAGACCCTCCCCGTGATGGCTGCGTGAAAGCACAGGGCTTCCGGAAGCGTGAGCCTGAAGGGGCGGAGGTTCTCCGCAATTTGAGTGGTACCGCGGGTATGATCATGCCCGTCTCAAAGAATTCTTTGGGACGGGCATTTTTTTAAACAGCAGGGAGGCGGACATATGGCGCAGATGACGGGGCTGAACTTTAAAATTCAGGAGATGGCGCACCGGATCCGGGATCTTCGGGAGATTGAGGGTTTTACGATCGCGGAAATGGCGAATAAGACCGGCGTCACGGAGCAGGAATATATCGACTGCGAGATGGGGCGCTCGGATCTGAACTTTGCGTTCCTGTACCGGTGCGCGCTGGCTTTCGGCGTGGATGTGGGGGATATTATCGAGGGCTCCAGCCCGAACCTGAATTCCTTTACCGTAACCCGGAAGGGAGAGGGGCAGCGCATCGAGGAAGCCCATGATATGATCTATTACAACATGGCCGCCTCCTTCCGGAACCGGATCGCCGAGCCGCTGTATGTCCACGCGGCTTACAGCGCGGAAGCGGAAAAGGAAGATATCAAGCTGACCACGCATGAGGGGCAGGAATGCGATATCGTGATCGAGGGCCAGCTGAAGGTGCAGGTGGGCGAGCATACCAGCGTGCTGAATCCCGGCGACTCCATCTACTATGACAGCGGTACGCCCCACGGAATGATCGCCGTGGGCGGGAAGGACTGCCTGTTCTATGCCATCGTGCTGAACCCCACCGGCGCCCCGATTCCCGAACTGACGCCGGAAAAGATGCTGCCCGGAACCCAGCTGGTGGAATTCCCGGCGGAGAACGGCCGGACCCGGGTATGGCACCGCTTTGCCGATGTGGAGAAGGACGAGAACGGCACGCCCGTCCGGATTACCTTCAAGAATACGGAGCGTTTCAACTTCGCCTTCGACGTGATGGACGCCATCGCGGAGGAGGTTCCGAACAAGCTGGCCATGCTGCATCTGGACGGGCAGAAGAACGAGCGCCGCTTTACCTTCCGGGATATCCAGCGGGCTTCCAACCGCTGCGCGAACTATTTCCGGGCGCTGGGGATCCGCAAGGGAGACCGGGTCATGCTGGTGCTGAAGCGGCATTATCAGTTCTGGTTCGCGATTCTGGGCCTCGAAAAGATCGGCGCCATCGCCATTCCCGCGACCTGCCAGCTGCAGGAGCATGATTTCGAATACCGCTTCAATGCCGCGGGGGTCAAGGCGATTCTGTGCACCGCGGACGGAGATACCGCGCATCAGGCGGAGAAGGCGGCGAAGGACGCCCCCAGCCTGACGCTGAAGCTGATCGTGAACGGCAAACGGGAAGGCTGGCGTTCCTTTGACGAGGAATACCTGATGTATTCCACGCATTTCAACCGGACGGAGGATACCGCCTGCGGCGATGATCTGATGCTGATGTATTTCACCTCCGGCACCACCGGCTATCCCAAGATTGCGGCGCACAGCTTCAAACATCCGCTGGGCCATCTGCACACGGCCAAATACTGGCACTGCGTGAACCCCAACGGCCTGCATCTGACCATATCCGATACCGGCTGGGCCAAGGCCGGCTGGGGCAAAATCTACGGGCAGTGGCTGTGTGAGGCGGCGATCTTCGTTTATGATTTCGACCGCTTTGACGCGTCGGATATTCTGCCCCTGTTCGCGAAGTATCATATCACCACGTTCTGCGCCCCGCCGACCATGTACCGGATGCTGATCAAACAGGATCTGAGCCGCTATGACCTCTCTTCCGTCACCCACGCCTGCAGCGCGGGTGAGGCGCTGAATCCGGAGGTGTTCCGCCAGATCGAGAAGCAGACCGGCCTTCAGGTGATGGAGGGCTTCGGCCAGAGCGAAAGCACCATGATTATCGGCAATCTGGCCGGGGCGCCGCACAAGCTGGGGTCCATGGGCAAGGTGACGCCGATTTACCGGGTGGAGCTGCTGGATCCGGAAGGGAAGCCCGTGGCGCCCGGCAATCCGGGAGAAATCTGCGTGGATATCTCTGAGGGCATTCCGGTTGGCCTTTTCCGGGAATACTACCGGGACGAGGAAAAGACCCGGGAAGTCATGCACGACGGCTGGTATCATACCGGGGACGTGGCCTGGCGGGATGAGGACGGATTCTACTGGTATGTAGGCCGGGCGGACGACGTTATCAAGTCCAGCGGATACCGGATCGGGCCGTTTGAGATTGAAAGCGTGATCATGGAGCTGCCCTATGTGCTGGAATGCGGCGTCAGCGCGGCGCCGGATGAGGTCCGGGGCCAGGTGGTCAAGGCCAGTATCGTTCTGACGCCCGGCACGGAGCCTTCCGAAGAGCTGAAAAAGGAAATTCAGAACTACGTCAAGCAGCATACGGCCCCGTACAAGTATCCCCGGATCGTGGTTTTCCGGGAGGATCTGCCGAAGACCGTATCCGGAAAGATTCAGAGGGCGCTGCTGTGATCAATACGACGCTATGCTATCTCCTGCGGGGGGATGAGGTGCTGATGCTGCACCGCACGAAAAAAGAGAATGATCTGAACCATGACAAATGGATCGGCCTGGGGGGCAAGTTCGAGGACGGAGAAAGCCCGGAGGACTGCCTCCTGCGGGAAATCCGGGAGGAGACCGGCCTGACGCTGACCTCCTGGCGTTTCCGCGGCATCGTAACCTTTGTGAACGACCGGTATGAAACGGAATACATGCACCTGTTCACGGCGGACGGATTTACGGGAGAGATGATTCCCTGCGATGAAGGCGACCCGGAATGGATTCCCTGGAACCGGCTGGGAGAGCTGCCGCAGTGGGAAGGGGACCGCCTGTTTCTGAAGCTGCTGGAGGAGGGGGCGCCCTTCTTTTCCCTGAAGCTGGTTTACAGCGGGGAAAAGCTGCTGTCGGCCGCGCTGGACGGCCGCACGGTGCTTACAGTCCAACTGTCACCACCACAGCGCAGCCCTTGAAAATCAAGGGCTGCAATTTTTTTCCCCCCCCGGCATCACTGCCGAGGGCTTCACTTTTTTCAGGGTTCACTTCGGTGACGTGAACGGCTCGTACCGCCATTCCGTTCACACGGTCGTCTGGCTCAGTTGCTGGAAAATCGGGGTGGCTCGGTTGGTTGAAAAGGGAAAGCGCCCCGCAGTTCATGACTGCGGGGCCTTAGTTCCACGAATATGCTCAGTTGGTATTAAAGCTAAAGCCTTGTGACATTGTTATACCAGAGATCTCAGAAAACTCCCTAAAGACGATGTCAACTACAACATTAAAGCTATATTTTCCATTACCTTCATGAACGAATTTTTGAATTGCTTTATACGCAACTAAACTCTTTACTATGCTATCTTCTGTATTAAGGGTAACGTCTGTATTCACCAGTGTGGACTTTGTTGCCTCATCCCGAATTTGGATGCTTACTGAATAACCATTGTTGCTTTTCTTTAAATTTGACGGTTTGATACCATACTTACCATCATCGGATATATACCAGCCATTAACAAGCTTCGTTTTATCTTCAGGTTCTGAAGAGGATTCTGAAGATGAATCCGAAGAAGATTCTGAAGTTTTAGTCTCACCACCTGTGTTCGAGGCTTAATCTTGCTGGTTCTCTTTAAGCAGAGGAGAATCCCATAGATCCCAATCCTTGTATTGAGAAGAATAATTGCCAGTTTCTGCGATCACAACCGTTCCATCCGACTTTATTCCGAATAGCTGAGATTGAATCCCGCTTGTATATACGGCGACGAGATCCGACATTTGCGATTCTTTTCCACCATAATTGCTTGTTGTTATTACCGTACCGTCTGCTTGTAAACCAACCAAACGATCTGAAAGGCCACCTGCAGCATCAATGGCAATTATTTCTTTCCAGTCATGAACATCTATTAAATCATTATACTTCCCCGGATCGCCATAAACCAGAACTGTTCCATCTTCCCTTAAGCCAAAGATTTGATACTGTGCAGCTGAAATCTGAACAATATGATCCCAGCCTTCGAGTTTTTCTTCTTTTGTACTTGTTGGCGTCCAAGGATTCAAAACAACTTTTGATACTGTTCCATCATCATTAAGGCAATAAATTGTGTTTTGGTCTTCATCTTCTCGATCCGGTTCACCTTCTCCTGGCGCACACAAATCTATCGTTTTCAGAGGTCTCTGGTAACTTCTGGTTTCTGTTTTCATTTTATGCTTCTCAACATATTGACCACTGCTATTCTTTTTATATCCATCCGATACATAACGATAATATGTGTAAACAATAGTTCCGTCTGTTTTTATTCCGAAAGTATGCCTATCGTTGTAGGCAAACATGGTGATATTTGTCCAATCCTTTACATCAAAATCACCATTATAATCTTTTCCTGCAGTGATAATTCGACCGTCTTTTGTGAGGCCATATAGTTTGTTATCTGTCCCTGCTATGGCAACAATATTTCCCTTATTCCAAGCATCATCTTTTGTTAAGCTATAGCTATAAGAGCTAACAGTACCATTATCATTCAGGGCAGTAACATTCTGATAATCGACCACATAAAGTCTCTTTGAAAATCTCTTGCGATACGCAGCGAGTTTCTCGGCGCTATCCTTATAGCTCCTGCATTTGAAGTAATAGTATCTAGCATGGACAACATCGCCTTTTTGCTCATATTCGACTGCTTTTGCATACAAGTCTTCAAAACACGTATTATGTAGGGATGCTGCATCCTTGTATTCTGGAATTAGATACAAGCAGGTAACGGCATCTTCATAATTCTTTTCGGAGACAAGAATCAATGCTTTTTGATAAATACACTCCTTTTCCTGAACTGATGCATCTTTATAATCCCGTATCGTTGAGAAAACAGTAATTGCTTCATCATATTTCTTGGCGTCACGTTTATCTTCGCCTTCCATATAGCGTGTTTCTAAGATTTGTGTGGCAGAGTCCTCATATTCCCCTGCGGCTTCAAACGCCTTAACTGCTCCATTCCAGTCTTTTGCTTCTCTTTTAGATTCTCCTTCAGCATATCGAGTAGCATTTATTTGTGTCGCGGAATCACTGTATGTGCCAGCTTGTGTAAAGGCCTCGACTGCTTTATCCCATTCTTTGTTCGAGCGATATGTTTCGCCAAGCAAATAATATGGTTTACATGCTCTCTCAAATGAATCGTTGTAATCGCCGAGACTCATAAAAACGGTATATGCACCCATCTGGTCTCCATCTGTCTCAAGAGATGACGCATAATCATATCCCCGTTGTAGGACGAGATCCTTCTGTTTTTTTGCGTCTTTAAATGTACTGATTTCTGCAAATTTAGCCGAAGCACCGACATAATCTTTGCTTTGTTCTAGTTTAAAAGCTTCGTAGTATTGTTTCAGAAAACTGCTGTCACTATAATTACCAAGTTCAGTTAAAACGCGAATCGCATCGCTATATTGTCCATTTTCGGCCCATTTCACCGCATAATCATAAGCAGATTTTCTACATGCTTCTGCACGATCCTTGCTATCTCGGAACAGGGCAAGAGAATCATATTGTTCTGCTGCAGTAAGCAACTTACCCCAATTGATCCAAGTTCCATCAATTACACCGGCTTCATTCTGACGTGCCTTATAATATGTGATCATAAACTTACTTTCTTTATAATCACCAAGTAATTCGAATGTTGAGAAAGCAACATCATAATCGCCGTTTTCTCCTGCGGCGGCAGCCTTACAATACATTGATAGCTTTGATGAATCTTCATAGCTACCTAATCCATCAAAAGCCTCAGCGGCTTCTGTATACTCTCCTTTTGCCATTAATGATTGTGCTTTTTCGTATTTTGACTTATCACTTTCCTGACAGCCAGACACTAAGACAACCACAAGCACCAGAACAAGCAACATCACGATTTTCTTGACATGCTTCATAGCAGGCACCGCCTTTCTGCTCTCATCCTGTGCTAATATGGATACCGCAATAGTGCGTTTTTCGAATAAACGTACTTATTACTTCTCGGTTTCAAGGCTTAAAGATGAGACATATTATTTTATCATTTTCGCAATCCTTTGTAAACCATTACATGAAAACGGTTTCGGTGTTTTCGTGTGGTTACGCTACAACAAAAAAATTCCCCTGCAAGGTTTCAAGCCCTGCAGGGGGATGTGCTTTCTCATGCGCTGGCTTCATTTTTCTTCCCAAAGAACTGTTCTGCGGTCATCCGCCAGTAAATGGTGATCTCGTAGTCTTTCTTCACCTCGATCCGGTCAACCAGCTGGGCGATCACCAGATGCTTGGCTTCATAGCTGGCATCCTCAAAGCGGGTGGCCCAGGAAAGCATTTCGTCGACCTGAATTTCGTTGGATCTCTTTGTATTCTTCTCTGCTTCCAGCCGGGCTTTGGATTCTTCCATTGCCTTGGCGGCGGTATCATATTTCATACTGTTTTCGCAGTTCTTCAAGCTTCTCTTTTTCTTTTTTGACTTTCTCACGCTGTTTCTCTATATCTGATTCTGATTTTTCTCTATCTATCCATCTTTGTAGTTGCGATTCGGCATGACGGACTTTGTCGATTTGTCGAACAAGGACCTCTCGTCCCTCCATATCGAAAATCAATTTACGAAAAGCAGGATCATAAAACGTCTTGGATACAGATTAGAAAATATCAGATTCCAGATTCAGCCAGAAAGCGGGCCGAACAACCGCATACTCGTAGTCGACACCGTAGCCGTTGTTGAGCGAGCCGATATTGGAAACATTGGCTGCACAATCCTGACGTCTGCCGGGCGACCGAAGCCACCACCACCCTGCCGCTTCTCCGTCAGCCGTCTTGTTGTTAACTATTGTAAAAACTCCCTGTGCCTTCGCATAGGCAGTCGGTGCAACACGGGATTTCGTATTATTGCCGTCGCCGCGTGTTACGTCCAGATACTTGTTAGCCTCCGCATAACTCAGCAGGAAGAGATAATCCTGCGTGTTGTTCCCTCCATTGGTATCATAGTTACTGTATCCCTGACTTTGGCTGTTATCCACCGTAGTCAGCAGGATGGCAGACTGTTCTTCCTGGGCAAAGGCACTTTTCAGGAAATCGTTGTTCAGCCATGCCCTGAGGCTGCACTCTTCCCAGGTAATATCCTTCCGTTCTGTATTATACGGCTTTACATCCAGTCCGTATCTGCTCAGGAGCAGGCTCTTTCCGTCCTGCACATCCAGTACGATCCATTCAATATCTTCCGGGCCATTACCGGTGTTATTGTCCTGCTCATACTTTCCAAAGGTCACAATGCTGCCAACCGTTTTATATAAAGTTTGCTTTCTTTCCTGGCATCCGGTCAGGAGAAGTAATATGGATGCAATCGCCATTACAAGCGCCATCAGTTTAACTGTTTTCTTCATAATCGTTTCCCCCTTGAACTGGTTATCGAGTGATCCTGCCAGATAATGATTCTCAATAAACAGAATATAAGAATACAATTCTGCATACGTATCTCTATTCCTTGCCCGAAAAATAACAGGGCAGTCTCATTTAAAATCAACGCCCAAATGTAAAGGATGGTAGCCAAAATTACCAATTAGCCAAAAGGATTCGAAGTGCCTCAAAGCAAATAAAATCAACAAGGTGAGGCGCATTGGAGAAGGTCAAAGTACTGTCGTTGGATCGCATAATGGAACTGTTCGAGGAGATACCAGATCCAAGACGTCCCGGAGGCAATATTCAGCATAAATTGGTGGATCTTCTGGTCATCATTCTTCTTGGAGTGATCTGTGGATGCGAGACATGGATTGAGATAGAGGACTATGCTCACGCCAAATATGAATGGCTGAAGACAATCCTGGAGTTGCCCGGAGGAGTATCGAGTAACGATACATACAGGAGACTTATGACACGGATGCTTCCCCAAAAACTGGAGGAAGCATATAGACAGTGGGTGCTTCCGTATGTTGGCGGATGTATAGGAAAACATATTGCAATAGACGGCAAAACAATATGTACGGCCAGCAATTACCGCCTGAGCAACGAGGAAACGCCGGAAGGGAAACTGCACATCATCAGCGCCTGGGTAAGAGAAGATGGGATTTCTCTTGGTCAGATCAAGACAGATGAGAAGAGCAACGAGATTACGGCGATTCCCAAGATGCTGGACACTTTGGATGTCAAAGGTGCGGTAGTCGCCATAGATGCCATGGGCTGTCAGGTTGATATTGCTGAGAAGATCATTGACCGGGAAGCCAATTATCTGCTGGCACTAAAGAAGAATCAGCTGAATCTGTATGAATCGGTGGAAGAGTATTTCAAATGGGCCAGAACGGAACCGATTGAGAAAAAGCAACTGAAGGAATACAGTTACGAGGAACATGAGCATGGACGCCATGTATATCGCACAGTAGAAGTCTGTAATGACGTTTCCTGGATCGAAACCGTGCGAGAGTGGAAACGATTATCCTCTATCGTCTGTGTGACCAGAAAAGGCGAAAGAGAAGGACGGCAAACTGAAGAAACAGCATATTACATCAGCAGCCGTGAATGGGAAGCAGATGAAATGGCAAAGCACATCCAGGGACACTAGACGATAGAAAACAATCTTCACTGGTCACTGGATGTTGCATTTAACGAGGACAGCTCAAAAATTCATTTGGGATATTCAGCGGAAAACCTCTCGGTCATCAGGAAGATAGCCCAGAAACTATTGAAGGTAGAAACAACATTCAAGGGTGGAAGCATTCGCAGAAAAGCAAGACGGGTTGCGCTACTCAATGATTATGCAGAAAAAGTTCTGATGCTTGGCGATCAACTGTAATTTCAAAAAATGATGGCAGTTCTTGTTTGCCTACCCCGTTTTCAAATGACCCCCCCTGGAAAAATAAACGCAGCCCTTGACAAATAATGGTTTGTGATGTTAAATAGGCCTGTTGTGTTATTTTTCGGGAAGCCGGCGGGGCCGGCATGGGAGGATGAATCATGCTGCCGTTTCTGACTGTTCTCCTGAGGGTGATCGGAACCGTTTGCTCCATATGCCTCGCGGGAATGATGATCTATCAGCTGGTGCTGAGCCTGTTCGGCTTTGGAAGAAAGGTAAAGGATTATCAGGATCACGATCCGCAGTCCCGCTTCCTGGTGCTGGTTCCGGCGCATAACGAGGAAAAGGTGATCGGTGACATCGTCCGCAACCTGCAGGCGATGGACTATCCCCGGGAGCTGTACGATTTTTATATCATCGCCGATAACTGTACGGACGCGACGGCGGAAACGGCGCGAAAGCTGGGGGCCCAGGTGATCGAAACCCGGAAGGACGGGCCGGACAGCCCGACCGGGAAGCCGATCGCGCTCCGGAAGGCCCTGCTGTCCCTGGGCGATTATCAGAACCGGTACGATCTGATGATGATTTTCGACGCGGACAATCTGATGGATACCAATATGTTCCGCGAAGTGAACAGCCAGTATCTGGATAAGGGGAAGCCGGACTTTATCCAGTGCTATCTGGGATGCAAAAACAAGAATGGCCCCGTCGCGTGGATTGATTATTCCGGATTTACCCTGACCAATCGCTTTTTCGGGCTGGCCAAGTACCGGTTGGGGCTGAACTGCGGTATTGGCGGCACCGGCTTTGCGATGTCCACGGAATATCTGTATAAGCGCGGCGGATGGACGACCCGTTCACTGACCGAGGACTTTGAAATTCAGGTGGAAGCCACGATGGAAGGCCGCCGGATTCTGTGGAATCATAATACCCGTGTATACGATGAAAAGCCTACCCAGTTCGCGGCTTCCCTACGGCAGAAGAACCGATGGGGCCAGGGCCGCTGGTATGTGACGTTCCATGAGACCGGCAATCTGTTCCGCTGCCTGTTCAGGGGAAAAATCAGCGTGTGGGAGTTTTTAAGCATTCTGACCCATATGTATACGGGCGGTGTTTATCTGTTTGTTCTTCTGCAGACATTGTGCACCGGCCTTCTGTGCCTGCTGGAGCCCGGGATGGTATTTTATGATATGTCCATGGGCAGCCTGCTGTACAGCATCGGCATCTTTGTCTACAGCTTTTTCTTCCTGTTCTATTATGCGGATGCGGTAGACAACAGGATCCGGTTCAGCATCAAATCGCTGCCTGTTATGATCGCTTCTTTCCTGCTGAATATGGTGATTGGACTCTGCAGCCAGGTTTACGGCCTGATTCACTGCCGGGATCAGCAGCACTGGGTCAAAACGGAGCACGCCATCGGGGCGGCTCAGACGGTGCACGGATCCAAGGCCGTGAAGCTGCCGCCCAAAGCCGCCTGAAAACCGGTATGAATCCTTTTTTATGACCTGGGGATCCAGACTCCCAGGAATCCGTCCTCTGAACGGGCTGCCTTGTAAGACCAGGTAGCCCGTTTATCTTTGAACGTTTTTTCGAAAGTATCCCCCTCCGGATTGACGAGCATCAGCGCCCGGCCGTCCGGGCTGACCGGGGTGCTGCCATCCTCCGGGAACAGCCGGATATTGCCTCCGGTGATGATCACGCGGGAGTGGTTGTTGCCCAGGAGCCGGCGGCTGGAGGCCAGCAGGTTGCCCTCCACATACCCGGCTTCAATCCGGGTGTCACAGGCGCCTTCGACGCTGCCCAGCCCGGTCACCCGGTTGCCTTCCCCGTGGAAGGATACCTTCGCGCCGGACAGATAGGAAGTGCCCTCGCCGTTGAAATTTCCGATGCAGGAGCCGACGTCGCAGCGAAT
This sequence comes from Clostridiales bacterium, assembly GCA_015056205.1. Lineage (GTDB taxonomy): Bacteria > Bacillota > Clostridia > Christensenellales > Aristaeellaceae > Aristaeella. The sequence continues at coordinate 39,864 of SVGS01000023.1, read as the reverse complement.
GGTGATCCTGGCGTTCCCGGAAGGCAGACGGAGCTCCGACGTCCCGTTCATGGTTCCTATCCCGACAGCCCGCTCGCTTTCCAGCAGAATATCCGTATCCGCGTTGGACACAATGGAAGCAAATCCGCTCAGGGTGCCGATGCCCACGGCGTCGTTTCCCTGCAGATGGCACTGAAGCCGGCCGCCCTGCAGGCGGACGGCTGCGTTTCCGGCGGCGCTGCCGATGCCCAGCGCGTTGATGCCGTTGGCTTCCAGCTTGACGTCTCCCCGCTTCAGCACAATCCCTTCGCCGGCGCTCCGGCTGCCGCCGATGCAGACCGCTTTGTCTCCGGAAGCGTGCACTTCCAGGCGGCCGTCCAGGTCCAGGAGGATGGAACCGTAGGGATCGTTGAAGCTGCCGCCGATCCCGACGGAGAAGTTTCTCGAGCTGTCGATCAGCAGGCTGCCCGTTCCGGAGATGATCAGGGAAGCGTTGCCGGGAACCCGGATCCCGTCCCGCTGGATCAGGTTGTCCCCCTGGAGGATCAGATTCACCCGGCTGTTGCTTCCCAGCTGCAGAACGGGTTCCTTTCCGGCCAGCAGGCTGACGCCGTTCAGAATCAGGGTGGTTTCCGTGTCGTCCAGGACCCGGATCGTCATGCCGACCTGGGCGCCCTCCTGGCTGTTCAGCGTAACGACGCCCTCCGGGATCTCCAGGCGGGAATACTGATGAACCGCCAGCTCAAACAGATCGATGTTTTCCCCGTTCCGGACCGAATAGGTTTTCGCCGTGCCGTCAAACCGGGCGAGCCGGAGGTTTTCCTCCAGAATCTGGGCGCGGATCGTTTCGCTGATGGCCTGAATGGGCTTTTCCGCCGGCCGGGCGGTATAGTATCCCTGAATCAGATCCACGCCGTATTCGATGACCGTCCGCAGCTCCGCTTCGGTCTCCACGCCTTCCGCCAGCGCCCGGATGCCGTTCTGGTGGGCAAACTCGATGGTGTTGCGGACAAAAAGCTGCTTGTTGCTGTCCTCTTCAATCCCGGAGATCAGCGCCCGGTCGATCTTGATGAACTGCGGCCCGTAGCGGAGCACATTGACCATATTGCTGTGGCCCGTGCCGTAATCGTCAATGGCGATCTGCGCCTGGCTGCCGGGCTTGCTCAGCTGCTTCAGCCGGATCAGCTCCTCGTCGGAGGTGGAATCCTGTTCGGTCAGCTCAATGACGAAACAGTCCAGATAGCTCTGGAAACGGTTCTTCAGTTCCTGGCAGTCGGCCGTGTTCAGGAAGTAGCCGGGAATGGTGTTGATGAAAACCTTGGAGCCCTGGAAGGCGCTGTAATGCTGGACGTACTGCTCCATAATGCCGAAGAAGGTGACTTTTTCCACATCGTAGAGGCGCCCGTATTCCCGGGCGATGGCCAGCACCTGCAGGGGGGTCAGGTTGATCAGGCTGTCCGTGCGCATCAGGGCTTCGTAGGCGAAAATCTGGCCGGTTTTCGCGTGTACGATCGGCTGGAAATGATACCGGAACAGATTTTTCTCCATCAGCAGGCTGAAGGTGGTATAGAGCTCCGCGGTAATATGCGTATCCTTCACCACGTCGTGCTGTCCCGCTTTCAGGCGGTTCAGATACAGCTCGCCGGTGGCCAGGCGGATCAGGTTTTCCAGGCTCACGGTTCCCCAGCCGCCCGCCATGGTGGTGCAGCCCGCGTGAATCTCCAGATAATAATCCCGGTTGTTTTCCGCGTTGTAGGAGGTCATGGTCCGGTAGAAGTCATCGACGGTGGTTTTGATTTTATTGCTGAGCAGGGATTCGCCCGGCTCGCAGTCAAAGACCACAAACTGGTTGTCGCTGATGCGGGCGGTCTTCGGAGCAGTGGAATTGACCCGGGAAAGGGCCTCACCGATCCTCCGCACGACCGTTTCGGTTTCCTGAATGCCGTAGGTTTCATAAATATAGGAGTACCGGCTGATCTCATAGACGGACAGGGAAATGAAGAGCCGGTGATTCTCCTGCTTTGCGCAGAAGTCCTCGAACCATTGTGTCAGCCCCTTCAGATTGCTCATGCCGGTCAGCGGATCCCGGAAGGCGCTTTGCTCAATATGCGCCAGCAGATTCTGCTTCTGCAGGTTGCCGAGCTGGATGGTGAAAACAAGGTTCAGCACATCGGCAATTCGCTTGATCAGCCGGATGTCCGTCCGCAGCTCCAGGGTCTGGGCGGAAAAATAGCCGAAGACCACGGTGTCGGAGTGAATGGCGGTGGTCACGATAACGCCGGTCCGGAGCGAGGAAAGAGGCTTGCTGTGATACAGGATGACCGGCTCCGGAGTCGGTTTGGAGGAACGGGGTACGGCGGGAATCCGGATCAGTTCCTCCTCGATCTCCGTGGAATCATAGGATTTCCCGTGAAAAACATCCAGATAGCGCTGGTTCAGATAGACCGCGGATCCGGAGGGCAGCATGTGGGAGAGAATTTCCAGAAAGTCCTGCAGCTCCGTCTGCATCAGCATGCGCTCAACCGTGTGGTAGATCAGGTTTTCATGCGTCCGTTCTGCTTCCAGCGTGTTAAAAAGGCTCAGGGCGTCATACTGGTTTTCTTCGGGAGCCGGGCATCCGCAGGACTCGGAATAGACGGGATGGAAGAGGTTAAACAGCGGATCCGCAATGTCCATGCCCGCGGAAATCTGCTGGATCATATCCACAATGGTCTCGGCCAGCTGCTTCTGGCTGTCGGTTACGGTGGTCAGCCGGGGCCGGATCATGGAGGCGGCCGGAATGCCGTCAAACCCGGTGACGATGACATCCCCGGGCACCCGGAAGCCGTGGGCTTTCAGCGTATCGCATACCGCCATGGCCATGGTATCGTTCGCACAGAAAATGGCATCGGGCAGCGAAGGCCTTTCCTGAATCAGCCGGAGCGTGGCGGCGGAAGCCGGCTGGGACCAGTAATTGCCCCAGTCCACATTCCGCTCATCAAAGGGAAGTCCCAGTTCCTCCAGCACCTCCCGGTAGCACTGCAGCCGGAGCTCGGAGTTTGGCTCGCCTTTTATGCCGCTCAGAAAAAACGTATCTCTGGCGCCGTGATCCCGGATCACGTGCCGGAGCAGGGCTTTGAAAGCCGGAACCGGATTGTTGACGATATTGTGGCAGCCCTGATGAACGGCGCCGACGCTGATGACCGGAATGCCGTGGGCGTCCGCGTCCTGAACGATCCGGTCGAACAGTTTCTCATCATGGAAGCTGTTGGAAACGAAGACAAGGGCGGAGAAGATATCATAGTGAATCGCGCGGAAAATACTGCGGGCCGCCCGGTTATCCTTCCTGTACCAGTTCAGATCCATGAAAGTGTTGAAAACGACAATCTCGCCTCCGACTTCCCGGACCGCCCGGTCCAGTTCCGCTACAAATCCTGTATTCAGATCAAGGTGAAGCTCTGACAGGCAGACCCCGATGATCATCCGGTGCTCGTCCTTTCCGCCGGGCCTCTTCGTCCCGGAATGTGTTTTGTTCGCTGATAGACACAGTATATCATAGAAAAAAAGAAAAGCAAAGCTTGAAAAACGGAAGCAAAAAGGGTATACTCACCGGGCGCTTTTCAGCGCGGTGAGTTCGAGACCTTCCTCACCGAAAACAAAACTAAAGGATGGTGACCCCTATGCAAAAATTCTCCGCCAGGCAGCTGGCAACCGGCGGCACGATTGCCGCGCTCTACGTTGTTCTGACCTATCTGGCCAATATGGTCGGCCTGGCCAGCGGCGCCGTTCAGGTGCGGCTGTCCGAGGCGCTGACCATTCTGCCCTGCCTGACCGTTGCGGCGGTTCCGGGGCTGACCGTGGGCTGCGTCCTGGCCAACCTGCTGACGGGCTGCGCGCTCTGGGACGTGGTTTTCGGAAGCCTGGCCACGCTGCTGGGAGCGATCGGAACCAGGCTGATGCGGAAAACGCCGAACCTGGCCTGGATTCCCCCGGTGGTCAGCAATACGATCATTGTTCCCCTTGTGCTGCAGAAGGTATACGGGGTGCCGGATGTCCTGTGGTTCCTGGCCCTGACCGTCGGAGCCGGCGAACTGATCAGCTGCGGCCTTCTCGGACTGCTGATTTACAAACCGGCCTCCCGGATTATTCCGGCGGACTGACAAAAACTCCCCCGCTCCACGGAGCGGGGGAAATTTTTTTACCGGTGATACAGCTTGTGGCTCTGATAGGAAGGGTCACAGGTCAGATTCACGCCCAGACGGCGGAAGGTGTTGTCGTCCACGGCGGAGAGAATGACGGTGGAGTGCGCCTCGCGGTTTTTCAGCTGGGGCAGCATGGCCAGCGCCCGGGCGGCGTTCGGGTCGGAGGCCGCGGAAACGGAGAGGGCGACCAGCACCTCGTCGGTATGCAGCCTCGGATTATGGTTCCCCAGATACCGGCATTTCAGCTCCTGAATGGGTTCAATGACCTGCGGGGGAATCAGATGCACGGTTTTGTCGATGCCGCCCAGCTTCTTCAGCGCGTTCAGGATCAGCGCGGCGGAGGGCCCCAGCAGGCCGGTGGTTTTCCCGGTGACGATCTCGCCGTTCGGCAGCTCGATGGCCAGGGCGGGATTTTCCGTTTCCTCCGCCCGCTTCCGGGCGGCGCCGATCACGGGCCGCAGATCGTCGCTCAGATGGAGATGCTTCATCAGCAGCAGGATTTTTTCCGCTTCCTCCTTTGCGGCGTGCCCCTGCAGGAAGGAGCACCGGGCCGCGTAATAGCGGCGGAGGATTTCCATTTCAGCCGCCTTGCGGCAGATATCGTCGTCGGTGATGCACATGCCCGCCATGTTCACGCCCATATCCGTGGGGCTCCGGTAGGGCGATTTGCCCCATACCCGTTCAAACAGCGCGTTCAGCACGGGGAAGATCTCGATATCCCGGTTGTAGTTCACCGTGGTGATGCCGTAGGCGTCGAGATGATAGGGATCGATCATGTTGACGTCGGAAAGATCGGCGGTGGCGGCTTCGTACGCCACGTTCACGGGGTGCTTCAGCGGCAGGTTCCAGATGGGGAAGGTTTCGAATTTGGCGTATCCGGCCTTGATGCCCCGGCGGTTTTCCTGATACAGCTGGCTCAGGCAGGTGGCCATTTTCCCGCTGCCGGGACCGGGGGCGGTGACCAGAACCAGCGGCCGGGTGGTTTCCACATAATCGTTTTTGCCGAAGCCTTCATCGCTGACGATGTGCTCGATATCCGTGGGATAGCCGGCGATCGGATAATGCCGGTAGGTCGGAATCCCCTGGGCGTTCAGCCGCTGCTCAAAGGCGACGGCCGCGGGCTGGTTGGCGAAGCGGGTCAGCACAACCGATCCGACATACAGGCCGATTCCGCGGAAGGCGTCGATCAGCCGGAGGGTATCCAGATCGTAGGTAATGCCCAGATCGCCCCGCACCTTGCTCTTTTCAATATCGTCCGCGTTCAGCACGATCAGGATTTCCTCCTGATCCTTCAGCTGGAGCAGCATCTGCACCTTGCTGTCCGGCCGGAAACCGGGAAGCACGCGGCTGGCGTGAAAATCGTCGAACAGTTTGCCGCCCAGCTCCAGATACAGCTTGCCGCCGAAGGTCTGGATTCGCTCCTGAATATGTTCGGATTGCAGTCTGGTATACTGTTCATGGTCAAAACCGGTTTTCATGCCGCACCTCCCGCATCTCAAAAAAGAACCACAACACATCCATTTTACGTCATTTTTCCGCTCGGGGCAAGAATGAATTTCCGATCCGGAAATGCCTCTTGCAAAATCCGGCGTTTCAGGTTATACTGCTTTCGCCGCAAGCGCGATGAAGGTTGGGTCCCGTGCGATCCTTTGGCGTGAACCCTGTCAGGTCCTGACGGAAGCAGCAGTAAGCGTTGGAAGGATGTGCTGCGGGGCTGCCCGGCCTGAGCGCGGGCGGTATTTTTTTTGTTCGCGCCTTGTAATGCCACCCGGCGCTTGCTATACTGAAATGTGAAAGCTTATGGACGGAGGAATGCGATCATGGAACTGGAACTGATCCGCGCGGCGGATCCTGAAGTGGCGGATGCGATCGAACAGGAGCTGGGCCGCCAGCGGACGCATATTGAGCTGATTGCGAGCGAGAATTTTGTTTCTCCCGCCGTGATGGCGGCGATGGGGACCTGCCTGACCAATAAATACGCGGAGGGTTATCCCGGAAAGCGGTACTACGGCGGCTGCGAGTGTGTGGATATCGTGGAGAACCTGGCCCGGGACCGGGCCTGCAGGCTTTTCGGCGCCGAGCACGCGAACGTGCAGCCTCACAGCGGCGCGCAGGCGAATATGGCGGTTTATTTTGCCATGCTGAAGCCCGGGGATACCGTGATGGGCATGGATCTTTCCAACGGCGGCCATCTGACCCACGGCAGCCCGGTGAATATGTCCGGAGCTTATTTCCATTTCGTTCCTTACGGCGTTTCCTCCGAAACGGAAACCATTGACTATGACGAGGTCCGGCGGATCGCGAAGGAGTGCTCGCCGAAAATGATCGTGGCGGGAGCTTCCGCCTATCCCCGGGTGATCCATTTCCGCCGGCTGCGGGAAATTGCGGATGAAGTCGGCGCGCTGCTGATGGTGGATATGGCGCACATCGCCGGCCTGGTGGCCGCCGGTGAGCATCCCAGCCCCGTGCCCTACGCGGATTTTGTAACGACGACGACCCATAAAACCCTCCGGGGTCCCCGCGGCGGCATGATTCTGTGCCGGGAGCAGTACGCGAAGGCGATCGACAAGGCGATCTTCCCCGGAACCCAGGGCGGTCCCCTGGAGCATGTGATTGCCGCCAAGGCCGTATGCTTCGCGGAGGCGCTGAAGGATGAATTCAAGTCCTATCAGCATCAGATTATCCTGAACGCCAAGGCGATGGAGAAAGCCTTCCGGGCCGAGGGGGTCCGCATGGTATCCGGCGGAACGGACAATCATCTGATGCTGCTGGACTTCACCGGGACGGAGATGACCGGAAAGCAGATGGAAACGCTCCTGGAGGAAGCCAATATCACCGTCAATAAAAACACCGTGCCGAACGAGACCCGCAGCCCCTTCGTGACCAGCGGAATCCGGGTCGGCACCCCGGCGGCGACTTCCCGGGGCCTGAAGGAACCGGAGATGGAAAAGGTCGCGGCCTGGATCGCGCGGATCCTCCGGGAGGGGGAGGCCGCGGTGCCGGCCGTCCGGGCGGAAGTGGAAGCCCTGATGGTAAATTATCCGCTGTACGTCTGACCGGGCCGGGGAAACGGAACCGGCAGGGCGGACTTGGGACGCGGATTCGGCGGCGGGGAGATTTCCCCGCCGTTTTTTTTGCCAAAAAAAACGGAAATGATCCGGGAAAAAAGATGAAAAACCGGGTTTTGGCAGTAGATTTTTTCGTGAATACAGGTTATAATATGCTTACGTGTGAGCTTCATAATGTTTGTTTGGAGATTTGCGCAAGGAAAACCTGATGAAGGTTTTTATTCCCTGTTCATTTCATGACCGGAAAGGAGGGCTGTCGTGAACGCGAAAGCAATGCAGCAGAAGGGGCCGGGTAAGCTCAGAATCGTTTCGCTCGGCGGCGTTGATGAGATCGGAAAGAATATGTACGTGTTCGAGTACGAGGACGATATTATTGTCGTGGACTGCGGCAGCGTATTTCCGAAAGAGGATATGCTCGGGGTGGATCTGGTCATTCCCGATATCACCTATCTCATGGGGAAGCGCGATCATATCCGGGGCTATCTGTTTACGCACGGCCATGAGGATCATATCGGGGCGACGCCCTATATCCTGCGCCAGGCGCCCTCCCATGTGTTCGGCACGAAGCTGACGCTGGCGCTGGTGGATCTGAAGCTGAAGGAATACCGGGTTGAGAATGTTCCCATGCACGTGGTGCAGCCGAGGGATACCATCCAGCTGGGCAAGTTCAGCTGCCAGTTCATCCATGTCAGCCATTCCATTGCCGGGGCCTGCGCCATCGCCATTACCTGTCCCGCCGGGACGGTGATCTGCAGCGGCGACTTCAAGGTGGACTATACGCCGATTGACGGCCAGGTGACGGATCTGCAGACGTTTGCCCGCTACGGGGAGCAGGGCGTGCTGGCCTTCCTTTGTGAATCGACCAATGTGGAGCACAAGGGATACACCATGAGCGAGCTGAAGGTCGGCGAGACCTTCGAGAACCTTTTCGCGCAGGCGGAAGGCCGGGTGATCGTGGCCATGTTCGCCAGCAATATTCACCGGATGCAGATGATCATCGACAGCGCGATCCGCTACGGGCGCCGGGTTTGCTTCATCGGCCGCAGCATGGTGAACGTCAGCCGGGTGGCCATGAGTATCGGGGAGCTGCGCATTCCGGAGGAATGCCTGATCGATATGGACGCGCTGGACCAGTATCCGGATAATGAGATTCTGGTCATGACCACCGGCAGCCAGGGCGAGCCGATGGCGGGGCTGACCCGGATGGCTTATGCGGAGCACAGGAAGCTGCAGATCCGCCAGAGCGATATGGTCATTATCTCCGCTACGCCGATTCCCGGAAATGAGAAGTTCATCAGCCGGGTGATCAATCAGCTTTACCGGCTGGGCGCGCAGGTGGTATACAGCGCCATGGCGGAGGTGCATGTTTCCGGCCATGCCTGCCAGGAGGAGCTGAAGCTGCTCCACGCGCTGATCCGGCCGAAGTATTTTATTCCGGTTCACGGGGAATACCGCATGATGTGGCAGCACGCGATTCTGGCGGAATCCATGGGCATACCCAGCCAGAATATCGTGATTCCGGAGCTGGGCCAGGTCATCGAGATGACGCAGGATACCCTGGCGCTCGGGGAAACGGTTCCCGTCGGCGGCGTGCTGGTGGACGGCCTGGGCGTAGGCGATGTGGGCAATGTGGTGCTGCGGGACCGGAAGCATCTGAGCCAGGACGGCATCCTGATCGTGGCGATGGCGATTGAGCGGGATCACGCCCGGCTGGTCAGCGGGCCGGATATCGTTTCCCGCGGGTTTATCTATGTGAAGGAAAACGAAGACATTATCGATAAAACCCAGCAGCTGGTGCAGGAGATTCTGGCTTCCCGGAGCCTGGCCGGGGAAAACTGGCCGGATCTGAAGAATACCATCAAGGATGAAGTGCATCGCTTCATCTTCGAGAAAATCAAGCGGGATCCCATGATTCTGCCCATTATTCTCGACGCGTGAGCGGGCGCCGGGGCGCTTGATGAATCCGGTAAAAAAACGTATAATGACGGGGAGGAAGAAAGATTCCTTCCCGTTCGTTTGTTTAAAAGGAGGCGCTGTGCATGGATTATTCATCGACTTATCGGCTGGCTCAGGATATTCGGGACAGCGAGGAGTACAAAACCTATCATGGGCTGAAGGACAGCGTGATGGCGGATGAGACGACGGCGGCGCTGATCCGGGAATACCGGAAGCTGCAGGTAACGATTCAGATGGCCGCCATGACCGGGCGGACGCCCGAGGCGGAGGATCAGCAGCGCTTTTCCGGCATCACCACGCTGCTGTTTTCAAAACCGGAGGTCAGCCAGTATCTCCTGGCGGAAATGCGCCTGCAGCAGGCGCTGGCCGATATCTTTAAAATCGTGACCGAAGCGGCCGATGTGGAGATGGGAATTCCCGGCATTGAGGGGTAAAGGCTTGAAAGAGGAGAAGAGAGTCACGTACCGCAGCGTGCGGGATGAGCGCGAATATGGTTTTTTCTGGTATTCCGGGCTCTGGCGTGTGCTTCGGCCTCTGCTGGTCGGCCTGACGGTTGCCGTGGTGGTCTGCGGCCTGGGATGGACGGGATACAACCGGGTGTACGGCGCCTTTTTCGCGCCGGTGGATCCCGCGGACACGGGAGAGGTTCCCTTTGAAATCGTGAGCGGCCAGAGCCTGAACCGGGTGGCCGGCAATCTGGAGGAGGCCGAACTGATCCGCAACCGGAGCGTTTTTAAATACTACTGCGATTTCGCCGGCATGGCGCAGAAAATCCAGGTGGGGACCTATGCCCTGCGGAAAGATATGACCATGATGGAGATCGCGGAGCGGCTGACTTCCGGGGACGGCAATCCGCTGGTCCGGAATATTACGCTGATTCCGGGTGAAACCATCGAAGCCTTTGCGGCCCGGCTGGTGAAGGACGGGGTTCTGGCGGACGCGTCGGAGTTTCTCAGCCTGTGCCGTACGGGGGAGGCTTTCCGGGATTATTATTATGTGGCGGATGTGCTGACCTCCGGGCGGGCTTCCAGCCGGAAGTATGTGCTGGAGGGCTATCTGGCGCCCAATACCTATGAAGTGTATACCAACGCGAAGCCGGAGGATATCATCCGGAAGCTGCTGAGCCAGACGGAGGCGGCGTTCCCCGAGGCGGAGCAGGAGCGGGCGGAAGCGATCGGCCTGACCATGGACCAGGCGCTGACCCTGGCCAGCCTGATAGAAAAGGAAGCGGGCGAAAATGATTTTGCCCGGGTCAGCGCGGTCTTTCATAACCGGCTGAAAGCGAAAATGAAGCTGGACAGCGACGTGACCATCCATTATATTACCGGCGTAAGGAAAATGGCGCTCAGCGACGCGGATCTGAAAATGGACAGCCCGTACAATACCTACCGTTATACAGGGCTGCCGGTCGGCCCGATCTGCAATCCTTCGGAGAAGGCGATCCGGGCCGCCCTGTATCCGGATGAGGCGATGGTGGCGCAGAACTATCTGTATTTCTGCGCCAAGGAACCGGAAAGCGGTGAACTGTATTTCTCCCGTACGCTGGCGGAGCATGAGCGCGCCGTTTCGGTTTACGCGCCTCTGTGGAAGCAGTATGATCAGTCCAGGGGGATTCAGTAATCATGGCCAGACTGAAACGGTATGAACTATATGACGGGGACGGGGAAATCATCCGGGACCTGGACCTGACGCATGAGGACGCGCCCCTGCCCGGAAAAAAGCCCCTCGGCCGGGATCAGGGGCTGCGGGAGCGGGATGCCTGGGAAAAACGGCAGCAGGAGACCCGGTCCCGCAGAAGATATTTCAGAGACAACGAGGATGACGGCCTGGGAGCGCCTTCTCCTGTGTTTGATGATTTTCAGCGCTTCGAGAAGGCGGAGGAGCCGGAGGAAGAGCGTCCCCGCTACCGCCGGCGGGAACCCCACCGGGGGCTCTGGACGGCGGCCGCCGTTCTGGCGGGGCTGGCGCTGCTGGCCATGGCGCTGCTGGTGCTTCCCCAGGCGGCCGGAATCCGCTACCGCTTTCTGCCGAATCTGGCCTTTGTCAACGGAAATCTGATCTCGCTGGACGCGGAGAAGGAAAAGAACTTTGCCCTCTGCCGGCAGGAAATTTTTACCGATACGATTTATCCGGGCGTCTATATCGATCAGCTTCAGGTGGGCGGGATGACACGGGCCGAGGCGGAGGAGGCGGTCAACCGCCTGCACGCGAGCGTGGACCGGACCTTCGATATCGTGATTTCCGTCGGCAATGAATCGTGGCATGTAACGCCGGAGCGGGTGCCCGTTTCCCGAAATACAAAGGAGATCGTGGAGAAGGCCTGGGCGCTGGGAAGGCTGCGTTCCGGGGATCCCCGCTCCTCCGGCCTGACGCCTTTTCAGGAACGGGTGGAGAAAGCGTCTGCCATGCGGTCTGCCCCCCTGTCCTTTACCACCCGGGTGGACTGGGATCATGACGCGCTCCGGGGGATGATCACGGGGATTGTGAACTATGTCAACCGGGATCCGGTGAACAGCACGGTTCAGAGCTTCGATTTCAATACGAAGACCTTTACCTTTACGGAGGACCGGCCGGGAGCCCGGCTGGACGCGGAGAGCCTCTATCAGCAGACGGCCGCCCTGCTGGACGCGGGGGAGACGAAAACCACCCTGTGGATCACCCCGGAGAAGGTGCTGGCCGAGGTGACGAAAACGGAGCTGATGAACCGCTTCGGACTCATCTCCGCCTATACGACCGAGACCACGAAAAACGAAAACCGCAACACGAATATCTCCCTCAGCGCCCAGGCGATCAACGGCATTACGGTGCTGCCCGGAGAAACCTTTTCCTTTAACCGGACCACCGGGGAACGGACGGCGGCGAAAGGCTACCGGGAAGCCGCCGCGATTTCCGGCGGCCAGAGCCGGGATGAAATTGGCGGAGGGGTCTGCCAGACCAGCTCCACGCTGTTCAATGCCGTGGCCCGGGCCAATCTGGAAATTGTGGAACGGAATCCCCACGCCTGGCCCTCCAACTATGTGGAGAAGGGATTTGACGCGACGGTCAACTGGCCCGGACTGGATTTCCAGTTCAGAAACAATACGGACTGGCCGGTATTTATCCTGGCGTCCTACGGCAACCGGAAAATCACGGTCAATCTGTACGGGATGAGCCTGGACGCGGATACGCGGATTGACCTGGAGAGCATCACCACCCGTACGCTTCCCCAGCCGGCGGAAACCAAGTATGTAATCAACGCCGCCCTCGCTCCGGGAGAAAGCAAAAAAACCGTAACCGGCCGGAAGGGCTATGTTGTGGAAACCTGGAAGGTCTGGTATCAGGGAGAACGGGAAACCCGGCGGGAGCTTCTGTTCACCACCACCTATAAGGCGTACCAGGAAACGGTGGAATACAATCCGGGCGGCTGACGGGGCGCCCCGCGGGCGGACCGGCGGGAAACCATCGGTTTGACACAGTCCGGCGGACATGATATAATGCCGCCGATGCCGAAGTGGCGGAATGGCAGACGCCGCGGATTCAAAATCCGTTGCCCTTAAAAGCGTGCGGGTTCAAGTCCCGCCTTCGGCACTTTGCCCTGCAGGGGATGATCTGCAGGGCTCCTTTTATGAGCGGCTTCGAGAGAAAACAGCCGGAAGGCGGGGGACGGAAAGATCATGCATATGCGGAAAAAGAAGTGGGCCCGGCCCGAGCTGGCCGCCTGCTCCTGGTATACGGAGGACGGGGAAAGCAGACGCGGGCGCTGGCGGGCGTTTTTTGCCCGCCCGGAGCAGCCCCTTCATCTGGAAATGGGCTGCGGAAAAGGGGTAAGCACGGCGGCCATGGCGGCGGATCAGCCGGGGGTGAACTTTGTGGCGGCGGATCTGAGCGCGGATGTGCTGGGGTGCGCCCGGCGGAACGCCGCGGCCCTGTGCGGAGAGCACCCCGGCAATCTTCTCCTGCTGCAGACGGATATCTGCTTTATCGGCGGGGTTTTCGCTCCGGAGGATGAGGCGGAACGGATCTATATCTCTTTCTGCAATCCGTGGACCGAGCATCCGAAGCATGCCAAGCGGCGGCTGACGCATCCGCGCCAGCTGATGCAGTACCGGTCCTTCCTGCGGCCGGAGGGGGAGATCTGGTTCAAAACGGATGACGATACGCTGTTTCAGGATTCGCTGGTCTATCTGGATCTGTGCGGGTTTGACATCGTTTATCTGACGCATGATCTGCACGCCTCCGGGTTCAGCCCCAATTACGTCTCCGAACATGAGGAGAAATTTACCGCCCAGGGCGTGCCGATCAAGTTCGGCATCTTCCGGATGCGTGCCTCCGGTCCGGAAATGGATCCCACCCGTTACCGCCTGACGCCCGGCGTACGCTCGGAAGCACTGAAACGGCTGGACCGGGATCAGGACCGGCGAAATGCCCCGGAAACGCATAAAAACAGAAATAATGCTGAATAATATTCAGAGAAAAATGCATAAACATTGAATAGATGCAAAAATAGCGAATAAAAATACAAAATCCCTCTTGACAGTGCCGGATGGCTGTGCTACACTGACCGCATTCCACAGGAAATGTACGGTCTGATTTGAAGGAGGAACGGAAAATGAAAAAACTGATTGCGGTTCTGTTGACCATCAGCCTGGCGCTGGGCTGCGCGGCTGCGCTGGCGGATACCCTGACCATGGGCACCAATGCGAGCTTCCCGCCCTATGAGTTCTATGAGGATCAGAAGATCGTCGGCATCGACGCGGAAATCGCGCAGGCGATCGCGGATAAGCTGGGCATGCAGCTGGAGATTGCCGATATGGAGTTCAAGGCGATCATTCCGGCCGTGACGGAAGGAAAGATTGATTTCGGCATGGCCGGTATGACCGTGACGGAAGAGCGTCTGCAGAGCGTGAACTTCTCCGAGACCTATGCCACCGGTATTCAGGCGGTCATCGTCAAGGAAGGCTCCGAGATCACCAGCGTGGATGATCTGCATAAGGAAGGCGCGACCTGGAAGATCGGCGTCCAGGATGCCACGACCGGCGATATCTACTGCACGGACGATTTCGGTGAGGAGCGGGTCTCCAAGTTCCCGGTGGGCGCCGACGCGGTGGAAGCGCTGAAGACCGGCAAGGTGGACTGCGTCATTATCGACAACGAGCCCGCCAAGGCCTATGTGGCTGCCAATGAAGGACTGAAGATCCTGGAATCCCAGTACGCGGTGGAAGACTACGCGATCGCCGTGGCCCTGAACAATACCGAGCTGCTGGACAAGATCAATGCCGCTCTGAAGGAACTGATTGCGGACGGCACGGTGGCCGCCATCATCGCGAAGTATATTCCCGCGGAATAAAATCATACGGAGACGAAGCAATACGGGAGCGCACAGTCGCTCCCTATTGCTTGTTTGAGAGGAATTCATGAACAGCAGACGAAAAACAGGACTGAAAATCGCCCTGACGGTGGCGGCCGTTGCCGTCATTGCTGTGGTTGTCTATTTTACCTCCTTTCATAACGCGGATGTGCTGAAAATCGAAAACGGCAAGGTGAAGGGCATCAAGCCCACCTGGCTGGTCGGCACGGTAGAGGAAAACGGACAGAGCGTCTACGTCAAGCTCGGGGATGTCGGTGCGCCGAAGGGATACAAGGCGGACAGCTCCGCGGCGGATCCGGACGGGGATCCGATTACCACCGCGTTCTTCTTTAAAGGCAAGGATGCCGAAAAAGATCCGGGCGAAATCCTTGTGGAGCCCTGGAAGGGAACGCTGCAGCAGGCGGCGGCGCTGGAAGGCGCGTCTCCCTGCGGGCCGGCGTCCGCCAAAACGGAGGGAGAGGGAAGCGCCTCCTGCATCCTGGTGAAGGAACCGGCCGGGGAGGCCGGAACGCTGAGCCTTTATCTGGCTTCGCCGTATGAGGGCGCCTGCATTCATGTGCGGGCGGCGCTGCCGGCCGGCGAGCCGGAGGAAAAGCTGCTGGAGCTGGCGCAGGCAGCCGCTGCGAAGGTGACGCCCGGAAAACAGCTGAGTCCTCTGGCGGCGGATTTCAAGCTGAACTTCCTGGATGACAACCGGTGGACCTATCTGCTCAACGGCCTGCTGGTGACGCTGGAGATCACGCTGGGAGCGGTCGTGCTGGGCATCCTGATCGGCGTGCTGGTGGCGACGGTGCGCTCCACCTGGGATCAGAACAGCGAGAACATGCATCCGGGTCCGGGGAAAACGGTGATGGGCTGGCTGAACGGCCTGTGCAAGCTGTATCTGACCGTGATCCGGGGGACGCCTGTGGTCATCCAGCTGATGATCATGTATTACATCATTTTCGCTTCCTCGCGGAACGGCGTGCTGATCGCCATGCTTTCCTTCGGCATCAACAGCGGCGCGTATGTGGCGGAGATTATCCGCGGCGGCATCATGAGCGTGGACCGGGGGCAGCTGGAGGCCGGCCGCAGCCTGGGCTTCAACTATGTGCAGACCATGCGGCATATTATTATTCCCCAGGCGATGAAGAGCGTGCTGCCGGCGCTGGCCAATGAGTTTATCGTCCTGCTGAAGGAAACCTCGGTTTCCGGCTATGTGGCGGTGAAGGATCTGACCAAGGGCGGCGATATCATCCGCGGCGTGACCTATTCCGCCTTTATGCCGCTGCTGGCGGTGGCGGCGATCTACCTGGTGATGGTTATGTTCTTTACCTGGCTGGTCGGAAAACTGGAAAGGAGGCTGAGGGCAAGTGACCACTGACAAGCAAAACAGCGAAGTCCTCATTTCCGTCCGGGGGCTGACCAAGCATTTTAACGGCGGAGACCTGCAGGCGCTGTGCGGCGTGGATACGGATATCCGCCGGGGCGAAGTGCTGGTGGTCATCGGCCCCTCCGGCAGCGGCAAGAGCACGTTCCTGCGCTGCCTGAATCTGCTGGAACTGCCCACGGCGGGTACGATTACCCTGGCGGGAACGGATATCACCGATCCGAAGGTGGATATCAATCTCCATCGGCAGAAGATGGGGATGGTTTTCCAGCATTTCAATCTCTTTCCGCATATGACGGTTCTGCGGAATATGACCCTGGCGCCCATGAAGCTGTTGAAGAAAAGCAAAGAGGAAGCGGAGAAGAAAGCCCGGTCGCTGCTGGAGCGGGTGAACCTGGCGGACCGGGAAAACGCTTATCCCAGCCAGCTTTCCGGCGGGCAGAAACAGCGGATCGCCATCGTCCGCGCGCTGTGTATGGAGCCGGAAGTGATGCTGTTTGACGAGCCGACCAGCGCGCTGGATCCGGAGATGGTGGGCGAGGTGCTGGATGTTATGAAGGAACTGGCCCGTTCGGGAATGACCATGGTCTGCGTAACCCATGAGATGGGCTTCGCGCGGGAGGTGGCCGACCGGGTGCTGTTTATGGACGGCGGAAAGATTGTCGAGGAAGGAGTTCCCGCGGAAATCTTCTCCAGCCCGAAAGAACAGCGCACAAAGGATTTCCTGAACAAGGTGCTGTAAAAAAGATCCGGTTGTTGTCAGAAAGGCGTTTTGTTCCGATGCCCGGCCCGTTAATCCGTGGAGGGCTGAATCAGTTTTTCCACCTGGCTCCGGTCTCCGCCGGCAGCCAGGTATTTTTGTATGGCGCCCTGAAGCTGATCGTGAAACTCTTCCAGGCACAGTCCGTTTTCCATGATGTAGGTGGCCGCCGGAATCCCGACATACCGCATGTGCCAGGGCTCGAAATTGATCTCCGTCACATCCTCCTTGTCGGCGGGATAGCGGAGAATGAAACCGAATTCATGGCAGTGCTCCGCCATCCAGATGCACTCCGGCTCCGAGGCCATTTTGGAGTTCATGCCGGAGGCTTTCAGCCAGCTCTTCGGGATGACGTCGCAGCCCAGCCCCGTCTGATGATCGCTGGCGCCGGCCCTGGATACCCATCCGTCGTCTTTTCCGTTGTGCTTGGCCAGCCGGTTTTTATACATGGTGTTCTGGGTGGACCAGGAGCGGTAGGCGCTTTTCAGATACAGGTTGTATCCCGCCTCCCGGGCGGCGTCGGACATGGCGACCAGCGCCCGGCAGCAGTCCTCCTGCAGCTGCATTTTGCTGCCGGAAGCTTTGCGGATACCTCCGTTGGCGTTCATCCCGTCCTTGTTCAGCTTCAGGGTTTTCACGGTAACCAGCGGAGTGGCGCTGTATCCTTTTTCGAGCAGGTAGTGCTTGTTGGCCAGCTTGACAAAGTCCGGGTTCAGGTCCTCCAGGGCCACGGGAAAATCCCAGGCTCCGGATTCCGGCTGATCCAGATCCACGCTCTCGACAATTTCGGTCATGCTCAGCTCTTCTTCGGCCAGGCAGGGAACGGACAGCAGCATCAGCCCAAGCAGCAGGCTCAGGAATCGTTTCATTTCGTATCCTTTCTCCCGGAAAAGAGGAGGCTCTCCGGGATGCCGGCAGGTTTTCACCGGCGCGTTTTCATTATAGTCTCCCGCCGGGAAAAGTCAAACCGGGCGGGCTTTTTCATTTCCGGCATTTATGGTATCATAAAGCCGCCGCGTACCGGGATGACCGGTCCGGGAGCAGGCAGGGGGAGAAAGGAATGAACCGGAAAGGAACGGTCTGGGTGACCGGGGCTTCCAGCGGGCTGGGGCTCCATACTGCGATGGCCCTGCGGGATGCCGGATGGAATGTGATTGCCGGGGCCAGAAGCTTTCAGGAGCCGGAGTCCCGCGACGGGATGACCCTGCTGCCGCTGGACGTAACCCGTGAGGAAAGCGTCCGGGCGTTCCGGGACCGGGCGCTGGCGGTTTCGCCCGAGGTCTCCGCGCTGGTTCAGTGCGCCGGCATGCTGGTGCTCGGCTCCTGCGAGGAAACCACGGTGGAGGAATTCCGGCGGGTGATGGACACCAATTTTCTAGGCATGGTCCGCATGAATCAGCAGGTGCTGCCGCTGATGCGCGCCCGGGGAGAAGGCCGGATTGTTCTGTTTTCCTCCATCAACGGGCTGCTGGGCATTCCGTTTCAGAACGCCTATACCGCCAGCAAGCACGCGATCGAGGGATACGCGGAGGGCTTGCAGATGGAGGTGCGCCCCTTCGGCATTCAGGTCATGCTGGTGGAGCCGGGGGATCACCGCAGCGGCAGCGACAAATACCGGCCCCACGGCGCCCGGATGAATCCGGATTCCCCCTATGCGGAGGAATATGAGCGCACTGTGGCCAGAATACACCATGACGAAACCCACGGCAGCGATCCGGACCGCCTGGGCCGCGGGATCGCGAAGGCGCTGGAACGCCGGAGGATGCCCTTCCGCCGGCGCATCGCCAGTCCGGACCAGCATCTGGCGGTCTGGCTGCACCGTTTTTTCCCGGCCCGGTTGAATGAGGCCGTCCTCAGAAGCTATTACACAAAGAGAAGAAAAATTCGTTGACACCCGCCTGAAAGCGTGATATAATCCCTAATTGTCAGCGGAAAGGTAATGCTTCCGTCGAGCGCCGGGATCCCGAGGAAACGTCCTGCGGTATGCGCCTGTAGCTCAGTTGGATAGAGCAACGGCCTTCTAAGCCGTGGGCCGGGGGTTCGAGTCCCTCCAGGCGCGCCAGATATGGTGGGTATAGCGTAGTTGGTTAACGCGCCAGATTGTGGCTCTGGAGAGCGTGGGTTCGAGTCCCACTACTCACCCTTTTCTTTCCGTCTGTTGGCAGTTTACCTACGTTGGGGTGTAGCCAAGTGGTAAGGCACGGGACTTTGACTCCCGCATTCGTAGGTTCGAGCCCTGCCACCCCAGCTTTATGACCCATTAGCTCAGTTGGCAGAGCACTTGACTTTTAATCAAGGTGTCTGGAGTTCGAATCTCCAATGGGTCACTTTCCTTCCTTGCTTTCTGGTTTCGCCGGGTCTGTCCTGCGGGCGTGGCGGAATGGCAGACGCGCCAGACTTAGGATCTGGTGTCGAAAGGCGTAAGAGTTCGAGTCTCTTCGTCCGCACAGGTTCCCCGGTTTCATGCGGTAGTAGCTCAGTTGGTAGAGTGCCACCTTGCCAAGGTGGATGTCGCGGGTCCGAGTCCCGTCTACCGCTCCATTTGCGGGTGTAGCTCAATGGTAGAGCTCCAGCCTTCCAAGCTGGTCACGTGGGTTCGATTCCCATCACCCGCTCTTTTTTATGCCAAAGCGCCCCTCCTGCCGAAGGAGGGGCGCTTTGCCGTGTCAGGCCGTACGGTCCGGAGCCGTACGGTTTCGCTCAGGAAGCCGGGCGGGAACCGGAGTCTTCGGCCGCGGCCGGCGGATCGGCCAGGGGCAGCCGGAACCAGAAGGTGGTGCCCCGGTCCGGAACGCTGTCCGCGCCGTAATCCGCGCCGTGCTTTTCCAGAATGCCCCGGCAGATGTTCAGGCCCAGTCCGCTGCCGAGCACCGCGCGCCGGTGGTTTTCCCGGCTCCGGTAGTACCGGTCCCAGATAAAGGGCAGTTCCTCCCGGGAGATGCCTTCTCCGGTATCGGAGATCCGGACCGTGGCGAGCCCTGCTTCCGCGCTCAGGGAAATGGTCACGGTTTTATCCTCGCCGGTATAGGTCAGCGCGTTTCCGACCAGGTTATAGACGACCTGGCTGATGCGTCCGCTGTCCGCGGATACCCATTCGGGCGCCTCGCCGTCAAAACGGACCGTATAGCCTTCCACGGCGGTCATCTTGCTGACCCGGTTGACGATCTCCCGGATCAGGCGCGTCAGATTGAACACCGTGGGATGCATTTCCAGGGCGCCGCTGCGCAGACGGCTGAAGTCCAGCACTTCGTTGACCATGGTGCTGAGCCGGTTGGTCTCGTCAATGATGATCTGCATGTTTTCCGCCGTGATCTCGTCGGGAATATCCCGCATGGCTTCCGCGTAGCCCTGGATCATGGTCAGCGGGGTGCGCAGGTCGTGGGAGATGTTGGCGATCAGCTCTCTCTGCAGATCTTCGACGCGGTTCAGATCCTCGGCCGCCCGGATCAGAGTGTCGTTCAGCTCTGCGATTTCCCGGTAGCCGCCGCTGTGGGCCGGCCGGGTATAGCGGCCCCGGCTCAGCTCCCGGGCCGCCAGATTGGTTTCAATGATCGGCTCGGAAACGCTTTTGGCCATCGTGTAACCCACCAGTCCGGTGGCCAGGAGGATTCCGGCGCTGGTGATCCAGAATTCCCACTGCATGGCCTGATCCAGCCGGAGAATATGCACGTCCTTTTCGGCTCCGAGCTCGGCGGTCAGGGCTTCGTAGTCCTTCCGGTCCATGTTCCGGATGACCACGGCTGGCGCCTTGTTGCTCTGCTCCGCCCGGGAAACCCCGTAGATCGCGTAAAACAGCGTTCCCTGCAGCAGCCAGACCATGGAAATCATGAATCCGGCCAGCAGGGCCAGGTAGATCAGGATTTTGGCCCGGATCCCCAGCCGTCCCGCCCAGAAGGTCTCCCGGAAAGCCAGCCGTCCCCTATTCCTTTTCAAATCGGTATCCCACCCCTCGCAGCGTGGTGATTTTGTCCGCGCAGGGGCCCAGCTCCCGGCGGAGCAGTTTGATATGGGTATCCAGCGTCCGGTCGTCCCCGAAGAAGTCGTATCCCCATACCTCGCTGATCAGCTTTTCCCGGGTCAGGGCGATCCCGCGGTTCCGGACCATGTAGAACAGCAGCTCGTATTCCTTCGGGCTCAGATCCAGCTCCTTCCCGGCCACGGTGACCCGGCGGGCGGTGAAGTCCACGGTCAGGTCGCCGAGGGTGATGATATCGCCGGAGGTTTTTTCCTCCCCGGCGCCGCTGCGCTTCAGCACCGCGGAAACCCGCATCATCAGCTCCCTGGGACTGAAGGGCTTGACGACGTAATCGTCAATTCCCAGCTCAAAGCCGTGAATCCGGTCGTATTCCTCCCCGCGGGCGGACAGCATGATGACCGGAACGCTGCTGGTTTTCCGGATCTCCCGCACCGCGGAAAAGCCGTCCAGCTCCGGCATCATCACGTCCATGATGATCAGGTCGTAGGTATGCTCACGGCACATTTCCACGGCCTGCATCCCGTTTTCCGCTTCCGCCACCGTGTAGCCTTCGAATACGGCGTATTTCTTGATTAAAGAACGGATTTTACTCTCGTCATCCACAATCAGGATTGTCATCGTCGATTCCTTTCCGGCCTGAGACCGTTCCGGCCGGTCCCGGGCCTGCCCGGATGATTATATCACAGGGAGAGATCCGGCTGCTCCTCTTTTTTGGGCGGTTTTCCGCCGGCGGGCGGAAAACCGCTTACCGGAACAGGGTTTCAACCAGCCACAGCAGCCCCAGATGCGCGGGATAGAGGGCATAGGAAAGCCACAGAGGCATTTTCCGGTAGCTTCCGAAGGGGATCAGAATCAGGGGGAGGGAGAGCAGGCCGAAGGTTTCCGTGCGGAAGAACGCGGACAGAATGCCGCGGAAGGGCTCCGGAAGGGAGCCGTAGGACAGCGGGACTCCGAAAAAGGAGGTAACCTGGGAGTAATAGGAGCCCCAGAACAGGAAATAGGCGACCATGACCGCGGCGATGCCTGTCCGGCTGCCACGGACGGCATATAAAAGGAAGAGAAACAGCACGCCTTTCCAGCCGTAATCCGCCCCCAGCACGCCGGCGAGAATGAGCGCGGCGGCCGGCGCCCAAAGATGACTGAACCACCGTTTTTCCCGGATGCCCCACAGACCGCCGAGCCCGATCAGAAGCGTCAGGAAGATATTCGGCTGGGTCCAGGTATGGTTCATCGCCACTATGTAGAGCGGCTGGGAAATCAGGCCGACCAGCAGAAGCCGCAGCATGTAATGGACCACGCTGTGGGTGTATGAAAATCCGACGATCATGCACCAGGCATAGATCGGAAAGGCCAGCCGCCCGATCAGCCTCAGCTCCGGGATGTTCGGGAACAGCATTTTGCCCGCGTGATCCGTCAGCATTAAGAACAGGGCGATAATCTTCAGGGTGCCGGTAGCGGTGTTTCCCGCCGGCCGGATACCGGCGCGGGAAAGCGTTTCACTGGAGGACAGTCTCATTGACAAAATCCGCCTTTCGATGTAAGATGACCGCCGTGCGAGGTGAACAGGCGATCGCGTGCCCTTCGGGTATGAGGAAAGTCCGGGCACCACAGGGCAAGGGTGCCGGTTAACGGCCGGTGGAGGCGACTCCAAGGACAGTGCAACAGAAAGAAACCGCCGCTTACGCGGTAAGGATGGAAAGGCGAGGTAAGAGCTCACCCGCGGCCCGGTAACGGGCCGTCGCTGCAAACCCCACCCGGTGCAAGATGACATGAAGACAAGTCGGCGGCCCGCCGCGTTCTTCGCTATCGCTGGAGCTTCGCGGTGACGCGGAGCGTGGATAGATGATCGCCCACGACAGAACCCGGCTTACGGTCACGCTCGCACTTTTTTCAGCGCTTATCCGTTTCCGGATCCCTCTTTTTCCGGAAGAACGCCCGCAGAAGCTCCCGGCAGGCGGCTTCGGCGGCCCGGTCCTGCTGCCATCGGGTGCGCCCGTGCAGGGCGGGATCGGCGGGTAGATCATAAACGCTGCCGCAGCAGCCGGCTTCCGGGTCTCCCGTGCCGAACACGCAGTTTCCCAGGCGGCTCATCACCATGGCCCCCGCGCACATCGGGCAGGGCTCCAGGGTCACATACAGCGTACAGTCGGTCAGACGCCAGTCACCCAGGATCCGCCCGCCTTCCCGAAGGCAGAGAAGCTCCGCGTGTGCGGTGGGATCATGTAACTGTTCCCGCCGGTTGTGATCGGAGCAGATCAGCCTCTCCCCCAGAAACAGGGCGGCGCCCACCGGGATTTCGCCTTCTTCCAGGGCGGTGCGGCCTTCCCGCAGGGCGATTTCCATGCCGTTCATGGGAATTCTCCTTCCGTTTTGCTCCTCCATAGTATATAATGGAAGGGGAAAATGTCAAATAGCGGAAAAAGGGGCCCGAGAGAATCACACGAAAAACTTTGACAAAAAGAGTAAATGTAACTGTTCATATAACCGATGTATGGTAGAATAAGGGTGCAATCAGGGGAGCGGTATCTCCCGGTGCATATTAAAAGAAAGGAGGGGACGATTCCATATGAAACGGAAATCCCTGATGATGAAGCTGGTTGCGATTATGATGATGCTGACCCTGCTCCTGGGTTCGTTCCCTGTTGTATATGCTGAAGGAACGGACGAAGAAATCCCCGGCGCGGTGACGGACGAGACGGCCCAGGCGGAAGCCCAGGCGGCCGAGGAAGCTGCCGCGGAAGAAGCGAAGAAGGCGGAAGAAGAAGCCGCTGAAGAAGCTGCCCGGATCGCCGCGGAGCTGGAAGAGGAAGCCCGGATCGCCGCTGAAGAAGAGGCGAAGAGGCTGGAAGAAGAAGCCCGCAAAGCGGCCGAGGAAGAGGCTGCCCGTCTGGCGGAAGAAGAAGCCGCCGAAGCGCAGCGCCTGGCCGAGGAAGAAGCGGCCCGCCTGGCGGAAGAAGAAGCCGCCGCTGCCGCCGAGGAAGCTCAGAAGGCCGCCGAAGAGGAAGCCGCCCGCAAGGCCGAAGAAGAGGCTGCCGCGGCTGCGGATGAAGCCCTGAAGGCCGCCGAAGAAGAAGCTGCCCGCAAGGCTGCCGAGGAAGAAGCGATTCGTGCCGCTGAAGAAGCTGCCCAGAGCGGTGTGGAAGAAGTAACTAACTTCGAGCCGACTGAAGAAAATAATGTAACCGACGAATTTGAAGATTATTTTGACGAAGAGTTCGAAGAATACGGCGGCGAGGATTTCTTCGATGACGACCCCGGCGATGTTTCCGTGGAGCTGCTGGAGCAGTTCAATGATCCGGAACTGTACGAGGAAGTCGAATTCAGCGGAAGCGCGGATATCATCCTGACCAATGAAGGCATGCTCCACATGGGCGACGAAATCACCCTGGCCGCGGTCGTGGCCAATGCGGACGTAAGCTACCGCATCGTGTGGGAAGCCAATGACGGGGACAAACGTGGCTGGTACTCCATCGCCAGCGGCGATCAGTACAGTTACATCCTGGAAGAAGACAATCTGAACCGGGAGTATCGTGTGGTCCTCTTTACTGTAGACTGACAGAAACTTCTTCATATTTCTATCCTCCTTTTCCGGCAGCGTCCGTTGCGGCGCTGCCGGATCTTTTTTGCTTGCCAAATTGTCTGTTACCTGATAGAATATACCCACATATCGAAATGTGACTTTTCGCGTAGATTCGGTTACAAGACGGGCTATACACAGGAGCGGCTGCGCTCCGAAGGAGGATGAATACCGTGGCGGATACGATCAGAATCCAGATGATGGATCATTTCCTGATTTTTATTGACGAGAAAAAGACGGACCACCTGGCGGCCAAGTCCAAGAAAGGGGCGGCCCTGGTTCAGTATCTGATTCTGAACGAGGGAGAGCCGGTGCCGAACCAGAAGCTCCTGAATGCCCTGTGGGATGAGGATAAGAGCATCAATCCGGAGAATGCGCTGAAGACGCTGGTTTCCCGCCTGCGGGTCCTGCTGAATCAGATTGATCCTTCGCTGGGCGCCTGCATTGTATCGGACCGCGGTGCGTATCACTGGAAATGTATCGACGGCATGACCATCGATATGTATGAGATCGACGCGATCTTTGAGCGCCTGAGCGAAAACAATGTTCCGGCCTCGGAACAGCGCCGGTTGTATAATCAGCTGCTGGAGAAATACGCGGGCGATCTGCTGCAGCACAGCGAGCAGAACGAATGGGCGCTCGCGAAGGCGACCACCATGCATAACAAGTACATGGCGGCCGTGTACGCGTATATTGAAATGCTGAAATCCAAGGCCCAGTACGCGGATATTGTCAGCGTCTGCCGGCGGGCGCTGGATATTGATTCCTTTGACGACCGGCTTCATATGGAGCTGATGTCCGCCCTGATCAAGATTAACCGGACCGGGGAAGCCCTCGTGCAGTACAAGCATGTGGTTCAGCTGAATTACCGCTATCTGGGCGTTCAGCCCAGCGAGGATCTGCAGGAATTCTACAAGCAGATCGTTTCCGCCGGGAAAACCCTGGACTTTAACCTGGAGTCCATCCGCAATGAGCTGCGGGAGAGCGGGGAGCGGCGGGGAGCCTTTGTCTGCGAATACACGGTCTTCAAGGAAATCTTCAATCTGCAGATGAGAAACCTGGAACGTCTGGGCGCCACGATGTTCCTGGCGATTATCATGGTTTCGCCGTACAATGACAAGGATATGGATTCCATGCGCCAGGATAATATCATGACGGGCCTTCTGGATATTCTCAGAAAGAATCTGAGAAAGGGCGATACCATTACACGTTTCGCTCCGACCATTTTCGCGCTGCTTCTGCCGACGGTGAATTATAATACCGGCGGCATGGTGCTGGAGCGGATCAAGCGGGTATTCTACCGCAGCTATCCCAACAGCAATATCGTATTCAATTACCGTGTCGGCCCCCTGAGCTCACAGCCGCTGCCGTCCGAGGAATCGAACAAGCTGATGGACTGAGATCCGCGTGAAAGCCTTACGGGATAAGGGCCGGAGTCGTTCCGAATACTTACAATAAAATCTGAGTTTTCACATTTAATATGTAACTGAAAAATGACGCCCGAACAGTATAATATTATTAGGGCGTACCAGTAGATCCTCTTCTTCCCGGACGGGAAGAGTATTGGTGACCCTGCAGAAAAAAAGCGGTTCCCGCGCTTGCTCCGGCCGGAAAACGGATCCTTCCGCGATCCGGAAAACGGAGAAGAAACAACGGGAATGCGGTTCCGGCTCCCGGACAGATGTAACTTTCAGACTCTGTTTTCGGGCGCGGGACGTAACGGAAAACCGAGCCGGAAAAGCCGGCAGCCCCCTGAACCTGAGACTGTGAGAACTGGATGAGGTGAAAAGCATGAAAACCAACCGGAAGCTTAACTGGATGATCATCACCTTGATCGTGCTGTCCCTTCTGATGGGCAGCGCCTGCGCGGATGATAAACTGTATACATCAACCCCTTACAAAATTCCGGCCGATCTGCTGGAGGAGGCGGCGCCGGAGGAAACGGCCGGGGAGCCGGAGGCGCTGCCCGGAGAAGAAGGGCTTCCGGAAGCGGAGAACCTCCCGGAGGAAGCTCCTTCCGATGAAAACGGCCAGGCTCCTGCTCAGAGCGGGGAAGGACAGAGTGAGGAAGGCCTGAACGTAGAAGGCTTGAATTCAGAAGGTCAGAATGAAGAAGGCCTGAACGCGGAAGGCGCCGAAGCTTCCGCGGAAGCAGCTGAGCCCGAGCTCCTGCCGGAGGATCAGCGCAAGGTCTACATTACCTCCACCCGCACGGAGCATGTCACGGCCGGCGAACCCATTTATCTGGAAAGCCATCTGGAAGGCTTCGGCAACCTGAAGGTGAATTACCGCTGGCAGGTGGACCGGAACGACGGTCAGGGCTGGCAGGATGTCGGGTCCAACCGGAACTATCACGTGTTCATTGCCACAGCGGAGTCGGTTCAGTATAACTGGCGTCTGATCGTGGATGTGGTGGAATAAAGACGGTTCATACAGATGCCTGACGGGAAAAGGATAACCCGATGAAGCGGGGAGGAAGGAAAACGATGAGCAAGACTAGAAAATGGATCGCCTGCCTGGCTGCGGCGCTGCTGATTTTCCAGACGGTGCCTGCCCTGATGGAAGAAGGCGAGTTTAACGGCGAATATATCAGCAATGTAACGGTCGGATCGCTGGAAGGTTTCCGGGAAGCCCTGGAAATCATCAGCGAAGGCGGAGCCTATATGCTGGAAGGCGACGAACTGACGCTGACCGCCAACGAGGATTACATGCCGCTCTGGAGCAGCAGCAATCCCGACGTGGTGGAAATCGCGGAAGGCTATACGCCGACCCATACCGCCACGATCCAGGCCTTTGCTCCCGGCGAAGCGGAGATCACGGCCGCGGAGGGCAGCCAGTCCAAGACCATCCGCGTAACCGTCGTTGATCCGGAAACCTATGAAGGCGATGCGGAGAAGAAGCCCGCCGAGGGAGAAGAACAGGGCGAAGCGCAGGAAGTGGAACTGGACGCGGAAGGCAATCCGATTCAGAAGGACAAGATGGTGATCGTCATCAACGGCGGCACGCAGACGTCCCCCTACACGGGTGAGGAGCAGACCTTCGGCGAATACGAAGCCACCAGCACCAACAAAGCCTTTGATCCGGAAAAGGTCCGCACGACCCGGGAGATCGCCGTGGCCGCGACCGAATGCGGCTACTACATGATGGAGCTGAAGGAAGCGGATTTCACTTATGATGATCCGTCTGTCAAGGCGCTCTTCGTTATCAATGACGGTTATCTGAAGATCGCCCCCGCCGTGGTGACGGTTACTCCGGATGATCTGACGAAGACAGCCGGCGAAGAGGATCCGGAACTGACTGCGTCGGTGACCGGCCTGATCCATGAAGAGGATGTCATCGAGTATACCCTGGCGAGGGACGAAGGTGAATATGCCGGAACCTTCGCGATCAAGGCCACCGGAGAGGAGATCCAGGGGAATTACAGAATTCAGTATAATGAAGGCGTATTCACCATCCTGGCCGCGGAAGGAAATCCGAAGAGAGTAACGATCACTTCCAATATCGCTCCCGGAGAGCCCGCGTACGCCGGAACGGAAATTATCCTGACCGCGCATCCGGAAGGATTTGAAGGAGAGAACTACACGCTGCAGTGGCAGCGCACCCTGGATCTGGTAACCTGGGAAGATATTCCCGGAGCCACGGATCTGACCTTCACCTATATTCTGGATGAAGAGACAGCGCAGTACCGCTGGAGAGTCGTTGCGACGGAAGTACTTGAGTAAATTGACCGAGCGTCCGGATAACTTATCCGGACGCTGGGCTTGCTTAAATGAGGAATGAAAGGAAGATCCGCATGAAAAACACTCGTTGGTCCAGACTGGCTGCCTGCTTCCTGGCGTTGGTCATGCTCCTTGTGCTGGCGCAGTTTGCGGCGTATGCCTCTGACGTGGAGAATCCGGGAACGGAGGAAAAAAAGCCGGAGTCTGTGGATTCCGGGGATTTTGCCATCCCCATGGCTGTCGTTCCCTATGATACAACGCATGATGTGGCAGGCTATACCGAGGTCTCCTATATCGGAGCAGATGGGAACGTGACTGATCAGGCGTACTCGATGAATCCGAATGTCGAGAACAGGGTTCAGCTGACCATCACCGGCCTGGATGCAGAGCCAAGGATCACGAAGGATACGACTCTGGTCTGGAATATCCCGGACGACATTACGATTACTGGGATTGACAGCCTGAGCAGCGACGAAGTGACCGGCACCGTGGAGGGAAGCACCCTGCTGCTGGACTGGCTGGGCGAAAAGGCGGATCAGGTTACCGTGTCGGTTCCGGTCATTCCTCATGCAGAGGCATATAACGATCTGAGTGGTTCCTATGTACTGGTGACGGCCGGCAATGTGATGCTTGGCTTTGAGGCGAAAAAGATTGACAGCCGCGATAAGCTGAATGCTTATTCTATTCAGGATGAAAACGGCGGTGTTTGGATTGGAACGATTGAGGATCCGGTCTGGACTCTGAACCATGTGAGCGGAGATTATTACACAGTTCGTTTGGCTGATAACGGAAAGTATCTTCAGATTGATAAAAAGGGTAACGGCCTGAGTCTGGTCAGCACTTCCGAGCAGGAGGCTCAGAAGATTCTGCTGAAACAGGAAGGAAATTATTATGCGTTTATTTACGACGGCTGGGCTGTGAATAATTCAAACAGCAAACCGGAAAAAGGATTTGGCTCCTGGGAGTATAACGGAGGGGACAACGAAAAATTTAAACTGTATTCCCCCTCGGATATTCTGATTCAGACGGCTACCTATGATCTGTCGGGAACCTGGATGCTTGCGAATGAAACAGATGGGAACAGAAGATTCATTTCTTCAAGTAGTTCAGACAGCGGAAAGCTGGGTGCCGTGTCCTATAACTGGAACGATGACAATATCGCGATTCCGAATGACGATATTAATGACTGGACGATTGAACATGTGAAACGGGATCTGTACTATGTCTATTCCGATGCGGGCTACCTGAATATTTCAGCGGACGGAGTATCTGTTTCATCTACACCGCAGCTCTTACAGGCCAGGACGGATCAAAACTTCAGCACGATTATTCTGACGGATGGGCAATACACCCTGAAGCGTGGTGGGAATGATAATCAGTACTTTGAAAAGACAAATGTAGGTTATAATGGAAACAGGCTGACACTGATTGATCCGGAAAGAGTAGCCAATGCTCCTGTGAACATTTCCGGCAGCTGGGCTATAATCACAGAGAGCAAAGATACAGCCCTGATTGTGAACCCACAAAACGGGAAATTGGAGTCCACTCCGTTTGAGACGAGAGAGGATGGGAAAATTTTCTATCCTGGAAAGAATATTACTCTCTGGAATTTCAATCATGTGAGGGGCAACTGGTATACCATATCCACAGAAGACGAAAGTGGCAAAGAAAAGTATCTTTTTATCGGAAACAATAAACTTCGTTTGGATGATAATTATTTTGAGATCTACATCCAGGAATACAGAGGTAAATATCGTCTGAATGGCATAGAATACGCTTCCTTGAGAGCTGAAGGAGGATATAAGGGTGCAACCGGCGCGAAAGCAAAGAACATCAATGAGTGGCATACGCTTCGTCCTGTATTTACCGAAGAAATCAATACGCTGACCTTTGATGCCAACGGCGGTCCTGCTTCTGAGGTTCCCGACATGATCATCGGAGAAGTGGGAGATAAAGTGACCCTGCCGGATATGCAGGCCAGTAAGGATGGCCATGAGTTTATTGGCTGGTATCAAAAGAAGGATTACTATGCCGCAAAGGGAGAAAATGAATCCTCCACATGCCGTCCGCTGCTGAAGCCCGGCACGGAGTATACACTCCCCCGAGGCACTACAACCCTGTACGCGGTCTATAATAAGACCAGCAGGAATATTCGCTTTGGTATCCGTAAGGACGGCGTCATTCAGGATGAGCCGAACAACTATCCTTCCGGTTCCTATGTCGGTCATTTCTGGATGGATGGTATCCGTGAAAGCAACATCTGGATTATTGACACGAATCCCACGAAATCGTTAAACGATTATTATCTGGAAAACAACGTAACCGCGTCTCTGAGCCAGGTTCCGACTGCTGCTAGAATACAGAAAGCCCTGAAGGACGAAGGAAACATTCCTTTCGATCCGGAGACTCAGTATATTCACTGGTATGTTCTGAAATGGACCGGTTCTGAATGGCATATTGACGGTGTAATCCGCAATAAGGCACAGGTTGAAATCGCCTATGAGGCAAATGTATCGGATCCCAATGAAAAGATGAATATTAAGGATTTCCCCGGCTCATATCAGGTACCGGTCGGCTCCCAGATCCTGATCGGAGCGGCTAAGAACAGCGACGCTGTTCTGACGCCTAAGCGTGAGGGTTATGTCTTCAGAGGCTGGAATACCAAGTCGGACGGCACCGGAACCACCTATAATGCAGGCGGTTACATTGAGCTGAGAGAAAACCTGCATCTGTATGCTCAGTGGACGGATGTGTCTGAGGGCAAACTGGCGATAGTCATTACTTCTGACTGGCCGGATGGTAGACCTGCGTATGTGGGAACAATGATTAAGTTAACCGCAAACCTGACAGGGTTTGATAATAAAGACTACACATTGCAATGGCAGCACTCCACGGATCAGGAGACATGGATTGACGAACCGGGTGCAGACGACATAGATTTCACCTTTGAGGTAACTGAGACGACAGGACAATACACCTGGAGAGTTGTCGCAAGGGATGTAAGGGATAAGGAATAAGGAATAAAAACCAGGATGTTCGGATCAGAATCCGGGCATCCTGGAATACCCGATTACAGGAAATGGGCAACGCGAAACTAAAGTACCGCGTATGGAAAGGAAGATCCGTATGATGAGCAAGCGCAGTTCCCGATTGATCGCCTGGCTGCTGACTCTGGTGATGATTCTGAATATCTCACCGGTGAGCGTGTTGGCTGAGGTTGTTTCAGGCAACACAAGAAGCGTGCCTGCGAAGACAGAACTTGAATACAATACGGTTGAAGAACTCAGTACAGGCACAGCGCCCAATAAAACGTGCTCCTATACTGTTCAATACGTATTGAAGGGAGAGTATACTTATTCAGGGAAAAATATTATCCTGGATGAGCATACCCGCACAGTGACGAATGGAAATCCGTCTACTGAGAAGCCCGGGTCCATAGCCAGGTGCAGTCTGGATTATAACAGCAGGTCGTGGGATGAGGCGACTAATACGCTGACATTCTATCCTGTTCCTGACACAAACACGATTGAACTGCGCTACATGCTGATTTTTGAAAATGAAGCGAAACAGATTGAGATCAGAACATTCCAGACGCTTCAGAATGGTGAAGCGGGATTGCTGTTTAATCATACAACCAATGATAAGGACTCTCTCGATGTAACGAAATTTCTGCATCCGCTGGGAGACACCGATAAGCTTGTTATAGGCAAGTATAATGACGTTGATATTAAGCAGATTCTTCCTTTCTATATCCCCCAGTTTTATATGAATCTGGACGATGTTGTGATGTCTCAAAAGGGAGTACCCTACGAAATTGAGTATTACGGTCACAACTTCGGCGTAAAAGACGGCAGTGGCAATGTTCTTGATGAAGCCGCAGTTCCCGTCAGTCAGATCAATCGCAGCAGAAACATTCTGTGGTCTTATGGTCAGAATAAGATCTGCCTCTATTTCTGGGTGAAGGCTGTTGGAGACGAAGGAGCTGTGTATCATACAATTACATGGCTGAATGATGATGGTTCTGTCCTTGATACGACTTATGTAAAGGAAGGTGCCACACCTTCACATAGTAATCCCACAAAGGCGTCTGATGACCAGTATTCGTATACATTTGCCGGCTGGACTCCTGAGATTGTTCCCGCAACGGAGGACGCGACCTACACAGCGACATATACACAGCAAGAAAAAGATGCCGGGACGATCAGTATTGTATATAGTGTTGGCGACGTAAAGCCGGAAGGATATACTGTTCCGACTGTCAGCGAAAAGTACAATGCGAACGATACAATTACCCTTGCGGAGAAGCCGGAATACAAGGGATATACCTTCCATGGCTGGCAGTTTAACAATGGTGATATTTCCGGAACCACGTTTATAATTCCGAGTTACTATAACCCCAATTCCACTGTAAATCTGACTGGATGGTTTGAAGAAAATACTGCTGCCATTTCTGCAAGCAGTACCAATGGCGGATATGTCGGCAGTAACAGCAATCGGAATTACTATTATGCCTCTGTAAATGCTGTTACAGGATCAGCGCCTGAAGCGGTTTATGCTACGGCTAATGACGGTTATGTGTTTACAAAGTGGGTGGTCGTAGTCGGCGATCAGGAGTATGATATCTCTGATACTGACCGTGCAACAAACCCGATTATTACTCCTGCAATTGCAGACGATCCGAATGCGGATGGTGTTTGGACAACGCGTACTTACAAGGCGGTCTTCGAAGCAGCGCCTACGCCTACTCCTGTAGGAGAAAGTGGCTCAGTAACACTAAAAATCATTGTTAAAACAATAAGCAGTGATGCTCATACTTCGGCATACAATTTCTCTGGGACAAACCAGTGGGGCTCTGATAATAATTATCGTGATATTTCAGAGCTTAATACAAAGAAAGAAGTAACGATTGACAATTTAACACCAAATACAAAATACATGTTCTATGTGAATCCCCAGCATTTTAATGGAAACTTTACTGCTGAGGGGGATAATGTAACTGTTAATGGAATCAATTGGAACAATGAGATTAAGTTTACAGTGGGTAATGCGGGAAATGCTGTTCTCTATATACTTGAACCCGGGGCAAGCGTTCAGGACTCGACACCAACCGCAACTCCGGTTCCGACTCCGACAGCTACTCCTGTCCCTGCTGATACAAATGGATACTTTACCCTCATAAAGATTATCAAGAATTCTGATGGTACAGAGAAGTCCAGAACTGAAACTCAAATTAATTATGCTGATCTTGCAAACATCACTGATGCGGATATTTGGATTGAAAACGGAGTAACAAAGTGCCAGTATCCGATGGAGGCAATTGAGGGATACGATTGCGATCCCAATAGCTATATCCAGTGGGACAAAGCGTCTGATTCTACTGATACTATTACGTTTACGTACACACCCAAGCTCCTGACATATAATGTCGATTTCCATATGCATTCTGACGAAATAGATGCGACATACAGCTGGTACCAAGGTTTCAGATTCTCTGGGAAATCATATTATGGTGATCCAATTAACATTCTTGAACATTTGAACTTTAATGATGGTGCAACCCTTCCGAATACCGACAACTACGAGTTTTACGGTGTATACAATGGTAGTGAAGTTGTAGGTAATGATAACTCACGATGGAGGGAGAGAAATTCGTCTTACTATGCAGGTGATGGAACCACCACACAGGTTATTACAGGGGAAAATGATTACTTCTCGCTGAGATATCTGTGGGAAGGTGTTCAGAAGTATACTGTAACATTTGTGGATGATGATGGGACAGTTCTGAAAGAAGCGACGGAGTATGCTGCCGGCACCAGTGCGAATGACATCGTGAAGCCCGCGGATCCGACCAAGGCTGATACGAATGAGTATACTTATACCTTTGCTGGATGGTCGCCAACGATCACGGATGTGAATGCTGATGCGACATACTATGCGACTTACACAGCCACAAAGAAGCAATACAACTATACCATTCATCATTACCTGAAGGGTACCACCACACCTGTCAAGAATGATGAGACCGGAACAGCGGCCTATGGCACGACGGTAACGGCTACACCTGCCACGACGTATGAGAGCCGGAACCTGACGGTCGACAGCTATAATCCCAAGCAGGCAATTACGATCAATGAAGGCAGCAATGTCATCACGATCTACTATACGCTGCCGCTGGAAATCAAGGCGAACGACAACAGCAAGACCTATGGCGCGACGGATCCTGCGCTGACTGTTGCGGTTTCCGGAGCTCTCAGCGGTGATACGATCAGCACCCGCGCGACCCGCGCAGCCGGGGAGAACGTCGGTACTTACACCATCACTCCCAGCGCGGAGAATGTGCCCGGTTACTATGATGTATCCTATAAGCCCGGAACCTTCACCATCACCCAGGCAGATCTGGCGATCACCATCACCGGTAACAAGTCCGAAACGCCTTACAGCGGCGGGGCACAGACTGTTTCCGGTTATACAGCCACAAGCAGCAATTCCGGTTTTGATGCCAGCAAGGTTCAGTACAGCGGAACAGCCTCTGTGACCCAAACCAATGCGGGAACGTATCCGATGGGCCTGGCGCAGAGCGGATTCAGCTATAACGACAGCAACTATAAGGTAAGCTTTACCGTTAACGACGGTGAACTGAAGATCAACAAAATCACGGCGAATGTTACCATCACCGGACACAATGCTTCCAATGATTATGACGGAAGCGCACATTCCGTGACCGGATATGATGTTGTCTCCGATACCACGCTGTTCACCGCGGATAGTATCAGCTTCAGCGGAACCGCCAGCGCTGAGAGGACGGCTGCCGGCACCACGAACATGGGCCTGGCCCAGAGCCAGTTCACCAGCAATAACCAGAACATTGATGCTGTCTTTACCGTTGTGGATGGCTATCAGACGATCAGTCCGATTGACGTGACGGTGACCATCGTCGGTGCGAACAACACTGCGGCTTACGATGGCGCTGAGCATACCGTGAACGGCTATACGGCGACAGCGAATTCGACGCTGTACAATGTTGAAAATGACTTTACTTTCAGCGGAACACAAACTGCGGCGCAGAAGGATGCCGGCACAAAGAATATGGGTCTGGCGGCCGGCCAGTTCAAGAACAACAACAATAACTTCAATGTTACCTTCGATGTCACGGACGGTTATCAGACCATTACGCCCATCAATGCGACTGTGACGATCGTTGGAGCCGTCAATGCGACCGATTATGACGGCGCGGAACATACTGTGACCGGCTATACTGCCACAGCCGATACGAAGCTGTATGATGTAACGAAGGACTTCTCCTTCACCGGTTCCGCTTCCGCGACCCGGACAGTAGCCGGCACCACCAATATGGGTCTGGCGGCCGGCCGGTTCTCCAACACCAATCCCAACTTCGACACCGTAACCTTCAATGTGACGGACGGTTATCAGACGATTAATCCGATCGATACGACGGTAACCATCACAGGGCATCATGATTCCAGCACCTTTGACGGTAAGGAGTACAGTGTCAGCGGCTACGATGTGGAGATCAGCAATCCGCTGTACAAGGAGACTGACTTCACCTTTAACGGAACGGCGATTGCGGCCCGGACAGTTGTCGGAAAGACCGACATGGGTCTGGCGGCCAGCCAGTTCACCAATAAGAATGCCAACTTCGGTACTGTGACCTTCAATGTGACGGACGGCTATCAGGAAATCGTTCCCGTGGATGAAGTGGTTGTGACGATCACCGGCCACAACAATACCACGAACTATGACGGAGCCGAGCACAGCGTCAGTGGCTACGATGTGGAAATCAGCAATCCGCTCTACACGGAAGCTGACTTCACCTTCAGCGGAACCGCTGCCGCAGCCCGGACGGTTGCCGGCACCACAGACATGGGCCTGGATGACGAACAGTTTATCAACAATAACAACAACTTTGCCAAGGTAACCTTCAATGTGACGGACGGCTATCAGACGATCACCCCGATCAATGTTACCGTGACGGTCACCGGCGCGAACAATACGACGGACTATGACGGTGAGGAGCATACCGTCACGGCGTATACAGCTGTAGCGAATAATGAGCTGTACGATGTGACGAAAGACTTTACCTTCACCGGTACGGCGGCTGCGGCTCGTACGGATGCCGGCACCACGAATATGGGCCTGAACGCGGAGCAGTTTGCCAATACCAATAATAACTTTGCGACCGTAACCTTCAATGTGACGGATGGCTATCAGACCATCAATCCGATTGATGCGGTTGTGACAATCACCGGCGCGAACAACACCGCAGCCTATGACGGCACTGAGCACCGTGTCAGCGGCTATACTGCTACAGCGAGTACAAATCTGTATGATGTGAACAGCAGCTTCACCTTCAGCGGTACCGATGAGGCAGCCCGTACGGATGCCGGCAAGGCCGATATGGGTCTGAAGGCTGAACAGTTCACCAATATCAACAACAACTTCAAGTCTGTCACCTTCAATGTGACCGATGGTTATCAGGAGATCACGCCCATCGATGTGACGGTGACCGTTACCGGCGCGAACAATACCACCGATTATGACGGCGAAGCGCACAGCGTCAGCGGCTACACTGCGACAGCTGATTCCATCCTGTATGATGTGGACAACGACTTCACCTTCAGCGGAACGGCTTCCGCGGCCCGGACGGATGCCGGCACCACGAACATGGGCCTGCAGGCGAATCAGTTCACCAATACCAACCAGAACTTCGGTACCGTGACCTTCGAAGTGACGGATGGTTATCAGACGATCAGCCCGATCGATGTGACGGTTAGCGTAGTCGGCGCGAATAATACCGCGGATTACGATGGTCAGCCGCATACGGTAAATGGCTACACGGCGACCGCAAACTCTGCCCTGTATAATGTCAACAGCGATATCCGGTTCACGGGTAACGCCGCTGCGTCCCTGACCACGGTTGGCATGGCGAACATGAACCTGACGTCCGGTCAGTTCACGAACACGAATCCCAACTTCGGTACCGTGACCTTCAATGTGACGGACGGCTATCAGACAATCAATCCGATTGACGTGACAGTGACCGTCATCGGTAAGACCGGCACCGCCACCTATGATGGCGCGGATCATACGATCACCGGCTATGACGTATCGATCAGCAATCCGCTTTATACGGAAGCCGACTTCACCTTCAGCGGCAATGCTTCTGCCACCCGGAAGGATGTCGGAACAGCGGATATGGGGCTGGCTGTGGATCAGTTTGACAATACGAATACCAATTTCGGAACCGTTACCTTCAATGTAACTGATGGCCATCAGACCATTGAAAAGGCAGCTGTAACCGTGACCGTCAAGGGACATAAGGGCACGGAAAACTATGACGGATCTGAGCACAAGGCGGAAGGCTATGACCTGAGCTTCAGCAACTCGCTTTATACGGCTGACGACATCACCTTCACCGGTACAGCGTCTGCTGCCAGGACGAACGCGGGCACCACGTCCATGAATCTGACAGTGGATCAGTTTGCCAACACAAATGACAACTTCAATGCCACGTTTGTGATCGCTGAAGACGGATCCATTACCATCAATCCGATTGATGCAACGGTAACCATTACGGGTCATAACAACAGCACGACCTATGACGGAGCCGAGCACAGCATCAGCGGATACGATGTGGAGTACAGCACTGCCCTCTATACGGCAGCTGACTTCACCTTCAGCGGAACCGCGGAAGCGGCCCGGACCGATGTTGGCAGGACGCAGATGAATCTCGCGGCTGATCAGTTCGCCAACACCAACGACAACTTCGGCACTGTGACCTTCAATGTAACGGACGGCTATCAGGATATTGTAGCCGTGGATGAAG
This sequence comes from Clostridiales bacterium, assembly GCA_015056205.1. GTDB lineage: Bacteria > Bacillota > Clostridia > Christensenellales > Aristaeellaceae > Aristaeella. The sequence continues at coordinate 2,088 of SVGS01000023.1, read as the reverse complement.
TGGTTGTGACGATTACCGGCCACAACAATACCACGAACTATGACGGAGCTGAGCACAGCGTCAGTGGCTACGATGTGGAAATCAGCAATCCGCTCTACACGGAAGATGACTTTACCTTCAGCGGAACCGCTGCCGCGGCGGCCCGGACGGATGCCGGTACCACGAACATGGGTCTGGCTGCCGGACAGTTCTCGAATCAGAACGTAAACTTTGCAAAAGTTATCTTCAATGTGACCGATGGCTATCAGGCGATTAATAAGATCCCGGCAACCGTAACCATCACCGGCCACAACAATGCGACCGATTATGACGGTACTGAACACAGCGTCAGCGGGTATGATGTCGCAATCAGCACCCCGCTCTACACGGAATCTGACTTCAGCTTCAATGGAACTGCTGGTTCAGCCCGGACGGATGCCGGCCAAACGAATATGGGTCTGGCGGCCGGTCAGTTTGCCAATACGAATGATAACTTTGAAAACGTCATCTTCAATGTCACGGATGGTTATCAGAAGATCAATCCGATCGACGTAACCGTGACCATTACCGGTCATACGGCATCTGCTGAATATGACAGCGAAGCGCATACTGTCACCGGCTATGATGTAGTCATCAGTAACCCGCTGTATAAGGAATCTGACTTTACCTTCAGCGGAACGGCTGAAGCTATTCGGACTGACTTCGGTACCACATCCATGAATCTGGCTTCCGGCCAGTTCGCGAATACCAATCCGAACTTTGACTCTGTAACCTTCAATGTGACGGATGGATCTCAGTCTATTACCCGCAAGCCTGTCACGGTTACTGCGGCGGCCGGCACCAAGGTTTACGGAACGGCTGAACCGGCGCTGACTGCGACAGTCAGCGGTACGCTCGGCAGTGACACTGTCAGCTACACTGTGACCCGCGAATCCGGCGAGAATGTCGGCACATATCCGATTACCGCATCCGGTGATGCTGAACAGGGCAACTACTCTGTGAGCTATGAAGGCAATACCTTCACGATCACGCCTTCGGATGCGATGACCGTCACCGCGACCGGCTACAGCGGAACCTATGACGGACAGACTCACTTCGCTGGTGCGACCGCGAATGTAATCGCTGGTACGACCATCGAATACAGTACGGATAACGGCACCACCTGGTCGACCGGAGTGCCGAGTATCACGAACGTCGGAACGGTGAACGTTCTGGTCCGGGCAACAAATGACAACTATATTACAAAGACTGCTGAAACAACCCTGACCGTAACGCCCGCTCAGGTTACCGTGACTGCTCAGAATGCGTCCAGAACGTACGGCGAAGCGGATCCGGAAACCTTTACCGCGACGGTAACCGGACTGATTGGCAATGATACAGTTGCATATACGGTCAGCCGTGAAGGCGGCGACGATGCAGGAACCTACAGGATCATTCCCACGGGTGCGGCGACGCAGGGCAATTATGCTGTCAGTTATGCAGACGGTACATTTACGATCAATCAGAAGCTCGTTACCTTAACGGCTGACAACAATAGCAAGATCTACGGTGCCGAGGATCCCACTCTGACGGCAAGAATAACAACCGGCGAGCTGGTAGGCAATGATACCCTGAACTACACGCTGAGTCGTGCTGTTGGGGAGAATGTCGGCAACTATACCATCACTGTCACCCCGGGTGAGAATCCGAACTACGCTGTGACAGTGAAGACCGGCACCTTCACGATCAGTCAGAAGCCTGTCACAGTGACGGCTGAGAATAAGACCAAGACCTATGGCGATAATGATCCTGAGCTGACGGCTGTCGTTAACGGTCTGGTGGGCGATGATACCCTGAACTACACGCTGAGCCGTGAAGAAGGGGAGAATGTCGGCAGCTACGACATCAACGTCACGCTGGGGGACAATCCGAACTACGCAGTAACAGCTAATAAGGGCACGCTGACAGTAAGCCCGAAGGCCGTAACGATCACGACCGGATCTGACAGCAAGGAATACAACGGAACCGCACTGACCAAGGACGAGGCGGACATTGAAGGTCTGGTGGAAGGCGAGAGCGTAACGCTGGCGGCGACGGGAACGATCACCGAGATCGGCGAGACGGACAACA
>SVGS01000022.1 GCA_015056205.1 Clostridiales bacterium | reverse complement strand
ATTACAGGCTGCAAGCCCTTGGCGACTTCGACTTAAAAACTTCTTCCTGGATCAGTACCCCGGCAGAGATCAGAAAACAGGGCGGAGCCCTTTTCTGCGAAAGGCGTTACGGGACTGTATTCACGTTCCATAACGGGGCAGACTCATATTATTCTGTGCGTGGATTCAGAGGTTATACTCTTTTATAACTTCATTTTGTCAGGACCCTGATGATTCAGAAAACCGGAATTTTCCTTATCATCAGAGGGAGAAAATTTACCACAGGGTGCGGGAAAGCTGCTCTTCGCTGGCAAAAGGTCCGGGCAGTGCGTCCGTTCCGCGGTGATCCCCGAAATAATCCCGGTCGAAAATGATCCCGGTTCCGTCCGGATTCTCGAAACGCTGTTCAGGTTCAAAAGCCTTGCCCAGCAGATCGGATGTGACGATCCCGTCGCGGAAATCCTTCAGGAATTCGTAAACGTTGGTATCCAGCTGCCACTTTCCGTCTTTCTCGGCGATCGTAACCTTCACCTTTCTCTTTCCGATCAGTTTATGTTCCTCTTTCTGATATACGCTTGCGCCGTTGAAGTACGCGTTGCCGTCCACCCATACGGGCAGATGACCGAAATGGAACTGCGCCAGGTGCCGCATGTCAGGTTCCTGGCCTATCATAAAGTTGGCGATCCATTCTTCGTATGTCGGGAAAATGTCAAAGGGGGCCGTGCCGACAACTTCATAATCGTTGGCTGTGGGTTCCTTCTCCTTGTCCGTAACCGGATACTGTTGGATAAAAATATTGTTGTAGATCCGGTCATCTCCGTGCAGGATTGTCATGAACCCCGCGACTTCCGTCCGGTGGCGGATATGGTAGGGTGTAAAGCGGGGCTCCCTCTGGCCGTTCACAACGCTGTCCACGCCGGAATTCACCAGCACAAACGATCCAAGCGTCAGGTTGTGAACAAAGGCGATCCCTTCACTGGGAATAGCCGCAGCCACTTTGGAAAGCATAACATTATTGTCGATCAGGGTCGGTCCATGGCCGACTTCGATAAAGACGTCGTTGGAGAACATGGCGCCCAGCGCGGGCTCAATCCCGTCCGGCCGCTGGTTGTCATGCAGGAGGTTTTGTGAGATTCTGGCTCCCTGGGCTTCCCAGTCCAGCCAGACACCCATGATACAATGATGGATATGGTTCCTTCGGATCGTGACGTCAATCGCAGCATGCAGCTTGATACCTGCAGTCTCAGCTCCGCCCAGCTGCTGGCTGTTGCAGACATGGTGGATATGGCAGTCCTCGATCGTGGAGAAAACCGCGCCCTGGCGGCCGACGATACCCGTCTGTTCGCAGTGGTGCACATGGCAGCGGCGGACAATGTGGCTGCCGACTTTTTCCTTCAGCCAGCCATGATACTGCCCGCGGCATACGGCGTCCCGTTCCATCTGGGTCGGGGATTTGACATGTTTCGTATAAAAGTACATGTCGTTTTCCTCGTCCCGGTATTTGCCCAGAGAGATGCCGCAGCAACGGCTTCCCCAAATCTCGCAGTCCTCAATGATCCATCCTTTGGACCAGTGCGGACCGATCAGGCCGTCCTGATACGCAGCCGGCGGAGCCCAGGTCGTAGCGCCTTTGTTGATGTCAAAACCGCTGACTGTAATATAACCGATGCCGTTTTCATCCGGCATGAAGCAGTTCCGGCGAACAACGATCTCGACCTTATGACTGTTGGGGTTCAGCTTATGGAAATTGGCATAGATGACAGTCTCATCCCCGTCCTGTTCCGTAAACCACTTCCAGGTGGATCCTTCCGGATCCCAGGAGCACGGATCCGCTTCACCCTTCGCGCATTCCTCCAGGGTCACGGTTTCGTACATCATTTTGTCATCCAGGAAAATGGAACCGGTATGGCGGACAGTCGGCGCAAAATACCAGTCGCCGCAAACCATCTCTTTATAGGGGTTATAGGATCCGAACACGCTGTTTTTCACCCGGTTGACCCAGACTCCGCCCTTTTCCTTTTTCCAGCCGGTCAGCGGTTCCGCGCCGGTGATGACGGCGCCAAGCGGTTTTTCGCTGCGATAAACGATCCGGGCGTCCTCTGTGCCGGCGTTCCGGGGCGTAACCTTCTCCCGGTAAATCCCCGGCGCGACAATCACTTCGTCACCGGCTTCAGCAATCCGGGCTGCGTCGTCAATGTGTTTAAAGGGGCGTTGCTTTGATCCGTTTCCGTCGCGTTCTGCATTGGCGTTTACATAATAAATCATTTAGCTTTCTCCTGTATTATTTTATTTTTATTTTTTATTTATCCTGAAGTTCATCATCCCTTAACAGCGCCGGCCATCATTCCCTTAACTAACTTGTCCTGGAAGATAATAAACAGGATAATCGTTGGCAGCGCTGACAGCGGGAGGGTTTTCACGTAGATCATATCACTTGTACATACATTTCGCAAGTATTCTATGTGTTATTTCTGTCGATTTTTTTCCATTTTTCACATTAACAGGCATCGCGGAAAACGTTGCCCCCGGAAAAAAGTGAAGGCAGCAGGGAAGTTGACACCCTGCTTCGTTTAATGAAAAACCCGCGGAGTTCATTCCGCGGGTTTTCAGGTTAACCTTGTTTCTGCTTATGCTTGGGATTCTCGCAGATGACCATGACACGGCCCTTCCGCTTGATAATCTTGCACTTTTCACAGATCGGTTTCACAGACGGACGTACTTTCATCAGTCAGCGCCTCCTTTTCGAGATTAGTTCTTGCTGCGCCAGGTGATCCGGCCTCTGGTCAGATCATAGGGCGAAAGTTCAATAGTGACTTTATCTCCCGGATAGATCCGGATGAAATTCATCCGCATCTTTCCGGAAATGTGTGCCAGAATCTGGTGACCATTCTGCAGTTCCACCTGAAACATGGCATTGGGCAAAGCTTCAACCACTTTACCCTCCATCTCAATCACGTCGCTCTTGGACAAAAAGCTCAGACCTCCTTTTCGGACACGGTGCACGGAACGCTGCACGCGCCCGAATCTCTGCACAGCGAGCGTTTCTCGGCGAACCCTTCCGACACGAGCGCTTTTCTCAGGTCGCTGTCCTGCAGTCCGCCACCTTCCGGACGGAGGGTGGAAAGATTCAGCAGAACCGGCTTCGCACGTACATGTTTGATCTTTTTCAGCTTGGGGCGGCTCAGTTTGTGAGTCTGTCCGTCTGACAGAAGCACAAAACCGTCTCCCCGGTTCTCCAGGATCACGAAATATCCTCCGCGATCCCGTCCCTGCAGGCTTTGGACAATTCTGCCCGGCTCCAGGGAGAAGGGTTCTTTCATACGGTAGCCTCCGAATCCTTCCCTTCCCAGGAAAACCCGGGCAGGGTTAAAATCTCGGGATACCCTTCGTCCAGAATCGCTATGGTATGCTCGTAATGCGCGCAGAGGCCATGATCCGCGGTCCGTGCGCACCAGCCATCCTCATCGATGGTGACGTGCCATCCCTTCTGGCAGATCATAGGCTCCACCGCCAGGGTCATCCCCGCCCGAAGGCGAATTCCCCGATGCGGTTCTCCGTAATTGGGAACTGCCGGATCTTCATGCATCTCCCGGCCGATTCCGTGTCCCGTGAAATCACGGATCACGGAAAAGCCGTTTTTCACAGCATGCTTCTCCACCGCGTTGCCTACATCACCCAGGCGATTTCCGACGATACACTGACGGACGCCCTTCCAGAAACATTCTTCCGTTACGTCAATCAGCTTCTGTGCTTCCGGACTGATCGTACCGACTCCCACCGTAAAAGCGGAGTCAGCCTGCCATCCATCCAGCAGCAGCGTGCAGTCCACAGAGATAATATCTCCGTCCTTCAGCACCTGCCTGTCGCTGGGGATGCCATGAACCACTTCATCATTGACGCTTGCGCAGATGGTACAGGGATATCCTTCATAGTGCAGGGAGGAGGGAATCGCCTGATGCTTTCGAATCAGCTTTTCCGCCAGCACATCCAGCTCCGCGGTTGTCACACCGGGGCGGACAGCGAGCCTGACCTCGTCCTCCACTTCCCTCAGGATCTTGCCTGCATCCCGCATCTTTGCAATCTGTGAGGAATTTTTCAGACTGATCATGCCTTCAGCGCCTTCATGATCGCTTCAAACGTGCTGTCCACGCCCTGATCGCCGTCCACTTTGCGCAGGAGCCCCTTCTTCTCGTAATACCCGATCAGGGGAGCCGTCTGGTCATGATAGACTTTCAGGCGGTTCAGCACGGTTTCCGCTTTGTCATCATTCCGCTGAATCAGCTCTTCGCCACAGGCTGCGCAAGTGGTGGCGCCGTTCAGCATGCTCAGGTGATAGGTAGCGCCGCACTTGACGCATACCCGTCTCCCGCTCAGACGGTTTACCAGAACCTGATCGTCCACCGCCAGCTCAATTACGCTGTCGATTTTCGCGAAAGTATCCAGCGCTTCCGCCTGGGGAACGGTCCGGGGGAATCCATCCAGAATATAACCGCCCCTGCAGTCCTCCATCGCCAGCCGTTCTTTCACGATGTCAATAATGACCTCGTCCGGAACCAGCTGACCGGCATCGATATAGCTCTTGGCTTTCAGTCCGGTTTCGGTTCCTTCCTTCATGGCCCGGCGAAGAATATCACCGGTGGAGATCTGAGGAATATTCATCGCCGCGCAAATCCGCTGGGCCTGCGTTCCCTTCCCCGCTCCTGGAGGTCCGAGAAAGATGATATTCATGGTTGAATTCCCCCTTTCCGGATGCGATGATCAAAAACGCATCACATAAATCCTACGTTGTCCATATTCATTTCGATACCGCGGATGCTCATCTCGCCCTGAATCGTGCGGATGGTTTCCAGCGATACGCTGACAGCAATCAGAATCGAGCTGGCGGCGAAAGGCACCTGCACGCCCGCCAGACGGAGCAGCAGAGTCGGCACCGCAGCCAGAACCGCCAGGAAGAGCGCCGCGAACAGATTCAGTCTGCTCATGGTGTTCTGGAGATACTGCCGGATGTTCTTTCCGCGCTGTCCGGGAATCACCGCGCCCTGCTGCTGCAGCTGTTCAGCCTGCTGTTTGGGGTCAAAGCTGATGCTGGAGTAGAAGAAGGTAAACGCGATGATCAGCAGAGCGGAGATGATCATATACCAGACGCTGCCGGTATACATGTTCCGGGTCCACCACTGCGTGAACCAGCCGTTCATCTGGGGATCGATCAGCTGAGCGATCGTTCCGGGGAACGCCAGGAAGGAGTAGGCAAAGATCAGAGGCAGAACGCCAACGGAGACCACTTTCAGGCTCATGTGCGTGCTCTGGCCGCCGTACACCCGCCGGCCCTTCACCTGCTTGGCAATCTGAAGCGGAATTCTTCTCTCACCCAGTTCCACAAAGGTCACGATGACGGTCATCAGAATGGTCGTCACGATGATGACCAGCAGATTGATCCATCCGCTGGTGGTTCCCGTCGTGGAAGCGGTGTTGAAGCCGCTGACGATTCCGTTAAACAGGTTCGAAATAATACCGACGAAGATCAGCAGGCTGACGCCGTTGCCGATTCCCTTTTCGGTAATCCGCTCGCCGATCCACATGGCCAGAGCGGTACCGCCGGCCATGGATACGCCCACCAGAACATAGTTCATCCAGCCGGCCTTGATATAGCCCAGGCCGCGAACCAGTCCGATAGCCTGCAGCGCGGCCAGGCCGATCGTGACGTACCGGGTGATCTTGTTGATCTTTTCCCGTCCGCCTTCCTCGTCCTTGCTCATACGCTCCAGGGCGGGAATCGCGATGGTCAGCAGCTGCATAATAATGCTGGCATTGATGTAGGGGGTGATACCCATCGCCATCAGCGTCATCTGGCTGAAGGCGTTACCGGTCATCATGTTGACCAGTTCCAGAAGCGGCAGAGTGGACGTGTTGTTCGCGCTCATCACTCTGGCCACATCAACACCGGGGGCGGGAATAACGCCTACCAGGCGGAAGATCAGAAGCATCCCGAAAGTATACAGGATCTTCTTGCGGAGCTCTGTGATTTTCCACATCTTGCGGATGTTTTCAATCATATCAGATCACCTCGGCCTTCCCACCGGCTTTTTCAATCTTTTCCTTAGCGCCAGCCGTAAACTTGTTAGCCTGCACAGTCAGCTTCCTGGTCAGATCGCCGTTACCGAGAATTTTAACGCCGTCCAGAGTCTTCCTGATGATTCCCTTCTCCAGCAGCATCTCGATGGTAACCGTAGTGCCGTCCTCAAAAGCATCCAGACGCTCTACATTTACTTCCGCGTAATTCGTGCCGAAAATGTTGGTGAAGCCGCGCTTCGGCACACGACGGTACAGGGGCATCTGACCGCCTTCAAATCCGGGCCGCTTTCCGCCGCCGCTGCGGGCTTTGGCGCCTTTATGGCCCTTACCGGAGGTCTTGCCCAGACCGGAACCGCTGCCGCGGCCCAGCCGCTTCTGAGCGGTCGTGGAGCCTTCGGCAGGATGCAATTCATGCAGTTTCATGGGGTATTCCTCCTTTACTCGTCAACTTCCTCAACCTTGACCATGTGCTTCACGGCAAAGATCTGTCCGCGGATTGCGGGATTATCAGGCTGAATCCTGGTTTGACCGACCTTCCGCAGCCCCAGAGCCGCCACAGTGGCCTTATGCTTGGGCAGGCTGGCGATAGGAGACTTAATCAGCGTAATCTTCAGCTTCATCTCTCATATCCTCCTTAACCCAGCACTTCTTCCACGGTCTTGCCGCGCATCGCGGCAACCTGCTCAGCGCTGCGCACCTGCTTGAGGGCTTCCAGCGTGGCCTTGACCATGTTGATGGGATTGTTGGTACCAAAGCTCTTGGTGCGGATATCCCGGACACCGGCCAGTTCCAGTACGGCACGAGCCGCGCCGCCGGCGATCACGCCGGTTCCTTCCGGAGCGGGGATCAGCACAGACTTGGCGGTGGAGTAATACCCGGTCATCTCATGGGGAATGGTGGTTCCCGCCAGGGGCACATTCACCAGATGCTTTTTCGCGTCTTCATTGGCCTTGCGGATCGCTTCGGGAATTTCCGCCGCTTTCCCCATGCCCGCGCCGACCCGGCCGTTCTCATCGCCGACCACAACCAGCGCGCTGAACCGCATGTTCCGGCCGCCCTTGACGGTCTTGGAAACGCGGTTTACGGCAACCAGACGCTCTTTGAATTCGCTGACCTGTTCAAAGCGTTGCATTTGCGTTGTCCTCCTTCATCAGAATTCAAGTCCGGCTTCCCGGGCACCATCGGCGACGCTCGCCACACGGCCGGTATACATATACCCGCCGCGGTCAAACACCACGGTCTTGATGCCGGCCTGGACAGCGCGCTCAGCAATCAGCTTGCCCACCAGCTTGGCAGCACCCTTCTTGTCCACTTCATCCAGCTGCCCCTTCAGAGCAGGATCCATGGTGCTGGCGCTCACCAGCGTCACGCCCTTTGTATCATCAATGATCTGGGCCTGGATATGCTTATTGGAGCGATATACGCTCAGACGCGGCGCTTCGGAAGTGCCGCTGATCTTTTTACGTACCCGCTCGTGACGAATCACACGAATTTCGTTCCGGTCACGTTTTTTGAACATTTGCAGTCACTCCCTCTCTTACTTACCGGTCTTGCCTTCCTTACGGCGGATGTGCTCATTCTGATACTTAATGCCTTTGCCCAGATAGGGTTCCGGCGGCCGGATGGCACGAATATCCGCTGCAAGATTGCCGACCTGCTGTTTGTTGCTGCCCTTGACCACGATCGTGGTCTGATTGGGCGTCTCATAGGTGATTCCTTCCGGAGCTTCCAGAACCACGGGATGGCTGAAACCGATATTGATCGTCAGCTTTTTGCCATCCACGCTGGCCCGGTATCCTGTACCGACCATTTCAAGGGTTTTGGCAAAACCGTCATGGACACCCACGACCATATTGTGCACCAGGCTGCGATACAGACCGTGCATGGCCTTGTGGGGCTTGGAATCTGTGGGGCGCTCGAGGGTCAGAATATTGCCCTCCTGCTTCACAGTGATGGCGGGATTAATCTGCTGGGACAGGGTTCCCTTGGGGCCCTTCACCGTCACCAGATTATTCGCGTCCACTGTTACCGTTACGCCCGCGGGTACTGTAATCGGGAGTTTTCCGATTCGAGACATTTTCTCATTCCTCCTTCCGAGCGTTCCGGTTACCAGACATAAGCCAGTACTTCGCCGCCGATCTCGTTCTTCCGCGCTTCCTTATCGGTCATCACGCCCTTGCTGGTGCTGATGATGGCGATACCCAGGCCGCCCAGAACCTTGGGCAGCTCTTCGCTGCGGGCATATACCCGCAGGCCGGGCTTGGAGATGCGCTTCAGACCCGCGATCACGGGAGTCTGCTTGCCGTTCAGATACTTCAAGGTGATTTTGATTTCGCCCTGCAGACCGTCATCGATGAAGTCAACCGCCTTGATATATCCTTCGTTCAGAAGAATCTTCGCGATGGCCTTCTTCGTATTGCTGGCGGGCATGGTTACGGCGTCGTGCCGCGCTACCTGTCCGTTGCGGATGCGGGTGAGCATATCGGCGATGGGATCGTTCACTACCATGTTGTAAACCTCCTTCCGTTTCTTCCCCGCTTACCAGCTGGCCTTGCGGACACCGGGGATTTGGCCCTTATAGGCCAGCTCTCTGAAGCAGATGCGGCATACGCCGTACTTGCGCAGAACGCTATGAGGCCGGCCGCAGATGCGGCAGCGCGTATACGCGCGAGTGGAGAACCGGGGTTCTCTCTGCTGCTTGAGTTTCATGCTCAGCTTAGCCACTTTTTTCTTCCTCCTTCAATTACGCCTGCGCAAAGGGCATGCCCAGCTGCGACAGCAGTTCCTTGCATTCCTCGTCGGTCCTGGCTGTGGTCACGAAGATGATTTCCATCCCGCGAATTTTCTCCACCTTGTCGTACTCGATTTCGGGGAACAGCAGCTGTTCACGGATGCCCAGGGCGTAGTTGCCGCGTCCGTCAAAGGCCTTTGTGCTGACGCCGCGGAAGTCGCGGACCCGGGGCAGCGCCACGGAGACCAGCTTATCCATAAACTCTTCCATCCGGGCGCCGCGCAGCGTCACCTTGGCGCCGACGTTCATGCCTTCCCGGACTTTGAAGTTCGCGATACTCTTCTTCGCCTTGGTTACCAGGGGCTTCTGGCCGGCGATCTGAGTCAGTTCGTTAATCGCCATCTCCATGGCCTTGGCATTATCCTTGCAGTCGCCCAAGCCCATATTGATCACGATCTTCGCCAGCTTCGGAACTTCCATCACATTCTTGTAGCCGAATTTCTGTTTCAAAGCAGGAACAGCCTCGGCCAGATATTTTTCCTTGATTCTGGTTGCCATTGGGCCTTTCCTCCTTTATCAGTCAATATCAGCGCCGCACTTCTTGCAGACGCGCGTCATCTTGCGCTTCATCTTGCCCTGATCGTCCGCCGCGCGCTCCACCTTATGGGCAACACGGGTCGGCTTTCCGCACTTCGGGCAAACCAGCATCACGTTGCTGGCGTCAATGGGCATCTCCTTGTGGATGATGCCGCCGGGCTGCATGGCGTTCCGGGCCTTCTGGTGCTTGGTGACCACGTTAACGCCTTCGACTGTCACACGGCCGAGCTTCGGATAGGCGGCGGAAATCTTGCCTTTCTTGCCCTTATCCTTGCCGCTGATCACGATGACGGTATCTTTGGATTTTACATGCATTACCGTTCCGCCTCCTTACAGTACTTCGGGAGCCAGAGAGACGATCTTCATGAAATCCTTCTCACGCAGCTCGCGAGCCACAGGCCCAAAGATACGGGTCCCGCGGGGCATTTTCTGATCATTGATGATGACGGCAGCATTATCATCGAACTTGATGTAGCTTCCGTCGGGGCGGCGCTTGTTCTTGCGCATCCGGACGATTACGGCCTTGACGACCTCTCCCTTCTTGACGGTACCGCCGGGGGTCGCGGACTTGACGCTGGCCACGATGATGTCACCGATGCTGCCATCCCGCCGGAAAGAACCGCCCAGAACACGGATGCACATGATTTCCTTGGCGCCGGAATTATCGGCCACCTTAAGCCGGGTTTGCGGCTGAATCATAGCAGTTACTTCCTTTCTGTCTTACTTGGCCTTCTCGATGATTTCCACCAGACGCCAGCGTTTATCCTTGCTCAGCGGCCGGGTCTCCATTACGCGAATGGTATCACCGATTCCGCATTCATTCTTCTCGTCATGAACCTTCAGCTTGCTTGTGCGGTTCATAATTTTCCCGTACAGGGGATGACGGACACGGGTTTTAATCTGGATAACACAGGTCTTATCCATTTTATCGCTGATTACAACGCCGATCCGGGTTTTACGCAGTCCTCTTTCTTCCATCGTTCCAGCTGCCTCCTTTCCCTATCTCAGGCCTCATCCTTCTGACGAAGGACGGTCTTGCACCGTGCGATATCGCGTTTCAGTTCACTGATCTGCATGGTGTTCTGCAGCTGGCCTGTGGCAAGCTGGAAGCGAAGTCCGAACAGCTCGTTCTTCAGTTCCTTTACTTTCTCCTGCAGCTGTTCCCTGCTCATAGCGGTCAATTCGTTCGCTTTCATGCTTCTTCACCACCCGCTTCTGTCTTGGGCTCTTCACTCTTCATGATGAGCTTGGTCTTCAGAGGCAGCTTGTGGCTGGCCAGACGGAGCGCTTCCCTGGCAATCTCCTCAGAGACGCCTGCGATTTCGAACAGCACCCGACCGGGCTTCACCACGGCTACCCAGTACTCCGGAGCACCTTTACCGGAACCCATGCGGGTTTCAGCGGGCTTCGCCGTAACCGGCTTATCCGGGAAAATCTTGATCCATACCTGACCGCCACGCTTGGTGTAACGGGTCAGAGCAATACGAGCCGCTTCAATCTGCTGGCTGGTCACCCAGTGGGGTTCCATCGCCTGCAGGCCATATTCGCCGTAAGCCAGCGTATTTCCCCGCTGGGCTCTGCCCTTCATGCGGCCGCGGAACTGCTTACGATGCTTTACTCTCTTGGGCATCAACATGGCTTATTTCCCCTCCTTCCCGGCAGGGTTCTTCTTGGCCCGGGGCAGAATCTGTCCCTTATAGATCCAGACTTTTACGCCCAGACGGCCATAAGTGGTCTTGGCTTCGGCAAAGCCGTAGTCAATGTTCGCGCGCAGGGTCTGCAGCGGAATGCTTCCGTCATGATAGTGCTCGGTACGGGCGATATCCGCGCCGCCCAGACGGCCGCTGACCGCGGTCTTGATTCCCTTGACTCCGGGAATCTTCATGCTGCGCTGCTGAGCCTGCTTCAGCGCCCGGCGGAAGCTGATCCGCTTTTCCAGCTGCTGAGCGATGTTCTCCGCAACCAGCTGAGCGTCCGCGTCAGGCTGCTTGATCTCCATCACATTGATGTGGCAGGGACGGCCCAGGAACTCGGTGATATTCTTCTTCAGTTCCTCGATGCCGGCGCCGCCGCGGCCGATGATCATGCCGGGCTTTGCGGTAAACACATTCACGGTCATGGTCTGAGCGGTCCGCTCAATATCGATGTGGCTGATTCCGGTGGCAAAGTACTTTTCCTTCAGCATTTTGCGAAGCTTGTAATCTTCCACCAGGTTGTTGGCAAAATCCTTTTTCCCGGCGTACCAGCGGGTGCTCCAGTCGTAGATCACGCCGACGCGCGCGCCGTGGGGATTAACTTTCTGACCCATGTCTTCTCCTCCTTCGCCTTACTTCTGGTCCAGCACCACGCTGATATGACTGGTGCGCTTGAGCATCGGGGACGCGCTGCCGCGGCTGCGGGCAACATAGCGCTTCAGTGTGGGACCGGGGTTCGCATACACTTCTGCGACATAGAGGTTCTGACGGTTCAGTTCCTGATTGTTCACCGCGTTGGCGATGGCGCTGTTCAGCACCTTCATCACCAGCGGGCTGGCCGCCTTCGGCGTATACTGCAGAATGGCCAGAGCTTCGTCCACGTTCTTACCGCGGATCAGATCGATCACGATCTTGACCTTGCGAGGAGAGATGCGGACATACTTGGCATGAGCCTGAGGCCGCTTGTCAGCGTTTGCCTTGCGGGCGGCTGCTTTTTCCTTGGTACGGGTAGCCATCTTTGTCTCAACTCCTCTCGCTTATTTGCGGTTGCTGTTCTTGTCTCCCGCATGACCGCGGAACGTGCGGGTCGGGGCGAACTCGCCCAGCTTATGTCCTACCATGTCTTCCGTCACATAGACCGGAACGTGTTTCCGTCCGTCATGCACGGCCACGGTATGTCCGACGAATTCCGGGAAGATGGTGCTGGAGCGGCTCCAGGTCTTCACGACTGCCTTCTTGCCGGAAGCGTTCATTTCCGTAATGCGCTTCATCAGCGCGCCCTCGACATAAGGGCCCTTTTTAATGGAACGACTCATGTGTTGTCGCTGCCTCCTTCCTGCTTATGACAGGTTCTTTTCCAAAGCGCTTACTTCTTTCCGGCGCGCTTGACGATCATCTTGTTGCTGTACTTCTTATGCTTCCTGGTCTTCAGACCCAGAGCGGGCTTACCCCAGGGAGTAACGGGAGCGGGCATACCCACGGGGCTCTTGCCTTCGCCGCCGCCATGAGGATGATCACAGGGATTCATAACCACGCCGCGAACGGTGGGACGAACGCCCATGTGGCGAACCCGGCCGGCTTTTCCCAGCCGGACATTCTCATGATCCGTGTTGCCTACGGTGCCGATGGTCGCTTTCGCGTTCAGGGGCAGCTTCCGCATTTCACCGCTGGGCAGACGAACCTGCGCGTAACCGTTTTCCTTCGCCATCAGCTGGGCGCTCATACCGGCGCTGCGAACCAGCTGGCCGCCGCGGCCGGGCTTCAGCTCCAGATTGTGAATCAGCGTACCCACGGGGATGTTGCTGATCGGGAGCGTGTTGCCGGGCTTGATATCCGCCGTGTCACTGGAGATCACGGTATCGCCGACTTTCAGTCCCAGAGGCGCCAGGATGTAGCGCTTTTCTCCGTCCGCGTAGAACAGAAGCGCGATAAAGGCGCTGCGGTTCGGATCGTATTCGATGGCGTTGACCTTGGCGGGAATGTCCACCTTGTCACGCTTGAAGTCGATGATCCGGTACTTTACCTTGTTGCCGCCGCCCTGATGGCGAACGGTGATCTTGCCCTGATTGTTCCGGCCCGAATTCTTCTTCAGAACTTCCGTCAGGCTCTTTTCAGGGGCTTTCTTGGTGACCTCTTCATAGGTCAGAACCGACATAAACCGCCGGGCGGGCGAAGTCGGCTTGTAAACACGAATAGCCATTGTTTCGTCTCCTCCCTTCAGCTTACTGGGCCATGCCTTCGAAGAACTTAATGGGCTTGGAGTCCTTCTTCAGAATCACATAGGCCTTCTTGGTTTCGGGGGTCATACCCTGGGTTCTTCCCTGCCGCTTCATCTTTCCGATGGTGCGCAGCGTGTTGACCTTAGCAACCTTCACGCCGTCTTCCGCGAAGACCGACTCAACAGCGCTCTTGATTTCCGCTTTGTTGGCCCGGATGTCCACTTCGAAGACATAGCGCTTCTCTTCAATGCCTTCATACGCCTTTTCCGTCAGGATGGGGCGCTTGATGATATCATGAGGATCCTTCATTATGCGTACACCTCCTCGACGGATTCCTTCGCCGCCTTGGTCAGCACCAGCTTACCGGCGTTCAGGATGTCGTACACGTTCAGGGTGTTCACGTAGCTGACCTTGGCCTGAGCCAGGTTGGCCGCGGCGCGGTCCACCTTCTCTTCCGGAGCGGGGAGCACCACCAGGGCTTTCTTTTCCGCCTGGAGGTTCTTCAGAACCTGAGCCATCAGCTTCGTCTTGGCTTCCTTCAGCTCCAGCGCGTCCACCACGACGATTTCCCCCGCGTTCAGCTTCGCGGTCATGGCGCTTCTGAACGCCAGCCGGCGAACCTTCTTGTTCACGCTCAGGGTATAATCCCGGGGCTTGGGAGCGAAGACCACGCCGCCATGTTTGAACTGGGGAGCGCGGTTGCCATGGTGCCGGGCATTACCGGTGCCCTTCTGACGATAGATTTTCCGTCCGCCTCCGCGAACCTCTCCGCGGGTCAGGGCGCTCTGGGTGCCCTGCCGCTGCGCGGCCAGATAGGAACGAACCATCAGATGCATTGCCGCTTCGTTGATGGGCGCCGCGAAGATTTCCTCGCTCAGCTCCACCTCGCCGATGGCCTTTCCTTCCATATTATACAGAGCAGTCTTAGGCATCTTTCACTTTCCTCCTTGCTCAGGCCTTGCAGGTGTCGCGGATGATCAGCAGGCCTTCGTTGGGGCCGGGCACTGCGCCCTTCACCAGCAACAGGTTGCGTTCCGCGTCCACCTGGACGACTTCCAGGTTCTGCACAGTCACACGATCCACACCGTAGTGACCCGCCATGTGCTTGTTCTTGAACACCCGGCTGGGGTCAGAGTTCGCGCTCAGAGAACCGACGCCGCGGTGATACTTGGAACCATGCGCCATGGGACCGGTGTGCTGATTCCAGCGCTGAATGGCGCCGGTGTAGCCATGACCCTTGCTGGTGCCGGTGATGTCGATCCGGTCTCCCTGAGCGAACTGGTCGCACTTGAGCACGTCGCCCACTTTGTAGCCGGAGCAGTCATCAAAACGGAATTCCCGCAGCGTGCGCTTCGCTTCCACGCCCGCCTTCTTGAAGTGCCCGAGTTCGGGCTTGTTCAGCAGCTTCTTGGCCCGGTTCTCCGTCAGCTCACCGAAGCCAACCTGGACGGCTTCATAACCGTCGCTTTCCTTGTTCTTGGTCTGCACTACCGTGCAGGGGCCCGCTTCAATCACGGTGACCGGTACCAGACGGCCGTCTTCCGCGAAGACCTGCGTCATTCCGATCTTTTTGCCCACGATCGCTTTCTTCATATCTGTCGTTCCTCCTGCCTCACAGTTTCATTTCGATTTCGACACCAGCAGGAAGATCAAGCTTCATCATGGCGTCCACCGTCTTGGGATTGGGATTCAGGATGTCGATCAGCCGCTTATGGGTACGGCGCTCGAACTGTTCGCGGCTGTCCTTGTACTTATGCACAGCGCGAAGGATGGTGACGATTTCCTTCTCCGTGGGGAGCGGAATCGGACCGGAGACACGGGCACCTGTGCGCTTCGCGGTTTCCACGATCCGCTCCGCGCTCTGATCGATCAGTTTGTGCTCGTAGCTCTTCAGCTTGATACGGATTTTCTGGTTGGCCATTCCTGTTAACCTCCTTGATTTTCGTTCTCTTACGCGCTCCGGGGATCCACTGCAGGTGCAGATCCGCTCCGGCGCCTTCGAGTCCGTCGCCCGATTAGCGGGCTGGTCCGCGATAATTACCCGTCTGGCCGGACGGCAACTTACCGCTTCATCCCTAAACAGACAACAGGTGAATTATACATGAAGCCCGTTCCCTTTTCAAGAGGTTTTACGGGTTTTTTCAAAAAAAATTGGATGATTTTTGAGTCTGTTTTTTCCGACATCCCTGTATTTTCGACACTCCCGGCTTTTTCTTTTGTACACTGCAACGGGTGTGTCGCGTTTTTTGTGTTTTCCCCTCTTTTTACGGATTGATTTTCACGTTTTCCCTTTTTCCTTTCATGATATGCTTTATTATCAACGGTTGAAGGGCAGAAATATGGACACGCTTTTCAGCGTGTCCATATCCTAAGTCTCCTCCGCGAGCTTTTCCCAGATCCCGTACAGGCCGTCAATCTCCTCTTCCAGTTCATGATACCGCCGGCTCATCTCCGCCGCCTTTTCCGGATCCCGGTATGTGTCCGGTTCCGCCAGCGCGGCCTCCAGGCGGGAGCGTTCGGCTTCCGCCTCCGCAATCTGTTTCTCGGTTTCCTTCAGCCGGTCGGCCGCTTCTTTCAGCCTTCGTTTTTCCTCCCGGTCCCGCTTTTTTTCCTTTTCCGCCGCGGTGCGGGTCATGCCCGGAGGCAGCGCGTCCGGTTCCGCGTCCCGCGAAGCCTTTTCAAAGTAGCGGTCATAATTGCCGATATATTCCTTCAGCCGGCCGTCCTCCAGCACGCAGACCTTCTCCGCGAAGCGGTTGATAAAATAGCGGTCATGACTGACGGCGATAATGGTCCCCTCAAAATCCGCCAGAGCCGCTTCCAGCACCTCGCGGCTGTCCATGTCCAGATGGTTGGTCGGCTCATCCAATAGCAGCACGTTGTCCTTCCGCAGCATCAGCTCCGTCAGGCAGACCCGTCCTCTTTCTCCTCCGCTCAGCGTATGAACCGGTTCAAACACCTCGTCTCCTGTAAACAGAAACAGGCCCAGCGCGCCTCTCACTTCATACTGTTCCAGCCGCGGAAACCGGTCCCAGACCTCCTCGAGCACCGTTTTATTCTCATGCAGCCCGGCCTGATGCTGATCGTAATAGCCCAGATCCACCCCGGCTCCCCAGCGAATCACGCCCGCGTCGGCCTTTTCCTCCCCCACCAGGCATTTCAGCAGGGTGGATTTTCCGGTGCCGTTGTCGCCAATCAGGGCGATCCGGTCTCCCGCCCGCACAAGCAGCTTCAGATGATCAAAAAGCAGGCGCCCGTCATAGCTTTTTTTCAGCTCCTCCAGCGTCAGCACGTCCTCCCCGGTCCTCCGCCGGGTTTCAAATCGGAACCGGACGCTGCCTTCCTCCTGTGGCCGCTCCAGGCGCTCCATCTTCTCCAGCCGCTTTTCCCGGCTTTCCGCCGCCCGGATACTCTTTTCCCGGTTAAACCTCCGGTAGGTGGCAATGATTGCCTCCTGCCGGGCAATTTCCTTCTGCTGCGCCTGCCAGGCTTTCATCCGGGTTTCGTAAACCGCCGTCCGTTTTTCCAGATATTCCGTATAGTTTCCGGTATAGGTTTCCAGCGTGCCCATCAGAAGCTCCGCCATGCGGCCGCAGACGTGATCCAGAAAGTACCGGTCATGGCTGATCACCAGCACCGCTCCCCGCCAGGCGGACAGCGTATTCTCCAGCCAGGCAATGCTCTTCAGATCCAGATGGTTGGTCGGTTCATCCAGCAGCAACAGGTCCGGTTCGGTCAGCAAAAGCCGCCCGAGGCTCAGGCGGGTGCGTTCGCCCCCGGAAAGCAGCGCAGTCTTCCGGTCCCGGTATTCCCGGAGCCCGAGACCCGCCAGGACCCCTTCCACCGCGCTGCGCCAGCCGTATCCGTTTTCCCGTTCAAAAGTCCGGGTCAGCGTATCGTACCGGCTTCCCAGGCGGCGCAGCGTTTCCGGATCCCCGCCGCTCCGGGCCATTTCCTCCTCCAGCTCCCGAAGCTCCGCTTCCATCGCCTGCAGGGGCGCGAAAACGCTCTCGAGAGCTTCCTGCACGGTTTCCCCGCCGGACAGATCTCCCTGCTGGGCCATATAGCCGACCCGCAGGCCCTTCTGTATGCTGATCTGGCCGTCGTCCGCCGTCTCCTGCCCGGCGATAATCTTCATCAGGGTGCTTTTTCCGCTTCCGTTGACCCCGACCAGTCCCATGCGTTCCCCTTCCTGCAGGGTAAAGGAAACCTTCTTCAGGACCTCATGGCCGCCGAAGCTTTTCCGGATATCCTGTACAGACAGCAGAATCATGGAACCTCCTCAAATCCCTTCAGGGTTTTTTCAGCGTATATACCTGACCGACTTCATCGCGCAGCGCCACCTGCAGAAACATGTCCTCCCCCGGACGTATGCCTTCCCGTTCCAGCATCCCGGCGGATACCCGGCGGGCCAGCGCCGGAAGGTTGTTCTCCCCGCTCAGATGGCCCAGAATCACATGGCGGGTGCCCGCATAGGCCAGGTGCAGCAGCGCCGCGGCGCAGGCTTCGTTGCTCAGATGACCCCGGTCCCCCAGAATCCGGCTTTTCAGTGCCGGACTGTAATGCGGATTCGCGCGCAGCATGGCCGGATCATGATTGCTCTCCAGCAGTACCAGATCGCTCCCCCGGATATGGTCAAACACATCCTGCGAGAAATGGCCCAGATCCGTCGCGGTGCTGATGCTGACGCTGCCGCCCCAGAGCCGGTACCCCACCGGATCCGCCGCGTCATGCGGAATGGAAAAAGGCGATACGCCGATATCCCCCAGCCAGAACTCCTGACCCGCGTAGAACTCGTGCCGCTGCTCCGGAGGCACTTTTCCGATCTTCTCCTCCATGGCTTTCCAGGTTTCCGCCGTAGCATACAGCGGCAGCCGGAATCTGCGGGCCAGCACGCCGGCACCGGCAATATGATCGGAATGTTCATGCGTAATCAGCACGCCGCTGAGGCTTTCCGGAGGCACTCCGATCGCCTTCAGCGCCTCTTCCACCGCCTTTCCGGGCTTTCCGGCATCAATCAGAAGACGGGTGCTGCCATACTGGACAAACAGCGCGTTCCCGCTGGAGCCGGAATACAGGGGGCAAAAATACATTTCCATGAAGCTGCGGAATCCTTTCACACATCCAGATGTTTGGCCACCCGTTCATTTTCCGGCGGGGGCGTCATGTAATCCGGACCGAAGAGCACGGTCAGGACCTCGTCATACCGCTTCGGAATCAGATACTCTCCGCCTTCGAAGGGGCCCGGAATCTTCTCCCGGAACTGCTCCGGATGCCATACATGCGTCATCAGCTCAAAAGCGCCGTTGGACATATGCAGATCCTCACCGGTCCTGAAGCGCGTGGATACCGCCTCATACCGCCGGGCCTTCCAGGCATAGGAGAAAGGCAGTCCCATCACATGGGTAACCCGCAGCAGAATCCGGTTTTTCAGGCCGAACCTGCTGTAATCCACATTCTTCTTCATCATCCCCTGCAGAAGGTGCAGATGCAGCAGGTGCAGTTTCCGCCGCCAGCCTTCCGGCGGCAGGCAGTCCAGAATGAAAAGATCCGTAAAGGCAGCTGCCTTCTCCGGATCCCGGTTCATGACCCTCGGCGTCCATGTATCCAGATACGTCAGTTCAAAACGCGGATCGCATTCCTTCGGATATACCTTCCGAAACCGGGTAAATTCATCCCGGGTCATCAGCAGGTCCACGTCGTCATCCCAGGGAATAAACCCCTGATGCCGAATACTTCCCAGCAGCGTGCCGCACATCAGATTGTATTCGATCCCATGCCGCCTGCACACAGACGCAATATCACGGAGCTGCTCCAGCAGCTCCGCGTGAATTTCCTCCAGCGTCAGTTCCTTACTCATGCAGAAACGCCTCCGCCCTGCCGGCAATCGCCGGCCCGTCGATTCCGTATACCTGTCTGAGGTACTGCTGGCTGCCCACCACCGTGGAATAGGTATCCTCCAGTCCGATCCGCCGGACCCGGCATCCCGTACCGGCTTCCGCCGCAATCTCACAGACCGCGCTGCCGAATCCGCCGACAACGGTATTCTCCTCGACCGTCACCATCCTTCTGAATCGGCACAGCAGCTCTTTCACCTTTGCCTCATCCAGGGGCTTCAGGCTGGGAAAACTGACAACCTCCGCGCTGATGCCTCTTTCCGCCAGCAGGCGGGCGGCCTCCACCGCCTGGGTCAGAATCCCGCCGGAAGACAGAATCGCCAGATCCCCGCCTGTCCGAAGCGTCAGGCTCAGAGGACCCCGGACATCCGGCAGCGCCGAAGCGTGCACCTTCGGCTCGTTGGCCCGTCCCAGCCGCAGATAGCAGGTTCCCGGAGTTCGCAGCGCCTCCCGGACAGCCCACTCCGCTTCCGCCGGATCCCCCGGCGCAAAGCAGGTGACTCCCGGCAGGGCCCGCAGAATGGACTGATCCTCCGTGGCATGATGGCTCATTCCGAGGCTGCCGTATACAAACCCTCCGCCCACGCAGACGATCTTTACGTCCGCTCCGTGATACGCGCAGTCGTTCCGGATCTGTTCGAGCGGACGAAGGGTGGGAAAATTGCCGATGGAATAGACCAGCACCGTCCGGCCGGTCGCCGCCAGCCCCGCAGCCATGCTGACCATGCTCTGCTCCGCGATGCCCGCGTTCAGAATCTGTTTCGGAAACCGCTCCCAGACCGGGCGCAGGACGCCGAAGCCCAGATCGCCGGTAATCAGCACAATCCGCTCATTGGCCGCCATACTCTCCAGCAGCACTCTTACAAACGCGTCTCTCACGGCCGCTCTGCCTCCAGTTCCTTCAGCGCCGCCTCATATTCCTCTCCCTGAGGCGTCCGGTAGTGCCAGAGAATATTGTTTTCCATGAAAGAAACGCCCTTCCCTTTGACGGTATGAGCCAGAATCATGTTCGGCTTTCCGCTGCCGGCGGCTTCCTTCGCCTGAACAAAGGCCTGTTCCAGCGCTTCCGGATCATGGCCGTTCACGCTCCGGACATTCCATCCGAAGTCCCGCCATTTCGCTTCAAAGGGTTCCAGCCGCAGGGTCTCCTCCACGGTGGTCAGGCTCTGCATATGATTATAATCCACCACGGCAATCAACCGGTCCAGGCCGTACTGAGCCGCCTGCAGCGCGGCCTCCCAGACCGCGCCTTCATCGCACTCCCCGTCTCCCATCACCACATAGGTTCTCCAGGAGGCGCCGTCCATCCGGGAGCCCAGCGCCATACCGACCCCGATGCCCAGTCCGTGTCCCAGGCTGCCGGTGGATACCTCCACCCCCGGCACCCCCTTGTGGCTCACATGGCCGCTGAGCGTTGATCCGTCCGCGTAATGCGTTTTCAGACGCTCCACGGGAAAGAATCCCGTCTCCGCCAGCGCGGCATAAACCGCGCTGCCCGCATGGCCCTTGCTGAGAATCAGCCGGTCCCGGTCCGGCATCTTCGGATTCCGGGGATCCACATGCAGCACCCGGGCATACAGCACGGCGATGATCTCCGCCGCGCTGAACACGCTGCCGATATGGCTTCCCCGGCTGAGATGGGTCATTTCCAGCCCGTTTCGCCGGATCAGCCAGGCCAGCACCTTCGGATCCCGGACGTCCGGCCGCTGACCTCCAAAGGCCCGGTGCACCAGCGCCTCATAGTTTTCCATGCTCAAGCTCTCTTCTTCTCCTTCGCCATGTCCCCGGCCTTGCCGAATACGCCCCGGATGGTTTCCCAGAAAAGCCCCGCGTCCAGCGGGAAGCTCTGGTTCCGGGCATATTCCACCCGCAGGCGGTTTTTCTCCGGCAGAATCAGCTTTTCGAAGTTGGCTACCGGATCCTCTTCCCCGACGATCTCATCCTGTGAGATATACACAATGCTGCTCCGGTCAGTGATTCCCGGGCGGACCCACATGATGCATTCCTGTTCCTTCGTATACTGCGTCGTATACAGGAGCAGCTCCGGCCGGGGGCCCACAAAGCTCATATCCCCCTTCAGGATATTAAACAGCTGAGGCAGTTCATCCAGCTTCAGCCGCCGCATGATCCGCCCCGCCCGGGTTACCCGGCTGTCGTTCTTCGCGGTGCATCCGCCGGTTTTGTCCGCATCCACCACCATGCTCCGGAATTTATAAATCCGGAAGGGCTGATTATGATATCCGCCGCGAACCGCCTTGTAGATCACCGGTCCGGGAGAATCCAGCCGCACCCACAGGGCCAGCGGAAGCATCAGAATCAGGCCGGGAATCAGCAGAATCAGCGCCAGCAGAAAATCCAGAATCCGCTTGATGACTTTGCTGTAAAAGGGATGGCTGAGAGGGCCGTCCCAGTAAGGCATTTCAGGCAGTCCGTCCTTGCTCATTCCTGCGCTCCCCATTATTCTTCCGCCCGCTCCAGCAGGTCATTCAGCCGTTCCAGGTCTTCCCGGCTGCCGTATTCCAGTAAAATCCGTCCCTTGTTCGCCGTTCCCGTCAGCGTGCATTTCATTCCCGTCTTCCGGAGCACAGTCTCCTGCAGCTCCGCCAGTTCCGCCGGCAGTCCGGGAACCGTCTTCCGCTTCTGTTCCTTCTTTTTCGCCTTCCGGTCCGCTGTAATCTTCTCCACTTCCCGGACATTCAGGTTTTCCGCCACCGACTTCCGGGCGATTTCCACCTGTTCCCCGCTGTCGTTCAGGCCGGCGATCGCCCGGGCATGGCCGGCCGTCAGCCGGCCTTCCCGAACCAGATCCGTCACCTCATCCGGCAGGGAGAGCAGCCGCACCAGATTCGCTACGGCTGCCCGGCTCTTTCCCAGACGCTCCGCGACCTTCTCCTGGGTATATCCGCACTGATTCATCAGCGCCTGAATGCCCATGGCCGCATCCATCGGATTCAGATCTTCCCGCTGCAGATTTTCAATCAGCGCGATCTCCATCTCCTGGATCACGTCCAGATCCTTCACGATGCAGGGAATCGTTTCCAGTCCCGCCAGCCTTGCCGCGCGGAAGCGCCGCTCACCCGCCACGATCCGGTAACGGCCGCGGTCGGAGGCCACAACCAGCAGGGGCTGCAGGATTCCCTGCTCCCGGATGCTGTCCGCCAGCTGCGCGATGCTTTCCTTGTCAAAATGCTTCCGGGGCTGATCCGGATTCGGGTCCAGTTCTCCGATATCGATTTCCCGGATGCGAAGCGTATCTTCCTCTTCCGTCATCCCGAACAGGGAATCCAGTCCCCTTCCCAGTCCGTGCGCCTTTTTCGCCATACCTTCCTGTCTTCCTTCCCCGCCCCCGCGATGATCGCCGCAAAAGGCTGTCTCTTACCGCTTCCGGTTCCGGGCCGCGACTTCCTTCGCCAGAGCCTGATAGGCGATCGCGCCGCTGCTTCGCGGATCATAAACCGTAATGGGTTCCCCGTGGCTGGGCGCCTCGCCCAGGCGGACATTCCGGGGGATGCTGGTCGCAAAAACATCCTTTTTGAAATGCTTCTTGACCTGATCCACCACCTGCAGCCCCAGATTGGTCCGCCCGTCCAGCATCGTCAGCAGTATCCCCTCGATCTCCAGATGGGGATTGATCGTTTTTTTCACCCGGCTGATCGTGCTCATCAGGCTGCTAACCCCCTCCAGCGCGTAATACTCGCACTGGATGGGCACCAGCACCGAATCCGCGGCCGCCATGGCGTTCAGGGTCAGAAGGCTCAGGCTGGGCGGACAGTCAATAAAAATATAGTCATACTCATCCCGCTCGGGTCCCAGCAGTTTTTTCAGATAAAACTCCCGGTCCGGAACGCCGACCAGTTCCACCTCCGCGCCGGCCAGCCGGATATCCGAACCGATCAGCTTCAGCTTCTTCACCCCTGTTTTCTGAATGCAGTCCTTCAGCCTGGCCCGGGCCATCATCGCGTCATAAACGGAATTCCGGTCATTCACCGAGCAGCCCAGTCCGCTGGTCGTATTTCCCTGGGGATCCAGATCCACCATGAGCACCTTTTTCCCCAGCTCCGCCAGAGCGGCGGACAGATTTACCGCGGTGGTCGTTTTACCGACCCCGCCTTTCTGATTCGCAATCGCAACTATCCTTGCCATGACCGCTCCTTGTCCTGCTCATTTCTGCGGTTTTGCCGCTCCGCATTCGGAGCAGAACTTGCCCGTGTTCCCCGCGTGGCCGTTTTCGCAGGTCCAGGTTCCGTCGTCCTCCGCGGCCGGCTTCGGCGCGCCGCATTCGGAACAGAACTTGCCTGTATTTCCCGCATGGCCGTTTTCACAGGTCCAGGTTCCGTCCTCCTCCTTTACCTCCGGTTTGGCCGTTCCGCACTCCGCGCAGAACTTGCCGGTATTCTCCGTCCCGCAGTCCGGGCAGACCCAGGATTCTCCGGTTTTTGTTTCCGAAGGGGTTCCCTCCGGACCGGTCACGTTGATCGGAGCGGCCGGCTTCTTTTCCGCCCGGGAGCCGCTTACCTGATAGATATGATAGACCCGGGCCGTATCCTGAACGATGATCAGGCTGCCGTCATTGGCATACTCCACATGATAGGTATCCCGGATCTCCGGATTGTCCGGCAGCACCTCTTCCCCGTACAGATCGATGACATGGACCCGGCCGTCCGCTTCCTTCACCGTGGCGAAGGGAGCCGCGGAGCTGTAGGGAATATCCGCTTCCTGATACCGCGCGGGCAGCTCCCCGGCCGCGGCGCTGACCAGAATCGTGCCCTCCCGGGGATCCTCGATGGTAATAAAGGCGGAACGCTCTCTTCCGGCGCTCTCCATAAATTCAAAGCCGGCTTCCGAACCGTCGGCCAGGCTGACAAATCCGCTCTTTCCGTCCCGCACCGCGTAGACATAGCCCAGCTTCAGCGCGTTTGCCAGATCGTAACCCAGGTTTTCGTACAGGCAGGGGACGAGCAGGTTTCCGGCCTGATCCGCCAGGCCGTACAGCGTTTTGGAGCTGTTCAGCGCCGCCTGGCTGCGGACCTTGATCAGCCCGGATTCCACATCCACATTGGCGGAATAATAGGAAGAAAAATCCGCCAGCACATTTCCCTGCAGATCCACCAGCACGCCGTTTTTCAGCCAGCAGCTCTGCCGGACTTCGTCTGCCGTCAGGGTGCAGCCCGCCGTGAAGGCTTCCTGCCCGCTGCCCAGATGAATCACCTTGCCGGAGCGGTAATCTTCCTCATATTCACGGGAATAATCCGCAGCCGCCTCTGACCGGACAAAATCCTTATTATAGAAGGAATACTTCTTGTCGCGGTTCCGTACGCACAGATAATCGCCCAGCGCTGTTCCCTGATCCCAGTCCGTCCGGTTCAGTGTGGCGATCTTGCTTCCCCGGTAATAGATATCCACCGTATCGATCAGATAAAAGGTTTTATTGTCTGAAAGCCAGCTCTGATAATCATAATTGTCGGAGGTTGCTTCCTTCAGTGTAATGGCGGCAGCCCAGCGGTCGCTCAGCACATCAATATCGTCATAAGCGGCAGGAATCAGCATCCGGCCCTGCCCGTCCAGCAGCCCGCTCTTCCCGTTCTTCCCATAGATCCTGAAGAGCCCGTCCCGTATATCAATCCGGTCATACGGCTCGCTCAGCACGTTCAGTTCCGCGTCCACAACCTGATACTGCTTGCTGTTCGCGTCCCGCAGGATCAGCGTATTCGCCGCCTTGTTCAGATCCAGTTCGCGGGCATCCACCGTCCGGACCGTGACGGTCTGCTCCGCCAGAGCCAGAGAGCAGCACAGGCACAGCGCCATCAACATAACCAGCCATCTCTTCATGATTCCGTCCTCCGCTTCTGTTTTTTTTCTTCGTCCGTCAGACTCCGGACATCCATTTATTATATCCCGGAACGCCTGCAAATTCAACTTCCGGTTTCAGGCCTTTCCCGGCGCGGAACCCCGCCGCCGAAAGCGCTTTCCGGCGGGTCTGAAATCCTGCCCGGTTCCGGCTTCCGTCCGCCGGATTTTTTCCGCTGAAAGTTGACGTTCCGGGGGTTTTATGTCATAATAAGCGTACTCAGCCGGAGGAGCCGGCATCCCCGTTTTCTGTATAGTTTTATTATGGCAAACGACAAACCGCATATTCAGGCAGGAGGGCACTGTCATGAAAAAAAGTCTATCCGTCGCTATCATCTCCGTTCTGTCGGTATTGGTGATTGTTTTCTGTGCGCTCTACATTACCAATAACCAGCGCAGCAGCGAACAGATCGACGCGCTGAACGGCGAAGTGGCCGACCAGGCGGGGCAGATCGCGGCCATGAGCAGCGAAGCGGCGAAAAAAAACAGCGAGATTGAGGCCCTGCAGGCGGATGTGGCGGAAAAGGAAAACCAGATTAAAACCCTGAGCGCGGACGTCGAGGATAAAGGCGGCCGGATCGAGACGCTCAGCGCCGATGCCGCCGACAAACAGCAGCAGATCGAGACGCTCAGCGCCGATGCCGCCGATAAACAGCAGCAGATCGAGACGCTCAGCGCCGATGCCGCCGATAAACAGCAGCAGATCGAGACGCTCAGCGCCGATGCCGCCGATAAACAGCAGCAGATCGAAACACTCAGCGCCAATGCCGCCGATAAACAGCAGCAGATCGAAACACTCAGCGCCGATGCCGCCGATAAACAGCAGCAGATCGAGACGCTGAACGCCAACCTGGCTGAAAAGGATCAGCAGATCGAGACGCTGACCGCCGACGCCGCGGAGAAGACCGCCCGGATCGGTTCGCTGACCGCGGATAATGAAGCCAAAGCCAAACAGATTGAAGCCCTGCAAAAAGAAGTAAAGGAGCTGACCGCCCGGATTGAGGCACTCCTCGCGGAAGCCGGCGAAAAAGCCGCCCTGCCCGAAGGCGGACTTCCCGAAACCGCGCAGACCGGGACCGCTTCCCCTGCCGGAGCCGTGCAGACGGAGACCGTTTCCCAGACCGGGACCGTTCCTCAGACCGAATCCGCCTCTCAGACGGCAAGCGTGCAGACGGAGACCATTCCTCAGACAATGACCGCGCAGACGGAAACCGCTCCGGCCGGAACGGCCGCTCAGGCTGAAGCCGCCGCTCAGGCCGAACGGATCGAGACGCTCACCCGGGAAGCAGCGGAAAAAGACGAGCAGATCGCTCTTCTGACGAAGAATCTGGAAGAGCGCAGCAGCCAGATCACTACGCTGCAGGCGGAAGTAACGGAGAAAAACGGGCAGATCGCTCTTCTGACAAAGAATCTGGAGGATCACGGCGGCCGGATCGCCACGCTGCAGGCGGAAGTAGAGGAGAAAAACAGCCAGATCGCCGTTCTGAATCAGGATATTGCGGAGAAAACCGAGAAGATGGATTCCCTGTCCGCCGAGGTCACCGGCTTGACGGAACAGCTGGAAACGATGAAGACCGACGCTACCGCCAGCGCGGGGCAGATCAGCGCGCTGGAAGCGGATGTGGCGGAAAAAACCGCCCAAATTAAAACGCTGCAAACCGATGTAACCGAAAAGACCGCGCAGATTGAAACCCTGCAGACCGACGTCTCCGCCAAAGCCGGGCAGATTGAAACCCTCAGCGCGGAAGTGACCGAAAAATCCGGACAGGTCGCCGCTTTGCAGGCCGATGTAAACGAAAAGGCCGCGCAGATCGACACACTGAACGAAGACGTGAAGGAACTGAAAGCCCTGCAGGAACACAACGCCGCCCAGGTCGAGGATCTGAAGGCCCTGTTCATGGAAACCTTCGCCAGTTCCTCCGCCAATACGCTGAGCAAGCTGCCGGATTCGGACGCGGTCACCGTCATCAAGCGCTTCAAGGTGCGCGCCATCGATAATCCGAACGTCCGGAAACACCCCTCCATCTATGCCGAAGGCATCGGCCACGCCACTTCCTCGGTGGTATACGAAATCCTGGATATCTCCGAAAACGGATGGTATCAGATTCGCCTGGACAACGGAAAAATCGGCTGGATTTCCCCCGCGATGGGTGAGCTGGAAGAGCTGGAATTCAATTTTGATCCCACCGTCCTGCCGGAAACCGCCGATGCGGCGAAATAAAACCGCCTCCCGACGCAGAGAGCCTGCCGGAAAAACCGGCAGGCTCTTTTTCTGCTTTAACAATCCGCCTTTTTCCCGGAAGAAGGCTTATCCGTCGATCAGGCTCTTTTCCGTTTCAGGATCGAAAACCCTGGGGCCCCAGACCAGCGCGGTGCTGCGCTAATCCGCAGGCACAATCACCTTTCCGGTTGCCGGGTCCAGCAGGACGCTGCCGGTCATCTCACCTTCCTCATTCCAGAACCGGCACAGCACGCCCTGGGGCGCATCCAGCTCCCGGATCGGCCGGAGCTCCGGCTGCAGCGGCTGATCCGCCGTCAGGGTGATCCATTCCTGCTCAGCTTCGTAATTCCGGAATCCATCCGCCTCCGTGTCCATTAACACATAACGGTCCAGAAGCGTACAGGCCGCTTCGGGAAGCAGAATATTCCCGCGGGAATAATCCCCGCCCACCAGGCTCACACTGCTTTCCGCAACCGACTGCCCGTCCGGTGCCAGAACAGCGGTCAGGAATCCATAGTAATCCGCGGCATCCGGATCCGGATTCAGCGAATCCGGATGGCTTGTTTTTTTGTAAACCTGAATATTGCTTCGATTGCTGATAGTCAGCCGGTTTCCCTCATCCGCGGACTCACCGGTTTCCATCGTCTGATCCCCGAAGGTCATCATCCACCCGCTGAAGGATACGGTCCAGTTTCCGTTCTCCCGCGCCAGATTCCGGGAAACCAGCGGATGGAATTGGGTTTTCCCGTTCTCCCGGGTATAAACACCCAGAGCGGCCGTCCCGGAAGCTGCTCCGGACGCTGCCTCCTCACTGAACGGCACAGCCAGGCTGACAGAAGCGGGCTCTCCCCGGAAAGAGATTCTGTCCGCGATAACATACGGAACCGAGGTATCCAGGAATCCGGCGTTCACGGTCAGATCGTCTGCGTACAGATAGGTTCCGCCCTCCGCTCCGATCCGCGTTCCCTCCGGGAAACTGATCTGAACCGGAGAACTCCGATAGTTGTCCGCATCAAAGCAAAGCGAAAGCGTATTCACCGCATCACCGGGCGTAAAATTCTCCTCCGTTTCCAGAACGGCGCAGAGCACCGCGTCCATGCGGGGCGGCAAGACCGCCCAGTAATCCGTGAATCGCTGATCCCCGGTAACCGGAATATCATTGATTCGCGCCCCGCCCGGCTGCAGCCTGACGCTCCGGTCCAGATGATTATGCACCCGCAGCCCGAGCGCCAGCGCGTCATCGCCGATCAGGACGCTTTCCAGCTTTGCCTCCACCCCGCCCGTCAATACCGGAACGCATTCAGGCTGCCGTTCCGCGGGAGACAACGGCCGGGGCTGATCCAGTTCCAGGGTAGCAGCCGCTTTGTCCCCGCCCGGAATGATGTCATCCGGCCACAGGCTCACCCGCTCCACCTGCTGCCATCCGGCGCCCTGCAGCGCCTGCTGAACGCCCATCACATAGAGTTTTTCGGACTGATCAATGGTGAGATCATAGGAAGATACTTCGGAAAGATTCTGATAGGTCAGCCTGGTGATACAGGAGGTTCCAGGGGCAGCCCGCACTCCCAGAGAGGATTCCGCCCGCACATCGTTCACCGCCACCTGAAAGCTTTGCGCCAATCCGGTCTCCGTATCGTTCCGCACGTACACCGTCCCGGTCAGGCCGCCGTCGTTTTTCTCCTCCAGCGAAAGAAGCTTCCAGGTCAGTCCGTTCTCCGTGGTTTCCGCAAGCGCTTCCGGCATTTCCGGCGCGAAGGCGGAAACATCGCAGTCCGTCAGGGCAAGCGTAAAGGGGATCACCTCATCCGTTCTTCCGCTGCTGTCAGTCACCGGTTCCACCCGGATCATGCCGGAAACCGTCTCAATCCGGTCCAGCCCCATGAGATCGTTACCGGAGAATGCCAGGGAATCCGTCTTTTTCTCCCCGGGCCGAAAATCATAGATCGAGAAATAGGATTCAACGGTCCGGATCCCGTTCAGGATCAGCGGATCCGTCCGGACGTTGAATCTTTTCCTTCCCCGGTTCTCCGCATCGACCCGCAGCGATAGCCGGGGATTCTCCCCGCCGCTGCTGAGCTGGGCGGAAAAGGTCAGCTTCCAGTCTCCGTCTTCTATTTCAGCCGGAGAAATTCCGATCTCTCTCGTCAGGGGATTATTCACTTCCGCGACGGAACCGGACCAGACATTCTGATAGCAGTCGGTCACCTGAAACGCCGCCGCCATCCGCTCCGGCAGGCGGTCCTCCCGGAATTCGAAATGCCATTTCACAGGCAGCTCAAACCCGCCAGCCCAATAGCCCTCATAAGGCTTCCATTCCTCAAAACCGGGCATCGCGCCGTCCTCCTCCGGCGGATACCGCAGCTGGAGGTAGAAGTAAACATGCGTTGCCTCCGCTTCTGAAAAGGCAATCCGGTTCGTATATCCGCCGGACGCTTTATCATAGACAAATCTCCGGATAATCTCCACCCGCCCCGTATCCGGATTTTCCTCGCAGTGAAACAAGACATTCCGGGCATCCCAGCCGGAGCGGTTTTTCACCGCCGCATCCTCATACCGGGCCAGCACCAGATAGTAGCTTCCGTCCTCTGACAGCAGATAGCTGACCGGTCCTCTCAGAATCTCCCCCGTCTCATCCGCCACGGCATACAGCGCCCGGATCCGGCCGGAGGCGGTCAGCCGGCCTTCCGCATCGGCCTCCGCCGGGAAAACGGCAATAGGCGCCAGCGCCTTCCGGCCTCCGGAGAAGCTTCCGAAGTCATGCATCACAAAAACATCCGCGGAGGACAGGCTGTCCCGCTGCGCGTCCGTTAAGGGCATTGAAAACGTATACCGGTTCTGCTCGTCCGGCCCTTCAACGTTTGTCCGCATGCCGGACCAGTTCACCGGATCCGTCCCCGTCAGCAGGGAGCCGAAGCTTTCCACATACTGGCGATACCCCGGACTGAAGGAAATCCGACGGTAATCCGACAGCCAGGACTCCAGGTACTGTTCCTTGTTCAGATAGGGATGATAAACGGACAGGCCGGAAACCGCTTCCCCGGAAGAGCGGACATATACCACGGCCGCGTCCAGCGCTTCCTTTGCCGGAGCGGCCTCCTCTCCCCAGCCGGACAGCAGGTCCCCCAAATCCACCAGATCATATCCCCGCTCCCCGGCCGCCCGGACCACCTGGCCGAAGCCGGAGGCTTCCTTCCGGAACCGGGAAAAGACGGCAAAGCTGTCCGCGGTTACCTTCCGGGAAGCAGGCTCAAAGAAGCGGTCCAGACTCCGGCTCAGATCCCCGATCCGGCTCAGGTCCACGCACGCCATGGTCAGCAGGTCGCGGCTTCCTTCCTGACTTTCAAAATACGCGTCCACGATCCTCCGGCCTGTCTCAGCGCCGTCGGAATCCTCACCGGCTTCCCGCAGAAAACGGTAGTCCCACCCGGCCGCCGGTTCCGTTTCCTGGCTCGCGATCATGTAGCGGGCATAGGGAGCCAGCGCCTCCGCCACCTCCGCGGAGCCCATCAGGCAGGCGTCAAAGCCGATCCAGGACAGGCCTCCCGGAAAGGATACTTCCTTCAGCGCCCCGGTCAGTTCCGAAAGCGTCAGATGATCCATGGAAAACAGTTCATCCCAGCAGAGGCCTTCCAGCGGGCCGCCGCCGTGATCCCACAGGATCAGCGCGTGGTTTTCCGCAGGAAAGTCTTCCTTCCCTTTGCGCAGAAGCTCCGCCAGGGTTTCCCCGCTGCCCATGCTTTTCCGGTCCTCCGTGCGGATGGTGCGCGTCCCCCGGGCTCCGATTTCAATGAAGCTGCACAGCTCCGGATTGTATCCGGCAGACCACTTTTCCGATCCGCCCGCCATAACCAGCGCCGTCACATCCGGCACGCCGGAAAGCGCCGCCCGGATTTCATCCAGATCCGCGGACGCGGAGCCGTAGGCGCTCTCCAGATTGCTTCCGCACATATAGATCATGACGGTCAGCTTCCGCCGGCTCTCCGCCCGGCTGCCGGCTCCCGCCGGCAGGGGCAGCAGCATCAGCGCCAGCAGCCAGCCCAGAATACGCTTTACATTCATCGGAGTGTTCCTTTCAGCCGCCGGTCAAAACTCAGAATTGAATAACGCCGGACCCGGCCGGAAACAGCCGGTTCCTTCTGTGCAATTCGTCAGTCATAACTGGAAACACCCGGCTCCGCGGGGTCAGAACAGATTGTTGATATACTCTGTCAGTTTTTCCCGGTCATAGAAGTTTTCTATTTTCGTCAGGTAGATGTCCGGATCCACTCCTTGGTCAATATCATAGAAAGAACCATTTTTAAAAAAGGACATCCGTCTCTGGCTGGAAATCTGGAACATCGTGCCCCATGCGGTAGACATGGGCAGGATCGTGCAACTGCCTCCCCCCGAGGTCCGTCCCAGCAGGGTCACCTGCTGGGAATACTTGAATACAGCGGGTACCAGGTTTCCGCAGGAGAAGCTCACGGGAGAAATCAGGCAGAATAATCTTTTATCCGTCAGCACGTCCCTTTCGTCAAAGACACGGTCCAGATTGGTGTCCGCCCGGTAGGATGCCGTTGAAAGCGCCCCCGTGAATGTATCCTTCACGCAGAAAGGAGCGTCTCCCAGCACCCAGCCCAGCAGGAACAGCGCCGCGTCCACGTGTCCTCCGCCGTTGTTGCTCAGGTCGATCACGACGTTCTCGATCGGGCTTCCCTCCCGGTAGATCGCCGCGTGAGCCCTGATGATTTCCCCGATCGTATCGTTGGGAAGGGTTCCGTTCTTCAGGCTGTCATAGTAGGCTCCGCCTTCCTGTGTCACATCAAAACTGTCAAAAGTAATGTAGGCGGTATTTCCGACTTCGGTATAGACGGGAACTTCTCCCAGGATCCTGTTCCGTATATTGCTGTATTCCTGAAGATGCAGAAGATATTTGTTGTACATCGTTCCGAAATACGCCGGCACGGTCTTCTCCGCGTTCATCCAGGAGCGGTCGTTGAATCCGGAATGCAGGTCGTCCAGGTAGCAGTTGATAAAGAAGGACAGGGCTTTATCCGCTTCCGAGGCGTTCCTGTCTTTCAGGGGTGTCACCGACCCAAGCTGCCAGAACAGGTTGCTGAAGGAGTCGATCTCGTGAATTTCCCACAGCCCGTACAGGCAGTCCAGCGCCAGGCACAGCTCGTTGTATCCGAACTCAGCCAGCGCTTCGCTGCGTTCGCAGGGTTCCGCGGAATAGTAGTATTCTCCCAGCGGCGTGTATCCTTCCGTCTCGTTTCCGAACAGGCTGGCATTCGCGATAAACACAGCCTTCCCGTTGTAAAAAGTGTTTAATCCGAAGGCGGGTGTCAGGATCAGGTCGCCCAGGGTCTGCAGCGGAATATAGCCGCATCCGTCCTGAAAAACCATTTCGATTGAATAGTCCGAAAGACAAAACTCCACGTCGCTTCCCAGCCGGTCGAAGGTGGCGTTCTGGTTCCTCTGGAACAGTTCTGCTTCCCCGGCGGCGTTATATCCCTTCATGTACAGCAGATCCAGCGCGGAAGTATCCGTGGAATCATGCAGGAACATATTGTAGTCGAGGCAGGAAATCCTGTTCTCCTCAAAATCGAAGGTCATGTGGAACGAGTTTTCGCGGGTCAGCGTAATGGTTTTCCCCTCCGCCGCATAGGACAGTTCAAACCCTTTATCGTTGCGCCATACTTGTCCCAGGCCGGACAGCAGCCCGCAGGCGCTGTCCAGATCGACCCACAGCAAATCCGTCACGCCGTCCATGAGATAGAACACCATATCCAGGTTAGCCTCTAACGTGCTGATGTATACTGTCAGCGTTATCGGCTCAATTTTGTGCTGTGTTTTTTCCGCCGGGCTCGCCGCTTCCGGGAACGCAACCGTAGTACAGCAAATGATCATGATAGCAAGAACCCATGCAGTCAGTTTCTTTTTCATCGCCCAATTCCCGGACAGGCCGTCTGGTACTCCTTTCATATCTGTTCCTGATTTCCGTTCTGTTCGTCCTATTATATGATGAAAGCCCGCTTCTGTCCATAAGGCCATACACCCGGAACACGCTTTCCATCTCCGGCGTATTTCACGATAAAAAGGCGGATATGATGAACACACCGGCGGATCTGCGCGTCCATCAGCAGGCTTTTTTTCAAATCGCCGGTCTTTCGCGGCAGAATCCTGTAAACATAAAAGAGAAGCCGAAGCTTCTCTTTGGGGTTTCCGATTCAGATCAGCGCCCGGTTCCGGCCGCTTCCGCGATCCATTCCGGCTCCTGATTATTCCGCGGTCTTCGTAAAGTAGATGGTGATGGCTGTGCTGCCGATATCGGCGGTCAGGCCCAGCATGCCGTCCTCCAGCATCACCGCGGTATAGACGACAGACATGGTGCCGGCAGACATGGTATAGGTCAGCTTGCCGTTCTCATAAGTCATGGGAAGCTGAAGGCCGCCGGTCAGCTTGCCCAGGCTGCCGTCACCGGCGATGGACATCTGGCCCTTCTCGATTTTCAGCGTGGCCATGGTCTCCTTGGACACATCCGCGTTCACAATGGCTCCGCCCACGCTGGCATAGGCGCTGGTCCAGTTTCCTTCGAACTCTTCCTCAGCCGCGTTCTCCTTCACCGGAGCCAGGGTAAGCGCCTTCTGTTCTTCCTTGGTGAAGATCATCTGGTTCTCTCCCTGCGCCATGGTCAGGGTTTCATCCGCATAAGTCGCTTCAAGGGTAGTTCCCTCGGCGGTCAGAGCCAGAGTATTATCCTTCAGCTCCCAGGTTCCATTAGTCACCGTGCCCATGGCGTCCATCGTAAAGGAGGCGTCCTCCTTCACTTCCAGGGTGATGACCATGCCCACAGTGCTGGCATCCACATTCACCGTTCCGTTCTGCACGGTCTTCAGATACCACATTCCCACCACACCAGTGGCCGCGTTCTCCGCCAGAGCGGCTCCCATCAGGCAGACCATGCACAGAGCCAGGATTACGGACAACAGTTTCTTCATCATCTTCTTCTCCTTTTCTTTTTCTTTTTCCTTCCATGCTTTTCAGCACATTAACAGTATAACACAGGAAAGGGCTGAAGTCGACAGCTTTTTATGCAATTCTACAGCCGCCCCGTCCGTCATGTTGCTGTGCGGTTTCAGCATTTTGTTCGTGTATGCAAACCTACAGATCTGTTATCTCCTTCTCTGACAATTCTGTAATCTGTGTTATGACATCATTTGACATTCCTTTTGTTTTCATTTTCCTGGCTATTTCGATTCTGTTTTTTTCATGCCTTCTTCCATGCCGGTCATCCTTGCACTGATCATTTCTGTATTGTAATCCATCAGGGCCAGCTGTCGATCCCAGAGCATCTGCCGCTCTGTTGGATTCATCATAATCATAGCCATCGTATTCGCCGCCTCCCTGATTCCGTTCCGATCAATCTCCTTAAATGCGTTCCAGTCCTGAGCATTGAATGCCTGAGCCCACTGGACCAGCCCCTGTTCCCGATCCACCTCATCCGCCAAATCCACAGCGGAAAGATCCAGCACATACTGAATCCTCCCCTTTTGCGGCGAGCGAGCTGTTTTTTCTTTCACAGACAGTATATATCATTCCCACGGTTTTGGAAAGAGAGCGACGGGGACGACCTTTTTTTCAGACATGCTTTCCAAATCGAACTCGCAATCGAAAAAACTCCGGCATTCATAAACATAAAACGTATAGGCGAAATACCCGTACACTTCAAGCAGCGCCTCCCTGACACTGTTTTGTTTTCCCTCCTTGATTAGCCGCCTGGCTTCCCGGAAGATTCTCTCTCTTTTCTGCATGTAGAGTTTATCAAAACCGATGCTGCAAAAAACAAGCATCCTCCATAAGCAAAAAAAGAAACCGGAAGAAAAACGCTCCCGGTTACAATCATCCCTGTAATCAGCTCAAACAAAAAAATGAAGAAAAATCATAAACCGTCGCCGTCCGGACGGATGGAAAAGCGATGGAACCTGAAAACAATGGGTTTGTCATAAAAAGAGACAGAGAACCGTCCCCTGTCACCTACGTCCCCTGTCACCTACCTGGATTGCACGTGATACGCTCCCGCGCCCGAAGAACAGATGACCGTCCGGTCTTTGCGGATCAGGATCGCTTCGGTATCCTTCAGTGCTTCAATCAGCCGCAGCCCTTTCTCCTCTCCCAGCACAAAAGCGGCCGTCGCCAGAGCGTCCGCGTACATGGAGCTGTCCGTCAGCACCGTAACGGAGGCCAGGTCGTTCCAGGCCGGCCAGCCGGTCGCGGGATCCAGCAGATGATGATACCGAACCCCTTCGAAATCAAAACCCCGTTCATAAATCCCGCTGGTGACAACAGAGCCTCCGGCACATTCCAGGACCAGCATCGCCTCTCCGGAAGGACGGTCAATATCCTGAATGCCCACCTTCCAGGGCGAGCCATCCGGTTTGGTTCCGATACAGATGATATTTCCGCCGAAGGACAGAATGGCGCTCTCCACGCCTCTCTCCCGCAAATACGCGCTGACCGCGTCGGCAATATATCCTTTGGCGATCGCTCCCAGGTCGATCATCATGCCCGCCGGCAGGCAAACTGTGTTCCCGTCCAGTTCAATCAGACGCCAGTTGATTTTTCCCGCCGCAGCGTCCAGTTCCTTCGCGGACGGCAGCCTGGGAGGATCCGCTTTAAAATCCCACAGGACCGAAGCCGGCGCAATCGTGATATCGAAGGCTCCTTCACTGATCCCGCTGATTTCGAGGCTGGTCCGGATAACTTCCGCTGTCACGGAGTCCACCTCCACCGGCTTCCCTTCCGCATGGTTAATCCGCCAGACGTCGCTTCCCTCAATCGTCCGGGAAAGGAGGCGCTCATATTTTCCGGACTCCGCCAGTGCGTCCTCCAGCACCTGCCGGTCGCAATAGGCGGTCAGCGTGATAACGGTATCCAGCTGAAACCCGACCGCCGTCTCCCGGTTCGGCGCCGCGCCGGCCGCGGGGCTCAGCGCCAGCAAAAGCAGGGCCAGGCCGGCCAGAAAAATTCTTTTCATCATTCCGTCCTCACGCTCCCTCTCCGTCCCGTTCAGATCCCTCTCTTCGTCCGGCAACCGCCCGGATCACCCGCCAGGCCGCCGCGCCGGTTACGCAGCCCACCGCCGCGCCGATGCCTTCCAGCGGCAGCAGATAGGCCGTCAGCAGTCCCGGCGTTCCGGCCACAGCCGCCGCCATCAGAATCTGCCCCAGGTTATGGGCCATCGCTCCCGCCACGGAAGTCAGGATGATCCGTCCCGGCGCAGGATTTTGGCCCCGCAGCGCCAGCATCGCCGCCAGGCTCAGAATTCCCCCCGACAGGCTGTAAAGAATGGCGGAGAAAGATCCGAACAGCCAGCCGCTCAGCAGCACTTTCGCCGTCAGCAGAAGCAGCGCGCTTCCGGGATTCATCAGATACACCGCGTAAAGAAGCACCGTATTGGCCAGCCCCAGCTTCACGCCCGGCAGGCTTCCGCCCAGGATGGATCCCAGCGGAATCGCCCGGTCCAGCCAGCCCAGCACCAGCATCAGGGCGATCATGATGCTCAGACGGGCGATCCGGTTCGTCTGCCCGCTCATCATTCTCCATGCGCCTCCCCTTCCTGGACTTCCACCGCCAGCCGGTGAGGCAGGCAGACAATGAAGCCGCCCATCACCCGGGTTTCCAGGTTTTCCGCCGTCACCGCGCCCATGTGGATACAATCCTGATTCGGACAGTCCGCCTCCGTCATCGAAACGCTGTCTCCGGTCAGCGTGATCTCGTTGCTTCCGCCTTCCTTCAGGGTCACCCGCAGCACGTGGGCCTCCCCGAAAGGCAGTACCGCGATCTCCCGGCCGTCCAGCGTAACAATCACCCGGAGGCCGCTCTCCCTGCCGGCCGCGGCTGTTCCCCCGCGCCA
Source organism: Clostridiales bacterium (assembly GCA_015056205.1). GTDB lineage: Bacteria > Bacillota > Clostridia > Christensenellales > Aristaeellaceae > Aristaeella. The sequence goes on along the minus strand of SVGS01000022.1, from coordinate 23,172 downwards.
GGCGGACCCGTCCAGTGTCAGCGCGTAATCACCTTCCGCTCTCCGGGGAAGAAAAGCCAGAAGAACGGCCGTCAGAATCACCAGAGCGGCCAGAACCCCGATGAGCCGCGGCACCCGCCGGTCAGCCGACACTTTCATCTTCCTCAATCGTCAGGGTTTCCTCCTCATCCGGGCGGTCTCTTTCCATTGCCTCCAGATATTCCTCCAGGCACCAGTTGTGATCCCGGATGATCCGGGCATGCTCCACTCCCACATAGCGAATATGCCATGCTTCCGCAATAAAGCCGGTCAGGTTTTCCTTTCCTTCCTGGTACCGGATGATAAACCCGTAATCCCAGCAGTTTTTATGCAGCCAGGTGCACTGCGGCGTTCCCAGAAACGAGGAAGATTTTGGGACGTTGATATCAAAAGCCAGCCCCGAATGATGTTCGCTGCATCCCGGCTCGGCTACCGTTTTCAGGGCGGCGCTCCGGGCCCGCGATTTGGACCAGCCGGAATTGCGTTCCAGATAAGTATTGATTTTCGCGTTCAGCGTGGAAGTCTGCTTCTGATAGCTGCGGTATCCGGCGCTGATCTGCCATTTGGTGACGCCTTCGGCTTTGGCCGCCTCCAGCATGGTCACCAGCGCCTCCACCGCCGGGCGGACGCCCTGTATCGTTTTATATTTGATTTTCACCAGTTTCGGATCGCACAAATCCGTCAGCAGAACCAGATCCTCGGGAACAAAGGACTCGGGAACCGGATGCTCCTTATTGATGAGAAGCGGGAGCTCCCCGGCCAGCACATCCACCGGCTTCGGGGCGGCCACCGCTTCCCCGGAATATAAGGCCGTCAGGGTTTTGGTCCCGGCTATCCCGTCGCTCTTCAGCCCGTTGGCCTTCTGAAAAGCCTTCACCGCCGCCTTCGTATCCGTTCCGAAGGTTCCGTCCGGGTCCAGCGTAAAATAACCCAGCTCCTTCAGCCTCTCCTGCAGCCGGGTCACGTCCTCCCCTTTGGAGCCCGATTTCAGCTGCCGATATTGAACCGCCGGCGCGGCTGTCGTCTCCGGTTCTTCCGGTCCGTTTTCCCCCAGCGCCGCAAGCGGCATCAGCATCGCGATCAGCAGAAAAGCAGCCAGAATCCTCCTGTATTTCCGGACCATATCCGGCCCTCCTTTCCGCCTTTGTTTCCGGATCATTATAACACAGGCGAACCGTTCCGGTAAAGAAGGGCTAACCACTCCGGCAAAGAAAGCCGCCTTGAGTTTCCACGGGTTTTATGATACGCTTACGAAGATGGAAAAGGATGGTGATTCCCATGCCGGATGTGGTGGTTCATACGGTTTTCGGGCAGGATGTGCTGAAAAAGCTTCCCCCGGAGGTCCGTCAGGAAATCCTGCCGGATCCCTACCGTTTCGCGCTTTACGGGCCGGATCCCTGGTTTGCCTATCAGCCCGGAGCCCACCGGGAGGGACGCGGCCGCCGGATGCACACCACCCGGACCGGAGACTTTCTGACCGCCCTGGCCATCCGGGCCAGGGAGGGCTCCGCCCGCCGGGAGATGTATTCCTATCTGGCCGGCTTCCTCTGCCATTATGCGCTGGATGCCGCCACGCATCCCTACATTATCCGCCGTACCACGACCGAGTTTACGACTCCCCGGGCTCATATGGGCTTCGAGCACCGCCTGGATGTGCTGGAGATGGAGCGGGCCGGCACAGCCTCCGAAAAGCATCCGGTTACCCGCCACTATTTTCGTCCGGTTTCCCTGCCCAAAGTCATGGAGGCCGATCTGAATCAGGTATACGAATCCATTTACGGATGGAAAAACTGTTTCAGGATTCTGAACCGGAGCATCCGGATCTTCCGCCTTTTCTTCCGGGTCATGGAATCCTCTTCCGGCATCCCCGCCCGCCTGGCCCGCAGGCGGAAGCAGGCCTACGGGCTGCGGGCCCTGACCTATACGGTAACGGACTTCGCGGATGCCGATCCGGAGAACAGAAAGCATTCAGAATGGGCCCATTCCCACGATGAATCCATCCTTTCCCGGGAGAGCTTCCCCGAGCTGAAGGAAAAAGCGCTGAAGCGGGCAGTGGAACTGATCCGGGCCGCCTATCGTTATATTTATACCGACGGATTCCCGCTGGAAGCGCTGCGGGAGCAGATCGGCAACGATTCCTATCTGAGCGGGCTGCCCGTCGACGATCCCCGCTGCCTGACCGTGGATTCCATGCTGCCCCCCGCCGGATCCGCGGAAGCGAACGGGACGGGGCCGGAAAAGAGCGCCCCATGACTCTGAACGCAAACAATATCCAGACGGTTCTGATCGTCACGTTTCTGGTCGCCGTGATGGTCGTCCTCCTTCCCTGGGTGGACCGGCAGATCTGCCGGCGGCTGGGGCTGAATCTCCGGGGCGGCCTGAGCACGCATCCGCGGGCGGATCATCTGCTGATGCTTCGCAAGCGGCTGCTGTGCGCCGGTTTCCTCCTGTATCTGCTCATTTTTGCCTACATCGTTTTCTTTTCCCGGACAGCCGCGGAGGATTACCAGGTTCATGTCGCCGTACTGGAAGATCTGAGCAATTCCGTTCAGACGGATCACGGTTTTTCAGACGTTCTCCGCACCCTTTTCACCGAGGGAATCGGAGCGGCGCTGGAGAGGGTGCGCATCGTACGGCTGCAGGATATTCTGCAGTTCTACATGAATATGATGCTCTTTGTTCCCATGGGCTATCTGCTGCCCTACGTCTCCTCCTGGTTCCGGGCCAGGGTGGATCGCTGGCCTGTGCTGGCCTGCTTCCTGTTCAGCGTTGCGGTCGAGAATCTTCAGCTGGTCACCAAGCTTGGCTTCTATGACCTGGACGACCTGATTTCCAATACGCTGGGAGGACTGATCGGCCAGTGCCTGTTCATCTCCGTCGCCTATGTGGTGACCGATCCGGACTGGAAGAAAAACTTCCGGGCCTACCGGAAATGGAAAAAAAGCTCCCGGGGTCACGCGCTTCCGGCATATGAACACCGGCTGAACCTGAACCGCGTCACCCTGCGGGGCAGCGATCCGGCGCAGATCGAGGACTTCTTTGTGGAGCAGCTCGGCTTCCTGCTCCGCAGCCGGATTCCGCTGAACAGTGAGGGCGAGGCGTCCTTTCTGTTTCAGCTGGGAAGGCTTCAGGTGGAAGTCCGCTGCCGGATCGGCGCGGTGATTGAGGAAGACCAGGTTCTGACCCTCACGACCTCCCGGATGGCTCTGATCCGGAAATGGCTGATCGCGGAAGGCATCGAACCGGAACCGTACCGGGAGGAGCCCTTCACCGCGCTGCGCACAATGGAGTTCACGGGACCGGACCGGATTCATGTCCGGCTGATGGAGGAGAGCCTCGGCTCTCAGTAACCCGCACAACTGATTCTCAAAGAAACCGGAGGTGAACCATGATCAAACGAATCCTGCAGGCTTTCTCCCTCATCCTGGCCAGTCTGTTCTGCGCTCTTCCCGCTCCGGCGGAAACCGCGTCCGGAGACGAAACCTCCCTGCTGTGCCTGAATATCGGAAAAGCGGATTGTATGCTCCTGACGCATCAGGATCATCATTTCCTGATCGATGCCGGCTATGCGCATACCTGGCCCGCCTTACGGACGGCTCTCAGCCAGGCCGGGATCACCCGGCTGGACGGCGTCTTTCTGACCCACTGCCATGAAGACCACGACGGCGCCCTCCTTGCGCTGGCCGAAAGCGGCATTGCGGTGGACGCCTGGTATGCTTCTCCCTTTTCCATCGAAGTGGAGGATATGAGCCGTCATCCGGCTGTTCTGGCGGCCGCGCGCCGGGGGCAGGACGTCGTCTGGCTTTCCCCCGGCACAACCGTCAGCGCCGGAGAAAACGCCGTCTTCACCGTGCTCGGCCCGCTGCGGCTGAACACGGAAAATGAAAACAGCAATTCGCTGGTCATGACCTTTTCCTGTTCCCGGGGCAGTATTCTGCTGACCGGAGATATGAAAGAGGATGAAGCGGCGGATCTGATGGCGGCGGGGCTGTTTTCTCCCTGCGACCTGCTGAAGGTCAGCCATCACGGGGATAATAAAACCCTCTCCAAAGCCATCCTGGCGGCCATCCGGCCGAAGGCGGCCGTGATTCTGACCGATACCCGCCAGGAACCGGATACCCCCGCCCCGTCCGTTCTGAAAATGCTCACGCAGGCCGGCTGCCAGACAGTTGTCTCCCAGGATGTGCATGACGCGGTCCGGTTCACGCTGACCGACAAAACCATTGATATTGAAGACGTCCGCTGGGACGGAATTCCCGAACGGACGGCAGCCCTTCAGATGTCCGTCAGCACCAAAGACGATACCGTGACCATCCGGAACACCGGCTCCGCCTCCGTCTCCCTGAAGGATTATGTCCTTTTCTCCACCAAAGGCAACGAAACGCTGACGCTGTCAGACGCGGAACTGCCGCCCGGCGGGCTCCGGGTCATCGGCTCCCTGAGCACAAAGGGCAGCGCGGATCAGACCTGGCCCGACAAGAAAATCTGGAACAAGAAAAAGCGGGACGTCGCGATCCTGTATGACAACTGGGGCCGCCCTGTTGCCTTTGCGGATAACGGCATCACCGACTGAGCGCAGACATGCTTTCCGGCGGCCGGCTGAAGCCGGCCGCCTGTTTTTCATGGGGCAGGGAAAACCTTTATTCTTCGGATTTTTTGAACCGCAAGGGATTGGTTTCCGGGCGAATCACGCCGTCCCGCTGCATGGAGAACCGGTCCATCGGATAATGCTCCAGGTTTTCCAGAATCTTCCGGTCATCCGCTTTAGCCAGCAGCTCTCCGCGGGCCTTCAGCACCAGGTTTTCCGCCTGATGCTTGGACGGGCCGCCCACACAGCCCCCGGGACAGATCATGCCTTCAATAAAGTCTTCCTTCAGCCGGCCGGCTTTCAGCAGGAGGAGCGCCTTTTTGCACTCATCTCCGCCGGCGCAGGTCAGCAGAGAGATATCCGAGGTGTCCTCTCCCAGTTCCTTCATAACCTCCATGACCGCTCCCGCCACGCCGCCGGAACCGGCGAATTTCTTGCCGAACAGGGAGGATTCCTGATAATCCTCCTCCACCGGCTCCACCGTCACGCCGCGGGAATCCAGCATGGCCACGATTTCTCCGTAGGTCAGGGCATAATCCGGCCGGTCGGCGATCATCTCGTTCAGGGTCTCCCCCTTCTTGGCGATGCAGGGCCCGATAAACACCGTCACGCAGTCCGGATCCAGGGATTTGAGATACCGGGAAACCGCCACCATCGGGGAAACGGTGGTGGATTTGTTCTGTTCAAACTGCGCCGGGAAATGATGCCGCAGCATGGAAATGAAAGCCGGGCAGCAGGAGGTGGTCATCTTTCTGCCTTCCTTTTTCGCTTCCATCCATTCGATCGCTTCGTAAGCCGCCGTCATATCTCCGCCCAGGCCGACCTCCACCATGTCCGCGAAGCCGATCTTCTTCAGCGCTGCCCGGATGGCCGCCATCCCGACCTTGTCTCCGAACTGGCCCTCCGTCGCCGGGGCGCACATGGCAACCACCCGTTTCCCGGCCTGGATGCTGCGGATCACATCCACCGCGAAAATTTTGGATCCGATCGCGCCGAAGGGACAGCTGTGGATGCAGTGTCCGCAATGGATGCATTTTTCCTCATCGATCAGGCAGACGCCCGCGTCATTATAGGAAATCGCGCCCGCCGGGCAGGCTTTTTTGCACGGCCGCTCCTGATGAATGATCGCGCCGTAAGGGCATGCTTTCGCGCACGCTCCGCAGGATTTGCACTTGTTGGGATCGATCTTCATCTTCGTATCACCGGGGGTGATCGCTCCGAAGCGGCAGGAATTCAGGCAGGCCTTGCCCAGGCAGAACCGGCAGATATCGGAAACGAAAAAGTCCTGAATCGGGCAGTCGTCGCAGGCCGCGGGAATGACCGCCACCACATTCTTCGTCTCATAATTGATGTCCGGGCTCTCCCCCCGGGCCAGCCGGATTCTCCCGCGCACAATCTCCCGCTCCTTATACACGCAGCAGCGGTAGGAGGGCTTCGGCCCGGGACTCACCTGATAGACAATTTTCTCACAGTTATCCGGCGTCATTTCCCCGGCCCAGGCCAGGCGGCAGATCTCCCGGAGAATAAAATGTTTCAGTTCAACAATACCCTTGTCATTTGTAATCATATCGCCTTCATCCCTTCAGTCAGGTAATTCTTTCCTGTATTGTACCATGAAAACGATACTAATTCCAGACTCCGGTTATTTCAAAAATCGTCGCTTGACCAACCGGATTCTTTCCTTTATAATGCCGGTATCAGAACATAGGACAAAACAGACGGAGGCACAGTCCATGGGTGAATCGGGAGAAATGTATCTGGAGACCATTCTGGTCCTGGGGAAAAAGCAGAACCGCGTCCGCGCCGTGGATGTAGCGGAGGAGATGGAGCTGTCCAAGGCTTCTGTCAGCATCGCTTTGGGAAAACTGAAGTCCAGCGGGTGCGTCATTGTAGATCAGGGCGGCCAGATCGCTCTGACGGAAAAGGGCCGGCAGATCGCGGAGAAGATTTATGAGCGGCATCAGGTGATTTCCCGGATTCTGATGCATCTGGGCGTCGATGAAAAAACAGCTGTGGAAGATGCCTGCCGGATGGAGCATGTCATTTCCGACACCAGCTTCGCGGCTGTAAAACGTTACCTGGCGGAGCATCCCCCCACGGAGACATAATCCTTTCAGAAAACGCCGGAATCATACCGGCGTTTTTCTGTATCGCCGGATCAGGAAGCCCGATTTACCGGCTGCTCTATTCTGTCCTACCGGATCCGGATGGAAATATTCCGCGCAGGCGAAAGATAAAAGACTTTGTCTTGACAGTTCTGATGAACCCATATAAAATTACAGTGATCATCCGGTTTGTTTTTTTTCGTGTATCTTTTTTTGCTCAGTCTCATGCTTTTTCCGGAGGGGAGGAAGCCGTTTGCCGCTCCAAAGCCTGTACGCGGATAATTATATGCCGGTGGGCGACGTGCTCACCATGGCGGTCTGCTATGTCATCATCATTGTGATGTTCTTTTCCTTTATCAAACGGACGCGGAGCTTCCGAGTTTTCCTGACTATTCTTCTCTTCCTTATTCTGGCTTCGATGGCAAACATCGGCTATTATACCGTTCTGGAGCATATGGGCGTTCAGGGGGGATCGATCGTCGGCGTTTTACGCCTGATCATGCACGCCTCTCTCTTCATCATCTTCTTTCTCTTTACCCGATATATCGCCATCGTCACGGATCTGAATCATAAACTGTCTCTCTGGAGCTCCTTCATCGGGGGAATTATCACCTGCTTTGTCATCATCTGGGATCTGGTCGACACCCTGGACAGCCGGTGGGGTTTCCGGATCACCGAAGCCGGAATCCAGACCGGCCCCAATATTTTTATGTTCGGCTACATCGCCTATGTCATCCTCCTCGGCGCCCTGCTGATCTATGTGCGCAACCGGATCTACAACCGGGTTCTGTACGGATTTTACTGCACCGTGATTCTGGCTGTTTCCCTGAACATGATTCAGCGTTTCTCCGGACAGTCCTCCCTGATGATCGGCAGCTTCCTGCTCCCTGTCATCGCCATGTTCTATATCATGCATTCCAATCCGTATGATGTGCGGCTTGGCTCCCTGAATATCAGCGCGATGGATGATATGATCCGTTTTTACCGGGAAAAGAAAGTTCCCTTCGGTTACATGAGTCTCTTCATGCACACATTCAGCGAAAACCACGCGCCGGTTCCCGCCTCCATGCAGGAAACGATTCGCCGTTTTTCCTCCTCCTACTTCCGGGACGCGCGGCTTTTCCATGTCAGCTCGGGTCACTTTCTGCTGATCTATACCCTGAAGCGGAATCCGGATTATGAAAAGCGGATCAGCAGCATCCTGAAAGCTTTTACCCAGGAATACTCCCGCTTCAAGCAGGACTATAAAATCGTCATCGGCCGCTGTACCGATCAGCTCAGCAACCACAACGAATACATCAGTTTTATCCGGAGCATTCACCGGAACATGGCAGAAAACACCGTCCACTTTGTCACCGAAAAAGACAGCGCGGACTATGACCGGGAGGCCTATATTCTGCGGGAGCTGACCGACATCTACCGCGTGCGCCGTCTGGACGATCCCCGGGTGCTGGTCTACTGTCAGCCGGTTTATAATATCCGGCTCGGCCGGTATGATACCGCCGAAGCCCTGATGCGGCTGAATCTGAAGGAAACCGGCATCGTGTATCCGGATCAGTTTATCCCGCTGGCCGAGGAAAACGGGTATATCCATATTCTGACGCAGATCATTCTGCATAAAACCTGTGAAGCCGTCCGGGTTCTGATCGCCGAAGGATACAACTTCACCCGGATTTCCGTCAATGTGTCCGCGCTGGAACTGAAGGATCAGTATTTCTGCCGGGATATTTCCGGAATCATTGAAGAATCGGAGATCCCCGGGAACCGGGTGGCCATCGAGCTGACCGAATCCCAGGACGAAAGCGATTTCCTGATTATGCAGCAGCGGATCAACGAACTGAAGGACCTGGGGATCAAATTCTATCTGGACGATTTCGGTACGGGTTATTCCAGCCTGGAGCGCATCATGCAGCTTCCCTTCGATATCATCAAGTTTGACCGGTCCCTTGTCATCGCCAGCGCCAGCAATTCCCGCTCCGCGCAGATTGTCGGCAATATGGCCAAGCTTTTCGCGGAGATGGATTTCTCCGTGCTGTATGAGGGCGTGGAGGACAGCGGAGACGAGCATCGGTGCATCGCGATGTCCGCGTCCTATCTGCAGGGCTTTAAATATTCCCGTCCGGTTCCGATTGACGAGATGAGGCATTTCTTCTCCCTTTCCGCCTGAGGAACGGATCATCCGCCAAGGAGGTTTTTTTCATGCCGAAAGTGCTTGCCTTCAACATTGAACAGCCCGAGAAGCTTCAGGAGCTGAGCGTTCTCGCTCTGCGTCTGAATTTCAAGCTGGTTCCGGTTCCCCGCCGGCAGCAGGGATGCCTGATCCGGGATCTGCTGGACGGCCGGGACACCCCTCCGGACAAAGTCGCTCCCTTTGAGGAAGAAATGCTGGTGCTCTACGGATTTGAACACGGGGATCTGAATTTCCTGCTCAACGAACTGATCCGCACCAACCAGCGAGTCGCCCTGAAGGCCGTCGCTACCGCCACCAACGTGGAGTGGACCGCCTCCCGGCTGTATCTGCAGCTGAAAAAGGAAAACATGGCCATGAAAAAGCCGGTCCGATGAAGGACCGGCTTTTCCATGGCCTGCTTCCCTGAACAGGACCTCATCAGGCCGGGGTGAACGCGTCCTTCCCCAGGCCGCAGACGGGGCATACCCAGTCTTCGGGAATGTCTTCAAACTCAGTACCGGGCTCGATACCGCCCTCAGGATCTCCGACCGCAGGATCATAAACGTAACCGCAGGGGCACTCGTACAACATGCTGTTTCATCCTTTCTGTTTCCGGCAGAAACCGCCGGTCTTTTTCTTATCTTACCGAATTTTCTTTTCCCCGTCAAGCTGTTTCATCCGGTTCCGTCCGCGCTCAGGCAATGCTCAGCCCCAGACGGATCATTTCTTCAAAACTGTTCTGGCGTTCTTCGGCCGGAAGAGCTTCCCCGGTCAGCAGATGATCCGAAATGGTACAGATCGTCAGCGCCTTCTTTCCGGCAGCCGCTGCGTTGGCATACAGCGCCGCGGTTTCCATCTCCGCCGCCAGCACGCCCAGTTTCTGCAGAATCGCATTGTTCGGGCTGTTCTCCGCGTAAAAGGCATCGCATGTGTAGAGGGGGCCGCAGTGTGCCCGCAGGCTCATCTGCCGGGCCGTTTCCACCGCCCGGGACAGCAGGCCGTAATCCGCGCAGGGCGCGCAGTCTCCGGAAAACCCAAAGATCTTCATGTACGCGCTATCGGTATAGGCGCTCATCCCGAGAACGATATCCCGGACTTTGATCTTTTCACTCATGGCGCCGGCGGAACCGATCCGGATAATATTCTCCACGCCGTAAAAGCGAAACAGCTCGTAGGAATAGATGCCCATGGAGGGGCATCCCATCCCGCTGGCCATAACCGAGACCCGCTTTCCCTGCCAGGTACCGGTGTATCCCTGTACCCCGCGAACGTTATTCACCAGCTGCGCGTTCTCCAGAAACCGCTCCGCAATCAGCTTTGACCGCAGAGGATCCCCCGGCATCAGCACCGTTTCCGCAAAGGCTCCGGCCGGAGCGTTGATATGAGGAGTTGGAATTCGGCTTTCGCTCATTGTCAGGTACACCTCCCGTGATTCTGTTGTTCTTTTGTCAGTATACCATAAAGCAGCCGGCATGTCATGTCCGGATTTGCTCTTCCGTCCGCCGGTCAGCGCTCCACGATTCGCCGGACGCGAATGACCCCGTCGATTTCCTTCAGCCTCTCCACGGTATCACGGGGCATGGGATGGGTCAGATCCAGCAGCGTATACGCATAATCTCCCCTGGCTTTATTGGCCATGTTATCAATATTCAGGCCCTGGCTGCCGAAGAAGGTGGTAATCTGGGAAAGCATATTGGGAATATTCCGGTGCAGAATGGCCACCCGGGCTTCCGTTTCGCAGACACCCGCGCTGATCTCCGGATAATTCACCGAATTGTGAATATTCCCGTTGTCCAGATAGTCCTGAAGCTCCTGCGCCGCCATCACCGCGCAGTTGTCCTCCGCCTCATCCGTGGAGGCTCCCAAATGCGGAATCACGATCGCCTTCTCCATTTTCGCGGACACGGGATTGGGGAAGTCCGTCACATAGCGCTTCAGCTTTCCTTCCGCCAGCGCCGCGGCCACGGCCTGTTCATCCACCAGGGAATCCCTGGCAAAATTCAGCAGCACGGCGCCCTGCTTCATCTGGCTGACCGCCTCCGCGCCGATCATTCCCTTCGTGCTGGCCATTGCGGGAACATGAATGGTAATAAAATCGCAGTTCGCATAGATCTCCTCCACCTTTTCCGCATGGCTCACCAGCGGAGACAGATTCCAAGCGGACCGCACGGACATATACGGATCAAACCCGTATACCTTCATTCCCAGGGAAACCGCCGCGTTGGCCACCAGCACGCCGATCGCCCCAAGGCCGATCACGCCGAGGCTCTTTCCCTTAATCTCGCTGCCCGCAAAGGCTTTCTTCGCCTTTTCGGTTGATTTGGCGATCGCTTCGTCTTCCCTGTTTTCCTGAACCCAGTGAATTCCGCCGGCCACATCCCGGGCCGCCAGCAGAATACCGCACAGCACCAGCTCCTTCACCGAGTTGGCGTTCGCCCCGGGCGTATTGAACACCACGATGCCTTCCTCTGTGCAGCGTTCGATGGGAATATTATTGACCCCGGCTCCGGCCCGGGCAATCGCCCGGAGCCCCGCGGGGAAAACCATTTCCTTCATATCCGCCGAGCGAACCATCACCCCCGCGGCAGGCTCCAGGGTATCTACCAGTGAATACCCCGGGCGGAACTGATCCGTTCCGACCTTCGCGATCTGGTTCAGGCAGTAAATATTCCGATCCTTCATGTATCCCTTCATGGTTTCACCGTTCCTCCATCCCGATTAGAATCGTTTTTCATTATACGTCCTTCCCGCCGCTATTTCAAATCTTTTTGCGCAGTCCTCCGGCCGACGCATGATTATTGTCCCGCCCTTTGATGTTTTCTGTCCCGCCCCCTTGCTTTCCGCCTGGTTTTCAGGCATAATAGAGGAAGTCGCGGAAAACAGAAGAAAGCAGGTCAGGTCATGCAGTTTTTTACAGATTTCTTCCATCAGAAAGTGCCCCGTGCAGGCAGGGAAATCCCCGGATATTTTCAGCGCGCGCTGCTCTGCTGCAATGGGCTGCTCATCGTCTACTTTCTGGTTTGCTTTCTGTTTTACCCTCTGGTCAACAACGGCGTCTGGGAATGGCTTCCCCTGGCGTTCATCGGCGGGAGCGCGGCCGGCATGTGGCTGGCGAAGCACCGGGGGCTGCGGCTGAACCTGCTCCTTTTCACGGCTCTGTCCTTCGGATGGGTCGCCTGGAACGTCTACGCCTTCGGCTGGAGCAGCGGCACCCAGCATTTTCTGACCCTGATGCTGGTTTTCATCTTCTTTGACATCTATGAAAGCCCGCCGGTCAAGCTGGTGTGCTTTCTGGTGATTCTGGGGTTCAGAGTCTGGCTCTTTTCCTGGTCTCAGTCCCGTACTGCGCTTTACTCCATGACCGTCTCCGCGAATACCGTCTACCAGACGGTGAACACCGTCGGTTTCTTCCTGATGCTGGCCTGTGTCTGCCTGATCTTCAGCACCAGCATTCAGGATACGGAGCGCCAGCTGCGGCTTCGGAACCAGACGCTGTACAAGAAGGCGGAAACAGATCCCCTCACCGGTCTTCCCAACCGCCGGGCCATGATCGAAATGATCGATCAGTACCGGCAGACCAATCCCGAAAGCCCCTTTTCCATCGCCATCGCCGACCTGGATTTTTTCAAAAAGGTCAACGATACCTACGGGCATAATTGCGGGGACTACACGCTGGTCAAGCTGACAGAGCTGTTCGTTCAGCATGCCAACGGGCATTATCACGTCTGCCGGTGGGGCGGGGAGGAATTCTGCTTTTTCATTCCCGGCCGGAATCTCGACGAAGCGGGCGTGATCATGAACGATCTTTGCTTTGCCGTGGAGCGGATGCGCCTTTCTTTTGAAGAGAACGAGTTTTCCATTACCGTTACCATCGGTGTGGAAGAAAACGACTTCAGCTCCCCGCTGGATGAGCTGCTGAACGCGGCCGACAAAAAGCTGTACCTCGGCAAGGAACAGGGCCGGAACCGGGTGGTTGTCTGACCCGGTTTTTTTTGTCAGCGCATGCCCTTGTCGTAGGGAATCCCCTCGGCCTTGGGCGCCGCGGAGTTCTTGGAGAACAGGAACAGCACCGCCAGGGAAATAATATAGGGCATCATGTTATATACCGTGGAAGGCAGATTCAGATTTCGAAGAAAATCAAAGCCGGTATAGACGTTGGACAGCGAGCGGAACAAGCCGAACAAAAGCGCCGCCAGGGCGATGCGGTGAGGCTTCCACCCGCCGAAGATCATGACCGCCAGCGCCAGGAAGCCAAAGCCGGCCACGCCGTTTTCAAACTTCCAGGCGGACACGCCGGCGGTGATGTACACCAGGCCGCCCAGGCCGCCCAGCAGGCCGGAAATCATCACGCCCGCGTAGCGCATCTTCCGGACATTGATGCCCACGGAATCCGCCGCCTGAGGATGCTCGCCGCAGGCCATCAGACGCAGGCCGAACTTTGTCTTATAAAGAATAACATAGGACGCGATCAGCAGAAGCAGCGCCAGAATCATGAACCAGCTGAATTCCGTGCCTTGCGCGATCAGCAGGGCTTTTCTGGCATGGACATACACGATTTCCGAGGATACGTTGCCGGGATCCATCGCGGTATTCATGGCTTTCACGAAGACGGTGGCCGCCGCAGCTCCCAGCAGGTTCATGGCCGTTCCCACCAGGGTCTGGTCCGCCGAGAAGTTAACCGCCGCCACAGCCAGCAGCAATGAGTACAGCATTCCCGCCAGCATCGATGCCAGCGTGGTCAGCAGGAAGACGAAAAACGGCGCGGTTTCCGGCGGCAAAAACTTCATGACCAGCGCGCCGCCCAGCGCGCCGATCACCATGATGCCCTCGAGGCCGATGTTAATCACGCCGGAATGCTCCGAAAAGCAGCCGCCCAGCGCCACAAGCATCAGCACGGCGGTAAAAATCAGCATATACTGCACAAGCAGGATCATTGATCACGTCCCCCTTTCCGGCTCTTCTTTCCGGTTCCCCGCTGCGTGTTCATAAACTTCTTCATGAACAGAACAAATCCGCACATATAGATAATCACCGCCAGGATCAGATCAGAGATCTGGGGACTGTACATATTCATGTTCAGGTGTCCGCCGCCGCGGGAAATATGCTGAATGAAATAAGACGAGAAGATCGCGCCGATGGGATTGAGGCCGCCCAGGAAGGCCGCCGCGATGCCGTTGAAGCCCATGGCGGGCACACTGGCCTGGGTGACCGCCCACTGCTCGAAATCCGAGAGGAACATAAACGCCGCGCCCATGCCCGCCAGCCCGCCGGCGATGCCCATGGTCAGAATCATGTTGAAGCGGTCCCGCATGCCGCAGTACCTCGCCGCGTTCCTGTTCAGTCCCGTAGCCCGCAGTTCATAGCCCAGCCGGGTCTTCGACAGGAGCACCCAGATTACCACGCACATGACGACCGCCAGCGGCACGGCAATGGTCATGTTTTTCTGGCCGAACAGATCATTGAGCCCCACGGTGGGCAGGATGGCCCCGGGATTCCTGGAAGCCAGGGTATAGGTGTCCTTGCCGGTGGGATTTTTCACCGTGGCCAGCACCGTATTGACCAGATAAAGCATGATCCAGTTCAGCATGATGCAGGAAATAACCTCGTTCACGTTGCGGTATGCCTTCATCGCGCCGGAAATCACGCCGAGGAGCGCCCCGGCCAGAATGGCCGCCAGAAGGCACACAATCCAGGGCAGCTTCAGCGCCAGCGCGCAGTACAGGCACGCGCCCGAGCCCGCCACATACTGGCCCGCGGCGCCGATGTTAAACAGGCCGACCTTATAGGCAAACAGGACGGAGAGCGAACACATCACAAGCGGCGCGGTGATGACCAGCGTGACACCGAGGTTTTTCAGCTGCTTCTCCGGTTTGGAATAGGACCAGAAATTCTTGATGATGGACAGAAACGCCTCGTTGGCGCCCGCGGGATTGATAATCAGCAGGGCGATATATCCCACCAGCAGGCCCAGCAGGATACAGACCAGGCTGGCCAGCAGGGTCTGAAGCCAGGGCAGCCTGCGCAGAAGCGACTTTTCTTTATCTGTCTGCATAATCGGGCACCTCCTTCCGCTTCGCACCGGCCATATACATGCCTATTTCGCCGGGGTGGGTCTTCTTCGGATCCAGCTCGCCCACGAGCTCACCGTCGTACATCACCAGGATCCGGTCGGACACATCCAGCACCTCGTCCATTTCCAGCGACACCAGCAGCACGGCCTTGCCCCGGTTGCGCTGCTCCACAATCTGATGATGGATGTATTCAATCGCGCCCACATCCAGCCCCCTGGTCGGCTGCACGGCGATCAGCAGCGCCGGATCCCGGTCAATCTCCCGGGCGATGATAGCCTTCTGCTGATTGCCGCCGGACATGCTGCGCGCCACGGTGACGGGCCCCTCGCCGGAACGGATGTCATACTGATCGATCAACCGCTCCGCGTACCGCCGGATGCTGCCGCGCCGCAGGAAGCCCATTTTTGTAAACTCCGGCTCAAAATAGCGCTGCAGCACGATATTGTCCTCCAGGGAGTAATCCAGTACCAGGCCGTGCTTGTGCCGGTCCTCCGGGATATGGCTCATGCCCAGGCAGGAACGCCGGCGGATCGGGGCGTGCGTCAGGTCCTGCCCGTTCAGGGTAATCGTGCCGGAGGACAGCGGCTCCAGTCCGGACAGGCCGTAAATGAATTCCGTCTGGCCGTTTCCGTCGATCCCGGCGATACAGACGATCTCGCCCTCCCGCACCTGAAGCGACACATTTTTCACCGCGTCGCCCGGGTGGTTGTGGGACCGGACGGACATGTTCCGGACATCCAGGATCACCCTGCCGGGCGTTTTTTCGGGCTTCTCCACATGGAAACTCACATTGCGGCCCACCATCATGGCGGACAGCTCCTGCATGGTCACATCCTTCGTGTTCACGGTGCCGACATACTTTCCCTTGCGGAGTACCGAACAGCGATCCGCCACAGCCTTGATTTCAGCCAGCTTATGGGAGATGAACAGGATGCTCTTTCCCTCCGCCGCCAGGTTCTTCATGATCTGCATCAGCTCGTCGATCTCCTGGGGAGTCAGCACGGCGGTGGGCTCGTCAAAGATCAGGATCTCATTGTCCCGATAGAGCATCTTCAGAATCTCCGTGCGCTGCTGCATGCCCACGGTAATATCCTGAATCCGGGCGTCCGGATCCACCTGCAGGCCGTATTGATTGGAAAGATCGATCACGCGCTGACGGGCCTCCGCCTTTTTCAGAAGTCCGAATTTGTCCGTAGGCTCCACGCCCAGAATGATATTATCCAGAACCGTGAAGCACTCCACCAGCTTGAAATGCTGGTGCACCATGCCGATCCCCAGGGCGTTGGCGTCATTGGGATCTTTGATACTGACTTCTTTCCCGTCCTTTTTGATCACGCCTTCCTCCGCCTGATACAGGCCGAAAAGGACGCTCATCAGGGTCGATTTCCCCGCGCCGTTTTCGCCCAGCAGGGCATGAATCTCACCCTTTCGCAGCTGCAGCGTGATATCGTCATTGGCGATGATGCCCGGAAATCGCTTTGTGATATGCAGCATCTCAATGGCATACTCGTCCACCCGTTTCACTCCTCTGTTTCAAATGATCTTCCGGTTTTCCCGTTTCTGTGTATCCTTGACAAAAACCCCCGGATTCCGGTGAGGAACAGGGGGTTTTTGTCAAAGACCCGGGAGAACGCCTTCCCCCGGATCGGGAAAAATTACTTCACGGTGCCCAGATAGTTCACGGTGATGGCGGTCTGCGGCTCGGCATCGATGGCGTCGGACACGGTAATTTCACCCTTGAACATCCTGGAGACCATGGCCTTATAGTCTTCCTGGGTAAAGCTGTCGTTAAACCGGGTGGTCGGAGAAAGGGACACGTAATTGGCCTCGGGATCCTCGCTCACGACCCCCAGGAGTTCCATCTTCCCGCCATAGTTGGCGAAATTGCCCGCCAGCACTTCGGAAAGCATCGTGTTCACGGAAACGGCAAGGCCCTTCATCGCGGAGGTCACGGTCATGCCCTCGCCGTAGTTCGGGTCGATCACGACGCTCTGATCCGTATCCACGCCGATGACTTTGCCGCCGACCTTCGCGGCCGCTTCCGCCGCTGAGGTGTAGATGCCGCCGCCGCAGGCGAACACGCACTGCACGCCCAGCTTCTGATACCAGGTATCCATGTAGGCAGTGATATCGGCATCGCCGACGAACTGGTTGCCGTACACATACTCCACCTTCACCTGATCGGTAATGCCCAGTTCCTTCGCGGCGGCGTCAGCGCCCTGCACAAAGCCGTAGCCGCGGCGCACCACCGCGGGAACCGCCATGCCGCCCAGGTAGCCCAGGTGGGTGTAGCCCATCTTGACCGCCGCGTAGCCGGCCATGAAGCCGCCCTGCTCGTCCTTATAGTTCGCGCTGTACACATTGCTGCCGAGGCTCGCGCCGCCCAGATCGGCTTCCGTCACTTCCAGCGCGATGAAGATCGTGTTCGGATACTCGCCCTGCACCTCGGCAATGGTCTCGCCAAAGGCGAAGCCGGGCAGCACGATCACGTTGTAGCCCTCGTCGTCCGCCTTCTCGACCATGGCGACACGATCCGGGGTGGTATCGGTATTGGGCTTGAAATAGGTAAAGGGAACACCCCTGGCTTCACAGAAGGCCTTGCAGGCTTCATAGGTGGTCTGGTTGAAGGACTGGTCCGTAATATCCGCGTAGTCAGAGATCATGGCCACCCGGTATTCACCCTCGGCAAAAGCCGTCGCCGACAGAAGCATCAAAACCGCCAGCATGACAGAAAAAAGTTTCTTCATAAAATCTTTACCTCCTTTTTTTACAGCACCGTTGCTTTCTCTCCTATTATATCAGATTCCGGGCGCCGTGAAAAGGTTTTTTCTGTCCCGTGTTTCCGGAAGGAAAACGCCGGCGGAAACCCGGAAACGCACTGCTTGAAGGATCCCCCGCTCTATGCTATAATCTTTCCCGATACTTTGTCCGTTTTTCTCCCCGCAGGGAAAAATAACCCCGGCTATCCGGCCGGAATCATCATTGATTTTCTTCTGAACGTTCCGTATTGTATAAGCATGAAAACCATCCTGACGGAAAGGAGGAAGGCAAATGGATTTACTGGCATCTGATCTGCTGCTGATTCTCAGCTTTGTGGCGGGGACCGGTCTGATCATCGCCGAGGCTTTCATGCCCGGCTTTGGCATCGCCGGGATCTCCGGGATTATCCTGGAGGTACTGGCCATCTTCCTGACCGGCCGCCGGTTCGGAACCGGCGCGGCCCTGCTCGCCCTGCTCGGCGTCCTGATTGTGGTGGGCGTCACGGTCTTCTTCTCCTATCGGAGCGCCATGAAAGGCCGGCTGAGCAAAAGTCCCCTGATCCTGAAAGATACCGAAGGCCCTAAGAAAAACAAGGCGGCTTCTCCGGAAACGCCCTGGCTGAACCGGGAAGGCGTCGTGGTTACGCCGCTTCGGCCCCGCGGTTTCATTGAAATCGACGGAAAGCGGCTGAACGCCGCCAGCTCCGGCGCGTTTCTCGCCCCGGGAACGCCGGTTTGCGTCATCGGCACCGAAGGAGACCATCTGGTGATCCGTCCGCTGGAACCCCGTTCCTGATTTGAACACAGTGTAAGGAGGCACTCCTATGGAACCCACTATTATGATTCCCCTGATTATCGTTGTTGTTCTGATCGCTCTGGCAATCTTTCTGCACTTTGTGCCGATGGGCCTGTGGATTTCCTCCCTGTCCAGCGGCGTCCATATTCCGATCAGCGCCCTGATCGGTATGCGGATCCGCCGGATTCAGCCCCAGCGGCTGGTCTATCCCCTGATCAAAGCCAATAAGGCCGGTCTGAACCTGACCATCAGCCAGCTGGAAACCCATTATCTGGCGGGCGGCAACGTGGACCGCGTCATCAACGCCCTGATCGCGGCGCAGCGCGCCAATATCGAGATGGCGTTTGAAAAGGCCTGCGCCATCGATCTGGCCGGCCGGGATGTTTTCCAGGCGGTACAGATGAGCGTTACGCCGAAAGTTATTGAAACCCCCGTGGTCGCCGCCATTGCCAAGGACGGTATTGAACTGCGGGCCAAAGCCCGGGTAACCGTCCGCACCAATATCGAGCGCCTTGTCGGCGGCGCCGGAGAAGAAACCGTCATCGCCCGTGTCGGCGAAGGTATTGTGACCACCGTCGGCAGCGCGGAAACCCATAAGCAGGTGCTGGAGAACCCGGATCTGATCAGCCGTACCGTGCTGGACAAAGGTCTGGACGCGGGAACCGCCTACGAAATCCTGTCCATCGACATCGCGGACGTGGATGTCGGCCGGAACGTGGGCGCTCAGCTGCAGATGGATCAGGCAGAAGCGGACCGCCGCATCGCTCAGGCGAAGGCGGAAGAGCGCCGCGCCATGGCCGTCGCCCGCGAGCAGGAAATGAAAGCCTCCGTGCAGGAGATGCGCGCCAAAGTCGTGGAAGCCGAAGCAGAAGTGCCGAGAGCCATGGCTTCCGCCCTGCGGGAAGGAAAGATGGGCGTCATGGATTACTACCAGATGAAAAACACCATCGCCGATACCGAAATGCGGGAATCCATCGCCAAGGCCAGCGCTCCCCAGCAGTCGGTTTCAGAGCAGCCCCGGCAGAAGAAATAATCCGTTTTCCCCCGAGAGAAGGTGAACGCATATGGAAATGCTGCCGATTTTGATCATTGCTGCCTCCTGGGTCTTCGTGTCCATAATGTATTCCGTGGTGAAAAAAAGCACGAAAAACACGGCACAGAAGCGCGGCGCCCGCCCCGGCCCCGCTCCGTCAGCCGGTCCGAAGTCCGTCCCCGAAGCGGGACAGGCCTCACAGCCGGGAACCGTTTATTCCACCCCGGAACCCTTCCGTCATGACGACAGTCTGTACAAGGGCAGTCTGAACGCTGAAACCGGAGAAGGATATGATCCCTGCCATGACGAGCAGATGGCGCCCCTGACCCTGCTGGAAACAGAACCGGAAACCGCTCCCGCCGCCCCCGGTGCTCCCGGGCTGCGGCTGACCTGGACCTCCAACGCCATTGTGCAGGGCATGGTGATGAGCGAGATCCTGAACCGTAAACATTCGTAAACTGTCCGACAGGGCTCTTTCCCCGCTGAAAGAGCCCTGTTTTGTTTGTGCTTTTTTTCAGCGTCCCGGCCTCAGGGTTGCTTTTTTTCAGGTTGTGGGATACAATAAGCTTGTTTATTTATTCATTTTTTTCATGCGACTCAAAGGAGGGTTATCCATGGCTCTGGACTACGTTTTCATGACAGACAGCGACAGCGATCTGCCCTTTCACCTGAAAGAGCAGTACGATATCCCTGTCGTTTACATGCCTTACGCGCTGAACGGCAAGGAGTATTTTGATGATCTGGGTCAGATGCTGGATCACAAGAGCTATTACGACGCCATGCGCGAGGGGGCGGTTCCCGTTACCTCCGCTCTGAATGAGGCGGCCTATATCGAATACTTCGAACCGATCCTGAAGAAAAAGGATCTGCTCTTTGTCGCCTTCTCCAGCAAGCTTTCCTGTACCATTCAGGCCGTGTACGCCGCCCGGGAGCAGCTGCTGAAGTCCTATCCGGAGCGGACCTTCATCGTCGTGGATACGCTGAGCATTTCCGGTCCGCAGACGCTGCTGGTGCTGAAAGCCCACAGCATGTACCGGGCGGGCGCTCCGATCCGGGAAGTGGCAGACTGGCTGGAAAACAACAAGCTCCGGGCTCAGGCGCTCTTCATGGTGGATGATCTGAAATATCTGAAGCGGGGCGGGCGTATCTCTCCCATGGCCGCGACCGTGGGATCCATGCTGGATCTGAAGCCCGTGATCTATGAAGCGCAGGACGGCAGCCTGCAGGCCATTCAGAAGGTCCGCGGCCGGAAAAAGGCCGTCGCCTATATGGTGGACAAGATGCTGGAATTCGCGCCGGATCCGGAGGAAAGCCCCCTGCTGGTTCTGCACGCGGACAGCCCGGAGGACGCGGAGCGCTGCCGGCTTCTGATTTCCCAGAAGCTTCCCGGCGCCGACATTCTGGTGGAAAACGTCGGCCCCGTCATCGGCGCTCACTGCGGTCCGGGAACCGTGGCGCTCTGCTACATCGGCACGAAGCCCCGCTGCATGTAATTCAATCCTGTTCATCAACCGCAGGCTCTCCGTTTCATCCGGAGAGCCTGCTTTTTTCCGCGCCCCGATGGATAACAAAGGGCGGGATCTGCAGGCAGCTGTTCTGATTGTTATTCTGATTATTTAATCAGAAAGATTATCAGAAAGATTATCAGAAAGCGAAAAAAACATCTGATTTCCCTGAAATTTCCGGTATTTCACTTGCCATTCTTTCTGATTATCGTTATAATAATAGCGTATTCGAATAATTAGTATATTAGAAAGCCGGGAGAATATTATGAGGGAAAGCAAAACGGTGGAATACAAGCGGGAATATATTGACGATATCAAATACACCGTGATTGCCTTCGCCAATACAGACGGCGGAAAGCTGTATATCGGCATGGAGGATGACGGGCAAGTCTATGGGGTTCCCGACCCGGACGGTATCATGCTCCGCGTTACCAACATGATCCGGGATGCGATCCGGCCTGATGTGACCATGTTCACCGAAGTATACCTTTTAGAAATGGAGGATAAACCGGTCGTCGCCGTGAACGTGCAGCGCGGCACCGCTCGTCCCTATTATCTGGCTGCAAAAGGCGTACGTCCGGAAGGCGTTTATGTGCGTCAGGGTTCCTCTTCAGTCCCGGCCTCTGAAACAGCCATCCTGAATATGATCCGGGAAACCAGCGGAGACCGGTATGAGGATGCCCGTTCACTGAATCAGCAGCTGACTTTTGACGAAACTGCCGCCTATTTTGCGCGCAGGGAAGTGCCTTTTGGCGAAAAGCAGATGCGCACCCTGAATATGGTCAGCGAGGACGGCACCTATACCAACCTGGCGATGCTGCTTTCCGATCAGTGTGTGCATACCATCAAGCTGGCCGTTTTTGACGGTAGTAAAAAGACGGTTTTTCGCGACCGACGGGAGCTGACCGGCTCGTTGCTCAGACAGGTGGAGGAAGCGTTCTCCTATATTGATCAGTACAATCGCACCAGGGCAGAGTTCAACGGCCTGGTGCGGGTGGATAATCGGGATTATCCGACAGAAGCCCTTCGGGAAGTGCTTCTGAACGCCGTTGTGCATCGGGACTATGCCATCAGCAGTCCAACATTGATCAGCATTTTTGATGACCGCGTTGAATTCGTCTCCATCGGCGGTCTGGTACGGGGAATCTCCTATGAGGATATTATGCTGGGTGTTTCCGTTTTACGCAACCAGCACCTGGCTAACGTCTTCTATCGGCTGAAGCTGATTGAAGCTTATGGAACCGGAATGCTGAAAATCAATGAGTGCTATGCGGACAGAATGGAAAAGCCACGAATCGAAGTAACCGCCAATGCCTTCAAGATCACGCTGCCGAATCAGAACGCTGCTGCTGAAAACAGTGTGCCAGAAGATCCCCGTATTCCTTCCGCCATGCCCAAACAGCAAATTGTACTGCGGCTTTTTGATACGCATGAAAGCATCTCGCGAAAAGATGTCGAAGCTGCATTAAACACATCACAAGCCTCAGCTGTCCTGCTGATCCGCAAAATGCTGGAAGACGGTTTGCTGATCCGGGTTGGAAGCGGTAAAAACGCGCGGTATCGGAAGCTCCGCATGTAGTTTGAAGCCGGACTTAGGAATTCAGGATAAAAAGCCGCCAGATGCAAGAGCAAGATATGCCATGCGTGTGATACCGGACATCGATTATTCAGGCGCGCAGGCGGAACGAGGCAAAATGACCACCAAGCTGCGTTATGCTGTCATGCAGAGAGATCAGTTCCGATGTGTACTGTGCGGCGCCACGGTGGACAACGGCGCAAAACTGCATGTGAATCATATCATTCCGGTATCCAAAGGCGGAAAAACAGAAATGCACAATTTGCGGACGCTTTGCGACCGGTGCAATCTGGGAAAAGGAGCCAGCTACAATCCCAATGGAATGAATTGATCGGGAGAGCCGATTCGTCATGACGTTTCATATCGAATATTGTATTTTCATGAGATATATTGTATAATCATGAAAATGATGATTTTTCTTTGCATGTGAACTCTTCACGAAAGTTCCACTAAACGCCGTTTCATGATCAAACATCCAGGAAATTCATCAATTCCTGCATGCTTTTTCCGCTACGTTTAAATGCATCCATAACCTGTTTGGCTTCCGCAAG
>SVGS01000035.1 GCA_015056205.1 Clostridiales bacterium | reverse complement strand
TGGATGGTGCATCGCTACGCTCTGCTGCCAGCGGCGGTCATCTCCTATGACCGGGATGCCTGGTTCAGCGAGAAGGAACCCGGTGTGCGCATCACGCTGGACCGGAATCTGTCTTTCCGGAACTGGGAGATGAACCTGAATTCCTGTGCCACAGGCATCTCCCTCCTCCCGGCCGATCAGCGGCTGATGGAAATCAAAACCAGCGGCGTTTATCCCCTGTGGCTGACCCGGCTGCTGACTGAGAAAAATGCCGGGAGGGTTCACTTTTCCAAATACGGGCTGGCGTATCAGCAATTTATCAGGCACGAAAAAGAAGGAAATGAGAGGGGCGGAGCGAATTGTTCAACAGTATCTTTGACAAGGGGAGCCTGACGGAGGGAAGCGTTCTGCTGACAGCGGGCCTGGCGCTGCTGCTGGGTTTTGCGGGTTCGCTGTACTACACGAAGAAAAATGAAACCGCCACGCGTTCCCTGGCTTTTACCCTGGCGCTTTTACCGCTGATCACGGCCACCGTCATCATGGTGGTCAACGGCAATCTGGGCGCCGGCATTGCCGTAGCCGGCTCCTTCAGCCTGATTCGCTTTCGATCGGTGCAGGGTACCGGTCAGGAGATCCTGGCAATCTTTCTTGCGGCAGCGACAGGTTTATGCCTGGGGGCGGGATATGCGGCGATGGCCTTTCTGCTGATGGGGCTGTGCCTGAGCTTTCATGCCGTTCTGACAGCCTGCAAATTCGGCCGGACGGCGGAAAACGAAAGGGAAATGCGCATTACCCTTCCGGAAAGCCTGGATTATGAAGGGCTGTTTGACGATGTGCTCGATGCATACTTTTCCCGCTATGAGCTGGTGAAGGTCCGCACCGTGGAGATGGGTACAGCCTATCAGCTTGTTTATCACGGTGTGTTCCGCGCGGAAAAGACTGGAAAGCGCTTTCTGGATGCTGTTCGGGAACGGAACGGCAACCTGCCGGTGGCATTGAGCCGAACAGCAGATGCTCCAGGGGAAATGTAAGGGATGAATTTCGATAAAGGATGAGAGGCAGCATGCGGATACTGTTTGCGGAGGATGACAGGGATCTGAACAATGCGGTGAAGACCCTTCTGACCCGTTCCGGATATCAGGTGGACGCTGTATTCGACGGAGAAGAAGCACTCGATTATGTCCGGGCTGAATCTTATGACGGTATGATTCTGGACTGGATGATGCCGGAAATGGACGGTATTTCCGTGCTGCGCCAGATACGGACAGAAGGGATCAAAACTCCCTGCCTGCTCCTGACTGCCCGGGATGCCTTTGAAGATCGGGTGACCGGCCTGGATGCCGGGGCGGACGATTATCTGCCGAAGCCCTTCAATGCCCAGGAGCTGCTGGCGAGGGTGAGGGCGATGCTGCGGCGGAGAGACGCGTATATGCCGGATGTTCTCACGTTTGAGGATCTTTCTCTGGACAAGGGTACAGGTGAACTGCGCTGTGGGACGCGTACCGTTCGACTGACCGGAAAAGCGTTCCAGATGATGACGCTGTTTATGGAAAACCCCCGCATTCTCTTTTCCGTACAGCAGCTGATGGATAAAATCTGGGGCTGGGACACGGAAACGGAAATCAATGTGATCTGGGTTAATATTTCCACCCTGCGAAAAAAACTGGCGGAACTGGATACGAGGACAGAAATCAAGGTGCATCGGGGCACGGGATACTCTCTGGAGAAAATGCATGATTAAAAAATTGCAGCATCGGTTTATCCGTATTGCCCTGGTGTCACTGGCCACGGCCATGATTCTGGTTGTGCTGGTCGTGAATGCCGCCAACTGGATCAGCGTGCGCAATGAACTGAGGGACACGCTGTCCTTCCTTGCGGAAAACGGAGGAAGTGCCAGCCGGGAAGCCATGAACGGACGCATGCAGGGGAGAAACAGGCACGCCCGGAATCTGGTCAGTGAATCCCGCTGGTTTTCTGTCAGCTTCGATTCCAACGGAATGCGGCGGAATATGAACCTGCTCAACATGGATGAACTGGACGAAGCATCCGCGATCGAACTGGCGAAGCAGGCTCTGCAGAGCGGGCAGGAATCCGGTTTCCTGGAGGACTATCTGTATCAGATACAGGTCAGTCCCCGCGACGGACAGGCTGTGCTCTTCCTGAACTGTGAGACCAAATTGGCCGCTGTGCGCAATCTGGCACTGATTTCCGGCCTGGCCTGCCTGGCAGGTATCTTTTTTGCCTTTGTGGCGGTGGCTCTGGCCAGCCGTAAAGCGATCGAACCCACCATCCGCACCATGGAACAACAGAAGCAGTTTATCACCAATGCCAGCCATGAGCTGAAAACGCCGCTGACTGTGATTTCCACCAATATGGAGCTGCTGCAGATGGAACAGCCGGACAATCCCTGGGTGAAAAGCACGCAGAAGCAGGCCGGCCAGATGCGGCATCTGGTGGACGAGCTGGTATATCTTTCCCGGATGGAGGAGGAAAACGCACCGCTGGTCATGGAAACGCTTTCTGCGGCCCCTCTGATCCGGGAGACAGCGGAGCCTTTTCTCGCGATGGCTGAGTATCAGGGAAAGACCATGACGGTTGACGCTGAGGATAACCTGACTCTCCGGGGTGATCGGACTTCCATCCAGCGGCTGCTGTCCACGCTGCTGGACAACGCAGTCAAATACTCGCCCGAGGAAGGCGCGATCCGGGTCAGCGCCCGAAGCGAAGGGCGATACGTCATGCTGACTGTATCCAATGACGTTGCACAGCCGCTCAGCGAAGAACAGTGCAGGCAGCTGTTCGACCGCTTTTACCGGGCAGATCCCTCCCGGAACAAAGAGAAGCAGAACGGATTCGGCATCGGTCTGGCAATTGCCGCCGCCATAGTGGAGAAGCATGGCGGCCATATTTCCGCGGGGATGGAAGAAAACCGGCTGGGTTTTTCCTGCAGGCTGCCCAAAGGAGAAAAGCTCGCAGTACAAGCATAAGGCTCTTTATATCACAACACCGCGAAGCATCTCAGAAATACAGCGTGTATGCAGTTTGTCCGGTACAGGAATGCAGCGATGATGCCATGGCAGGATATAAAGCCATCTCTTTTCGTCCTGAGCTATACCGGGATTTTCCGTTTGACCTTCCATTTTTTTTATATTATAATCAATCCCGGTTTTCAAAAACCGGCTCTGCGGAGCAAAAGGAGCAATACGCATGAATATTGTATGTCTGGATCTGGAAGGCGTCCTGGTTCCGGAAATCTGGATCGCGTTCTCAGAAGCTTCCGGGATCCCTGAACTGCGGAGAACGACCCGGGATGAGCCGGATTATCATAAACTGATGAATTTCCGCATCAACATCCTCCGGGAGCATGGCCTTGGCCTGAAGGAAATTCAGGCAACCATTGCGAAAATCGATCCCATGCCCGGTGCGAAGGAATTTCTGGACGCGCTCCGCGAGGAAACCCAGGTCCTGATCCTGAGCGATACCTTCACCCAGTTTGCCACTCCGCTGATGAAGAAGCTGGGATGGCCCACCCTGTTCTGCAATGAACTGGAGACAGCTCCTGATGGAATGGTCACCGGCTTCCGGATGCGCTGTGAGCAAAGCAAGCTCACCACTGTGAAGGCGCTCCAGTCCGTGGGCTTTGAGACCATCGCCGCCGGGGACAGCTTCAATGACCTGGCAATGATTCAGGCCAGCAAAGCCGGCTTCCTTTTCCGTTCCACGGAAGCCATTCAGAAGGCCCATCCGGAGCTTCCTGCATTTGAAGAATATGATGACCTCCTGAAGGCCATCAAAGCAGTGCTATAAAAGTCAAAGGAGATCGAAGCAAGATGGAACAGCAGATTGAAAAAAAGAAAAGGATCTTCTCGGGCATTCAGCCCAGCGGCACTCTGACCATTGGCAATTATATCGGTGCGCTGCGCCATTTTCCGGAGCTGCAGGACGCCTATGACTGTATTTACTGCATCGTCGACGAGCATGCCATCACCGTCCGTCAGAATCCTGCAGACCTTCGCCGCCGCTGCCTGGAGCTGGCCGCGATTTACCTGGCCTGCGGCCTGGATCCGGAGAAATGCATCATTTACTGTCAGAGCCATGTCAGCGCCCACGCCGAACTGGCGTGGATCCTGAACTGCTTCACCTACATGGGTGAACTGCAGCGTATGACCCAGTTCAAGGATAAATCAGCCAAGCACGCGGATAATATCAACGCCGGACTCTTTACCTATCCGGTTCTCATGGCGGCCGATATTCTGCTTTATCAGACAGACGCTGTTCCCGTCGGCGCGGACCAGAAGCAGCACCTGGAGATCACCCGGGATATTGCTCAGCGTTTCAACGCTGTTTACGGGGATGTGTTCGTGGTTCCCGAACCCCTGATTACCAAGGTCGGCGGTCGGGTTATGTCCCTCCAGGACCCAACCCGCAAGATGAGCAAGAGCGATCCCGAGGAGTGCTTCATTTCCCTCCTGGATGATCCTGATACCGTTCGCCGAAAGATCCGCCGCGCTGTCACCGACTCAGACGGAGAAATCCGTTTTGATCCGGATCAGAAGCCCGGCGTGAGCAACCTTCTCAGCATTATGACCGCCCTGACCGGAGAGAGCATGGACGCAGTTTGTGCCGACATGGCCGGGAAAGGCTACGGTGACCTGAAAAACCGTACTTCGGATGCTGTTATTGCTGCTCTGGAGCCGTTGCAGGCGGAATATAAACGGCTCATTGCAGATAAGCAGTTCCTGCTGGATACCCTGCTGTCCGGTGCGGAAAAAGCATCGTATCTTGCGACCAAAACGCTTCGCAAGGTCCAGAAGAAAGTCGGTTTCGCGCCCCGCAGCCTGAAGTAATTCATTGACAATCCGGGCGTTCCCCGATATAATGCCTTTCGTTCCCCGCTAATCAGCGGGGGATACGGTCCCGTAGCTCAGCAGGATAGAGCGGTCGCCTCCAAAGAGGACTGCCGACGGTAGCCTGAGGAGCGAAAACGATTCTTGCCCGGAGCAGGAATCCGTCCGGAAATTGATTTTTTCGGGCAAATTTGCTAACATTGGCCCCGGACCAAAAAAACGGCGGTAGCCGTGTGTTGACGGAAAAGTGTTAGCAGATGTTAGCAAAATCGGCTCAGTGAACGATTCAAAAAAATCGCTGAACTCCTTGTAAATCAAGGCGTGCACCCGTAGCTCAGTAGGATAGAGCGATCGCCTCCTAAGAAGAAGGCCGACCACCGCCTTTCCGGAAACTGAAAACGGGAACAGCGTTCGGAAATGACCCGAATTCCCAGTTACCCCGACACCACTGACCAGCAAGGTCGAAATCAGCATGTGGGAAAATGTCCTACCGCCAAAGTTAGAAAAGCTGATTAGAAATCGACCTTCCCTGATTAGAAAAAGGCACCCTAACCTCTACGGTGAACAGTCACCGAAACCTCGGAAGCCTTGAAAAATAAGGACTTTCGAGAGCATGGTCCCGTACCTCAGCAGGATAGAGGGTCCGCCTCCTAAGCGGAACGTCGCGCGTTCGAATCGCGCCGGGATCGCCATTTTACCTACCAGATTCGACAGATTTGCCCTCAAAAAGGCAAGTGTGAGGCTGGTAGGATTTTTCTTTTTCAGGACACTACGGAACGCGATAATCTGCTAACAGAAGAAGACCCCTGTTAGCAGATTTCTAATTTTTCAGCCCGATTTCTAATCAACCTTCATGGAAGCCCTTGCTTCAGCGTCTAATTTTTTCGGACGATCGTGCTAATTTTGGCGGACGATGAAAAAGGCTTTTTTTACAAAGTTGAAAAACTGCTTGTGATTGCGAGCATTTTGTATGCTCTGCAGATGACGATCAGGAAGACAGCCAGAGGATCCTGATAGCGTCAGATGGAAAGGAGTTGCTAACTGATAACTCGTGTTGCTTAGCAAAACCGAAGTATTTTGTTAGCCATGCTAATGACTAACGCCTTTTGTTGCAAAGAGGTTTCTTTCAAAATCAGGAGCTAATATATCCTTGTGGGATAAATTCTGCGTCACTGTAATAATTTGCATTATGAGAAGCTGGCAGACGGAACGGTGAAATGTATCGAGGAGGAGATTCCGTTTGACGTACCGAAAGGATGGTCATGGGCAAGAATCTTCTCTATTGCTGACGATCTTCCCTATGGTACAGCAAAGAAATCAGAAAAGGAAGGTAAACTTGTAGTCCTGCGTATGGGGAACATACAATCGGGAGAGATTGACTATAATGATTTGGTTTATTCATCAGATGAAGAAGATATTGCACGGTATTCATTGATTCCAGGCGACCTGTTGTTTAATAGAACTAATAGTGCGGAATGGGTTGGAAAAACTGCTATTTATCGTGGAGATGTTCCATGCATTTATGCTGGATATCTTATCAGGGTGCGTACTCATATTAATGCTGAATACTTAAATGCTGTCATGAATAGTGGTTACGCAAAAGATTACTGTAATTCAGTTAAAACTGACGGAGTAAACCAGTCAAATATTAACGCGCAAAAGCTTGGTGCATTTCTCGTTCCAATTCCTCCAATAAAAGAACAGCTTCGCATTGATGCCTATATTGCAAAGGCATTGCCGCATGTTCAAGCCATAGGGCAAAACAAGGCAGATATTGCAGCCCTAGTTTCTCTCACAAAATCAAAAATCCTTGACCTTGCCGTCCACGGTCAGCTTGTTCCACATAATCCCAACGATGAACCTGCTTCTGTTCTTCTTGATCGCATCCGCGCAGAGAAGAAAGATCTCATCAAGCAAGGCATAATCAAGCAAGACAAGCGGGAATCTGTCATCTTTCTTGGTGAGGATAACTCTTATTATGAGAAGGACACTGCTGGGAAAATAACGTGCATTGACAATGACATACCGTTTGATATTCCTTATGGGTGGGCATGGTGTGAACTTCAAGATTGCTGCCAAAAGGAAATCAAACGAGGCAGATCTCCTAAGTATACTGATAAAGGGCATGTGCTTTCTTTCGCTCAGAAGTGTAATCAGAAAACCGGAGTAATCAATATGGGCTTGGCGCTATGGATTGACGACTCAACCATAGGAAGATACGAAGATGATGAATATATGCCTACGCTGAAGGAGCTATCTGCCGAATATGACGCGCTGAAATCGGAGAAAGAAGCTGAAGATACCGCACTCGAAGAACTGAAACCGAAGCTCACAACCCTGAATCACATCAAGTATAATTTCGATGTTCTGGAACGCGACTACCTGCCAGAAGAGAAAGATCCCCGGCGGGAAGAAAGCCCAGAACGATAACACAGCCCCTGTGTCAGACGCTGTTCGTAGCAGCACAACTGGCACAGGGGCTTTTCTTTTTTGAGGATTTCGGCGCAGCAAGAGAGTCGGATGACGCAGGAATTCGACGCAACCACAGAGCGCAAGCTCTGGTTTTCAGGGGCTTGGGGGCGGAGCCTACCAACAAGCTTTTTGCAATTCGGCCCGGATTGCATTGCTTGCCACTATGATTCCGAATTGGAGAGGACTGTTCTACCTTTAGCCTGTTTAACACGCTTTGATTTCGGTCTTTCATCATGATTGACATGATAAATGCAGGAAACAAGCGAAAAACACCGAAAATATATAACGCGGAAGGAGGATGATGGGGCTGTGCACGAAGCCATATATCAGTTTATCCATGCGCACTATACGGAAATCCTTGCCATTTTCCCCGTGGTGCTTCTGCTGATCGGCCTGTTGATTGCGACAGGAGGCGATCAATATATTCTCAGGCGGAAAAGACGCATCATGCTGATCATCTGCGCGCTGGTTTTCAGCCTGATCGCACAGAACTTCCTGGATAATCTGCTGACATACAGAACCCCGATGATCACGCTCAGAAAAGTGATCGATATCTACGGCTATGCCGTCCGTCCTGTCATTCTGCTGCTCTTTCTGTACATCGTCTGTCCCCGGAAGCCGGGCAGGCTGTGGTGGGTTCTGATCGGAATCAACGCCGGGGTGTACCTGACGGCGCTGTTTACTGATATCTGCTTCACGATCAACGAGGAGAATATGTTTCAGGGCGGGTGGCCTGTGCTGAGAAACAGCTGCCTGATTACCAGCCTGCTTCTTTTGGGCGAGCTGGTCATATCCACGCTGCATGATTACCGTCCGTTCAGGCTGAGAGAGATTTGGATTCCGGTTTTTTCGGTTTTTATTATTCTTTTCGCGGTGGTGCTGGATTCCCGTGTGCATGAAACGCAGCAGCCCGTCAGCTTTTTAACCATTTCCATTGTAATCAGCAGCGTGCTGTATTATATCTGGCTGCATTTTCAGTTTGTGCGGGCACATGAGCAGGATTTAGCCGCAGAGCAGCGTATTCAGATCATGATGTCGCAGATTCAGCCCCATTTCCTGTATAATACGCTCGCCACCATCCGCGGTCTCTGCCTGAAGTCGCCGGAAACAGCGGCGCAGACCATCGACAAGTTTTCAAGATACCTGCGGCAGAACCTGGACATGTTGAACCAGTCTGGTCTGATCCCCTTCAGGCAGGAACTGGAGCATGTGAAGATCTACACGGAGATCGAAATGCTGATGTTTCCCTACATTCATATACGATATGATATCGAAGACGATTGTTTCCTGCTGCCGATGCTGACAGTGCAGCCTTTAGTGGAAAACGCGATCCGGCACGGCGTACGGGCCAGGGACGTTGGCCAAATCGACATTACCATCCGCAAAAGCGAAACCGGTCACACGATCACCATCGCGGATAATGGCCTTGGATTTGATGTCTCGACAATTGACACAGCGGATGAGAAGCATATCGGTATCCGAAACGTCAGGGAACGGCTGGAGAAGCAGTGCGGTGGATCACTTCGCGTTGTGAGCCGGAAAGGGGAAGGTACCGTCGTCACGCTTTTCATACCTCTGGTTTCGCAGTATGACGAAGAATCGGAACAGGAAGGAGCAATCCGATGAGAGTTCTGTGTGTGGATGACGCGCTGCCCATCATGGAGGATACAGTGGCTATGTGCCGGAAACTTCCGGAAATCACTTCTGTCACAGGCTTTACCCGACCCAGGGAAGCATTGGAATGGCTGGAAGATCATCCTGTGGATCTGGCGCTTCTGGATATTGACATGCCGGAGATCAGCGGCCTGATGCTGGCGGAACAGATGAAGCGGAAGTATCCCGACGCCGCGGTCATCTTTTTGACGGCCTTTCCGCAGTATGCTGTGCAGGCCATCAAGCTGCGAACCAGCGGCTATTTGCTCAAGCCTATCAGCCTGGAAGACCTGAAGGAGGAAGTGGCTTTCGCCCAATCGCGAAAGACCGTTCGTTCCACCGGGCATATCGTGGTGAAGACCTTTGGGAATTTTGAGATCTTTGTAGACGGTGAAACCCTTGTTTTTCATCGTCAGAAAGCCAAAGAACTGCTTGCATATCTGATAGACCGGAATGGCCGGGGTGTAAACCGTCCGAGCATCTTTGCCGCGTTATGGGAGGAGGGACTTTACGACTATTCCAAGCAGAAATACCTGGATGTCATTATTCGTTCCCTCCGGG
>SVGS01000021.1 GCA_015056205.1 Clostridiales bacterium | reverse complement strand
TTCATCCTGGCATGGGGCCGGGATGCCGAAACCCATTTCCGCGTGGCGCTGCGCTTCACCCCCTGCGCCATCGGCGTGTGCGTGGGTGATGAGGTCGGAGATGTGACGCAGATCCCGGTCAGCTGGTATGAGAACTACCTCCGAAACCCGGAGGTTGAGATCTACGAGAACGCATACCGGCTGATCCAGTCGGAACTGGCTCTGGCCTCACAGCAGCAGCAAACACTCTTTTCCATGCCGTTCCTGACCGGAGATGTAGGACAGTTTCCGAAGGGGAAAACCTACGAGGTCTATCGCGGCCCCGGGCAGAATTATGGCCGCAGCGCCAATGGGAAGGCTTCCGTTTCCACCAACGACACCATCATGGTATATGGTGTTCGCGGAGACTGGATGCTCATCAGCTATGGCATCTCCGGCGGACACACTCGCTATGGCTGGATCAGCACCTCGGGGCTTCCTGCATCGATGTTTGAATATTGCCCGGAGTTGATCTTCCCCGGGGACGATGGCACGGAATATGTCTATGCCACGGTCAGGCAAAATGCCCGAATGGTAGATGTGCTGGAGTCTGATCAGGACTTCATCAACCCCCTGCAGCCCGGCGACAGTGTCCATTGCTTGGCGGAGATGAACGGCTGGGTGCTGGTGGAGATCTATGCCTGCGACGAGACGTACTGGGGCTTCGTGCGGTGGGATGACCTCGATACCCGCCATGGATACGCGTTTACAATGAAAACCATTGAGCCGTCCTCTGTGTGGTCGGAGGAAGAAATCTGCGCCGCCATGCAGGCTGTGGCGGATGCCTACACTGGCAGGGCATCGGGGCACACCCTGATCTCCCTTCGATACAGTGACGAAGACAACAGCCCGGAGAACTGGCCCTCCGATGTCCCAGACGGCATCGAATGGATGAAACTCTATGGCACGGCCCGCTCCATTTCCTACTATGATTTCGAGATCGCAGGCAGCGACGGCACCGCCGAAGACCTGGTCTTCTATGTCTGGCGCGAGCCCGGCGGGGAATGGGTCGGCGGCATGGGCGGGTATGAGTAAGCAAGAAGTAGGCCACTTCGCTTGTAAAAAAACTTCTGTTAGTGAAAAAAGATGGAATCAGAAACGTCTGTATAATTGAACCCCAATAAACTCAAGGAGGACAATACCATGAAAAGATGGCTACTTGTGATGATCATTTCACTTGTTTGTCTGCTGACCGCAGTTTCCGCATTCGCCTACGACGACAACACGGCTGGTGTGGAGAATACACCGGATGATGTACGGTCTATTCTGACTTCAAGATGGCCTGAATGGGAAATAACGGGATGGGTTAACCCGGCAGGACTGAGGAGCTCTTCTGCCTGTGCATTTGCAGCTATCCACAAAGACCGCTCTAACACGTTGGTTGCATTCGGTTACAAAGATGGTCACTGGGTTTATAAGTGGAGCAACGCAGGTGCTCTCTCTCAGCGGGCATATGGAATGCAGTTGCTCGAAGGCACTGATGGCGGGAAATCACAAGCCAGGTTCGTCATCCGTGAATTAACATCACCGACAACGGAAACAGTCTGGACACAATCACGAAGCGGGCAGCCATTCCTTCTCACAAGCTATATTGTGCATGACACTGACTCCAGTATTCTCGAAACATTAACTGTCAATGCGGAAAACATTCAGTATCAGGGTTGGAGGACAGAAGAAAGGAAAGTGTCCTTCAGAGGAACGACTCAGAGAGATCTGCGGTATTTCTCCTGGTCTGCATTTCCGAAGACTCCAGATGAACTGCGCACAGGGTTGACTGCTGCGCCGGAGATCCCTTCGGGTGACTTGGAGGCACTGGATATCAAGTTTACCGGAGGCAAGAGGTACGATGTTTTTTCCGCACCGGACAGATCTTCCCTTCGCGGCGGAAATGGAAAAGCAATGGTTTCAACAAACGGTTGGATCCAAGTGTTTGGCACTGAAAATGATTGGGCATTGATTCAGTATTCTATCGATGCTTCCCACTACCGTTTCGGTTACATTAGCAGTAAAGCCCTGCCCAAGAAGGCAAATGTTCCCGCCCTGTCTTTTAATGCTGTTGATGCATGGACAACCACTGCAGTTTCCCTGACAGATGATCCTCTCTACAGCGGGGCAGAATTACTTTTCCTACAGGAAGGATTACATGTTACGTGGTTAGCAACCCTTGGTGAGTGGGCTTATGTTGAAGTAAGCAGTGGTGATTGGGCTCGCGGCTTTGTTCCGCTCTCATCCGTCACAACATCACAAGAAATTGATATGGAGAACAACCCTAGTGAAGGCGGAGAAATAGTTTACGATGGGGTTGTAACTGTGTTTCATGATGACCGAATCGAATTTGAATTACACATTGCGGAGAGTGGCCCGTTAGCCAGCAGCGAAGTAAGTCAGATCCGTGTAACAGACACTTTTGGCGATTCCGTATTGGCGATCCTTTCGCCTGATTCATACGGAACTTACTATGGTAACTGCAGTCTTGGCGGCGATGTAACATCAATTACGCTTACCGCAGTTGATGACGCAGGTACCGCATATTCCCAAATTGTCAGAATAGAATGGTAATCATCCTGGCTTCACCCCGGCCAGACTTTATCAATAAATAGCCAGCGTGTCTGCGGATTCATGCCATTGAGCAGTCTGTAGTGACCAACTGTAGTGGAACGGAGAGCAGTCGCATCTGACTGCCACCGCCGAAGACCTGGCCTTCTATGTCTGGCACGAGCCCAGCGGGGAATGGGTCGACGGCATGGGTGGGTATGAGTAAGCATAGAAGAAAAAATTAGCCGGAGGTTGTACTCATGAAAAGATTTGCTTCAGTTCTTCTCTCTTCTGATCATCGTGATCAGTGCAGTTTCTTTCGCCGAGGAAACGCCGTGGGTTACCATAGAAAATGTGCGGGAACACAGCAGCTATGTATGGCGCGAAGAAATCCCCCGCTATAACGGAGCGGAGGAGCAGGGATTTCAGCCGCTTGCCATGGATCCGGCGGAGGCTTGGCAGCGCCTGCGGGACGCTTATGATCGGGGTCAGGATGAAGCGACCCGCGAACTGCTTCAATCCTGGGGAATCGAGATGGAGCCCTGCGGGGCGCCTGTGCTTCGGGAGCTTATCAGCCAGGCAGACCTTCAGCATCATGGGAATGCAAGCATTTCAACCGAGAATGTGCCGTTGGTGCAGCTGATCAGTTTTTCCGGATGGGGCTGGGGTGAAGAAGGGACCCTGATCTTTGTAGAGCATTGGCCCGATTGGTATGACTTCACGCTCCTCCATCGTTTATCTCTTAAATGTTACATTCCTCGTCTGGCTAAACCGAGAGCCATATGGTATATTTGTTACGATGTAGATAGCGAAGGAGGTATCGAACATGAAAGCGAAATTGCTGTTAATGGTTATACTACTATCAATCCTTTCCCCTATGAATACATGTCCAGCAGAAGCAGCATCCGGTATAGATGCCAATGACATCTTTGTCCTGGAAATGAACAAGGCCATATCTACGAAAGGACCGTTTTATACATGGTCATTGGAAGAAAAAGCTGATTTTTACAATAAATATGTTTACCACAATACAGGAACACGGAGAGGTGTACCAGATGAAAGGCATATTGGAACTGAAGCGGTTAAAAATCTCGCATATGATTATCTATGCTCATATCTGGATTGTATTAAGGACGATTTATCTGATTATATTCCAGATGTGGATTTCTGGGTTGAAGTTAACATGCAAGACTTTGATGAGCACGAATATTATTCTGTATGCTTTTTAACAGAAAATACTGATACAGGCAAGTACGAGAATACATATCAGTTAATGATATCTGCTTATACAGGCTCTCTCATCCAGCTGTTGGATATAAAGCAGATGACTGCAGATTAAACCTGCAGTCATGGTTGACTATGAAAATGGAGTTTTGCCAGACAATTACGGCATGCAAAGGAGCAAATACAAATGAAAGCCAAAGGGTTCATTCTCTTGTCTGCGATTCTTATGATCACGATGTGCCTTGCCGTCACGGCTTCGGCGGAAATCGTGGGAAGGACGGCGGATGGGTATATCCATCGCTATACTGCAGATAACGGTCAGGAGATTTACTTCGTCTCCATCGAGAAGGAGCCTCCGGTCAGATATGAAGATGTCAATTTTGATGGACATCCGGATCTCGTCATGGTTACAGCTTTAGGGGCTTCCAACGCCTATTACGAGTTCTATCTCTGGAATGGCAGCGAATATGAATATGCTGAACACTGGATCGATGATATTATCAACTATGAGTTAGTGGACGGACAATATCTGGTATCAAGGAGTAACGATGGCAATGCGGGTACATTGTTTCATGCGGAGATTTGTGTCTGGGATGGAAATGTCCTAAAGAGCATTCGCACCATAGTGTCAGAAGAGGAAACATCCATTGTATGGGAAGGCAGAATCGGAACTCAAACTACAAATCTGGACCGGCTGCACGTTACTGTATGGGAAGCAGACAGTCTTGTAGGTGAGGCAACGGTATTATGGGAGAAAACATATGAACCCTTCCCTGAAAACCAGGCTGCCCTTGATGAGATGGAAGCGCATCTGTGGGATGGACTCAGGAAGTAAGAAATGGCCTGCGTGGACAGTACCCGCAAGATGCGTGAGAAGCTTCCTGTCAATCGGACAGCGAAAAATGAGCGAGATATTATAACAAAAAACCTCTGGCGGCCGACAAAGGCTGCCAGAGGTTTTTGTGGGGAAAGCGTGAAAAGTAGTCGTTTCGGTAAGGATATAAGCTCATGCCCGGATATACTTCTGCTTGCTGCTGTTGGGCTTATCTGGGATTGTGCGCTTCAGCCTGCCGCTTTCCAGCAGGGGTAAAAGAATATTACGTCTGAAATAATCCTGCGATTTGATGCCGCAGAATGATTGCATCTCCGTGCGACTTCTGGCTTCCTTGCAATATTCAAGAAGAGCGTTTAATTTCTGAACATCAAGATTAACGCGTATGACTTCACCACCGACTTCACCACCGACTTCACCACTGACTTCACCACCGACTTCACCACTTGACTTGCCCACTTGCCCACTTGCCACAGGTAAAATACTCCCCGGACCGACCTTTGTCATGGAGCCAAAGGAGAGCGGGATGATGATCTTGAATACGTCGCCCTCGATGAATTCCGGCTCCGCGCCGCTGTACATCATGGTGTACTTATAGCTGTTCCGCATGCCGGAGCCCAGCTCGTCAGCATACCCGATTTCTCGGAATACTTTGCTGATGGTGGGATTCTTGGCGAAGGGCTCAAAGCTTCTGATGTCCAGCGCACCGATGCCGTGTGCCCGGTTTCCATTTTCCACGGTGATCCTGTCTCGCTCGATCAGCAGCTTGGCCACATACCCGCTGGAGTAATCCCGGTGAGCCAGGGAGTTTGAGATAATTTCGCGTAGGATCTTGTCCCTGGCGCTAACACTCTGGATGCCGTCCAGCACGAACAGATCATTCAGATGCTTCTGCCCGAAGGCGAACATCTGCTCATAGGATTCCAGCAGGTTTGTTAGAATGACCTCCCGGTCGTCATAGCGATCTACGTTATAGACGCGGTAAATGCAGTCTGTTTTGTGATGAGCGCAGGCTGAGGCGATCATGTTGTCCGTGCCAAACAGCAGAACTGCCGCCAGGGTGATGCCGGTTCTTCCTTCTTCATCCGTCAGGATCAGCCCACTCGTTCGGAGCAGTTCTTCATTGTCCATATCTGCCCAGGGATGACGCTGCTTATCGAAGAGCTGTTTCCGGGTAATCGCCATCTCCCGGGCTTTGTCGATCAGATCAGCGCGGAGATCGGATACGCTCCAATGGGGATAGACCCTGTTTACGTAATAGGTGCTTTGCTTGCGGGCATAGCACTGAAAGACCCGGTCGGATAAGTCGGTAATGTCCATATCCGCATCGCCATTCCTGTCAAAGATCCGCCCTTTATGACGAACGACTGACGGGCTGACGGGAACGTGAATGTGGATGATATGGTATTCGCCGGCCTGCTCCTGGATCATTTTGCCTTTCTTGTCCACGCCGGAGAAGGTGCCATCAGAGACGAAAAGGTACTCTCTGGCTGACAGATAGAGCGGCGGAAAGATCTTATCCTTGTTGTTGGCCAGCGTGACGAAGTTTGTAATGAGCTTTGCTGCGGCCGACGGATCGACGCCGAAAACAACGCCGGTATCGTGAACGCCCAGGAAAATATCGCCGCCCTCCCGATTGGAGAATGCGCAGACGGAATCAAATAAGGATTTCGGCAGATCGGTTCTGGCTTCCTTGTATTCGACCTGATAATTCTCTCCATGCCGGATCAGAGACAGAAGTTCCTCCGGCAGGCTGGGAATTCTGCTGCTCATCGCTGATCACCGTCCTGTCCGTTTTCAGTCCGTTTTACATAAGTCAGCTGAATATCATAGCCCAAGGCTTCGACCATGCTGGTAAAGGTTTTATTGACGACTGTTTCCTTCTGCCGGATCACCCGGTTGACATAGGCGGGCGTAGTACTGATTTCATGCGCCAGTTTGGCCTGCGTTGTCCCGGCTTCAATGCACATGACTTTTATATCGATCTCAACGTTGTTTTTGACCACGATCCATACTCCTTTGACAGCCAGATTGAAATTGCACATAAGAGACAATTAATTATATCTCAGTACAGCATGGATTTCCAGTATTCTGGAGTATTATTTGCTTGTTCTATCCCAATGATACTTGGATCGCAATCTCGTTGTGCCGGGATTCGTACTGGCAGAGTGCATTAGAACGGGCCATTCGAAAAAGCCGCCTCCAGGGAGACGGCTAAGTGGAGCATGATTATGCATAGACCAGTTCGTTGAGGATTATTTCTTCTGTCCGCTGCCGGATGCTATTCATGCATCTGACCCAAGCAAGTTGATCTCTTGTTTTCATCTCTTCGCTGATGCCTTCAGCATCTGCCATTTGTCGGACCATACGGTCCATCCGATCAGCGCAGCAGGTATCGATTTCCGCCAGGTGCTCGTACAGCTTTCCGGAAAGGATGAGTCGCTCATACAGCCCGGGGCGATGCTTTTCAAGGTAGCTTTTGCGCATCCTGCCATAGCGGCCGATGCCCTGTTGGGGAGTTTCAGCAAATTCAAGAGCAGGGAAATAATAGTCTCCGTGAAAGGTATAATGAATGCCGTTTTCGATGATTTCCTTTTTCATCTGTGCCATGGTGATGACCTCCTTTGTTACGTTTGTTGATCAGTTTGCTTGTTTCTGCCCCCTTCAACAGCGTGCCTCAGCAGATCATCTCCGGTTGTTGGTTCCACCCCAATTTCCACCCCAACCAGGGTTTACTCAGAGTGTATGATATTGATCGATTTTGTCTGATTCGATTCCAACTTTGTACCAGATTATACAAAAAGATGCATTATTTACAGCTGCCTCCGACTTCAAGTCCTGTTTCCCGCACACACCGGAAGTTGTTGTAAATCAACGGCTTCCGGGTTTTTTATATTCTATTTAAACCACTAAATCCCACTATAATCCCATTATTTGCAAAAGGAGATATAAAGCAGGCGCTCTATCTAGACATGGATCCGTAACATGCATCTTTTATACCGTGGAGCTCAGCTGGGCCTTTTCGGCAGACAGGAACAATACAGCCGAAGCAGCATCACAGATGCGCTGTTTGTCTATCTGGACGGGGAACCGGAAGAGAAATCCACAGCCCGGTTGGATTCCAAGGCAGCTTTTTGGCAGTGTACCAAAAGCAACGCAGTTGTCCGCGTTTAAGCTAGCGGATGCGGCCGGGTAGTGTATCAAGAATTATCTGCGGCCGTAATACATTCTGTTGTTGCTTTCAGACGGTTGATCAAGCGGTAATCACATAAATATCAATAAAAACGTGATTATAATCACATAATTCTTAAAATTGGTGTGATTTTTGTTGACTTCACCTTATGACCGCATTATGATACAAATGAGAATTAGGAACTGGATTTGGACGGACAGGGGGATTGATCAGAATGAAACGCTTGATTATGAATGACCTGATCGCGTGGAAACAATCCAAAAGACGGAAGCCACTTGTACTACGCGGTGCCAGACAGGTTGGAAAGTCATGGATTCTTGAGGAATTTGGCAAGACGTTTCCGGGTGGATATGTGAAGATCAATTTTGACAGAGAACCGGAATTCGCCCAGTTTTTCCAGATGACAAAAGATGTTCACCGGATTCTTCAGAATCTTTCTATGGCTACGGGGAAAGCGATTACCACGGATACGCTGATCATCTTCGATGAGATCCAGGCTTGCGAAGAAGCGTTGAACAGCCTGAAGTATTTCAAGGAAGACGCTCCGGAATACTATGTTGCCAGTGCAGGATCACTTCTTGGCTTGCAGCTGTCCAGCGGATTCCCTGTCGGTCAGGTGGATTTTCTGGAGATGGGTCCGATGACCTTTACGGAATTCCTGCTAGCGGACGGATCCGAAAATTATGTTCAGTATCTTTCTTCAATCAATGAGCCGGAAGCGATTCCGGATGCATTCTTTTCACCTTTGACAGAGAAACTGAAGCAGTATTTTGTGACGGGTGGCATGCCTGAGTCTGTCAGGGTCTGGACGGAAGACAGAGATCCGGCTGAAGTGGAAAAGGTGCTTGCTGATATTATCCTGTCTTATGAGAATGACTTTGGAAAGCATGCACCGATTGAAGATGTGCCGAAGATCCGCTATATCTGGCAGTCATTACCCTCTCAGCTTGCGAAGGAGAATAAGAAGTTCCTGTACAGCGTGGTTAAGCCAGGCGCTCGGGCAAGGGAATATGAAAATGCGCTGAACTGGCTGAATGACGCTGATATTATCAGCAAAGTGTTCAGAATTACAAAGCCCGGACTGCCTCTGTCCGGTTATGACGATCTGAGCGCCTTCAAGGTTTTCGCTGTAGATGTAGGCATTCTACGTCGCTTGTCTCATCTATCTACAACAGCTTTTGCAGAACAGATGAGGCTGTTTACAGAATTCAAAGGAGCATTGACTGAAAACTTTGTTTATCAGTCTTTGATTCGAAGTTTCGAAGTGCCTCCGCGCTATTGGGCAGAAGCGCCTCATGAGGTTGATTTTATTATTCAGTGTGAGAACGATATCATTCCGGTTGAAGCAAAAGCAGGGGAAGCGGTCAAAGCTGCGAGTATGAAACGGTATATAAAGGATTATGATGCTGAGACACCGATAGCTGTCCGCCTGTCAATGAAGAACCTTAGCTATGACGGAAAAATCTTGAATGTCCCTTTGTTTATGATTGATGAACTGAAAAGGCTGATTTTGACGATTGAAAGAAAGTAATGATATTGAGGTGTCTATGGAGAATAAGAAAATCAGAACGAATAAGATAAAGTGTCTGAAATGTGGAGATATCATTGAAAGCACTTCGGTACATGATTTCAGGTTTTGCTCATGCGGGGCTTGTGCTGTTGACGGTGGCCTGGAATACCTCAGGCGGGTTGGGGAACATGAAGACTGGGAAGAATTGAGTGAGTTTGAGGAGGCGTAGAGCATTTATTCTATCGTGAACCCAAATGCACTAACAGAAAAATCAATGAACATTGGCAATTTTCTAATAAATTGCCGATGCGCATTATTCATTTGAACAAAGTAAACTTTGGAAGTGGACTTAGAGTATTTTTTCCAGTAGACTACATTGCAAGAAGACAATTATTTAGTCAAGTAAATAAGTGTAATACATGAATGCCTGAATAATCCATGCTGATGGCAGAAAGGAGAAGAAAATGATGCAAAAAGAATATAAGCTGACAGCACCGGATATGAACCGGCTGATTGGTTGCTATAGCCATGAAATACAGAATCCTGAACAACCCTCAGTGGCCCTGGCAGAAACGTTAGATCCGCTTTTCAAAGCTATGGAGAATCTTGCTTCTTCCAAGGAAAATGATGAAGCAAAGGGAATCTGGGTTATGGTTCCACGGGGCGAGATTACAGACTGGAGAACCTATGAAGAAGCTCAGGCGTATGAAGAAGTAGAGAGCAAAAAGGAGTACGAGGAACTCTGGCAGGAGTATTATCCGTTTGAAATGGAATGGTATTTCGTTGGCATCAGTGAAAACAAACCCGACGCCAAGTGGAAGTTCCGAGGACTCTCCGTTGCAAGCCGAGAGGATCATTGCCTGATTGTCAACGCAAACCTGAATGACGGTGTACGGGAGAAAACCTGGTATAAAGAGGAACCGGCAATAGAACTGTGCAAGCTGCTGCTTCCGGCAGTCGAAAACAGTATGGAAATGCTGCGGGACGGAACCTATAACGGATTTGTGGAGAAGAATCTTCCTTATCCGTACAGGACAGGGGTGATTAAAAGATCGGCTGTATACGCCGCGGAACCGGATTATAAAGAACGGCAATTTGAAGGGCTGAAGCCTGAACAGATCCAAAGGTACCGCAATCTTATCACTTCCGGAAGCAATGATGAACTGAAAATTGGCCGGCTGGAAAAAATGACCGCCAACGATTTCTTCAGAGCCTGTGAACTCGGTTATAAAGCCATAGGCAAGAAAACGGAAGGCTTTACTCCGGTTCAGCTCTATCTGCGATACGCAGATGGGCGGGATGAAGGACTCACAGGGAAGGGACATGGGTTGAATGAAGGTCCCGGTATTGCCTTTGATGATCCTTCTGCCTGGGAAGAATGGTATTTCAGCTCTCATGGCGGTGGCCATCCCTGGGAAGTTGTGCCGGGAGGGAACAGCACGCATATGGCTCTGTTTGTCCGCCATGACAAGCATACACTGGAATGGAAAGTACGGCTTGGCGAGATGACGCAGGAAGAAGCTGATCAGCATCCTGTTGGCTTCTATTATCAGATCACCGGGAAACATCGCCCGATGGAGAGTGTAAGTTTTTATCTGGCGCTGCATGATGCCGGACTGCCGGTTCTGATTTCAGATGCGGAGGAGATTCTGGCAAGATTCGATGCTTCGGACTATATCGGAATTGTTCCGCATGCGGTGACTCCGAAGTATTGTGAAAGCATGTTTCCGAAGCAATACGGAAAAGTGATTGATTTCATGCATGTTTACCAGGAAGATCTGGAAAAGTATAAGAACGATATTATCTGGCTGCCGGAAGATCCGGCAGAACTTAAAGGAAATCTGCTGAAAGGTTCCAAATGATAGGAGGAATGCAGCATGAGCAGATCATTTGGCGTGAAAATTCTGCTTCCCATGGATCAATACAATTCTGATGAAGTATATACCGCAGACGAAAGACTTGAGAAAGTCAGCAGCGACAAAGAAGACGGGAAGTATTATAAAACGCTGAAAATCAGGTCAACATACGCATCAAGAACTGATATCAGGGCATACTTAATTGGAAAATACGGTCTCT
Source organism: Clostridiales bacterium (assembly GCA_015056205.1). Taxonomy (GTDB): domain Bacteria; phylum Bacillota; class Clostridia; order Christensenellales; family Aristaeellaceae; genus Aristaeella. The sequence continues at coordinate 52,402 of SVGS01000021.1, read as the reverse complement.
CAGAAGAGGACTTCAGGAATTATTCTATAAGTTCCGGATTTCGCGACTGGATATACAGCTTTGGGAATAACAGAGAAATTGTACTAACAGATGCTGAATACGAATCATTAACCAGAGAACATGTGGACGAAGGCACTTACTGCCTGGTTTTCAGGTGCTTTTCTCCGGATGTATACGGCTCTGTCCTGTATGAATTGTTTGGAGATGACGAAGAAGTAGTAGATGACGATCTGATCAACAAAACCATTGACATGATCGGGAAAGAGTATGCACGGCAGAACGAGGAACGGGAAGAGGACGAAGGTTTTTTGACCAATCATGCATTGGAGAATATCATCGATTATGAATACAGTATGGATGGGAAACTTCTGGTCAGCTTAATCATCGGACGTGAGATTGCCAAGCGCATTGGTGGGATTGCAGTAGCGTATTATGAATAGAATCAACTGATACCATACTTACCGCTTGTTTCCACTTTTTTGATGCGATATTCTAGGGTCGTGACAATTGCGTCACTACAAACAGGAAAGATTGCCTGATATCTGCAGGCATTGAGATAAATGATGAAAAACAGAATAGACGTCTTCTTCTACAAGCCCCGTCTCGAGGATCTATGGTTTCGGCAGGCCATGATGACAGATCCCGAAACGATGGAGTACAATCGTGCCTGGGGTGGAACGATCCCATTTCCGTGCGAAAAGTGGGCTGAGTGGTACGATATTTGGGTACAGAATCCCAACAAACGGTTCTATCGGTATATTACAACTGGAAGAAGCAAGTCTTTCGTGGGAGAAGTAGCCTATCATTACGACCCTGATGAAGGTATCTACCTGGCAGATGTTATTGTCGCTGCCAAGAGCCGGAGACAAGGCTTTGGCAACGCCGGCCTTCAGTTGCTTTGCGAACACGCCAAAAACGAAAAAATACCGGAATTGTATGACAATATTGCCATAGACAATCCCGGTATTCATCTGTTTCTGCAATGTGGATTTCAAGAGACTTATCGAACGGATGAAATCATCATGTTACGGAAGATTTTGTAGGGACCTCGTTAGCGCACAATCTCCCGATCTCTGTCCTTTCGTTCAGAAACAGTGTCGATATTTGCCTTCACGGTCAGCAGCTCTCTCATTTTATTTCTTGATTCACGATAATCCGCGTAATCCTTCTGTTTCTGAGAAAGAACTGTGCTATATTCGGCATTCAAGTCTTTTATCTTGGGTATTTTACCACCCAGGGCATCAAACACCTTCTTAGCCGCCTTATGGATAATTATCTGTTCCTCGTGCTCAGCCTGAAAAGCTGAAGAGTATGCCGGAACCCAGCTCGTCAGCATACCCGATTTCCCGGAACACTTTGCTGATGGCGGGATTTTTGGCGAAGGGATCAAAGAATGATTGAAACCGGATATCCCTTTATGGGTTCTTCCCCCGATTCAAATTCTATGGAACCTGAAGTGGTGTGCTTTTCCAGACAAGGGGAGGGAAAATAATTCAGTGCGCACAACTTGCCATCATTCGATAACGACCGGTTTGAGTTCCTTCGAACGCTTGACATGGCGAGGCTTCTGTAGTAGGCTGAACACAATCTTTCTGAAAGGAGCGCTTCTTATGACTCGGTTTGGATTTGTTTCCGCTATGACGGTTTCTGCGAACACTGTGAAATATGTCCGCATGACTGCTGTATACAACCATCCAAAGATCAGAGAAGCGTAGTACGGAAGAACCATACCATAAATCCAGCCGCTTATCTCTGACAGGTAAGCGGCTTTTGTTTATGAATGGGAGGACGGCATGATTGATATTCTCAAGGATCAAAAAGTGATCTTCTTCGACGTGGGATATACACTGGATATGCCTGCTTCCGGGGATTGGATGTTTACAAACAAATTCCTGGAACTGGCCGGTGAAAAACTGAAACAGAGAACTGAAGCGGAGATTCAGCGGGCAAGAGACAAAGGCCTGCGCTTTCTTGCTCAGAGTCATCTTGTTCAGAACGTTGAAGCGGAAATCCAAAACTTCTTTGACTATTATTCCATCATCTCCGATCAGTTGGAGCTCGGCCTTTCTGAAGCAGGAAGGGAACAGATTGCACGAGACCGTGCCTGCAACATGAAAAACTATATCCCGTATCCTGGAATCACGGAAGTATTGAGCACACTCAGCAGAACATATCAGCTCGGCATTATCTCCGATACCTGGCCGAGTATCGAGCCGCAACTGGAGTATATCGGCGTTTCGCAGTATCTGTCGTTCACTACATTCAGCTGCTTTGTCGGTGTATTCAAACCGGATAAACGTATCTACCTTGATGCGTTGAGCAAATGCGGCGTCCCAGCTGAGGAAACCGTATTCATCGATGATGTTGTTCGTAACCTGGATGGCGCGGCAGCTTTGGGTATGACCCCGATCCTGATCGCAGCGAATCCGGATGCTGACGTGGAAACCGATTATCTGAAAATACATGATTTGAGGGAATTGATCCGGTGAGGACAAACAGGACAGGAGGCCGCGCTTTGGAAGTATAATTTTGCAAAGACCCAAGAGATTCTGGGACAGGATTACAGGGAAGGATTCCGAATCCTGGAAGAAAACTGAAAGACCGGGAGGGATAAAGAGAATGATCATTCAGGACATAGCATTCACACTAAAAGACGGCAGAAAAGCTCTGATCAGAAGCCCAAAGGACAAAGATATTCAGGGAATGCTCGACTATCTGTATATTTCCGCAGGTGAAACCGAGTTTATTCTTCGTTATCCTGAGGAATGCGGCAAATATACGCCGGAGGGGGAGAAAGCGCTTTTTGACCGGATCAATGCATCTGAAAATGAAACGATGCTCGTTTGCCTGGTCGAAGGGAAAGTGGCCGGGAACTGCCAGATTGTCTGGAAAACCGGGATGAAAACCAGGCATCGCGCAACTGTTGCGATTGCACTGCTGAAGGAATACTGGAATCAGGGCATCGGAACGCGACTGTTTCAGGAACTGATCCGGATTGCGGAGGAGAACGAAAACATACTGCAGATGGAACTGGAATTTGTGGAAGGTAATACCCGGGCAAGAGCCTTGTATGAGAAAATGGGATTCCGGATCGTCGGAATTAAGCCGAACGCTATCCGCCTGAAGAACGGTAAACTGCTGAACGAGTATTATATGATCCGGGAGATCAGAAGATGAGAAGAGAGATTACAGGAGAACAATCTGCAATACGTAACAGATCAGTGCATGATCACACCGAACTGGCACTGTGTCAGCGAACCATCAGACCTGTTTGATCTGGTCCGTACAGAGGATATAGCTTCTCTGAATGCTGAATTCCCAGTGGAACGAATCAAACTGACAGCAACAGACGGTGCGACAAACTATATGTGGGAAACGATTGACGCTATGGATGATGACACTTTTGCCAAATGGATGGATTATCACTTCGCAGTCTATGAACGGCAGGATTTAATCGGTGCGGCGCACCACACGTTGGATATTCTACGGAAGAAATGACAGATCGTGAGTGAATCGATCCTGTCAGACGCAGGGTGTTTCGAGAACCATACAATCACATAATTTATAAAAAATGCGTGATTTTAATTGATTTCACCTTATTACCGCATTATGATACAAATGAGAATCAGGGACTGGATCTGGACGGACAGGGGGATTGATCAACCACTTGTGCTGCGTGGAGCCAGACAGGTTGGGAAGTCGTGGATTCTTCAGAATCTTTCAATGGATACGGGGAAAGCGATTACCACAGACATGTAGGCATACGCTGCCATCGCGCAGATCGAGGATGATGATGATGATGAATACGGAGATTGACCGGCTTCGGGAGATTATTGCTTCCTCCAGGAGGATCGTTTTCTTTGGCGGGGCCGGCGTTTCAACTGCAAGTGGGATTCCGGACTTTCGTTCTGAAGATGGACTGTATGCCGGGAAGGAAGACGATATAGAACCGGAGATGATTCTCAGCAACACTTTCTTCTTTTTGCAAACGGAAGCGTTCTTTCGGTTTTACAGAAAGCATATGCTGTTTCCGGATGCAGAGCCGAATGCTGCTCACCGATATCTTTATAAACTGGAAAAGCAGGATAAGCTGCGTGGGATTGTCACACAGAACATTGATGGACTGCATAAGAAAGCTGGTAACATCCGGGTATACGAGCTTCACGGAAATGTCCACGAAAATTATTGCATGGAATGCAATGCGCTGTATTCCATGGAAGACATATTACAAACCGAAGGAATTCCCCGCTGCGAATGCGGCGGAGTGATCAAGCCCAATGTGGTGCTGTACGGGGAACCGTTGGAGAAATATGTGTGTATCGGCGCAAGGCGAGAAATTACAAATGCCGATACGTTGATTATTGCCGGCACATCCCTTTCCGTGGAGCCGGCAGCCTCGTTTATCGAAGACTTCCGGGGGAAGCATCTGGTGGTCATCAATAAGGAGCCGATACCTGCTGATGAAAAGGCGGAGCTTCTGATCCGCGGAAATGTGGCGGAAGTGTTTGAAGGACTCCAGGCAGGTGAAACGCAATGAAGAAACTTCGGGGCGGATTTCCGCTGCCGGGAACTCCCGGATGAACTGGAAAGAGTTTACCAGACCGGCATTCGGGAAGCCGCATACCCATCAATATGCAGAAGTGTGGCAGGAATCTGCGGGCTATCCCGGAGCTTGATGATACCACAGATCCGGTTGCTTATCTCTGACAGGTAAGCGGTTTTGTCTTTGAGAGGGAGGGACTACGATGATCAGAGAAGTCAGACGTGAAGAACTATCCGCCTGTGCGGAGTTGATCAGGAAAAGCTTTCAGACTGTTGCGGATGAGTTTGGCTTTACCAGGGAAAACGCACCGCGCTTTACAGCTTTTGCCACAACAGAAGAAAGGCTAATCTGGCAGATGGAAAGTGAACACAGATTTATGTATCTGTATGAAGAAGACGGCAGAATTTGCGGTTATTATTCTTTACTGCTTCGGGATAGAAATGAATGCGAACTGGGAAACCTCTCCGTGCTTCCGGAATTTCGGCACAGAGGAATTGGCGGAAGACTGCTTCATCATGCGATAAAAACTGCCGGAGAGCAGGATTGCACTGTGATAAATCTGAGCATCGTGGAGGAAAATACTGTACTCCGAAAGTGGTATGAACGTTACGGCGCTGTTCATACGGGCATGGAGAAGTTTGATTTCTTTCCTTTTACCTGTGGCTATATGAAAATTATATTGCCGGAACAGGGAAAGATGGATTTCCGGATTGTTGAGGGTGCTGACCAGATCAGTATTGATGAAGTTATCCGGCTCCTGAAAACAACTTACTGGGCGAACAAACGATCTAAAGAACAGATTCGTAAATCTATGGACAACTCTTCCTGCTACGGTATTTACCTTATTAACGAGCAAAAACTGGCAGGGTTTGCCCGGGTGATCAGTGACTTCGCAACCACTTATTACCTTGCCGATGTGGTTATTGATCCGGATTGCCGGCATCGGGGACTTGGAAAGGCACTGGTGTCGCATATCGTCTCGTTGCCTGAATATGCCGGACTTCGCGGTCTTCTGCTGACAAAGGATGCGCACGGACTGTATGAGAAATATGGGTTTGAAACAGCTGATGGCAGGGCGATGGTAAAATCACCAAACCATGGATGATGCGGAGGGGGCAGGAGAAACCAATGATTTATTACAGAGATGATAAGCTTGTGATCCGTACAATGGAAGAAGCAGACGGTCCGGTTTTTGTAAAGGAATACACTGCTCAGGGATGGCATCCGGATATTGCTGGATATCAGATGAGAATGAAGGACCAGGCTGAAGGGAAATGTATTGCCCTGACAGCGGTATACGAGGGATGCCCCGCCGGTTATGTGTATTTGTACCTGACAGTTCGAGAAGGACCGTTCAAGGGGAAAGGCTGGCCGATCATTGTTGACTTCAGCGTACTGCAGAAGTACCAGCGGAAAGGAATTGGCAATAAACTGATGGATACAGCCGAACAAGTTGCCGCAGATTATGCGGATACTGTATGTTTGGGTGTTGGAGTATGTAAAGAATATGGCACTGCCCAGCGCATGTATGTCAGGCGTGGGTATGTTCCGGACGGTTCAGGCGTCTGGTATCAGGATAAGCAATGTGTCCAGTATGAGACCGTCTGCACAGTTGATGATGATCTGATTCTGTATTTCTCAAAGGCATTGCCCGGAAAGGGTGACAAGTGATGTCAAAGACTTTTTTGTTTCCGGAGCATGCGGATGCGGAAAAACCACTTTCACAAATGCTTACGCAAAACATCTGGTTCGGCAGACACATAAAACGGTGTATGTAATCCACGGGGACGATTTTCACAGAGGCTTTGTGGAGCCTGAAGATATTGCATGGAATATTGAAGTTAACATTGAAGTGGAATTGAAGTATCCGCCGGATTATGGCGGACTGCGTGAATTTATAGATGCCGTGCAGAATACGACCTGTGAACTGAAACGGCAACACGCGGGATGCTGAAAAAACGGAGCATCTGATATGAGATAATGATACAGGAAAACAGAGGACGATCTTCCGGTTCCGCCGGATGATCCGTGACAGATGAACAGGAGTGGAAAAATGACGAAGCAGCAAGAGGCGCTTTACCGCTTCTTTTCCGAGAAAGCGGAACACCTGCAGAACGAGATCGAATGGGAAATCGCGAAGATCGGCGGGGAGCATATGCTGATCTCCCGGGAGGATCTGATCCACTGGGTCTATTATGCCCGGGGACAGGTGGAAACCTATCATACGATCTGCCGGATGCTGGAAGAAAAGGCGGAAAACGCCGATACGGAGAGAATTCTGTGGGAATTGCGCGAAACAGCGGCATCAGACCGGAACGAGATTGAGAAGATCGAGCGGAAGCAGGAAGAGGAGAAAAAGGCGCTGGAGCAGCTGCGGGAAGAAGTAAGGTTTTACAGGCAGGCGCTGGAGGTGCTTGAGCGACCGGGCGGAGACTAAAACCGGTATCACAAAACCTGTTTCCCCGATCAGCGGGCTGATTTGTAAATTTATGCGATTGCCCTGTCAGATCATTTCAAAAAAGAATAGTGAGGTATAAAAAAAGAGAGGAAATTTACGGCTTTTTCCTGTATAATATTATTAAGCTGGTATGTGAGGACGAAAGTATATTTCAACGAATGATTAAAAGATGAAGGAGAGGATGTTCAATGAAGTACAGACCTATGGGGAAACTGGGCATTCAGGCCTCCGCCTTCGGCCTGGGCTGCATGCGCTTTAACGGCGCGGCCTCCGGAGACAGCGTTATTGATGAACAAAAGGCCGTTTCCCTGATCCGCCGGGCCATTGACGGGGGCGTCACCTATCTGGACACCGCTTATGTGTATCTGGACAAGACCTCTGAAATCGTGCTGGGCAAGGCCCTCAGAGACGGATACCGTGAGCGGGTGACGATCGCCACCAAAATGCCGGCGGAATACGTGCATAACCGGGCGGAAATGGAAGCTCTGCTGGAGAGTGAACTGAAAAAGCTGCAAACGGATCATATCGACTTTTATCTGATGCACGGCATCAACAGGGAAAAATGGGAATATTTCAAATCCATCGGCGCGCCGGAATTTTTTGACGACATGAAAAAAGCCGGAAAGATCCGGTACAAGTGCTTCTCCTTCCATGGACCCTATGAGGATTTTGAATTTATCCTGAACGATTGGGACTGGGACATGGTGCAGATTCAGTACAACTTCATGGATATCAACAATCAGGCGGGTACGAAGGGGCTGAAGCTGGCCGGCAGCAAGGGCATTCCTGTGGTCATCATGGAAGGACTGCTGGGCGGAAGGCTTTCCAAAGCGCCCGTCAACGTACAATCGCTCTACGACGCTTATCCGGTGAAGCGGTCCCCTGTGGAATGGGCTTTCCGCTGGCTGTGCAACCATCCCGAAGTGTCGGTGGTGCTGTCCGGCTGCAATGAAGCGGAACAGATCGATGAAAACCTGCGCATTTTTGATACGGTGGAACCGAATATCATGAGCGAAGAGGAATTAAAGCTCATGGAGGATGTGCGTGAAGCGTACCTGAGCCGTACCAGGATCGGCTGCACCGGGTGCCGTTACTGCATGCCCTGTCCCAACGGAGTGGATATCCCCGGCGTGTTTTCTGTGTGGAACAGCGTGTCGCTGTATGATACCGATCCCAAAGAGAACTGGAATCTTCGCCAGATCAACGAGAAGGGAAGCGGCGCCGGCAACTGCATTGCCTGCGGCGCGTGCGAGGCGGCCTGTCCCCAGCATCTGCCCATTATTGAAAGCCTGCAAAAAGCCTGGAAAGAGCTTTACGACTGAAGCTGACACCTGGCAGCGATTGATAACCGCACTGACGGAATAAAGGAGAGTCCCTGCGCGCCGGGTATACGCCGGCGAATCGGTTCCCCTCGTTTTTTCTGTGCGTTGTCCGCCTGCCGGATAAAAAGCTTATTTCTTTTTTTGGCATTCTGTTGTATTATGACAGGGGTTTATAAACGAATCGGATCTGCCGGTTCGGATACCCGGCGGCACAGCCGCACCACAGAGGGGAAAGAGCCCTGAGGGGCAGGGTGATAAGTATGAAAAAGCGATTTTTGCAATGGATGCTGACCTGCCTGATTGTGTTTGCCGCTTTTTTTGTCTGCGGGCAGACAGCCCGGGCATCCTATATGAGCAACAAGACAGAGATTCCCGTAAACCTTGAGGTTTCCGGCGCGGAAGCTCTGTGCGAGACGGATGACGGATACGTCTGGATTGCCCAGTATTCCGGGCTGACGCGGTACGATTCCAAGGAATTCGTGACATATAAGAACTTTCAGTACAACGGTCAGGAATACAACATTATCAATGTGATCGCCCTGGCGAATAAAGGCAACGCGCTGTATGTCGCCACATCCGACCATGTTTACGTTTACAGGAACGATCATTTCGAACCGCTGACCGCGGTGGATGGATTTATTACCAATATCGAACTGGACGCAAAGAGTGACCTTTTGTATATCTGCACCCGGGAAAACGGCGGAATCGTTTATGATCTCGCCGCCGGTACGGAAAGCGTTATTCCGGGAACGCAGGGGAAAGCCATCCGCGATTTCGCGCCCGGGGACGCGACGGGCAGATATTATTACCAGACGGATGAAGGAGTTTATGATCAGGACGGAAAAGAAATCCTCCAGAATTCAAGACTCCTGGAGCTGTATTCTTACGGAACCACCCTGTATCTCGCGGAAGATTCCGGAGTCATTTACCGGTATGACATGAAAAACGGAACCTTCCTCAGTGAAATCACCGTCCCGGACCAGGTGAATAAGCTCCTGTACTCCGAAGAGGATCAGATCCTGTTTGCCGCCTGCGAGAAAGACGGCATCTACTGCATTGATTTCAGCACGGGTGAACCGGTTACAACCCTGGCAGGGGATCTGGACAACAAAAGTCAGCTGATGGACCTGATGATCGACTATCAGGGAAACCTCTGGGTGGCCTCGCATTTTATCGGTACTTCTGGCGTTTCCATTATTACCCGGAACGCCCTGAGCGAGCTGCTGTATGACGATCCGATCTGGCACTCCCTGAATGAACCGCCCGCGTACGACAGGAATGTTTACGCGGTGGAACGGTACGGAGACATTCTGTATATTGTCTGTTCCAACAGGATCTATCTGTACGACCTGACCCGCAAGGTCATTCTGCCGGACAACGTCCTGATGAAGACCATCGACGAATATGCCGAACGCAGGACGGCGGAAGGCCAGGCGGGGGGAGACGGCAGCTATTCGTTCATCTTTTCCCCGAAAGACGTCGAAATATTCAGAAACAAGGTCTATTTTGCCATCACCAACATTGGCCTGGTGGAATATGACCCGGAAACGGAACAGGTCGTGATCTATGATTATGATTATATCAGCACGCATCTGGGAAATCTTGTCAACGACCCGGATATCGCGCTGACGGATAAAGCCCGTTCGATGCGAAGCTTTGACGACGCGCTGATTATCGGTTATTCCAGAGGAATCATGCGCTTTGACGGCGAGACTTTTTCTGTGATCAATACGGGCTCCAACGTTCTGTATATCAACAAGACAAAGGATGGAAAGATCCTGTATGACCAGACCAAGGGCCTGTTCGTCGTTGATGATGATTTCACCACGGTGACAGAGATTCCGACGGAAAAGAGCGTTACGGGAAACCGGCTGAAATTTCTTGTGGATGGGGACGCTCTTTATTACACGCTGAACAGCCGGCTGTTCAGAACCTTTCCCGGTAAAGAGGACGGAGTTTCCGAAGAGATCGCGATTCCGTATGTGAAGGGCTCCATCGTTGAGCTCGCGAAGATCAGATACAACGATATCAACGGCGAACCCATGTACAAATATGTCATCGGGAGCCAGACTCAGCTCTATATTACCGATTCGCTGGAAGGCGACAGCCTGACCGATTACGAATCCTACGACGCGATCAACGGATTGCAGCCGATCATTGCCAACACTTCCGGGTACTATGACGAAGCGGAGATGAAGTATTATCTCCAGTCCACCAACGGCATTTATGTCTACGAGCCGGTGATGGTAAGCGAAGACCATCTTCCGGTCAAGATCGCCGTCTCCTCCGTCGATCTCGATGGGATCCATCATTACGGGGATCAGATCAGTCTGGGACAGAATGTATCCCGTGTGGCCTTCAACCTTTCCGTTTTCGGATTCCGGCCGAACAGCGGTTTCACGTCCTATTACAAGCTGGACGGCGTGGACAGCGACTATATGAGCTATACGGACGAGAACCGGAGTATTTACTATACAAACCTTCCCGGCGGGAGTTACGATTTCCATTACTACGTCGTAGACGAATACGGCCTGGAGTCCAACCGGATTCTGATCCACCTGGAGAAGGAAAAACACTTTAATGAACACTGGTGGTTCTGGGCGATCGTCATTGTGCTTGCGGGCCTGGTGGTGTTCCTGATCTCGTTCCTGATCATTCGCTATAAAACCAGGCAGTCTTTGAAGCGACAGATGGAATACAAGAGCATTACGCTGGAATCCCTCCAGGCGATTGCCCGGACCATTGACGCCAAGGATGAATATACGAACGGCCACTCCCTCCGTGTCGGCCTCTATTCCAGGCAGATTGCCGAGAATATGGGCATGGAGCCGGATGAGGTTGAAAATATCTACTATATTGCCCTGCTGCACGATATCGGAAAGATCGCGATTCCCGACCGCATTCTGAACAAGCCCGGAAGACTGGACGACGATGAATTCAAGATCATGAAGAGCCATACGACCCGCGGAGCCGAAATTCTGAAAGGCATTTCAACGATTCCGCAGATCATTGAGGGCGCAAAATCCCATCACGAGAAATATGACGGTTCCGGCTATCCCGAAGGCCTGAAAGGCGAAAATATTCCGCTGGTAGCCAGAATTATCTGCTGCGCAGACTGCTTCGATGCCATGGCGTCCAAGCGGGTCTATAAAAAACCGTTTTCCCTGGAAGTGATTATCGGAGAGTTTGAACGCTGCGCCGGGACCCAGTTCGATCCTGAGATTGCCAAAATCGTGGTCGGCATGATTTCATCCGGAAAGCTGAAACCGGATGCCGCCGAAAATACCTATCTCGGAAGCGACGGTAAGACGCACAGAATCAAAGCGGACGAGGAGAAGCCGGAATAACTTTACAGATTCGCGGAAACGGTACAAGTGTAAATTAAGCGAAGAAATCCCGCTTTCTGAAGCCCGCGGTCAGAAAGCGGCCGAAGGCGCGGCGTCCCAGGGCCCGGCGTTTTTCAGTTCGGCCTCGGCCTTCCTGAGGGTTTCCCCGTTCACAGCCGAAATCACAACGTTGCAGCCCATACGCCTGAATTCCCTGGCCAGGCAGAAACCAAAGCCTCTGGAAGATCCGGTAATCACTACTGTTTTCATTTGCCCGCTCCTTTTCGCCTTTCGCGTTTCAGGGATCGTACTTCCGGAAAGAACTGCTCAGCACCCTTTCGGATCCGGCGCTCCCTTTATACCATGATCCGGGCGGCAAATGACCAAAGGGTTTATTAAAGAAGAAAGGAATGAAATTTTTTTCGAAGATCAAAGAAATAGATGAAAGCGTCCCGTATGACCGGGAACAAGAAAACGGAGAGAGGAGAAAAGCGTATGGTACAGCGGGATTTGTCGGCTATTCTGCCGGACGGGAGCAGTTACAATTTCTGGGAAGCGGAGCCGGTCTGGGAACAGGAGCTGTTTGTCAGCCCGGACGGACCGGACGACGGCGACGGCAGTGAAGCGGCGCCTTTCCGAACCATCGGACAGGCGGCGGCGAAGGCGGGGCCGGGCACCCGGGTCCGGATTCATGCCGGACTGTACCGGGAGTGTGTTAAGCCGGCCCGCGGCGGCACGGATCCCGCGCATCCGGTTTCCTATGAGGCCTATGGCGACGGGAACGTAACGGTCCGGGCTTCGGAGGAGGTCACGCGATTTATTCCCAGCGAGGGATGGTCGCTCCGCGGGACGGATCCGGAAAGCGTGCGCATCTGGGAGTATGACCTGGATCCGGATCTGTTCCGGGGCTATAACCCTTTCTGCGCGGTGAATATTCTCCACGACCGGCTGTTTATCGAATACGACAAGACGGATATGACGACCTACCTGAACCGGCGCGGCTGCGTGTTCTGCGACGGAAAGCCGCTGACCCAGGTGCCGCTGTACTACCTGATGGGGCAGCGGGACAACACCTACTGGGTGGAAGCCAACGGTCAGAAGGTGCATTTCCGCCTGGCGGGTGACGCGGATCCGGCGGAGCACCGGATCGAGGTGACGGTACGGGAACAGTGCTTCGCGCCGGATAAGCCTTTCCTGAACTATATCCGCGTCAAAGGAATCACCTTCGAACACGCGGCCACCGGCGCGCCGGTGCCGCAGCGCGGCGCCGTCTCCGCCTACCGCGGTCATCACTGGATCATTGAGGACTGCGAGATCAACTGGTCCAACGGGGTCGCCATTGATGTCGGCAACGAATGCTGGCATCACACGCACCGGGAGGATGAGGTCATCGGTTACAGCGTCATCCGGAACTGCCGGATCCGCGACGCGGGCGTGTGCGGGATTGCCGGCATGTTCGCGGAGGAGATGCTCATCGAGGACAACCTGATCGAGGGCACCGGCTGGCAGAAGATGGAGCTTTCCTGGGAAGCGGGCGCGATCAAGCTGCACAACAGCGTGAACGCGCTGATCCGCCGCAACGTGTTCCGTAACACCTTCCGCGCGGATCATCTGTGGCTGGACTGCGGGAACGAGAACAACCGGATCACGGGGAATCTGTTCCTGAACGGAATCGAGCAGCGGGAAGCGATCTTCATCGAGTGTACCCGGGACGGGGTGAATCTGATCGACAACAACATTATCTGGAATGTGGAAGGCCGCTTCGATGCTTCAAAGATTCCGCAGGAGCCGGGCTCCTCCGGCTGGTATAAGCTGCGGGAAACGGAGGCAGTGAACGGCTACGCGGTTTACGGCGAGGGCACGGACCGGCTGGTGATCGCCCATAACCTGATCGGCCGCTGCCGCCACAGCGGGTATTACGCCAAACCGGTGGGATTCCGGATGCACGGAATGGAGCGCGGCGGAACCTCCCGGGCGGCAAAGATTTTCAACAATATTTTCTATGCCTGCGGCGAGGCGGCCATCGACTTCCCGACCCGGGATAACGAGGCGGACGGCAATCTGTACGTCCGGATGCAGGGCGGCTATCTGCGGGTCATGTATCCGGAACCGGAGGCCTGCCTGAATCTCCCGGCCTGGCAGGAGTTCTACGGTTTCGACCTCAACGGGCAGAACGCCTGGTTCGACATTGGCCTGGACGAGGAACAGGGAACCGTCTCATTCCGGATCGCCAAAGACGCTCCCGCCGGTCTCAGACCGCAGCTTCGCCGGCTGCAGCTGATCTGCGACCCGATGGCGGTGAAAGCTGTCCCCGCGGCGGACGTTGTCCTGTGTGATCTCAGCGGGGAAGAAAGAACGGCGGATCACGTCATGCCGGGTCCTTTCGCGGACTGGACTCCCGATTTGGTATTCCCGCTCCGGAAATAAATGCCGGGCGGCCCTTGGGAACGGTATGTTCCCATTGGGAGAGGGCCGTCCGGTTTTGAGAAAACAGAAGACGAGGAATTATCCATGTTGAATCAGTTCGCCAGAACCCAGCTTCTTTTTGGACCGGAGGCGATGGAAAGGCTGCGGAAGAGCCGGGTCGCCGTCTTCGGAATCGGCGGGGTAGGGGGGTATGCGGTGGAGGCGCTGACGCGCTCCGGAATCGGTACGCTGGACCTGATCGATGACGACCGGGTCTGCCTGACAAACCTGAACCGTCAGCTTCACGCCACCCGGAAAACCATCGGGCGGTACAAGGTGGACGCGGCGGAGGAACGGGTGCATGAGATCAACCCGGAATGCATCGTGTATAAGTACAAAACGTTTTATCTGCCGGACACCCGGGATCAGTTTGATTTTACGCAGTACGATTATGTCATTGACGCGATCGATACGGTCACGGGAAAGCTGGCGCTGATTGAAGCGGCGAAAGCTGCCGGGACGCCCATCATCTGCTCCATGGGAGCGGGAAACAAGACCGATCCGACCGCTTTCAGAGTGGCGGATATCTATCAGACTTCCGTCTGCCCGTTAGCCCGGGTTATCCGGAGCGAATGCCGCAAACGGGGAATCAAAAAACTGAAAGTTGTTTATTCCACGGAGCAGCCGATCCGGCCGCTGGAAGATCCGGCCATCAGCTGCCGCAGCCACTGCGTTTGTCCGCCCGGTACCCGGAAATGCACGGTCCGGCGGGACATTCCGGGTTCCACATCGTTTGTTCCTTCGGTGGCCGGCCTGATTATCGCCGGTGAAGTCATTAAAGACCTGACGGCGGCATCCGCCCGCTGATCTGAGCCGTATTACCGCGGCAGCTTCCGGACAGGTGAATGAACGGCCCTAAGGAAAGGCGGAATGCCTTTCCTTTTTCTGCTAAATGTGGTAGGATTTGAGAGCGGACGGGGAAAAACAGGCAGGCATGAACCGGGGCCGGAGGACCGCCCCGGAACAGGAGGCAATATGAAGGACGTGCTCCTCTATCTGATGATCTATGCCGGCAGCGCGCTGATGGCATACAATATATACGGCTATATCTGCTTTTCCAGGGACGTCCGGAAACACGGAAACTGGGATCAGGAACAAAAGTTCCTCTATCTTCCGATCTGGCTGCTGGTGATGTTTTTTATCGGTTATCTGGTTGTCGGCCTTTTCGGAAAGCCGGATCTCGTTATGGCGGGCATCCTCTTCGGCGGGAGTATTTTCGTGTTTGTCATGCTCCTTCTCATCCGGCGCGTCTTTGACATGATTCAGCAGAATGAGCAGCTTGAGGTAAAGCTGTCCGCCGCTGAAGCGGCCAGCAAAGCGAAAACCTTTTTCCTGTCCAACATGTCCCATGACATTCGGACGCCGCTGAACGCGATCATCGGATACACCTCGCTGGCCAAACGCGAGGGGGCAGCCTATGAGGAAAAAGACGAGTATATTGACAAGATTGAAATGGCCGGCCGGCAGCTTCTGGAGATCGTGAACGACGTGCTGGATATGAGCCGCATTGAAAGCGGGAAATTCAGCCTCGAGCCGGCCTGCGTCAATCTGGAGGACTGCATCCGGGAAGTGTGCAATCTGGTCAGGGTACAGCTGGAAGCCAGGAAAATCAACTTCTCCGTATCCTGCGTGATTACGCACAAATGGGTGCTGAGCGACCGGGTGATGCTGGACCGCGTGCTGATGAATCTGCTGTGCAACGCGGGGAAATTTACGGAAGAAAACGGCAGCGTATCCCTTCAGCTGAAAGAGCTTTCAGCGGAAGGGGAGACCGGCAGGTATGAATTCCGCGTCAAAGACACGGGTATCGGGATGAGCCGGGAATTCGCGGAGCGCCTGTTTATTCCCTTCGAGCGCGAACGAACCTCGACAGTCAGCAGGATCCAGGGAACCGGACTGGGCCTGGCCATTACCAAGAACATTGTCGACCTGATGGGCGGTGAGATCTCTGTCCAGACGGAAAAAGGCAAAGGAACGGAGTTTACCATTACCGTTGATTTCCCTCTGACGGAACCCGGAGAGAAAACTCCTTCCGGCGGAGAGAATGAAGTTTCATTTGAAGGCATGCGCGCGCTGCTGGTCGAAGACAACAGCATCAATATGGAAATCGCGCAGATGCTACTGGAACAGGAAGGATTCCGGATCGAAACGGCGGAAAACGGTCAGATTGCCCTGGAAATGACGGCGGCGTCCAAACCGGGTTACTATGATGTGATCCTGATGGATATCCAGATGCCGGTGATGGATGGGTACACGGCGACACAAGCCATCCGCGGCCTTCCCGACAAGGAACTTGCCGGCATTCCGATTATCGCCATGACAGCCAACGCGTTCCAGGAGGATATCAGGAAAGCCGCGGAGGTCGGGATGAACGGGCATATCGCGAAACCGCTGGATATTCCCGATATGAGAGCTACCCTGCAGCGTGTACTGAAGCATAACGGCAGCGCGGACGAACGCTGAACCACAGAAAACGGAGGAACGAACCGAAAATGAAAGCACCTTTTTCAACCTATCTGAACGCGATGGCTCCCGGTCTGAAAAAACTGATCGGACTCCTGCGGGAACGCTATGACTACGTCAGCGTTCTGTCCACGGATTCTGTCGGCTTTCAGGTGAGCATATCCCAGCGGGCCAAATCCGTCGCCCGCGAAACGATGACGACGGAGCGGGGCACTGTGGTCCGGGTCTGCCGGGACGGGCTGTATTCGGAAGCCGCGTTTACCGGGTTTGATCCGGAAAACCCCGGGGTATTCTTCCGGGAAATTACGGAGGAGCTGGACGCCCAGCTTGAACTGCTCCGGGAAACGGGAACGCAGCCCTATGAAACCGCGGTTCTGCCGGACGGGGAACGCCGGATCTTCGCTGAAATGGAGACGGAACGCCTTCCGGAAAACGAGGATATGGCGGCGCTGGTGACACGCCTGAGCGAAATCTCCGACGAAGGGGTCCGGACGGGCGAAAATCTGATCGACTGCATGCTGCGCGCTTCCTCCACGCATATCTGCAAGCTGTTTCTGACGGAACGGCAGGATCTTCGCCAGAGCTATGTTTACAGCGAGGGCCTCGTCAGCGCCCTGGCCTCCCTGGACGGGCGGACGGAAATGGCCTATACCACCGTATCCGGCCGCTGCGGGCCTGAACTGTTCGACAGCCTGCGGGACAAATTGCCGGAAGTGCTGCGGATCGCCGGAGACCTGCTCCGCTCCGAACGCGTGGAACCCGGAGAATATGACGTGATCACCTCTCCGGAGGTGACCGGCCTGATCGCGCACGAAGCCTTCGGCCATGGCGTGGAGATGGATATGTTTGTCAAAGGACGGGCGCTGGGCGCTGCGTATATCGGAAAGCGCGTCGGGTCTGATCTCGTGACGATGCATGAAGGCGCGCTGTGCGCGGTCGATGTGGCTTCCTACGCCTTCGACGACGAGGGAACGCCCGCGGGAGACGTGACGGAGATTGAAAACGGGATTCTCCGCACCGGTATCTGCGACGCGCTGAGCGCGCTGCGGCTGGGAACCGTACCGACCGGAAACGGCAAGCGCGAGAACTTCGCGCACAAGGTCTACACCCGGATGACCAATACGGTCTTTGATTCCGGCACGAATACCCTGGAGGAGATGATCGCATCGATCCCAAAAGGCTATCTGCTGCAGGGCATGCAGTCCGGCATGGAGGATCCCAAGCACTGGGGTATCCAGTGCATTATCGACCGCGGATATGAGATTCTGGACGGAAAGCTGACCGGGAAGGTCGTTTCCCCGCTGGTCATGACCGGCTATGTGCCGGATCTGCTGAACTCTGTCAGCATGGTATCCGGAGACCGGGAAACCTTCGGCTCCGGCGGATGCGGCAAGGGACACAAGGAGTGGGTCAAGGTTTCGGACGGCGGCCCCTATCTGAAAGCGAAAGTGAGGCTGGGATAAATGATGGAATCCTGGAATCGGCTGATTGAGGTTCTGCGGACATCCGGAGCGGACGCGTGGGAAGCCGCGGATGTGATGGAAAAGGGCTGGGAATTTTATTTTATCCGCCACCGTCTGGACCAGAACCGCTCCAGGCGGGTGCGGAATTTTAACGTGCGGATATACCGCCGGTTTGAGGACGGGAAATACCTGGGTTCCGCCGGCGCAAAGATTCCGGCGGACGCCCCGGAAGAGGAAATGCGCCGGATCGTCGCAGATCTCTGCCGGAATGCGGAGTATGTCCGCAACCCGGCGTATACCCTGAATCCGCCCGTTCCGGCGGAAAACACGGAGGAAGAGAAAAAACCGGATGTCCGCGCGATCAGCGCTGATTTTCTGCGCGCGCTGCAGGCAGTCCCGGAAACGGAAACCGAGGATCTGAACAGCTTTGAGATTTTCGTCAGCGAGATCCGGCGGCATTTTATGAACAGCGAAGGAATCGATGTGACGGCGGACTATCCCTCCTCCATGCTGGAGGCGGTGGTGAACGCGCGGAAGGAAGGCCGTGAGATCGAGCTGTATCGCCTGTATCACAGCGGCAGCTGCGATGAAAAACAGGTGATCCGGGATCTCAGCGAAACCCTGCGTTATGGCCGGGACCGCCTGAACACGGTTCCGACCCCGGCCCTGGGGAAGGCGGACGTGGTTTTTTCCACGGACGCGGCCCGGGAAATCTATGACTGGTTTATCAGCCGGATGTCCGCGGAGCTTGTTGTTCGCGGCGTATCCGACTGGAAGATCGGCCAGGATATTCAGGACGGCGGAGAAGGGGACCGGGTCACTGCGCGAGCGCTCCGGAAACTGCCTAATTCCTCCCGGAATGCCGCCTATGACAGCGAAGGCGCGCCGGTGCGCGATCTGACGCTGATCGCGGACGGCCGGGCGGAGCATTATTTCGGATCCAGGCAGTTCAGCCAGTATCTGCGGCTGGAGGACTCCTTTATTGCCGGAAACTTTGAGATTACCGGGGGCAGCGCCACGGCGGAGGAGCTGCGGGAAGGCCCCTGCCTGGAGGTCGTCGAGTTTTCCGACTTTCAGGTGGACAGTATTACGGGCGACCTGGCCGGAGAAATCCGGCTGGCCTACTGGAACGACGGCGGAAAGCGGATTCCGGTCAGCGGCGGTTCCGTCTCCGGCTCCATGCGGGAACTCGCGAAGACAATGCGGTTCTCCTCCGCCGGCCGTCAGTTCGACAATTACCGGATTCCGGAAGTGACCCGGCTGAAGAATGTTACGGTTACGGGAATCCGGGAAACGGAATCAACCTGAATTCCCGAAGACACAGAAAGAAGCCGGCACAGGATGCCGGCTTCTTTATACGGAAAAACCATGGATGAGGCGAACTCACAGGTTTCGGGTGGCGTTCTCCCGGATGTAGCGGCAGACGTCTTCCACCGTTCTGAAGTTCTCCTGCCGGGTAAATTCGAATCCGAATTCATCTTCGATCTGCATCATCAGCATGAGAGAATCCATGGAGTTCAGGCCAAGTTCCGCCGCCAGCTCCGTTTCCGGCCGGATCCGGGAAAGATCGGTACCGGGGGCGATTTCTTTCAGAATCCCCTTCAGCTTTTCTTCCAAATTCATCTGACTCATTTTCCTCATCTGGCTCCTTTGCGGATAATCTTCATGCTGGGGCTTTTCGCGAAATCCTCATGGCGGATGTCGATCCGGGCCGGACGCATGGGGGAGGGGAGCTTTTCCGTCAGCCGGCGGAGCTCCGCCAGAAGGGCCGCGTCCTCCACGCCGGGCTGCGGCTGCACCTCCAGCAGGATGGCGGCCTTTCCGTTGATCACGGTTTCGGAAATCAGGCAGTCCCGGACCATTCCGCATCCGTAGTAGAAGGCTTCCACTTCCTCGGGAGATACGTTTTCCCCGTTGTCCAGGATGATCAGGTTCTTGATCCTGCCCACAATCGTCAGGAAACCTTCCTCATCCATCGTGGCCAGATCCCCGGTGCGGAACCAGCCGTCTTCCGTGAAGGCGGCCCGGGTAGCGGTCTCGTCTTTCCAGTACCCGTCAAAAAGCATATCCCCCTTCAGCTGCAGTTCGCCGTCCACCATCCGGCATTCCTGCTCCGGATACTGCTTTCCCACGGAGACCGGATGAGCGTCCATATCCAGGTTTCCGCTGACCAGGTTGGCGGTTTCCGTCAGACCGTATCCCGCGAGCACTTCCACTCCCAGGGGACGGAAACCGGTACGGAGCCGTTCCGGGACAGGGGCCGCCCCGCAGATGATCAGCTTCAGCCGTCCGCCCAGGATGCCAGTTCCGCGGGATTTCGCCATCATCAGCATCAGCTCCGCCATGCCGGGAACGGCGATCATGGTGGTCGGTCCGACCCGCTGCATTTCCCTGAACAGATTCCGCATTTCCCCGCAAACAGCCACATGCGATCCGGTGTAGAGACCGCTGAGCAGGCTGAAGATCATGCCGAACACATGGGTGAAAGGCAGGGCGGCCACAAAGGTCTGGCCGAACACGGTGCCTTTGCGGTATGTTCCGTTCAGCGTGCCGCGCATCAGGGCGCCGTGGCTGAGAATGACGCCTTTGGGTTTCCCGGTCGTACCGCCGGTGAAGAAGACGGCGGCCCGGTCCCGGCCGGTCAGCGCGGCGCAGGGAAAGCTTCCGCTTCCGGCCGTGGTGACGGACAGCACGGGAACGCCGCCGATCTGTCCGGCGGCCAGCGGCGCTTCGACATCCGTAATCAGCAGTTTGATTTCAAAATGGGCCAGAATTCCCGGAAGCGCCTCCGCCTGCAGCGAAGGAGGCATCATGACCGCTGTGCAGCCGTAACTGGAAATGGCCAGAAACCATTCCGCCGCGTCCAGGCTGTTTTTTCCCATCAGGCCCACGCAGACGCCCCGGGGAATCCGAAGCTCATTCAGCAGCGCCCGCTTCGCGGCGGTCTGCTCCCCCAGCGCGGTGTAGTCCACGGCCCGGTCCGGATCGGACAGGGCCGTCTTTTCGCCGTAGCGCGCGGTAATAAACTGAAGATACTCAGCCGTTGTGGGCAGGTACGGAAGCAGTTCCCGTTCTTCCGGCAGCATGTTTTCCAGGAAATAATTCATCGCACAGTTTCCTCCTGTTTCCTTGACTTCAGGAACGCCTGTTTATTATAATTTCATAGGGAAATAAATAATGGACAATTTTTACCGGAAAAGATGATAAGCAACAATTTTTGGAACAAGTGTGGCTTAAGGGAGAAAACGTGGAAAACTCAGCGAAAACGGATTTGCGGGTGATTAAAACAAAACGGGCGATCAGACGGGCGTTCGCGGAATTGCTGACCCGGAAGCCTATGGAGGAAATAACGGTTTCCGATGTGGCCAAAGAGGCGCTGATCAACCGGAAAACCTTCTATTCCCATTATATCGGCGTGCATGAAATCATCGCGGAAATCGAAGATGAATTCACGGCCTCTCTGCAGACCTTGCTGGCACAGAAGCAGTTTGAGGATATTCTGACGGATCCCAGCGCCTTTTTCTATGACGTCATGCAGATCATCAACAGGGATATCGATGTATACGGACGGCTGCTGACGGTGAACGGAAAATCCAGCCTGGTGCAGAAAATCATTCGGATGTGCAGACAGCAGATCTGCGCTGCCCTGGAGCAGGAAGCGCCCGTCAATTATGAGATGCTGGATCTGGCGGTCCATTTCATGCTGTCCGGCCTGCTGGCCGTTTTTACCGATTGGTACAGCTCCGGCAGAGAGGAGTCCCTTGAAGACCTGTCCGCCCGGCTGAGCTGCCTCTGCTTTGACGGCGTGAACGGTTTCATGCGTGAAGCCGGCCGGCAGCTGACGGGGAACAGCCCCGCGTGAAGCACGCCGGCGGGAGACCGCCGGAAAGCAATGTAACCGATAAACGGAAGACGGGCGCAGTGCCAAAGGACGGATAAAGCATCAGAAAAAATACTTGAATTACACAATACTATATGATAGAATAAAGCGATGTAATTAAAGCCCCCGGTTTTTTCTATCCGGAAAAATTGAAGCAGCAGAAGGAATCGTACCATGGATCAGGACTCACGCTACTATGAACTTCTGGAAACCCTTACCCGGGAAATGGTCAGCCCCGAACAGATTCGTGTGGAAGCGGTTTACGGTGTTTTGAGGGAGCTCTGCAAAATTCTTCGTGTTTCCAAAGCCGTCACTGCTTTTTATACCGGCCTGGCTCAGGAGCGAAAAGGCGAGGGAGAAGTCTTTACAGCCTATGACAGCGGCGCTGAAACAGATAAGGCGCTGATCATCCGCAGCGATCTGGACAGCACGATGGCAGGCCGGTGCATGGTCTATCACGCGAAGGGCGACGCGCCGTGGACGGAGGAGGAGACCGCCCGGATCGATACCATTCAGCGCATGATGCTGTATTTTGTCAGCAAGAACCGGATGAAGGCCATGCTGTTCCGGGCGACGCTGTATGACGACGCCGGTTACAGCAATATCCGCAAGTTCACCTATACGGTCGATCAGATCGGGAACGAGCAGGGCCTGAGTGAATTCTGCGTGGCCCGGATCGACCTGAAGCATTTTTCGCTGATCAATCAGGAACTGGGCCGCGATCTCAGCAACAAGGTGATGAGGGAATATGTCCGCCAGCTGGAGGAGGTCGCCGGAGAAGGCGGCATTGTCAGCCGCCTGGGCGGGGATAATTTCGTCATGCTTTTCCGGAAGAAGAACCAGGATCAGGTCATCCGGCTGTTTGAAGGAGCGCCGATCGGTATCGGGGACACGGACGAAGGCCGTGTGATGCTCTCCGCTCACGCGGGCGTGCTGGTGATTCCGGATGATTATTACTATCATGAATTCGGCGATCTGATGGACCGGATTATCAACGCTTATAACGCGGCCAAGAGCGGAAGCCGCGGCGATATTGTCTTTTCCAACGACAGGATGCTGGAGCAGAAGGAACATGCCATGCGGATCAAGCAGATCTTTCCCGTGGCGCTCCAGAACGAGGAAATCCTGATTTTCTATCAGCCCAAGATCAGCGTCTCCACCAATACCATCGTCGGGGCGGAAGCGCTGAGCCGATGGTATCACAACGGGAAACTGGTCATGCCGATGGAGTTTATTCCGGTGTTGGAGCAGTCCATGGATATCTGCAAGCTGGATTTCTATGTGCTGGATCACGTCTGCCGGGATATCCGCCGCTGGCTGGACGAGGGAAAGCCCGCGGTTCGAATCTCGGTCAATTTTTCCAGACGGCATCTGATCGATCTGGATCTGCTGGACCGGATTCTGTCCATTGTGGACAGCCATCGGGTTCCCCATCATTTCATCGAAATTGAGCTGACGGAGACAACGACCGATGTGGAATTCAAGGATCTGAAACGAATCGTGACCGGCCTGCAGGAAGCGGGAATCTACACTTCCGTGGATGATTTCGGGATCGGATACAGTTCCCTGAACATGCTCCGGGAGATCCCCTGGAATATTCTGAAGGTGGATAAGAACTTCCTGCCCCTGAGTGAACAGGCGGCCCAGAACCGGCAGAACATCATGTTCCATCATGTGGTGAACATGGCGAAGGAGATCGGGCTGACCTGCGTGGCGGAAGGGGTGGAGACCCGCGAGCAGGTGGATATTCTCCGAAAGAACGGCTGCGAGATTGCCCAGGGATTCTATTACGATAAGGCGCTTCCGGTACGGGAGTTCGAGAAGCGGCTGGTACGCAATTCCTATCCGGAAGAAAAATAGAAACACGACGCGGGAGGAAATATCTCCTCACGAATCTGAACCTGTCGGACAAGACAGGTTTTTTTATCAGA
Source organism: Clostridiales bacterium (assembly GCA_015056205.1). Taxonomy (GTDB): domain Bacteria; phylum Bacillota; class Clostridia; order Christensenellales; family Aristaeellaceae; genus Aristaeella. Next base: position 28,550 of record SVGS01000021.1, on the reverse strand, counting down.
AAATAAAAAATCCCGGCAGGGCAGACGGAACCGGCGTCGAATAGTAATAAACAGGAATGAATATACTATCGGAAACCCTGAGTCTGTCCGGCGGAAATACGTGAGGAGCAAACGGAGATGAACCACGAGATGGATACAGAATATAGGAACCGTTTTCGGGAAGCGCTCGAAAGCGGTCTGATCCGGGCCTGGTTTCAGCCGGTTTTCAGATCCATGACCCAACGGATGATCGTTGTGGAAGCGCTTGCCAGATGGTTTACCCCGGAGGAGAAGATGCTTTCTCCGGCGGATTTTATTCCGGCGCTGGAGCGGGAAGGGCTTATTTTTGACCTGGACATGGAAATCCTCCGGCAGGCCTGCGTGCTGTATCAGGATTTTCAGCAGCGCGGAACACCGCTGCAGGGCGTATCCGTGAATCTTTCCAGACTGGATTTCAAACAGGAGAATCTGTTTGAAACGGTTTGCGCCACGCTGGACCGGTATTCGGTTCCTCATGAGGCCATCAAGCTGGAAATCACGGAAAGCATGATGCTGGAGGATACGGAGACCTTTGAGAAACTGTTCCAGGAATTCAGCGACGCCGGTTTCACGATCTGGCTGGACGATTTCGGAAGCGGGTATTCTTCCCTGAATGTGCTGCAGAATTACAGCTTCAACGTGATCAAATTTGACATGCTCTTTTTGCGGAAGCTGTCCGTCCGGGGCAGGGAGATGCTGGCCTCCCTGATCAGCATGGCCAAAACGCTGGGGATCCATACGCTGACGGAAGGGGTCGAGACGAAAGAACAGCAGGAATTTCTTCTCTCCGCGGGCTGCGAAGCCCAGCAGGGATTTTATTATTCAAAACCCCTTTCCCGGGAGAAGCTGACGGAGCTGGTGGATCAGAACCCGGGAATCCTGGAAAGCCGGGAGGACTCGAGATACTGGGATGAAATCGGGCGGCTGAATTTTGTGAATCCGAATCCGCTGAAGGATTTTTCGGAAAGAAGAAGAGCCGTCATGGAAAAGGAAGCCTACGTCAGCAGCTACGACGGATCCATCGCGCTGGTGGAGTGCGGCCGGGATCATTTCGAATACATTTACGCGACGGACGGATACAAGGACCGGCTTCGCGACCTGGGCTTCGCGACGGTGGGCGGACTGGAAAACGCGCTGTCCAGTCAGCGGAGCCATCAGTTCCTGATCTTTCATAAGCTGGTGCTGGACGCGCTGCAGACCGGGCTGGTTCAAACCGTCGAGTATGCCTATAAGGATGTGTATTTCAGGCTCAGCGCGCTGGCCGTCGCGAGAAAGACAGGGCGGGCGATGATTGTCATGCGCCTGAACACCTTCGATTCGGAGCGGGAGGTTCAGACAGCGCAGGAACTGCTGAACAGCAGCAGCGCGCTGCTGACTACCTACGACCTGGTGGTGCTGTTTTATCCGGAACGGAAGGCGGCAAAACGAATTTATACCGCGAACAACATCGCGGAATATGATCGGGAGGAAACCTTTGAGATCAGCCTTCGGAAATTCTGTGAGGATCAGCTGGATCCCGTCGATCAGGAAAGATACCTGCGATTCATGAATTTCAGCACGATGGAGGAGCGGATCGGGAAGAGCCCGGAGCATTTTGTCCAGAGCCTCTTCCGGATGCGGCTGGGCCGGGGCGAAACCAGCTGGTACTCCGCCCGGCTTACCGAGGTTCCGTCGCGGCAGGAAAAGGTATTCATGCTTACCGTACAGAGCTTACAGGACAATCTGAAGAAATGGGCGGAAAGGCTTGTCAAAGAACACCCGGATCTGACGTAACGGGGCGTTTTCCGCGCGGCTGCCGGAAACGCGGAACAAAAAAACAGAGGCCTGCCGGAAGGTTCCGGCAGGCTTTCCTCATGCCTGGGACGTGACAGAAAAGAAAATTCAAGCTATACTTGAAAAAGGATCGTCCGGATTCAATCTCCGCCTGCTGGTTCCGCCTTTTTTCCGGGCGTACAATGATTCCGGAAAGGCGGAAGAACAGGCGGAACCGCCTCGGCCGTCCGGATGAGCGAAACGCCGAAAAACGGGGGGATGCAAGTGAACAGCAAAAAGATCGGCCGCCGGATCAAGGTTGTCCGGCAGGCCCGGGGCCTGAGCCAGGAACAGCTGGGAGAAAAACTGGGGGTTTCCTTTCAGGCGGTGAGCAGCTGGGAAACCGGAAAGTGCCTTCCGGATTCAGAACATCTGCCTCTCCTCTCCAGAACGCTGAACCTGTCCCTGGACAGACTGTTTTCAGAGGAGGCGAGGGACTGGAAGCTCGGGCCCGTCAATTATGACGCGGATCACATGTATACTTTCGTGAAGGGCAGAGCGCAGATGCTGGGCCTGAAACAGACGCTGGCCGTGATGGACAGGCTGCGGGAGGTTCACGGAGCCCAGGAGCGGCGCTCTCTCCACGGGTTTGGCACCTCCTACATGGTTCATCCGCTGACGATGGCGTGCCACGCGCTGGCCATGGGCCTGCAGGAGGACGATGTGACCGCCGCCTGCCTGACGCACGACATGATCGAGGATTCGGAAGGCAGGATCCGGCCGGAGGATCTGCCGGTGAACGACCGGGTCCGGGAAGCGGTGCGGCTGGTGTCCAAAAACGAATGCCCTGATCAGGGGGCGGACTGGCTGGACAGATACTACGAGGAGATCCGGAAAAACCCGCTGGCCTGCCTGATCAAATGCCTGGATCGGGTGAACAATCTGGCCGGAATGGCCGACGCGTTCTCGCGAAGGAAGATGATCCGGTATACGGCGGAAACCGACCGGTACTATCCGGCGCTGCTGGACACGCTGAAAAAAACGCCGGAATGGAACAACGCCTGGTGGCTGCTGAGGTATCAGCTGGGAACCATGCTGGAAGCTTTTAAACGATTGCTGTGAAAGGAGTATCCGATGCGGGTTAACAGGATTTATCTGGATATGGACGGGGTGCTGGCGGATTTTGACCGGGGCGTGGCGGAACTGCTCCATCTGGAACCGCGGGATCAGAACCGCGAATTTGATTCCGCAAAGGACGACCGGATGTGGCAGACCATGAAAACGGTCGACCATTTTTACGACCGGCTGGAGCTGATGCCCGGGGCGAAGGAGATGTTTGACCGGATCCGGGCAAGGTTCGGGGACCGCTGCGAGATTCTGACGGGAATCCCGCGGGAGGAACGGGGAATCGTGACGGCCGCGCAGGACAAGATCGCGTGGACGCGGCGAATGCTGTCCGGCCAGGTGGTCATCCACACGGTCTGCCGGAAGCATAAGCAGGACTTCTGCCACGGTCCGGAAGACGTGCTGATCGACGACCGGGAAAAGACGATCCTGGAATGGCGGGAAAAAGGAGGCACCGGCATTCTGCACACGAGCGCGGAGGAAACGCTGAAAAAACTGGAGGAGCTGGAGGCTTAACCGAAGGAGGCTCAGCCTTCCCGAACCCAGACGCGCATATCCCTGGGTTCCCGGTTCGCCCAGGCGTAGTAGGGAATAGCCGTCAGTTCCTGCGGCTCATAGACAGGGCGGCGGCTGCTGTACAGGGCATCGGACGCATCCGTGCGCCGGTGTCCCGGAATCGCCATTTTCCGGATACCGTCCGGCAGGGAGCCGTCCGGATCCAGCATTCTGATTTCGCCGTCCGGATCCGCCGTCAGATTCCACAGGGGCTCCGGATTATCGCAGCCTTCCAGGCAGTAGACCAGGGGACCGCAGGCGAAGGCCACGCAGCCCGCGTCCTGGCGGATCTGTTCATGCGCGTAAATCCGGCGCGGCTTCATGGGCAGGCACAGGCGGATTTCGTGCCGGCCTTTTCCGGGCTCCAGACAGACAAATCCTTTTTCCGGACATACCGCGGCGGCCTGCCCGTCCACGGTCAGCCGGACCTCTTCCGGCTCCGCCCAGGCGGGAATCCGCAGATAAAGCCTGACCTCCTCCCGGATATCCGCCGTGTAATTCAGTTCGCCGTCCCACGGATAATTCGTTTTCAGCGACAGGGCGGCCTTTTCACAGTCCACGCTGCCGTCCAGATACTGATGAACGGTGATTTCGCTTCCCTGATCCTGAACCGCGTATTCCTTCAGGGAGGTCAGCAGCCTGGCCACGTTGGGCGGGCAGCAGGCGCAGGCGTACCATCTCGGCCGCTGCGGAAGGTCATGCTTTAGCCCTTCCTGCACGCCGGAGACTCCCTGAACCACTTCCAGCGGATTGACGTAGAAGAACCGGTCCGCCTGCAGGCTGATGCCGGCCAGCACGGTATTGTACAGGGCGGTTTCCGCCGCGTCTCCGTATTTTCCGTCCCGCTCCGTCAGGCTCATGGCCCGGCTGAAGAAGCACAGCGCTACGGACGCGCAGGTTTCGGCGTAAGCGGTATCGTTGGGCAGTTCATATTTTCCCATGAAAGCTTCGCCGTGGACGGTGGCGCCCAGGCCTCCGGTGACATACATTTTCTGGTCCACGGCGCTGTGCCAGAGCCTGCGGCAGGCTTCCGCCAGCTCCGTGTCGCCTGTTTCCGCCGCGACGCAGGCCATGCCGGTATACAGGTAAAGCGCCCGGACGGCGTGACCTACCGCTTCCTCCTGCTCCCTGACCGGCTGATGGGCCTGATAATAGGGAAGGAAAACCGGATCCTTTTTTCCGGACCAGTGGTTGATCCGTCCCCTGCGCTCCCACTCCTCTATGAAGAAGTTCGGCTCCTGCCCGCGCTGATCCAGGAAATAGCGGCTCAGCTTCAGATACTTTTCATTCCCCGTCTCCCGGTACAGGCGGTACAGCGCCAGCTCCGCCTCCGGATGGCCGGGATAGCCGTGCAGTTTGCCTTCCTCCGGACCGATCACCGTATCGATATGATCCGCCATCCGCTGCATGATATCGAGGAAGGCGCGCTTTCCCGTGGCCTGATGGTAGGCGACGGCGCCTTCCGTCAGATGGCCGAAGGAATACAGTTCGTGGCAGTCCTGCAGATTTGTCCAGCGTTTTCCGGGCGCCTTGATGGTAAACCAGGTATTCAGATAGCCGTCCTCCTGCTGCGCCTTTCCGAGAATGGAGACGATTTCATCGATCTCCTGCTCCAGCTTCGGATCCGGGGAGATCATCAGCCGGTAGGAGGCTGCTTCAATCCATTTGCCGATGTCGCTGTCCTGGAAAACCATTCCGTGGAACTCACCCTCCGAAAGACCTGCGGCGATCCTGAAGTTTTCCAGCGCGTGGGAGGGTTCCGTGTCCGGCTCCTCATCCTTGAGAATCGACAGCTGCAGGGGAATCATGCGGTCGCATACCTGCCTGATTTTATGGCTCCAGAAGCCTTCGCCCAGTTGATATTTCATGCTTCAACCCTTCTTCTTTCATGTTCTGTTTTTTCCGCCGTTCCGGCGGAACAGCCGGTCAGTTCATCCGTTCCAGCACGGGAATTCTGTCCAGCGGAGCCGCCAGCGTTACTTCCCGGCCGCCGGAATAAACCTCGCCCGTATCCGCGTCCTTCCAGGAGCAGCCTTCGGGAAGCCATACCTTCCGCTCCCGGGCTCCGGCTTCCATTACCGGGGCCACCAGGTACCGGTATCCGAACATATACTGATCCTTCAGCGCGGCGCCGCGTTCATCCCCGGGGAATTCGTAGGCCATCGCCCGCAGAAGGGGTGTTCCCTCCGTGTGCGCCAGGTGCATCAGCTCCCGGACATAGGGACGAAGCGCTTCTCTCCTTTGTATATATTTCACCAGAATGGGATAGGCTTCTTCCCCGAAGCTCCAGATTTCATTTCCGCTGCCTGAAGGCAGAACCTCCGAACCGTCCTTCCGGAATACCTTTTCCACTGGTTTCCGGTCCCCGTGGATGCGCATCACCGGGCAGTAGCAGCCCCACTGGAACCAGCGGATCAGCAGCTCCCGGAAATCCTCCCGCTCCGTCCATCCGTCATGAAAACCGCCGATGTCCATGGTCCACCAGGGGATACCGGCATAGCCCATGCTGAGCCCGGCGCAGATCTGCCGCCGGAAGTCTTCCCACCGGCTCATGATATCCCCGGACCAGACCAGGGCGCCGTAGCGCTGGCTGCCCGCCCAGGCGCAGCGAAGCAGATTCACCGGGTTTTCCATGCCGCTGTCCCGCATGCCTTCATAGAAACACCGGGCATAGGCCTGCGGATAGATATTGCCGACCTGCTGATTGCTTCCCAGACTGTAACGGTAGTTTTTATAATCATAGGTTCCGTATTCCGGTTCCGCCTCGTCCAGCCAGAAAATCCGGACGCCCGCGTCCCAGTAGCTTTTTTTGCATTTCTCCCAGACATATTTCCGGGCTCTCGGATTGGTGGCGTCGAAGAACATGCTGTCCTCCACGAAGCGCATTCCGATCTGCTCCCCGTATTCCGCCCGAACCAGCAGCCCCTGCTGCCTCATTTCGGCGTAGTTTTCACTGGTCAGGGCGACCTGCGGCCAGACGCTGACCATCAGCTGGATGCCCATCCCGTTCAGCTCCCGGACCATGGCCGCGGGATCCGGGAAAAATTCCGGGTCAAACCGGTAATCGCCCATCCGGGGCCAGTGAAAGAAATCGCAGACAATCACGTCCACCGGCACCCCGCGCCGCTTATACTCCCGCGCGACCTCCAGCAGCTGCTCCTGATTCCAGTAGCGCAGTTTGCACTGCCAGAAGCCCAGCCCGTATTCCGGCATCTCCGGCGCGAATCCCGTCGCCCGGGCATAATTCCGGCTGATTTCCGCCGGCGTGTCGCCCGCGGTTACAAAATAGTCCAGCTGCTTCGTGCTTTCCGCCCGCCAGACGGTCCGGTTGTTTCCGAAAAAGACCTCGCCGATGGCCGGGTTATGCCAGAGGAAACCGTATCCCCGGCTGGAGATATAAAAGGGAACGCTGGCCTGGGAATTGCGGTGCGCCAGTTCCAGCGCCTTTCCTTTCCAGTCCAGGGTTTCCTCCTGATACTGACCCATGCCGTAAATCTGTTCGCCGTCCTGCCCGTCAAAGGTCGCAGTCAGCGAAAAATCTCCGCCCAGGTGAGGCTCGAATTTCCGGCTCTTCAGCGCCAGGGCGTTTCCGGGACAGGTTTCCCGGAGCAGCAGCTCTCCCTTCCGGTTATAGAAGGAGATCCGGGCATACCGGTGCCATCCGTCCATGGTGATTTCCGCCCGGAGCCGGCCGGCCGTGATTTCCGCTGTTTCCTCCTGAATCCGGATCACGGATTCGCAGGGGAGCGGATCCAGCAGCGCCCACCGCTCATCCCGGATTTCTCCCATCATGACGGACTGAACCCTCAGGCTGTCCGGCCCCCAGGGAGTCAGCATCAGGGTTTCTCCGTGGTTTCTCCAGATCAGACGATTGCCGTCCTGTTCAAAATACTTCATGAGCTTTCCGTCCTTTTCTTTTTTCGCGCGGTGCCATCCGGTCTTCTTTCCGGGCGGATGCCTGTTCCGCCCGGTCAGCCTTTGACAGCCCCGATCATAACGCCTTTTTCAAAATACTTCTGAACGAAGGGGTACACGCAGAGAATCGGAACCGTCGAAACAATGATTACCGCGTACTTGACCTGGTCCGCGGAGGACTGGGCATATCCGCCCTGAACGCCGCCGTTGCCGTTGGCGAAGGCTTCATTCTGCAGCAGGATTCTCCGCAGCACCATCTGGAGGGGCTGGATGTCATTGTTGGAGGTATAGATCAGGGCGTTGAAATAGTCATTCCAGTGGAAGACCGCGTAGTAGAGGATTTCCACGCTGATGATGGCTTTGCTCAGCGGCAGCACAATGCTCCAGAAGAAACGGAAATGGCTGCAGCCGTCCAGGGAAGCGGATTCATAAAGATCATTGGGAATGGTGTTCTGAATAAAGGTCCGGGCGATGATCAGGTTGTAGGTGTTGATCAGCACCATGACCAGCAGAATCCAGGGGGTATTGATCAGGCCCAGCTGGTTGATCTGCATGTAAGTCGGTACCAGACCGCCGGAGAAGTACATCGTGAAAACGAAGTACAGCATGATTTTGTTTCTCGGACGGAAGTCGGGCCGACTCAGGGCGTAGGCTGCGGGCATGGTGACGATCATATTCAGAATCGTTCCGCCGACCACGTAAAGCAGCGTATTCCGGTAGCCGATCAGGATCCGGCTGTCCTTGAAAATCTGCTCAAAGCCGTAGAAACGGATGTCTCTCGGAAGGAAAACCACCTCGCCCCGGTTCACCATGTCGGAGTTGCTGATCGAAGCGATCACAACAAACCACAGCGGATACAGAATCACGATGAAGCAGAGGATGGAGAGAAACAGCACCAGCGCGTGAAAAAACCGGTCCGCGGGATCCCGGTCCCGGATGATGTTTCTGGTGTTGAGTACGGAATTCTTTCTGGCCATTTTTCTCATCCTCCTCACATCAGTCCGGATCCCGTAACCCGCTTGCTGATAGCATTTGTCAGCATCAGGAATACGAAGTTCACCACGTTTGTAAACAGGCCGACCGCGGTCGCCAGGCTGAACTGCGGCGCCCCGGTGGTCGGAGCCATCAGGTGATAAACATAGGTCGAGATGACCTCGGAGGACTGCTTGTTCAGCGTGTTCTGCATCAGGAAGACCTTGTCAAAACCGACGTTCAGGATGCTGCCCATGTTCATGATCAGCAGGATCATGATCGTCGGAACCAGCACCGGGAATTCGATATGCACCACCCGCTGCCAGGCGTTGGCGCCGTCGATCTTGGCGGCGTCGTAAAGCTGAACATCCACGGAAGACAGGGCGGCGATATAGATGATGCTGTTCCAGCCCATGCTCTGCCAGATGCCGCTGCCCACGTACATCCAGATAAAATACTGCTTCTGGCCGAGCAGGTTCGCGTTTTCTGGCACCAGGCGCAGCGCCTTCAGGAAATCGCTCAGCACGCCCCCGCTTTTGGCAAACAGCACATTCAGCATGGAAACCAGCACGACCACCGAGATGAAATAGGGGATGTAGACCGTGGTCTGCAGCGTCCTCTTCCACCGGTTGGCCCGGATCTGGTTGATCATGATCGCCAGCACAATCGGGGCGGGGAAGCCGAATACAATACTGGCCAGGGAAATCAGGAAGGTGTTTCTCAGTGTCGTCGCGAACATGGCGCTGTTGAAATAATCCGAAAAATACTGAAACCCGACCCAGTCGCCGCCATAGATGCCCTTCGTGTAGTCATACTTCCGGAAGGCGAGCTGCGCGCCGTACATGGGCATATAGCAGAAAATGAAAATATACACGATGGCCGGCAGCAGCATCACCCACAGCTGCCAGTCCTGCTTCAGGTAGTATCCAAGGCCACGGCCTTTTTTTCCGCGTACCGCTACCGACATGATCAAACCCTCCCTGATAAAGAGGTACGGGATGCGGAAAATCCGCATCCCGCCCATAGGTTCAAAGATTACTGCGCTTTCCAGGCATCAAACGCCTTCTGACGAATGGCCAGGATGGTCTCCAGACCGTTGGCATTCACTTCGGCGACATAATCGTCCCAGGTGTCGTTGACATCCGCTTCGCCGGTCAGCCACAGGCCCCACCAGCCGTCGGTGACGCTGGTCACGCCCACCTGAAGCTGCGCCAGGGTGTTCTGATCTTCCACGGAATACTTCATCAGGAACTGCGGATAGTATTCCTTGTCCATATCCACGCGGGCGATGGCTTCCTTGTACTGCTCGCGCTCATTCAGTGCGAAGGCCATATCCTGCGCCATGTCGATAACGGTCGCTCTGCGGATGTACATCGGGCCGTTGTCGGCGAAGGTGGAGGTCCACTTCCAGGTGCCGTTGTCGGTATGGGCTTCTTCAGGCGGATCCAGGACTTTGTAGTGATTGTCCGCGATCTTCTCCAGGTTTCCGTCCGGAATGCCGCCGAACAGGGATTCCACGGAGTGCTCCGCTTCATAGAACTTGTCGATGAACCGCATGGCGGCCTCGGGATTCGCGCACTTGGCGCTCATGGCTACGCGGTTGCTGCTCATGTTCAGGCCGGAGAAGTCGTAGGTCCAGCGGGGTTCAGAGGTGGCCTTGTCATCCACGTCGTCGGTGAAGGGACCGACCGGAATGTACTGGCTGTACAGGGTGGGGCCGAACTTGTCGGTTTCTTCCCAGCCGTACACCACGCCGACCAGCGCGTTGCCGTTGGAATCGCCGCGGCTCAGGGACTGGAACATGGAGTAGTCGTTGGTGATGGCGTTGGGGTTGATCAGCTTTTCGGCGTACAGATCCGCCAGATAGCTCATCATGGCTTTATAGCGCTCGTCCACGGCGTAGCACTTGATCACGCCGTCCTCGGCGAAATATCCGTCATAGCCCCAGTTGACCAGCTGGATTCCCCAGGAACCGATCATGTTGGACAGGGAATAGGCGCTGCCGAACCAGCCGTTGAAGTCCATGGGAACTTCATCATTGGGATCTCCGTTGCCGTTGGCATCGTTGTCACGGAAGGCGATCAGCACGTTCTTCAGCTCGCTCAGGGTCTTCGGAACTTCCAGGTTCAGGTTGTCCAGCCAGGTCTTGTTGATGAACAGGACGCCGTTGGTGTCCGGCCACTTGCCCTGAAATTTCGGGGTCGCGTAGATCTTTCCTTCGGCGGTTTTGGCCAGGGCCAGCGTGTCCGGCTCTTCCTCAAACATGGCCTTCACATTCGGGGCGTACTGATCGATCAGATCGGTCAGCTCCATGAACAGCCCGTCGTAGGTGGTGTAGTCGCTGTCAGCCGTCGCGTTGAACAGCAGGTCCGGAATGTCTCCGGAGGCGAACCGGGTGGATTTCACCTGGTTCCAGTCGGTGTAGATCTGCTCCCATTCGATATCCACACCCGCGTCCGCCTCGATTCCCATCAGCCATTCCATGTCATACACACTCTGTGTAAGCGGATGGGAGATGAAAACCGCGGTCAGCTTCGTCTTTTCCTCTGCGGCCGCAAAGGACAGGCAGCCAAGGCACAGCGCCAGGGCCAGGATCACTGCCAGCATGCGTTTCATAAGTTTACCCTCCTTATTCTTTTCGGCGGCTTGCTCCGCCGCTTCTGTGAGATCATTATAAAATCCGGAAAAAACAGAATCCATAGAAAATGCGGAAAAATTGTGTAAATCGGGCGAAAATTTTCCGTTTCCTCAATGGACTTTTTTGCAGTGCGGGGAAAAGCCCTTTTTTCATCATGTATTCTTTTGCCTGTACAACTGATTACATTATATTTTATTGGATTTCGGATGAGGTAACCGTGGGATAAAACCTTGAAATAACGCCTGTGAGATGCTATAATTCATGCAATGATTCCATTGAATTATGGATTTTCCGGCAATAATCTGGACTTTTCGGAGGCCTCTGAAGATGAAATACGACCTGTTTTCGCTTTCCTCCGCCCGGAAGGTTCTTCTGTGCGGAACCAATATCTATCCTGTTCCGGAATATCATGTGGACCGGATCATGGACGAGCATGATCTGATGTATATCTGTGAGGGAACCTGGCAGGTCGCGCAGGATGATCAGATCTACGATCTGAAAGCGGGGGACGTGATTCTCCTCCGGGCCGGCAGCCATCACTGGGGAACCGCGCCCTGCTCCGTCGGATCGAGAAATATGTTTATTCATTTTTCCCGCCTTCCGGGGGATCAGGCCGACGCGGAGCTGACCGCCGCCGAATGCCGGGCCGCCGCCTCCGGCAATGTTTTCTGCCTCCAGACGCTGACCCACTGCGGGCTGGAGAACACGATGGATCAGCTCTTCCGGTCTGTCATTCATGTTTTCTGGGCTCATCAGGATGACAAGGAGCGCCGCCTGACGCTTCTGGTCAGTGAAATCCTGAACGAGCTTGCCTTTGAAGCCCGGAACAGCCAGCCGGAGGCCGCGGCATGGATCACGCGCCTGCTGAACGCCATGCGGGAGCGGCAGGATCATTTCTTTTCCCTGCCGGAGGCCGCGGAGATCGCGGGCATGAATGACCGGACGTTCTCCGCCCGCTTCCGGAAGATGATCGGGAAAAGCTTTCATCAGTATCAGATGGAAGCGAAGATGAAATACGCGTATGACGCCCTTCGGACCGGCCGGTATACGGTCCGGGAGGTTTCCCAGCGCAGCGGTTTTGAGGATCCCTGCTATTTCAGCCGCGTTTTCAGCCGGAGTTTCGGCGTTTCTCCCAGCGAAATCCGGAAGGGCGAACCCAGCGACAACGTCAACCGGCCGACGATGAGATAGGGCGGCTGCTTTCCGGAACGGGACCGAAGCCGTTTATTGGAAAAAAGCGGGAATAATACTGCCGTTTTTTTCGCTCTTGTGATATGATATTTCCCAGCAGAGTACAGGAGGGAAAGAAACATTGATTTGTCAGACTATTCTGGAAGCGGTGGGAAATACGCCCCTTGTCCGGCTGAACCGGATGCCGGGGGAGGGAAGCGCGGAGATCCTGGTGAAGGTGGAATCCCTGAACGTGGGCGGTTCCATCAAGACCCGGACCGCGCTGAATATGATCGAGCAGGCGGAGAAGGACGGCTTGATTGACCGGGACAGCATTATTGTCGAACCGACCAGCGGAAATCAGGGAATCGGCCTGGCGCTTGTCGGCGCGGTCAAAGGATACCGGACGATCATCATCATGCCGGACTCCGTGAGCGAGGAGCGGCGGAAAATGGTGCGGCATTACGGCGCGGAGGTCAAGCTGATTCATGACGCCGGCGATATCGGCAAGTGCATGGAGGAATGCGTGAACGCCGCGCTGAACATGAAGAAAAAGAATCCGAAGGTGTTCGTTCCCCAGCAGTTTGAGAACCCGAACAATACGCTGGCCCACAAGAAGCATACCGCCCTGGAGATCATGGCGCAGGCCGCGAAGCCGATTCACGGATTCTGCAGCGGGATCGGTACGGGCGGCACGCTGACGGGGATCGGCGAAGTCCTGAAGGCACAGTATCCGGACATCGAGATCTGGGCTGTGGAGCCGGAGAATGCCGCGATTCTGGCGGGCGGAACCATCGGTACCCATCTGCAGATGGGCATCGGAGACGGAATCATTCCGAAAATCCTGAACCGGGAAATCTATGATCATATCTATGTGGTGACGGATCAGGAGGCCATCGAGACCGCCCGGCGCCTGGCGCGGGAGGAAGGGCTGGCCTGCGGCATTTCCGGCGGCACCAATGTGGCGGCGGCGCTGAAACTGGCGAAAAAGCTCGGAGCGGGGAAAACCGTGGTCACCGTGCTGCCGGATACGGCGGAGCGATACTATTCCACGCAGCTTTTCTGGGAATAACTCACGGACACCCGGCGGGCCATCCGCGCGCTGAAAAACAGGGAACCCGCGAATATCCCGATCCTGGCGATGCCGGCGAACGCGTTCTGCCGTGCTCCGCGACAGAGAGGACTGATGTGGATGCTCTATCTGGATATTGCGATCATCGCCGGAGAAACCGCCGCGCTGGTGCTTTCCATACAGAAGCATGGGTTCTGGAAGCAGTTTCAGTTTTATACGCAGTGGAGCAATTTTATCCTGATGGCTGCGACGGTCGCCCATCTGATCTGCCTCATCCGGCAGCGGAGAAAACAAGGGAAGCAGATCCCTGCCCGGGTGGAAAAATGCCTGTACTGCGCGACCTGCATGACGACGGTGACGCTTCTTGTGACGGTCTGCGTCCTGATTCCCTGGTATGGGCATCCGGAGTATTTCATGCTTGAAACGAACGGCCTGTTCCATCATCTGCTGTGTCCGGTCCTCGCTATCGCGTCCCTGCCGTTCCTGAGACGGATGGAGAAGCAGGAAAGCAGGATTGCGCTGATCCCAACCCTCCTGTACGGAATCGTGATGTACATACTGAACTACCTGAGAATCGTTGACGGGCCGTACCCGTTCCTGAAGGTTCACGATCAGCCGTGGTACATGTCGTTTCTCTGGTTCCTGGTGCTGCTGGGAGCCGCCTGCGGGGTGGCGGCTGGATTGAGGAAGCTGTGCGGGAGAAAATCATGAAGCCATTCCCGGTTTATTCAATCACCGGAAGGATGCGCAGCAGCGTCCAGTTGGCCATCTCAATATTCCCTTCGAATTCATTGTACTTCGGATTCGCAATGACCAGGATGTATCCCGTTTTGGCCTTGCTGTCTTCCTTCATAAATTCTATGAACGAGCTCTCCTCATTGATTCCGGAGAACAGGTTTACCGTCCCGGTTTCGTCAGCGGCCAGGACAACCGTAGGATTAAGCTCCTGCATGATTTTCAGAACGAGCATGCAGTCACCGCATTCTCCTTTCGCGTCCAGCCATTCCTGAACAGTGACGAATCTGGGGCCCTCTTCAGCCTGCGCGACGCAAGAAAGGGAAGCGAGAATAAGGGCAATGGAAAGCGCCAGCACGATGATCTTTTTCATGGATGGTCAGCTCCTTTCTGTTTTTGCCTGTAGGATGTGTAGTATCATAACCGAAAATGATCTACAATGCAATAGTGCCGGAGGCAAATCAAACGACCGAGCCTTCCGTCAGAATGTTGACTCACCGGAAATGATCCGCCGTATATTGTCTGCGTAACGGTCGCGTTCTCTTCGATCGTCGTAAACGGCCGGTCGCTGCCCGCGTGCCCGTCCAGGATCGGGAGAAGGACATGGTACTCATTCTTCAGGAACCTGGCGGCTTCCCGATAATTCCACCATGACAGTCCTCCGCCGTGGAGCAGCAGGATTGTATCGTTATGCGCTGACCCCAAATCTACATAATTCACAGTTCGTGTACCTCGTTATTTTATGAAAAGCTCATTCTGTTTTTCAGGTATTCTACAAGGTGGATGCAGGCGGAATTCCACCGGTGAGAGATGATAGTATTCACGGAAAACATGGGTGAAATGCTTTGCCGAGAAAAAACCGACATTCTGAGCGATTTGCTGCACCTTCTGGCTGGTTTGCGTCAATTGCCGGGCCGCCTCTTCCATTCTGAACCTGAGAAGGGTTCGGGAGTAACTGGTCCCGATCTCACGGTGGAATACCGTGCTCAGATAGGCGGGCGCTACACCGATCTCTTCCGCCACGGAGGTCAGGCTGATCGGATCTGAAAAATGCTGCCGGATATATGAAAGCGCGCGCTGGGCCAGCCCGTCTGTGTTTTCATCGGCATTTTCATTTTCTTTTTCCGCAGGCTCCTGCTGTTGTTTCTGTCCGGCCTGAATCGCCATGGCAGATAAGGCGGCGGACAGTTCCTGCTCATCGACAGGCTTAAGCAGATAATCGAAAATGTTCAGGCGGACGGCCTTTCGCGCGTAATCAAACTCATTGTATCCGGAGATAATCAGAATCGGAATCCGGGGATCCTTATCCCGAATCACCTTTGACATGGCCAGTCCATCCATCACCGGCATCCTGATATCTGTGATAATGCCGTCAAAATGTGAATGCCTGATTTTCTCTATGGCTTCCTGCCCGTCTGCCGCTGTATCTGCCGCGCACCATTCAGGACAGATCGCTGACAGATTGTTCTCCAGATATTCCCGCATCAGATCTTCGTCTTCAACAATCAATGCCCGATACACGATCTGTCCCTCCCCGCAGCGGCAAATGCAGTGTGACGCTTGTGCCTTCTCCCTGCCTCGACTCGAATGTCAGCCCATATTCCAGTCCGAATTTCAGTTTAATCCGCCGGGCGATGTTGACAAGGCCAACACCGCCTTCCGCCTGTTCCGGACTGGTGGACGGCTTATTCAGGGCATTCTGAAGCTTTCGTTCCTGCTCTGTTTCCATGCCAAGCCCGTTGTCCTGTACGGTGATTAATAATTCTTTCTCGCTTTCTGTCAGTGAAATGATGATACGGGCATTTCCGCGCTTGAGTTCACAGCCATGCACTAATGCATTTTCAACAATCGGTTGGATCGTCAACGCCGGAACCAGATAAGTATCATAAAGAGACACATCAGGAAGCGTATAGCTTAGTCCTCTGAACCGTTTTTGCTGTAAGGACAGATAGCACTCCACAATTTTCATTTCAGCCTGAATGCTGATATCCCGGTCCGCGTTAACCATGCCCCGCAGCAATGAAGCCAGCATGGAAATGCTCTGGATGGCCTCTTCATCCTTTCCCGTCTTAATCAGCAGCTGAATGGTGTTCAGCGCATTGAACAGGAAATGAGGCTGGATCTGATTGCATAGCGCCGTATACTGGGCTTCTTTTTCCAGGTATCGGGCTTCATAAATCTGACGCGTCAGATAATCATTTTTTTCATTTTGCACCTGAATCTGTGCCAGCATATTGTTGAACGATGAGGCGAGATAAGAAAATTCATCATGCCCGATCACGTCCGCGCGAACTGAAAGATCACCGGATTGGGCCGTTTCCATGATTCGGGTCATCTGAAAGATCGGCCGTAAAAACAGCCGAACGAGTCCGATGGAGATCAGCACGCCGAAAAGAGCGCAGAGGAAGGCGAACATAAATGCTCTGTTTCGCGCGTCCGTAGCGGGGGCTGTGAGAAGTTTCATTGAATGTACATCAATGATTTTCCAGCTGGTGGAAGAGAGGCTTTTCACATTGACCAGAAACTGCCGGTTTTCAGCGTTGATGTAAAAGGAGGTTTGACCTGTTTGGTACTCCGGAGCTGCCATGATTTGTTCCGAAAGGTTCTCGATGCCTGTTTCATTATTCCTGTAGATATAATTTCCCGTTTCATCCCATATCAGCAAGGCGACCCCGGACGGAAAATCTGTCCGGTCGCAGACGGCCTTTATTCCCTGATAATTGGCATCCACCCGAATGACACCGATGGGCTTTGAACTGTTGTGCATGCTGTTAATCCGCTTCGCGACGCTGAACACTTCGATGGTTCCTCGTCCGGATTTTTCGGTATGAGCCGGCAGAAAAACAGTCTGGTTATTGCTGTAAGCATCCTGATACCAGGTTGTATCCGCATAATTGGAAAGATCCGGAGAAGACTGAGTTTTGCTGCTGGTATATATTTCTTCACAGATAATATGAGCCCGCAGAATATCACTTCTCGGGAGCATCAGCACGGCTGCGAGATAATCTTCAATTGTTCTCTGCTTTTTCAGCTTTTCCGCAGATTTTACCGGTTTGCTCTCGATTGCATCCATTACCTGCCGGTTATAATATGGAGACAGGCACAGCCTGAACACCTCGTCCAGATAGGTGTCCAGATTGATACTTAACTGATCAAGCAGTTTTTGTGTGTTCTGCGTGCTCTGTTCGACCAGGTCGGTCCGATAGTGCTGATATGTCAGGATGGTTACGACAGACACGGAAAGGAGAATCAGGATTGAGATCATTAAAAGAAGTTTATGCTTTACGCTTCCTTTCATTGATGCCATCACCTCTCTCGCTGATAATATATCCTATGAAAAATCAGAATGCAACGAAGATTACGCCAATCTAAAAAAGAAGCACTTAAATCTAAAAATCCCGGTATTTCATAATGGAAAAGGAGGCTATACAATAAAATCACAAAATGACTCCGGGGGCAACGGAAGTCAAGACAAAAAGGAGGAATATATGAGATGAAACGGTTGCTTGCAGTACTACTGGTTTTGGCTTTGGCATTAACGGCAGTCTCTGCTTTTGCTGAAACCAAGGTGAACTTCTTCACGGGCAAGATTGAAACTATCGATCTTCTCAACGAGATCATCGCGGATTTCAATGCGCAGAACCCGGGAATTGTTGTGGAACAGGAATATCAGAATGATGCCAGCAACATCATCAAGGTAAAATTCGCCAGCAATGAAGTGCCGGATATCATGACCACTTATGAGCAGGAATTTGTTGATCAGGGCAAATACATGGATATCAGCGACGTGAACGAATGGTGGGATCGCCTGATTCCGTCCATGCGGGACAGCTGCACCGACCTGAAAACCGGCAAACAGTACCGTGTCTGCACAAATATGACCATGGCCGGATTCTTCTACAACAAGGAAATCTTCGAAGAACTTGGATTGGTTCCCGCCACGACCTGGGACACGTTCGTCAGCAATCTGGAGGTTATTAAGGAAAAGAAACCCGATGTGGTTCCGTGGTTCATCTTCGGCAAAGAAGCCTGGCACCTCGGTCATCTGATTGAGTTTATCCCTCATGGCTATCTGAAACAGAGTCTGGGTGCGCTGGCCTGCAAGACTGCGATGCTGAACAACGAAAGCGACAAGCTGAATTTCGGCGCCGCTGACGGATGTATGGCCGTATTCGCCCAAAACATGCTGGATCTGCAGGCAAAAGGGCTGATCAATGAGGACGTCCTGACCGCAACCGGTGACAACTGCACGGAAGCGTTCGTAACCGGTAAGGCCGCTATGTTCTCCAACGGGATGTGGGCGCTCTCCGGT
Organism: Clostridiales bacterium; assembly: GCA_015056205.1. Lineage (GTDB taxonomy): Bacteria > Bacillota > Clostridia > Christensenellales > Aristaeellaceae > Aristaeella. The sequence goes on along the minus strand of SVGS01000021.1, from coordinate 10,286 downwards.
ATTCTGGAAGCCAATCCGGAAATGGCAGATAAAATCGGCTTTGCCCCGTATCCTGCCTATATGCCCGACAGTCAGCCCGTTGTGCTGTGTGCCGAGGACAGCGGTTATTCCATCTCTGCCACCACAGAGAATGTCGATGCAGCCAAAGCATTCCTGACCTTCCTGTTCAGCGCGGAAAACCAGAAGAAGTACAGCGAATCCCTGGGCTCCCCGAGCGCTTTCAAAGATGTTGATGCCGCATGGGCTCCGGAAGGATTTGTTAAGGATGTTTCCGCTGTGCTGAACAGCGCTGTAAACATTGGATTCACCAATGAGAAACCCGCGGGCTTCAGCGGCGATGATGCCGGACGCATGGTGCAGGATCTGCTGGCAGGCACCTATGATGCCAAGGGCTTTGCCGAGGCTTATGAAAAAGCCTGGAACGAAGGATTCTGATCAACCGGCAATCTGACGGAAAGGGCGTCTCAGGCAGACGCCCTTTCCGGTTACGATGACAGTATATCGGCAGGAGGAGGTACTATGAGAATCAGAAAAATCAACCGGACACAGTTTATGTCCTTTCCTGCCTTGCTGTTATATAGTATCTTCTTTGTCTATCCGCTTCTCAAAGGGATCGGAATGAGCCTGACTGACTGGGACGGTATGGGCACGGCTAATTTTGTCGGCCTAAGCAACTTCGCGAAGTTCTTTCAGGACTCACGGGCTATGGGAGATATTCGCACCACACTGATCTTTGCCGCGGGCAGCGCGATCTTTCTGAACCTTGTCGGATTAAGCTACGCTCTTCTGATGGAGCAGTCTTTCCCGGGCAGAAGTGTGGCACGGGTTGTGATTTATTTGCCTGCAATTATCAGTCCGTTGATCATGGGCTATATCTGGTATTTCCTTTTACAGCCGGGCCGTGGATTTCTTTACCATGCGGCTGAGCAGCTGGGAACAACATTTTTCCTGGGAAAATGGATGAACAATTATCCCACCACGATGGCTGTGCTAATCTTTGTAAATGTCTGGCAATATGCCGGGATGACAATGATTATTTATCTTGCCGGTCTGAAAAACATATCTCCGGATATCCGTGAAGCCGCAATCGTGGACGGGGCCGGTTCATGGCAACGGTTTACAAGGGTCACCTTGCCATTGCTGATGCCCGCAATCCGGATCAATGTTGTTACCAACATTATCGGTTCCCTTTCGGTTTTCGATGTAATCATGTCCCTCACTGAAGGCGGTCCGGGCTACGCAACAGAAAGTCTGAGTATCTATATTATGCGAATGTGCTATGGCAGTCGTACCGGATATTCCACAGCTGTTGCCATGATCCTGTTCTTTATTATTCTGATTCCTGTCCTTATTTCACTGTATCTGACGAAAGAAAAGAGTGATGCATGATGAGACAGGAGAACAAAGTGTTTCGAACGTTCAGGGTAATGATGGTCATCCTGATCTGTCTGATGTGCGTCATTCCCTTTTATATCCTGTTGGTTCTTTCTCTCAATTCGCCTTCCCGGATTTATTATGAGGGGAATATCTTCATTCCTTCCTTTGACTGGAGAAACTACGCGACGGCATGGGAGAAGAGCCGAATCGGTCTGGCAATGATCAATTCCGGCATTATAACCTTTGGAACTCTCGGACTGACCATCGTTCTGGGCGGAATGGCCGGATACGCGATCGCCCGGTATAATACAACATACAATAAGCTTGTCTTCTCCCTGCTGATCGGCTGCATGATGATTCCCGGCATTATCAATACCGTTCCCCTCTATACGCTGATGCGAAAAATCAAAGCAGTCAATACATTGTGGGGAATGATTCTTGTCTGTTCCGCGCTTGCGATGCCGTCTGCTGTATTTATCTATACAACCTTTGTCAGAGCGCTTCCCCGGGAACTGGACGAGGCGGCTGAAGTGGATGGCTGCACGGGATTTTATGCTTTCTGGCGCATCATTTTCCCGATCCTCAAACCGGCTACAGCCAGCTTTGTGATCCTGAACGGCTTCGGCGTCTGGAACAATTATGCTCAGGCAGTCTTTTTCCTGCAGAGCAGGGAAAAACAAAACATACCACAGGCCCTGAGCGTTTTCTTTCAGCAGTTCGGAGGCGCAAAATGGCATCTGATGGCCGCTACCGCAGTGATCGCGATTATTCCCGTCGTCATGATATTCCTCGTTTTCCAGAGACAGTTTATTGAAGGTCTGACGGAAGGAGCGGTAAAAGGATGAATGAACTGTCCGCCTGTAAGGGCAGATATACGGAAAACGAGCCCGTCCGTCTTTTTCTGCGGCAGGATGTCCATGCGGATCGTGCGGACTGGCGTATTACATATCTGGAAAAAGAGATCTTTTCCGGCAGTGTTCCGGTTATCCGAACGGAACAGAAGCTGATCCTCCCTGCTCTTGAAGAGGGAGGATATGGCGTTGAAGTCGATTTGTATCGGAATGGCGCATTCCTGTTCAAACTGACCACCGCCGTCAACGCAGGCGGCGAGGTTGTCCGCTACGGTTTTCTCTGTGATTTTCAGGAGAAGGAAACGGATGCTGTCGCCACGCTGGCCAAATACCATATTACCCATGTTCAGTTCTATGACTGGAGCTGGAGACATGATCATCTTGTGGCTCCGGCAGATGAGTATCTGGATATGATGGGCAAACATAACTCGCTGCCGGTGATCAGGAAAAGAATTGCGGACTGTCATCAGCACGGAATGGCTGCTATGGCTTACGGTGCCGTGTATGCCGCCTGCCGGGAATTCCGGGAAGCACATCCGGACTGGGGACTGTATGGAGCGGGAGGGCAGCCGCTGATCTTTATCAATACGTTTTATTATATGGATATTGACAGCCCGTGGAGAAATCACCTGATCCATGAATATCAGAAAGCGGTCACCGAAATCGGATTTGACGGGATTCATATGGATACTTACGGAGAACCCAAAATTGCCTTTACTCAGAATGGGAAGAAACGTTTCCTTGAAGACAGTTTTCCGGCGCTTATCAAAGATACAGATGCTGCCATGAAAAGCAGCGGTATCCGTTTCCGTCTGATTTTTAACAATGTCGGCACGTGGCCCGCGGAAAAGACGAAGGATTGTCCACAGGATGCGGTATATATGGAACTATGGCCTCCCATGGACCGCTACCGTCATTTGCGGGCTGCTGTCCAAAAGGCAGGCAATCATCCGGTAGTCCTTGCCGCCTATCCGGCCGCATTCCGCACAGATCAGCCCGATCGCGCGCTGTACAGCCAGCTCCTGCTGTCCTTCGCCATCGCGATGTATGGAGCCACGCAGCTGTTTATCGGAGAAAAGAACGCCGTGGTTACGCAAGGTTATTACGCGGACTATACCAGGCTGACAGAGGATCAGGCAACCCGAATCCGCTGCTATGAAGATTTTTTTGTCCGGTATGGAGATCTTCTTTATGACCGTTCTCTGGAGGATGTCACTTATACTCATTTCGGTGGGGACAACATGGAATATCGCATGGACGCTCCCTGCTCGGCAGACGGAGATCCGGACAGGATCTGGATCATAATTCGTGAAAACAGAAACCGGAAAATCATTGGCTTCGCGAACCTTTGCGGCGTTCAGGATGATCACTGGAACACGGGAAAAGACAGGCCGGTGCCGCAACAAAATGTTATATTACACATATTAACAGATAAAGAACCTGCCGGCGTATGGTATGCTTCTCCCGATCAAAACGCCGGCGATCCAATGAAAATTCAGTATTTGGCCTCACAGTGTCAGTATGGGCTTGAAATCAGCTGCGTAATTCCTGTATTGATCTGTTGCGGGCTGATATGGATCAGTTGATGGAAGCAGCGGCCTGAAAGCCGCTCTGGATTACAACCCCTCTTCCTCGTCCCATTCCTCTTCTTCCAGCATTTCTTCTTCCAATTCGGTATCGTCTTCCCGGGTTCCCTCAAACCGCGCTCCGCAGTGCGGACATACCATGCTCTGTTTCCTGAACCGGGCCCCGCAGACAGAGCATTCATACCCGACCGCATTAATATAATGCGGATGGTCGATGCGGAGTGCTTTTCTCTGTTCTTCTGAGGAATCTGTGCCGGTTCTTTTCTTTTTCCCGCAGCATAGGGCAAGAACAACAATTCCGATCACGATCCAGATAACGGCTGACATCTTTTCACCTCCGGTTCCGGTCTGGAGGACCTGCCTGTCTTTCTGCCTGAACGCCCCGCGGGCTCAGGATTCCGTTATCTTCGCCTCTGTCAATTGTGAAAGGTGTCTTTCTCAACCGCTTCGTAAAGATTACGGTCCATCCGTTTCTCGAAGTAAGCTTTCAGTTCCAGATTCTTATTCCATTTCCCCTGGTCATAATCGCCGTAGCGGCGCTTAACATCGGACATTCGCTCGATGATGTCCATGACCCCCTCGGAACCGGAGATGGCATCACACAACTGGATCAGCTGATCATAATCATCCGGGACAACTTCCTGCAGTTTTGTTCTGATCAGCTCAGTTTCCTCCTCTGTCGTGTCAAAATTGCCGACATATCCTTCGATCTTCATGTCATTGAACGAATGGGTCAGGCAGATTCTGGCAGCGTCCGGATAATCCAGTTTCATCATATAGGAATATCCGTCTGATACATGTCCGAGGTGACGCTTGCCGAATTTCCTGCCGATATCATGCAGCAAGCCGAGGACATAGGCTTTTTCCGGACAAAGACCGGAATAAAGCGCGATCTTTTCAGCACAGTGGGCAGCCGTGCGGCTGTGATTACCCCATGGGCCCGGGTTGCACAGCTCCGCTTCGGCCAGAATCTCTTCTGCTTCCTCGGCGGAGGGATATCTTCCTTTGCCGGGATTTGCGATTCGGACAAAGAAATGTTTTTCGTCCTGACTGACAACGCGTCCGCCGTTGTGAAGCATAACATGGAGAGAGGCCGGGTTATCCAGATTGACCCGCAGATAGATTTCTTCTTCCGGAATTATGTTTTTTGCGATCTGAACGGTCAGCTTTAAACCGGCGGTTCCATAGCCTTTTCCCCGTTCTTCTTTCCGGATGCTGTATCCGATATGTCCTGAACCGTTCCTGAGGGCTTCCGTCAGATGGTGCCGTATTCTGAATTCTCCGATCAAACGGCCTTCATTCCAGAGATAGTAATATGTTTCCGGGACAAACCAATCCGGCATATGAACCGGGTGCTCATAAGAGATTAATTCAGGCAGCACTTTCTCTTTATACTCATCGAAAGAGACACCGTGATACGGGTTTGTCAGCCCATTCTCATCCGCAGGCAGCGCCGTTGTGTATTCCCATTGGGCAGCAGCATCCTGTGTATTGATTTTCCTTAACTCCATCGTTTGTCTCCTGAAACCGCTGACAGCGTCCTTCTTTATTTCTTCATTCTATTGATCAATAAAATTTCCTTTACAAATTATATCAGCTGCATTATCATCATGCAAGGAAGAATCCGGAAACGCAGAGAGAGACGGATGAATCGGAAAGCATTTCAGAAAACGGAAGAATTGGATGAGGAGGTAGCGACAGATGAAAAAGGTTCTGACAATCCTGCTCGCTTGCTGCCTGCTGACGCTTTCGCTGTCGGCAGCGCTTTCTGAAGCGGCCGAAAGAGCGTCCCGGGAAGACCGCTTGTCGGTTACGCAGCACACAGCGACAATCCAGGGCAAGGAGATCGATTATACCGTTACGGCAGGAACCATGGCAATGAGCACAGCCCTTGGAGATTATGACCTGTTCTTTACGGCTTATACGCTGAACGACGTGGAAGACCCCGCGGCGCGCCCCGTCACCTTCGCCTATAACGGCGGACCGGGAGCCGCGTCGGCATTTATCAACCTGGGACTCATGGGTCCGGACCGTCTTTCGCTGGATGAGAACGGAAAACTCGCAAAGGTACCGACCGGGTATGAGCCCAATGATTACTCCCTGCTGGATCTGACAGATCTGGTGTTTATCGATCCGGTGGGAACAGGCTATTCCAGAGCGGCGGGTGAAACGGATCAGAAGGAATTCTACAGCTATTCCAGCGATATCCAGTCCGTTGGTGATTTTATCATCCGGTATATCAACCGGAATCAGCGCTGGGCTTCGCCCAAATATTTGGCGGGCGAATCCTACGGCACCACCCGTACGGCAGGCCTGTGCGATTACCTGATGGGGAAAGGCTTCCTGAACCTGAACGGCCTGATGATGATTTCGTCCATCAACAACTTCGCCAGCGTGGCATTTACTGACGGCAACGAGCTGCCCTATGCGGGGTTCCTGCCGACATATGCGGCGATTGCCCATTACCATGGGAAGGTTGCGGATCCGTACAAGGGGATGGATCTGGAAGAATACCTGGATGAAGTCCGCGGTTTCGCGGGAGGCGAATACTGGACCGCGCTGTTCAGGGGCAGCCGCATGACCCAGGAGGAAGTGGACGCGATTGCGGATAAAATGGCCGGATTTATCGGCCTGAAAAAGGAATTGATCCTGAAAAAGAACCTGAGGATTGATATGGAAACCTTCTGCAAGCAGCTGCTGGCTGACGAAAAGCTGGTCGTGGGCCGGGAAGACGGACGCTATACAGGGCCTGCCGTCGAGGGCAGCCTTGGAAGCGCAGAATCGGATCCTTCGGCAACCACCAACGCCGGGTATATTGAAGCGATCCGGGATCTGTATACCAGAAAATTCCAGGTTCAGACAGATCTTTCCTACGAAGCGCTGTCCCTGTCCATAAATGCGGCATGGTCATCACCCGAGTATGAAAACGCCATCCTCAGCCAGGAGAAGATCATCCATGACTGTATGTCCAAAAACCCGATGATGAAGGTTTGGGTGATCTGCGGCTACTACGATCAGGCGACGCCCTTCTTTGCAGCGGAATGGACCTACAGCCATCTGTTCCTGGACAGCAATGTGCAGGACAATCTGTCCTTCACCTATTATCCTTCCGGCCATATGTTCTATCAGCACGAACCATCGCTTCAGAAGTTCCGGAAGGATGCTGAAGCCTGGTATCAGTGATACTGATCCGGCCCGGATTCTCTTTGCCGGTTTCAGAACAATCTGACGGGAAGGCAGCTTTCTTTCAATGAAAAATTCAGGGACGTTGTCCCTGTTTTTTTTCTGAAAAAACTTCCGGAATATGCTATTATGGGAACCGGAATGATGATCCGGGCTTTTCCGGAAAACGATGATGACAACCGGGCGGCGGATCGGCAGGAATGTGGCGGAGGGGATTGCCATGAAGAACGGATGCGCAGCTGTCAGAGACACAGATATGTACTATGTTTCTTTCGGGAACGGCAGCAAAAATCTGGTTGTCCTTCCCGGCCTGTCAGACGGACTGTCCACGGTAAAAGGGAAGGGTGTCTTTCTGAAAGCGCCATATAAGAAGCACCTGGATGAATATACCGTTACCGTCTTCAGCCGGAAAAACGATATGCCGGAAGGTTATACCATCCGGCAGATGGCTGAAGATCAGGCGCTGGTCATGGAGGAGATTGGGATCAAAAGAGCGGCGGTACTCGGCGTTTCCCAGGGCGGCATGATCGCCCAGTATCTGGCGATTGATTATCCCGATCTGGTGGACAAACTGATCCTCGCGGTGACTGCGCCCAATGCGAACGAGGTGGTAAAAGACGCGGTAGGATCCTGGATTCAAATCGCGGAGCAGGGAGATCATGTTCGCCTGATGGTGGATACAGCCGAAAGAATGTATTCAAAGCAATATCTTGAAAAAAACAGGAAGCTGTTTCCGCTGATGGCGAGGTTCACGAAACCCGCAAGCTATGAACGCTTTTTCAGGAATGCCTGCGCGATTCTGGAATTCAATGCCTGTGATGAACTGTCCAGGATAAGCTGCCCGACGCTGATTATCGCCGGAAGCGATGATCACACGGTGGGGAATGAGGCTCCCTACACGCTGCACAACGGCATTCCCGGCAGCAGGATGGTGATTTATCAGGGCCTTGGACATGGGGCTTTTGAGGAAGCAAAAGACTTCTACGATCAGGTTTTCGGGTTCTGCTCCGCGCAGGAACCCTGAGGATTGACGATTTGGAGGATTTATGTCGGAAAGGTTAAAACAGATCCCGGATTCCATAGCTGCTGTCCTGGGTGACCGGACGGGGAAGCTGGACGGATTGGGAAAATCCGGAGCGCAGGTGCTCCTCTTTGATGATTATGTGCTGAAAGTCCGGCCTGCGGACGACTGGGATACCGCGGATGTGAAGATTCTGCGGTGGCTGGCCGGGAAAGCGCCTGTGCCGCAGGTTGCCGCCCATGAGGTGCGGGACGGCCAGGACTGGCTGCTTATGACACGTATTCAGGGGAAAGAGCTGTGCAAACCCGAGGTGATGAACAATCCCACCCTGCTGCTGGACTGCATGGCTCAGGCGCTGCATACGTTATGGTCGATTCCCGCTGCCGATTGTCCGTTCGGGAGAACGGTGGCGGATAATCTTTCGCATGCCGAAGCGGCCATCCGGACCGGGAGCTTTGATCCTTCCGACTGTGAACCGGAAACTTTCGGATCGGGCGGGTTTGAAAACCCGGAGGCTCTCCTGAACTGGCTGAAAAACAATCTGCCGCCTCAGGACCGCGTGGTAACGCACGGGGACTTCTGCCTGCCGAACCTTTTTACGGACGGGAAACGGTTTACGGGTTTTATTGACGTGGGAAATGTCGGAGCCGGTGACCGCTGGATGGATCTGGCCCTGGGCTGGAGGAGTCTGAAGCATAACAGCGACGGACACTACGGAAAAGTCTATCCGGAGATTGATCCGGATGATCTGTTCCGCGCAGCCGGGGTTCCGAAAGACGAAGAGAAACTCCGGTACTATATTCTGCTTGACGAACTGAACTGACGGAAACACCGTCTTCAGGATGAAAAGAAATGAGAATGCTGTCTGAAATTGTGCGGAGCAGCTCAGGGAAGACTGAAAAGGGGAGGATGGAACCATGAAAGAACGGTGGCCCTTGGACGTAAGCGTATCCTTTGATCCCTACTTCGGAGAACCGAACCGGGACGGTGAACAGGGGGCGGAGGTGCTGCCGGACGGCCGGGTGCATTTCCGGATCATCGCGAAGGACGCAAAGGAAGTGGCGATTGATCAGTTCGGGAAGATGTATCCGCTGACAGCCGTTGGAGACGGAGCCTGGGAGGGCACCTTCGATCTGGGGAAAGGATTTCTCTACTTCTTCCTGAAGGTGGACGGCGCGGATGTGCTTTGCCCCTATCTGCCCATCGGATACGGCTGCTGCCGGCCTATGAACTTCGTGGATGTGCCGGTGGAGGATATGGCTGGATGGGACGATCTGGAGGGGGTGGAGCACGGCGCGGTGACCCGGCATTATGTGCTTTCCTCGGTGACCGGGAAGCACGAGATCTGCCTGGTCTATACACCGCCGAAGTATGATCCGCAGAAAAAGCTTCCTGTGCTCTATCTGCAGCACGGATACGGTGAAAACGAAACCGGCTGGGTGTATCAGGGCCATGTGGGCCGTATCGCGGACCGGCTGCTGGCGGACGGGAAGATGAAAGAGATGATCATCGTCATGGGCAACGGGATGGCGAAAGCCGGCGAAGCGGGCGACCGGTCCCTGTTTCCCAGGATTCTGGTCAGTGACCTGATTCCCTTTATCGAAGACCGTTACAACGTTTTGTCAGACAAGTGGCACCGGGCCATGGCCGGCCTGAGTATGGGCAGCTTCCACACCAGTATCACCACGCTGACTCATCCGGATCTGTTCGGATACGCAGGCCTGTTCAGCGGATTCCTTCGGGCGCCCTGGGCCGCGGAAGGGGAAGAACAGCCCCATCTGAAGCTGCTGGAGACGCCGGAAAAGTTCAATGAAGCCTTCCGGGTCTTCTATCGCGCCATGGGTACGGAAGATCAGTTCCGGGACAGCTTTGACAGGGATGACCTGTTCCTGGAGAATAAAGGGCTGAATATGATCCGGGAGACCTTCCCCGGCGGCCATGACTGGACGGTATGGCGCCGCTGCATTCGGGCCTTCATGCCGATGCTTTTCCGTGACTGATTCCAAATGACAGGGGACGGAGAGCCGTAGATTTGACCGTAAAACCATAAAATTTGATCATCAATTTTTGATTGCTTAACAGCCACCGCGCTGCAAACCCTCGTATAAAAGGATGTAAGCCCTTGCACGCTTGTAATCGCACGAGTGTACCTAAATTTTGTGGGTGACAATCCTTCTCTGATCTGATATAATCCTCCTTGTGAAGGAGGGTGATCTCAGTGAAGAAGGACGAACTAATCGCCGCAGCAAGCAAGGCGAAGATCGAGAT
>SVGS01000020.1 GCA_015056205.1 Clostridiales bacterium | reverse complement strand
GGAAACCACGGAGGAACCGACGCCGCCGCCGACGGATGAGCCGACGGCTGAGCCCACCGCGACGCCGACCGCCGAACCCACCGCGATGCCGACGGCCGAGCCCACCGCGACGCCGACGGCTGAGCCGACCGCGACGCCGACCGCCGAGCCGACCGCGACACCGACGGCCGAGCCCACCGCGACGCCGACAACCGAGCCGACCGCGACGCCGACAGCCGAGCCGACCGTGACGCCGACAACCGAACCGACCGCGACGCCGACTACCGAGCCGACCGCGACGCCGACAACCGAGCCGACCGCGACCCCCACGGTGGCGCCGACCCAGGAGCCGGTGCAGCGGGTCGGATACGCGATCACCATCGGAGACGGAGCCTATGTCCGCAACTGGCCCAGCTCCATGAGCGTGATCGACGCAGAACTGCCCCCCAACAAGGTGGTTTACGTATCCGGACAGACCTATGTGGACGGAGTCGCCTGGCACGAAGTCCGGTACGACGGCGTATGGGGCTACGTACGGGCGGATATGCTGCGGATGATGAGCGAGTCCGAGGTCATGGGCTATCTGGATCAGATGAACACGACTCCCGCTCCCACCGTGGAGATTACCACCGCGCCCTATAACGGCGATGCGCAGAGCAGCTACGGATATGTATCCGCGGGCAGCGTGAATTTCCGCGACCGGCCCAGCACCACCAATTCCATCCGGCTGGCGCAGCTGAAGCGCTACGCGTTCTGCCTGATTCTGGGCACGGAGGACGTGGACGGAAAGACCTGGTACCGGGTGAACTACAACGGCCAGACAGGCTATATCATGGGAGATTATTTCTACCAGATGACCCTGAATGAGCTGGACGAGTTCCTGAATTCCTCCGATTATACGCAGGGAATTGTCAACAACTCCGGCACCGCGGCGGAGACCGTGCAGCCCGGCACGGTAAACAATACCGGAAAGGGCAGCGCGAGCGGCATTGTTTCCGCGGAGGATCAGAAAGTGGACACCTGGGTCAATCCCAACAGCGGGATTGAGGTCAGCTACGAACCCTTCGATCCCTTCGCCACGCCCGAACCCCTGAAGGAGAATACGGAAGATGTTCCGAACAAGGAATACCTGGATTCCCTGACGGCGGACGTGAAGAACGGAAAAATGACGGCGGAGACGCTGAAGACCACCCTGGAGGTTTATTACAAGGACAGCGCGGACCGGGAGCAGAAGATCGCCGAGGCCATCGCCTATATCGAGGGCCAGACGGGAACGAAGCTGACCGAAGCGACGCCCACGCCGGAGATCGAACCGCTGGCAACGGAAGCGGTTGAGTATCCGCAGGAACAGAGCGGCGGCAGCGCCCTGGGCTGGGTGCTGGGCGGACTGGCTGTTCTGGGAGCCGGCGGAGGATACTACTGGTACGCCTCCACGCAGCGCAAACGCCAGGCTGCCCAGCGGGCCGCCCAGAAGAAGGCGCAGCAGCAGCGGGCCGCGCAGAACGCGGCCAAAACCGGCCAGACCGCGAAGCCTCAGACCGGCGCGGCGGGAGAAACCGCGGCCGCCCCGGCGCAGAACGCGGCTAGGGTACGCACGGGAACCTATACGAACCAGAACGGAACGGTAGCCCCGAAGCCGGCGGACAGCGCGCAGAGCGCTCCCAAAACCTACGGGAAAACCACCGAGAATCCCTATGCCCGCTACACCAGCAACGGCGGAGAAGAGGACGCGAAATACACCGCCTCCTTCAAGCCGGAGGAACCCGGCCGGACTACCGCCCGGCGGCGGACACGGACCGATAAGGATTCGTAAACACCGGGAGCCTCATCGGGAATGATCGCGGAAGGCGTGGCAGCACGCCTTCCGTTTGCTTTTCATTCCCGGAAATGATATGATAGGAACATCGTGAAACAGGGGGAGAAAACGCATGACGAATCGCAGGCCGGATAAGAGAAAAAAGATGATTCAGATCGCGGCGCTGGCTCTGGCGGGCATTATGGGCATCAGCGTGATCCTGTCCGCCGTGCTGCACTGAGGAGGACGGGGATGAAGCGGAAACGCCGGGGGGTCTCCTTCGGAACGACAGTGATGCTGGTTCTTCTGGTGATCACGCTGGGCGGCAGCGTCTTTGTGATCCTGCGGCTGGCCGGGAACGGATCGATTGACCTGGCCCGGGTGGCCGGCGCCCTGCAGATGGAGAAGGGCGATCAGAAGATCGAAAATATCCGGATTCAGCAGGATTCCGCGGCGCAGTCCGGGGGACCGGGAGCCGCTTCGCAGGGCGCCGCGGCTTCGCAGCCCGCGCAGCCTCCCGCCTCAGCCGTTTCGTCCGGGCGGGACGGAGCGGAAAACCCGAGGGCGGTTCTGACCTTCGGCGGAACCACGGCGATTGAAACGGAGGTTCGCCGGAGCTGCTACTTCAACGATACGAAGAAATACGATTTTACGGACATGTTTCAGCCCCTGCGGGAGGTCTTTCAGGCGGACTGGAGCTGCGTTTTTCTGGAAAACATTCTGAGCGACGAATATAAAGTCAACGCGACCATCGTTCCGGCTTCCGCGGCGGCGCTGATGAGCAGCGCGGGAATCAAGGCCGCTTTCGGCGGGTTTTCCGGCATTTACGACAAGGGACAGGCCGGGCTCGCGAGCACCCGTCAGGCGCTGGAAAGCCAGGGCATTCTGACGCCCGGGCTGGAAGCGAACGGGGAGCTGACGGTGCTGAACGGCATCCGGTTCTATATCGGGGCCTATACCGGCACGATCAGCAGCTCCGTGCGGAAAAGCATGGCCAAAAACGGCGACGACACCGCCGTGCCGGCGGCGGATCCCGCGACGATTCAGCGGGATATTCAGAACGCGCGGGCCGGCGGAGCGGAAGCTGTCATTATTCTGATCCAGTGGGGCAAGGACGGGAAAAACGTCGATAAAACGCAGCGGCAGACCGCGCAGCTGATCGCGGAAGCCGGCGCGGACGTGATCATCGGATCCGGGAGCAGGATCCCGCAGGCGGCCGAGATGATTTCCGTTACGGGAACCGACCGGCGGCAGCGGCAGACCCTGTGCGTTTACAGCCTGGGAACCCTGCTGAGCGGAAACAGAAACAACGCCAAACGCCTGGGCAGCTACCTGCTGCATGTAACCTTTGAAAAAGGGCAGGCCGGAGCGGTCCTGACGGAAATGAGCTATACGCCGGTGTATATCTGGCGCTATAAGCAGGACGGAAAATTCAATTACCGGTGCGTACCCGTCAACGGAAAGGCTCCGGACGGGATGGACAGCGAGCAGATGAAGACCATGGAGAAGGCGGGGAACGCCGTGGCGGACGTTCTGACCGGCTCTCCGCTGACAATCCGATAAAGGAACCGGGACGGATGAACGCTTTGAGGGAGGAACTGAGCAGGGCGCTGGAAAGCCTTTCCGCGCCGCGGCACCCGGCGCTGCGGCGAAGCCTGCGGGAGGACGCGCTGTATGCCACGGATCTGCCGGCCGCCGCTCCGGAGGCCGTGCCCCTTTTTCTGCGGACGGTCCGGGAAAAAGGATGGACCGCGGCGGAAAGAAACGGCTGGATCGATCTGGATCAGGTTCCCGAAACGCCGCCGGCCGGATGGAAGCCGGGAAAACCGGGGCCGGAAACCGCCTGCTGCCTGAGCCTGCTCCGCCGGCGCAAGCCGGCCGGAAACGGGGATCCGGAAGAAACCGGCCGGGTAATCCGGAAACTGATCAAGGCGGGGGAAGAAAACGGCGAAAACTGGGAAGCGGTGTGCGCCGGGCTGCACCGGGAATGGGCGGTCCGGCTGCGGACGGGCAGGGGAATTCCACCGGTTCCCGAGGCTTTTTTCACGGCGGAGGGACAGCCGGAACCGGAGGATCCGGCCGCCGGCCGGCCCAAGGAGAGGAGTGGGGGAAAATGCTGATTCAGCATATCGGACACGCGGAATTTCTGATTGAGACGGAGAGCGGAATGCGGATCGTGACGGATCCATACGACGAAAGCTGCGGTTATCCGGTCCGTAAAATCCGGGCGGATGTGGCTCTGGTGTCCCATCATCACCACGACCATGACGCGGTGAACCTGCTGGAGGGGAATCCGCGGGTCATTGATACCGCCGGTGAATACACGCTGGAGACCGGAATCCGCCTGACCGCCGTAACCGGGGATCATGACGACGCGCAGGGCGCCAAACGGGGGAAAACCCTGCATTTTCTGCTGGAAGCGGAGGGCCTGAGGGTGGTTCATCTGGGGGATCTGGGATGCGCGCTGACCGAAGAGAACGCGAGAATCCTGAAACACCCGGATATTCTGATGATTCCGGTTGGCGGATTCTATACCATCGGCGCGGCCATGGCCCGGGAGACCGCGGACCGGCTGGAGGCCGGTACCATTCTCCCGATGCATTACCGGACGAAATTCAACGCAGACTGGCCGATCAGCGGTCCGGAGGACTTTCTCGCGCTTTTCGGAAAGGAAGAGATCCGGCGGGACGGCGAGGCGCTGAGAATCACCCGGGGAGACCGGGAATGTCAGCCGAAAGTCTTTTTGTTTAAGCAGGAAGGATAAAACTTTGTGAACTGGTGATAATCTGTCATCTGTTGTTCAAAATTTCGTCACTTTTTTATGATAAAATAATCCATCATCAGGATGTATTTCGTTAAAATAAAGGAGGACTGCATCATGTTCGGAAGCCGCTCGAAGGAATTATCCTCTATGCTGCTGACCGTCAAGCTGGATCTGGAAAAGGCCAACGAGGAGAAGTCGAAGCTGCAGAAAGAGCTTGATTATTCGAAAAGCAGGGTGAAGGAGCTGGAAGGGAAGATCGCCGGTTCCAGCATTCCGGATCTGGAAGAGTCGATGAAGGTATCCATCGCGGAATATGAAGGGCTGAAGAAGCTCTATGAGGCCAAAATCAAAGAGTTTGAGGACAGCCGGGTTAAACGGGAGCAGGAATTCGCCCGGGAAGCCGCCCTGGCCCGGCACAATCTGGAAAACGAAATTGCGGGCAACCGGCGGGATAATGAAAATTTCGTGGCCGACACGGTGAACAATTTCTCGGAAACCTATAATTACTATCTGAACCAGATCAAAGTGCTGATGGACGCTCTGGGCCAGGTGGCCCAGCAGGCGGGCAAGACGCTGTTCCAGGGCGATGTGGAAGCCCTGAAGGCGAACTTCAGCCAGCAGCTGGTGGACGCGCTGAAATCCGGAACGGATAAGCTGACAGGAGCGGAGGGCGAGCTGATTGTCATCGGCGCCAGCGAGGGCCATGTGGACACGCAGGAAACCCGCCCGGAGACGGAAAAAAGCGCCGAGGTGACGAAGGAAGCCGTGGAGGAAGCCGCCCAGGCGGTGGAGAAGACGGCTGAAGCGGTGGAGAAGACGGCCGAAGCGGCCCAGGATACCGTGACCGAAGCGGCGGAGAAGGCTGCCAAAACGATCGACCAGCAGCAGAAGCGGCGCAGGAGAAGGAAACCGCGGCGGAACGCCTGACACGGCCGAAGAGAGGGTCTGAACAGCATCTGAACACTGGATTCCCCGGAGCAATCCGGGGAATCTTTTCGCGGCGGAACTCTGAGGAAACGCCCCGGCGGGTGACCGGACGGTGAAAACAGCGGGGAAGGGATTTTTCAGCCATGCATGAAAAGCGTACGACGGACCGGGCCCTGACCGGACTCACGATGGTGATCGCGGTGCTGATGGTGTATCTGCTGGTTCTGTCCGGCACGGGCCTGTCCCTGATGAAACACAGCGCCTACGACAGCTATACCCTGCAGGCGATGGCCTGGCGGGAAGGGCGGACGACCGTGGATCAGGCCTCCCACAGCTGGCTGGAGCTGGCGGAATTCGAGAACGCTTTCTACGTCAGCTTTCCGCCGTTTCCGTCGGTCGTCATGCTTCCGCTGACCTTTCTGTGGGGAGAGAATACGCCGACCCTGCTGACCAATCTGATCATGCTGCTGATGACCGCCGGATTCGGTTACTCGCTGCTGCTCCGGCTGAAGACCGAACCGGTCCGGGCGGCCATCCTTTCCTTCTTCTATGTCTGCGGATGCAATCTCTGGATTATTATGCTGCGGGGCGGCGTGTGGTATACGGCGCAGGGAATGAGCATGCTGCTGACCACGGTTTTTTTCCGGGGGTTTGCCGGAGCGGAGAACGGGAAGGGAAAAGGCGCCGTCGCGGCCGGACTGATCTGCCTTGCGCTGGCGGTGGGCTGCAGGCCTTTCCAGGCGGTTTATGTACCCTATGGGCTGTTCTGCCTGTACCGCTTTGTGCATCAGAAAGAGGAGGGCTTTTTCCGCACCCTCCTCCGGATGATTCCTTATGTGATTGTCCCGCTGATGATCGCCGCGGCATACGGATGGTATAACCTGATCCGGTTCGGGAACCCGCTGGAATTCGGCCATAACTTTCTGCCGGAATTCACCCGGCCGGGTAATACGCAGTTCTCCCTGAGCCACTGGGGAAGGAATCTGAGCAATATCCTGCGCATGCCCAGGCTGGAAAACGGCGTGCTGACCTTCGAGATGCTCGGCCCCAGCGCGCTGGTCCTGCTGAATCCGCTGTACGTGATCTGCGCGATGGAAACGGTCCGCCGGGCCCTGCGAAAGACCTGGGACACCGATGACTGGATTCTGCTGGCCAGCCTGCTGATTCATTTCAACCTGCTGCTTCTGCACCGGACGCTGGGCGGAATGCAGCTGGGCACGCGCTACATGATTGACCTGATGCCCGGCCTGCTGCTTTTCACCTGGCGCGGCGGCCGGAAGATTACCCGGCTGGACGCGCTGCTGATGCTGCTGGGAATCAGCATGAACATCTACGGATCCGTCGTCTTTTTCCGGTAAGCGGAGCAGACCGGCGGCCCGCCCGGCTCAGTCCAGATGGTCCCGGATCTTCTGAATCATTTCCCCGTATTCCGCGTCGGTCAGAAACTTTTCGCCGGGATTCATGGCAAACACGCCGCCCCATTCAAAACCGTCCCTGTATTTCGGGACCAGGTGCATATGCAGGTGGCAGCCGGTATCGCCGTAGGCGCCGTAGTTTACCTTGTCCGGATGGAAGGCCGCGTGGATCGCTTTGGCCGCCCGGTTCACATCCGCGAAAAAGGCGTTCCGCTCCTCGTCGGAGATGTTGACGATTTCGCTGACGTGATCCCGGTAGGCGACGATACAGCGGCCGGGATGGCTCTGTTCCTTGAACAGGATCAGCTGGCTGACGCTGAGGTCGCAGATTTTGATGCCGAAGGCCGCCAGGGGAGCTCCGCCGGCGCAGTAACCGCAATTCGGATCCTTCATGATGATTCCTCCTGTTGTGCTGTTCATGAAATGTACAGGTTTTCCTGCTTTCCTGTCTATTATAAGGCGGGGATTCTGTTTTCACAAGCCGAAACGAAGTTTTTTTCTCCGGGGAAACCGTTGACTTTCCCCGGCAGTCATGCAATACTAATGCTTCCGGATGAAAAGCCGGGCGGTTTTCAGACGGGGGGCGCCCGGAGCGGATCCGGACGGAGCATAACGAAATCGGAGAGGTTTTTTGGGGGATGCGTTCACGGCTGATCGGCGATAAAGCCTTCTATAAATCGGTACTGACGCTGCTGATTCCGATCATTATCCAGCAGTTCATTACGTCCTTTGTTTCCCTGCTGGACAATGTGATGGTCGGCAGCCTGGGAACGGAGGCGATTTCCGCCGCCTCCATTGCCAACCAGGTGATGATGGTGTTCAACCTGGCGATCTTCGGAGGACTGAGCGGCGCGAGTATTTTCGGCGCCCAGTTCTATGGCAAGGGCGATATGGACGGCATGCGCCATACTTTCCGCTACAAGCTGATCTTCGGGGTTGTCTGCAGCGCGGCGGCGATCCTGATCTACCGGGTGTTCGGTGAAAGCTTTATCGCCTCCTTTCTGGAGGGAGACAGCAACGGCGGCGACCTGGAGCTGACGCTGCGAAGCGGATGCGGCTACCTGAATATCATGCTGGCGGGACTGCCGCCCTTTGCCCTGGTGCAGATTTACGCCGGAACCCTGCGGGAATCCGGAGAGACCCGCGTTCCGATGGTGGCCGGCATCTGTGCCATTCTGACGAATCTGGCCGGGAACTGGCTGCTGATTTTCGGCAATCTCGGGGCGCCGAAGCTGGGTGTGGAAGGCGCGGCGCTGGCCACGGTGATCTCCCGCTACCTCGAAATGCTGATCGTGGTGATTTACAGCCACCGGCATACGGACCGCTATGTCTTTATCGCCGGGGTCTACCGCAGCCTCTATGTACCGGGAAAACTGGCGGGCAGGATCTCCCGCACGGCCGCCCCGCTTCTGCTCAACGAGATTCTCTGGTCCCTCGGAATGACGTTTATCAACCGGTTTTATTCCATCCGCGGGCTGAACGCGGTGGCGGCGCTGAACATATCGGGAACCGCCTGGAACCTGTTCTGCGTCATTATGTTCGCCATGGGCAGCGCCGTATCCATCATGGTGGGGCAGCGCCTCGGCGCCGGGAGGATCGAGGAAGCCCGGGATGTGGACCGGAAACTGATCTTCCTGACAGAGGTGATTCATGTGATCATCGGCCTGGGAATGATTGTGGCGTCTCCGCTGATCCCCAGGCTGTACAACGTGGGGGCGGAGGTGCAGGATCTGACCCGGCAGATGCTGATCATTGCCGGCCTGTCCCTCCCGATTCAATCCTTCGCGCACGTGACCTATTTTACCATCCGCTCGGGAGGCCGGACGGTCATCACCTTCTTCTTCGACGCCGTCTACACCTGGGTTGTCACGGTGCCGCTCGCCTTTATCCTGACCCGCTATACGGACCTCACGATTGTTCAGATCTACGCCTGCGTGATGTTTATCGATATCGTGAAGGCGGTGATCGGCATCCTGATGCTGCGCTCCGACTTCTGGGCCCGGAACGTGGTGAACGATACGGAGCCCGGCAAAGCGTAAGCCACGCCGGTTTGCCGGCGGGAAAGGGAGACAGCGGCGGAAAGCGATGAAAGACAGATTCAGCGGCCTTTTTCCGGAGGAGGAGCGGAGGGTTTATTCCCTGATCTCCCGGAACGCGGGCCTGAAGGCCCGGGAGATCGCCCGGGAAACCGGCCTGGACCGGAAAACCGTCAGCCGCCTGCTGGTTTCTTCCGCCCTGATGCGGGAACTGTGCTATCAGGACCGGGAATACCGGTGGCACGCCCTGGTCCGGCAGCGGGCGCCCTATGAAGGGCTGTATGAGTTTTCCGGCTGGTACGGCACGGTCGGGGAGTTTCTGGCGCAGAGCGAGGCGGAATGGCTGGACCAGCTGACGGAAGGATGCCGGCGGATCGGAAGAAACCTGAATGATACCCGGGGGCTGATCCATTCCTTCACCGACTGCCGGGAAACCATGCGCCGCCTGTTTGACGATCTGCGGGAGATGACGGATCTTCCGTTCCGCGAATGGGAAATCGTCTTTGAACTGCGGATGAACCGGGCCCGGTATGTCCGGATCTACGCGGACGTGCTGCTGATCCTGCCCGGAAGAGTGTTTTCGCTTGAGTTCAAAATGAAGGACCGCATTGATCCGGAGGAGGTTCTTCAGGCCGCCAAATACGCGCCGTATCTGGAAATCCTTTTCGGCCCGGGAATGGACATTCTTCCGGCGCTGGTGCTGACCGGCGCGGCCGATCTTTTTGAGGAAGCGCCGGTCGGCGATACGGACTATGTGATTCCGGTATGCTCCGGAGATATGCTTTTCAACGTGCTGAACAGCTACCTCGGTTTTCTGGAGGAATAAGGAAATGGATAAGAGAGCAGCGGAGAGAAAATTGGTCGTGAAACGAAGAATCCGGCAGTGGGGGCTTCTGCTGGCGGGCGCCGGGATGTCGGCGCTGACGATTGTCAGCTTCGTCCGGACGGCGGGGCTGTTTCCGGGAGGCTTTTCCGGCATCTCCCTGCTGCTGCAGGAGCTGTGCACCCGGTATCTGGGATTCACGCCGCCGTATACGCTCTTCTCCCTCGGCCTGAATCTGATCGCCGCGGCGCTTTCCTTCCGGTTTATCGGCCGGCGGTTTGCCATCCTGTCCATTGTCGCGGTGGCCATCGCCAGCGTGCTGGCGGATACGCTGCCGGTGCTGACCCTGGCGGAGGATCCGCTGCTGAACAGCGTGTTCGGCGGCGTGATCAACGGCGCTTCCATTACCCTGTGCCTGAGCGCCGGGGCCAGTCTGGGAGGCACCGATTTTATCAGTATTTATATTTCGGAGAAAAAAGGAAGAGATGCGTTTGCCATGATCCTGGCCGGAAACGTGATTATGCTGTCGGTCGCCGGCGCGCTGCTGGGATGGGAACGGGCACTCTATTCCATGATTTTCCAGTATGTCACCACCCAGGTGCTGCATACGCTGTACCGGAGGTATCAGCACCGGACGCTCTGGATCGTGACGGATCACCCGGACGAAATCTACGGGATCATCCGGGACAAAACCCATCACGGAGCGACGCTTTTCCGCGGGGAAGGGCTCTATCACAATCAGCCCCGCTCGATGATTTATACGGTGGTGTCGGCGGATGAAGTGCGCAATGTGGTACGGGAGACCATGAAAACGGACCCGCACGCGTTTGTCAACGCGCAGCGGACCGACTCCCTGACCGGCCGTTTCTACCGGAAACCGCAGGAATAACCGTTATATATACTTCCGAAGGGCGAGGACCAGCCTGCCTTTCCGGGATTCTCTTTCCACCCCGTCATAGACCGCTTTTCCGAATCTGCGGACGGACAGGATATCGCCTGCCTTCAGTTTCGTGTCCTTTTGGAGAACGGGCCGACCGTTTACGAATACTTTTTCCGCGGGGAAAAGGCCGGAGGCTTTCTCCCGGGAAAGCCCTGTGAACCCCGAAACGATCGCGTCCAGCCGCTCGGAAGGCACGTTCAGCGACAGGGGAGCATAGCGGGGGCGCAGCTCCTCGCAGTTCGGCTCGGCTTCCTGTACGCTGACCTCGGTGCGCCGCACCCGGTGCAGCCCATCCAGAATCCAGTCCTTCGCGGAGGACTGGCAGATGACCCAGGCCTGTTTTCCGTCCGGCAGAATATCGCCGATCAGGGACCGGTCGATGCCCAAATTCATCAGCGCGCCCAGGTAATCGCGGTGCGTCAGATCCTCCGCGAACTTCAGGGAAAGCGGCGTGATTTTCAGAACCGCCAGCGGAAAAACCGGCTCGGAATCTTCCCGGCTTCCCGCGGCCAGGATTTTTCGCTCCGCCTGCTCGATTCCGCCCCAGAAGCAGAAGCTGTACGGAGCGGAGGAGGGAAGCATCCGGAAATCCTCCTGTTCGGCCGGGGACAGGAAGGCGGAATAAAACCACTGCCCCGTCCGTTCGGCTCTCCGGCACAGATCGGCAAGATGCCGCATGCACTGCTCATTCTGATCCACGGCGTTTTCTCTCCTCTCTTCGGCGGGACTGAAGCAGCCTCCCGGCCGGAGCTTTCTTTCACGCGGGAATTTTCCGGTAAACGTTACGGGGACGTTTTCTCCGGAAAGAGAGCGTCCTTTCCGGTGATCAGCAGGGCTTTCAGCTGGGAGACGGCCTTCCGGGCATTGATCCGGTCATAGCCTTTGGGAGGCCTGGTGTCATAGCACCAGTTTCCGATAATCCGGAACGGAATTCCCTGCTCCCGGTACCAGGCGGCGGCCGCGGTGAACAGGGCCATGGCCCAGCGCATATGATATCCGGAGGTGACCACCGTCAGGGTTTCAATGCCCTCCTCCCGCAGGATGCGAAAGCTGTTCAGCACGTTCTGCACGGTGGACATGGCTTTGGGATCCTGCCGGATGGTGGATTTGGGAAGACGGCAGCGCCGGACCAGATAGTCGGCCATCAGGGCGGCTTCCGTTTTTCTTTCCGGGTTATCCGTTCCGGAAGCGCCGCCGGTAACGATCACCAGGGCGCCGGGCCAGGCTTTGGCGGCCTCGGCGGCGGCCAGACAGCGGCCCTTCAGCTCCCGGGACATTTCCCCGTTCAGCAGCCGGTAGCCCAGAACGATGAAGGCGTGCTTTGAAGGATCCGGAATCTCCCAGTTCGGACGGTCCGTCCGGAAATAATACAGCGGATAATCATCGCTCAGAAACGCCTGCTTCCAGTACTCCGCGACGGACCGGAGGACGGGCTCGTTCAGCGTTTCCACATCCCTGTCCAGCCGCTCCGCGGCCTCCGCGGAAGGCTCCTGCCAGGCCGCCAGCATATCCTGCAGCACCGTTTCCGCCGTAACCGCGGCGGCTCGCGCGGGGCCGGCCCAGATCATCAGAAAGACCGCCAGCCAGGCTGCTGCTCGTTTCATGTCCGTCATCCTTTCCCGGGTCCTGTCGTCTGTGCTTTCCGGAACACCCTGAATTTTACCATAGAGGGCGGAGGGCCGCAACCGGCTTTCCGCCGCGGCGGCCTGTTCCGAGGTTGACGCGCGGAGAACAGATATGATAATATTGATCTGTATGTATGCAGACAAAGGAAAACGCCCTGCACTCCGCCGGCTATGCGGAAACGAGACCCGCTGAAGGGAAGTGAGCACGGAGATGACCATGGAAAGTAACCGGAATATTCTGGTGCTGTTGTGCGTCTTCGCCCTGATTCTTCTGATTCTGGGTCTGGTTTACTGGCTGATCCGCCGCCGCATGACGGCCCGGAATGAGGGAAAGAATACCCGGAAAGCCCGCCGGATGAACCTGATCTTTACGCTTGTCGCGACGCTGGCCCTGATGGTTTTTGCCGTGATCTACAACAATCTGACCTTCTATGACGCGTCCGTCACGGGAGCGTATGAGGACGGGGAAGAAGCCATCAAAACCATGGCCACGGAGTTCGAAAACTATCTGGCCGTAGCTTCCACGACCCTGCGGGTCACCGCCGACAGCGTGGATCTGATGAAAGCGGCGGGACGGTCCGTGGATGAAATCGAACAGTATATCGTGGCTCAGACAAAGCGGCAGGCGGAGCAGTTCGACGAAAACTATACCGGGATTTACGCCTATATGGACGGCCGGTATCTGGACGGCGTCGGATGGGTTCCCCCCGCGGACTATGAGCCGACCACAAGGGAATGGTACAAAAGCGCTGTGGAAGCCGGCGGCGAGGCCGTCATTGTTTCCCCGTATCTGGACGCGCAGACGGGGGCGGTCGTTATCACCATTACCCGGGGAATCGCGGATGCGGCCGCTCCCGGGGAACCGATCCGGAACGTGATTGCGCTGGATGTGGCTGTCAGCCATATTCAGAAAGTGACAAAGGATATCCGGATTGCCGAAAAGGGCTATGCCATGGTGGTCAATACGGACGGATTCCTCGTGGCACATCAGGATGAAACGCTCAACGGGAAATACATATGGGAAGTCTACGGTCCGGAGCTTCTGGACAGCATCCGGGACGCGGAAAGCAGCCGGATTACCGTCCGGATGAACGGGGAAAAGGTTACGCTGTTCATTGCCCCGGTCCTGGATCAGTGGTACGCGGTGATCGCCGTCCGGAACGCCGAACTGCTGGAAGAAACCCGGTCGCAGCTGGCCGTCAACATTACGGTATCCCTGATTACCTTCTGCCTGATCTCCCTGTTCTACTTCATCGGATACAAAAACGAGCAGATTGCCGGCAAAAAAGTGGAGGAGATGAACCTCCAGGTCATCACCGCTCTCGCCAGCGCGATTGACGCGAAGGATCCCTATACGCGGGGCCATTCCACCCGGGTCAGCCGGTATTCGGTGCTGATTGCCGAGGCGCTCGGATGGGACAGGCTCCGGATCGAGGATCTCCGGTTCGCCGCGCTGCTGCACGATATCGGGAAAATCGGGGTTCCGGATTCCATCCTGAACAAACCCGGCCGGCTGACGGATGTGGAGTTCAGCATCATTAAATCCCACACGACCATGGGCGGGGAAATCCTCCGGGGACGCACGGTGGTCGCCTGCGCGGAAGACGTGGCGATGAGCCACCACGAGCGGGTGGACGGAAAGGGATATCCCCGGGGGCTCCGGGGAGAGGAAATGACGGATGAAGCCCGGATCGTCAGCATCGCGGACGCGTTTGACGCCATGAGCTCCAGCCGCGTCTACCGGAAGGCGTGCAGCCGGGACTACATCCTCGGCCAGCTGACGGAAGGGCGGGGAAAGCAGTTTGACGCCGAATATGTGGACGTGCTGATCCGGCTGTGGAATGAGGGCCGCCTGGATGAAACCCTGAAGCACTTCCATGAAAACGAGCGTGCGGATCCGGGGATCGAGGCTTCCTTCCATGAGGCCGTGGAGAGATTCGTTGCCGAGAACGCCCCGCCGGAAACCCTGGTGGAAAATATCCGGAAGGCCGGGACTTACAAAGGCGCCCTGAACGTGGACTACAGTCAGTTCTCCCGGCTGTATGACTTTATCGCCAACCTGGCGAAGCGCTTTAACCATCCCTTCAAGCTGGTGCTGATCACCCTGGAAGCGAAGGCCGGCACGGAGACGCCGGTGAGCCTGGAAAACGCCATGTTCTATATGGACCGGGCGATCCGGATCAGCATTCGGGATGTGGATATCGTGACTCAGTACAACCGGCAGCAGTTCCTGGTCATTCTGCTGGGCACGGAGAGCGACGGCGTTAAAACCGCGATGGCCAGAATCTTCATGAGCTATTTCAGGATGAACGGAAGCAACGCGTTTCCGCCGTCCTATACGATCCTGGAACCGGAGAATCCAAACGAGGCGTAAGCGCCGCGCCGGCGGCAGAGAACGGAGGAAAACAGAGTGGCGGACATATATGATTCCGGAAATCCCGCGGAACGCAGGATTATCGCTGTCTGCGCCTCCTGGGAGGATGTTGAGAATCTGAACCTCATTCTGAACCGGCTAATCGAAGAGACGGCGGGCACGGGGTATCTTCCGATGTGCGTTGCCTTTGACCGGAGCAGCATCGAAGCCCGCGGGGATGAAAGCATCCGGGAGCTGCTTGCGGCCTTTGACGTTCCGAATCTGGCCGGCTTTCTGCTGCTGGGGG
Organism: Clostridiales bacterium; assembly: GCA_015056205.1. Classification (GTDB taxonomy): domain Bacteria; phylum Bacillota; class Clostridia; order Christensenellales; family Aristaeellaceae; genus Aristaeella. The sequence continues at coordinate 51,194 of SVGS01000020.1, read as the reverse complement.
AGATGATCCGGAACGACCGGATTAACCTGCCGATCATTGAAATCGCGAAAAAGAAATCCCTGCCGGTCTTTATGATGGAGCGGCAGTATAAGGGATGCATCAATCTGTGCTTTACCTACCGGGACGGGTTTGAAAAGGTGGCCCGCCATCTGGTGGAGGAGCACGGCTGCCGGGACATCGTGATGGTGGCCGGCATCAAGGGCAATTCCTACTCGGAGGAGCGGATTGACCTGCTCCGCGGCATTCTGCGGGAGCACGGCTCCGACCTGCCGCAGGAGAAGGTACTCTACGGCGATTACTGGGACGAGCCGACGTTCCGCGCCCTGAAGGCATATTTCGACGGCGGCGGGAGCATGCCGGAGGCGTTTCTCTGCGCCAACGACGCCATGGCGATTACCGTCTGCGTCTATCTGTCGGAAAGAAACATTCAGGTTCCCGGAGAGGTGCTGGTCGGCGGATTCGACGGTATTCTGCCCGGAGAAAACCACGAACCGTCCATCACGACCGCCAGACCGGATTTTGCCTTCATGTTTTCCGCCATGCTGCACCGGATGGATACCTGGCAGGCGGAGGAGACAGGGAAAACGGAATATCTGTCCGTTCCCTTCGAGCTGCTGCCCCGGGAATCCTGCGGCTGCATGCACGGCAGCCCCTTTGTGGCCACGAAGAAAATCGGGGAACTCAAGGTGATCAACCTGGATTATGCCCGGCATATCCGCAAAATGGGGATTTTTATCCGGAACACCCTCAGCATGGATTCCGTCGGTGATCTGGCGGGAACGCTGGAACCCCTGATTTCCCTCTGGCCCTATCCCTATTTCTTCGCCGCCGCGATCGACGAAACGGACAGAAACCGGATGATTCCGATTCTGCACGGCATTCACGGCGCCTTTACCGACACGGCGCCCTTTGACAGGAACCGGATGCGGCTCCCGGACGAGAAAACCGTGCTGACCGATCCGGCGATCCGGATCGTTATGGTACAGTTGCTGCAGAATCAGGAAGAAACGATGGGATACGTGGTTTCCGGCATCCATGACTGGACTCTGCGGGAACAGGAGCGGTTCGAGGAGACGGCGATCTTCCTGTCCTCCGCGCTGAACGCGGTCATCCGGAACCGCCGTCTGCGGAACGCCAACAGGGAAATACTCCGGATGGCGGAACACGATTATCTGACGAACCTGTATAACCGCCGCGGATTCCTTCGGGAGCTGGAGCATCAGCTGCAGCTGGAGGAGAACAGGGGAAAAGTGCTGACGCTGTTTGCCATGGATATGGACCGCCTGAAGAGCATCAACGATATCTATGGACATCAGGCCGGGGATCAGGCGATCCAGGCGCTGGCGGAGGGAATCCGGACGGCGATGGAAGGAAGGGGAATCTGCGCGCGCTACGGCGGGGACGAATTCGCCTTTGCCGCGCTGGCTGAGAAATCCCTGCTGCCGGAGCTGGAGGAGATCCGGGAAAACATTCAGAACACGGCCCGCCGGGTCTGCGGCACCGGGCATTTTCTGATTTCCGCCAGCCTGGGAGCCGCCTCCTGTCCGGTGGCGAATCATCCTCCGATGGATCAGATCCTGGCGGAATCCGATCACGCCCTCTATAAAGATAAAAGCCTCCGGCACTCCCAAAGCGCCGGGGTGGAAAAAATATAAACAAAAGGAGAAAACGACAATGAACAAGTACGCAGGAACCCAGACCGAAAAAAACCTGGCCGCCGCCTTTGCGGGAGAATCGGAAGCCCGGAACAAGTATACCTATTTTGCCTCGAAGGCAAAAAAGGAAGGCTTCGAGCAGATCGCCGCGCTGTTCCTGAAAACGGCGGACAATGAGAAGGAACACGCGAAGCTGTGGTTCAAGGAACTGAACGGAATCGGCACCACCGCCGAGAACCTGGCCGCCGCGGCGAACGGGGAGAACTACGAGTGGACCGACATGTATGAAGGCTTTGCCCGGACCGCCGAAGCGGAAGGCTTCCCGGAACTGGCGGAAAAGTTCCGCGGCGTGGCCGCCATTGAAAAGCATCACGAGGAAAGATACCGCGCGCTTCTGAAAAACGTGGAGATGCAGCAGGTTTTCGAAAAGAGCGAAGTGAAGATCTGGGAATGCCGCAACTGCGGGCATATCGTGGTGGGAACGAAGGCGCCGGAAATCTGCCCCGTCTGCGCCCATCCCCAGAGCTATTTTGAAGTCCACGCGGAAAACTACTGATGATCCGGGAAAACGCCATGAAACAGAAACAGGTTATCGCCGGACTGGCGGAAGAATACCCGCTTCTGTATCTGAATCCGGATAAGGATGATCAGGAAACCTACAGACGGGTGGTGCTGCGCGGAGAAGAACCGGAGAGAAAGGATCTTTCCCATTACAGGGGGGATCCGGCCGACCGCATGGAAACCGCCCGGACGCCGGCGGGGGAGGTGCGGATCGCGACGCTCGGAAACCGCCAGGATTTTGAGCGGGTGATCCGCGGCCTGATGGCCGCGAAGGAAGGCCCCCTCACTCCGGTTCCGCCGAGCCAGGGCGCCGCGATGCTGACGGTTTTTAACTGGCCGAGAATTCACGCGCATCTGGCGGCCTATCCGGAAGAGGAGCGGCCGATGGAGTTTCAGAAATTCATCTCCGTGAAGGAGAATTATCTGGACTCCCTGATTGTGATGTCCCGCGGACCCTACAGCCACGTCAGCGCGGAGACGCTGGGGCTTTCGGAAGACCGGTGGCTGGAGCTTTCCGACGTCATTCGCCGCTATCATGAAATGACCCATTTCATCTGCAGAAAAAAATATCCCGGAAACATTCGGACGATCCGGGACGAGCTGATCGCGGACGCGGTCGGGCTGTATGCCGCTTACGGTTTTTTCGATCCGGAAACGGAAAAAGCGTTTCTGGGAATCCGGGGAGAGACCTACCGCGGCGGCCGGCTGGGCAACTATACCGGCGAACCGCAGCGGGCCGCCCCCGCAGTCTGTCGGGCGCTCAGCGCCCTCCGGCAGCGCGTGGAACGTTCGAAAGGCTGCGGGCCTTTCGAACTGATTCCCGCGCTGATGGAGGAGAACATTCTCCCGGAGGAGACGCCCGAAGGGCTGTTCTGACGGAACTGACGGGAGGTCAGTCCTCCCGGAGCTCCACGGCGACGGCCTGGAAGGGGGCGGTAAAGGTGAGGTGCAGCCCGTCCTGATCCACTGCGACAGGGATTTCCTCCGTGCGGAAGATCCGCTCCACCCGCGCGCTGCCGGCAGGAATCCGGACGGAAAGCGAAGACCCTTCAAAATCGAAGGAGTGGGCGACGAGCAGTGAACGGCGGCCCAGGGAGCGGAGAACGGCCTGCCAGCCCCGGGGATGCCGCCAGCTCTGCTGGCCGGAGCCGAAGAAGGAGGAGACACCGTCCCGGATGATATCCTGAACCTCCCGGTAGAAGCGGATGCTTTCCTCCACCGCCTTCCACTGTTCCCCGGAAAGATCGGCGATATCCCCGGACAGGCACATCACGCCGAGATACGTATTGATCAGGGAATAACCGATCCTGCGCAGGGAGTCGTTTTTTCTCATTACGGCCCAGATCTGGCTCTGACCGGGCAGCATCAGGCGGTGCAGGGAAGCGGCGATAATCGGGATCTCCACGCATTCATGGGCATCGGAGAAGGAAGCGATATCCGATACGGCCAGCATGGAGGGCTCCAGCCGGTGGCCGCCGGAGGAGCAGTTTTCGATCATCAGATCCGGAACGCGTTCCTTCATCCGGCGGAAGAAGTCCTGAGTGCCCAGCATGTTCCGGCGGAGTCCTTCTCCCAGCCCGTCCGGATCGTCGCAGCCGACGCCGATGCAGTCGTTATAATCGATCTTGACATAGGAGAAGCCGTTGTCCTTCAGAAGGCCGATTACCCGCTCGTCCAGATAAGCCTGGGATTCCGGCTTCCGGAGATCCAGAAAACGCCGGTTATCGGTATCCAGAACGGCGCCGTCCCGCTTCAGCAGCAGATCCTCTCTTTTGAAAAGATCGGACTGACAGGCGCAGGTTTCCGGCTCGAACCAGAGCCCGGGCTTCATTCCCGCGCTTTTGATTTCACCCGCGACGGCGCCGATGCCCCGCGGGAACAGGGCTTTGCTCGGAATCCAGTCGCCGCTGCAGTCGCTCCAGCCGGCGCCTTCCTTCAGATACCAGCCCGCGTCGATAACCAGATAATCAATATCCTTTCCCCGCAGACAGGAGATGACGCGGGACAGGTTTTCATGGGAAGGATTCCCCCAGGTGGTGCAGTATTCGTTGAAAAGGACCGGCAGGGGATCGTCTTTCCGGCACCACTGCTCCCGGTGAATGCTGAGCAGACGCTGCGCGGTCCGGTCCGCGTCCTCCGTGCTGACCGTACAGTACGCCTCCGGAGAGGTCAGACGCTCTCCGGGCCGCAGAGTTTTGGACCAGTGGCCGTAATCCCCGTCCGCCAGCCCCGCGCTGACGGTCATCCCGTCATCCTTGCGCCGGATTTCAAACTGCCAGGAGGAAGGGCAGGCCAGCTGGAAAGCCCAGGTCACCCCGGCCCGGGAGTCCTGCACGGCGAGGAAGGGGAAGAAATGCCGCACCGGCATGGAGCCGATCTGGCCGAATTTCTCCACCCGGTATCCGTGCCGCGCCCAGGACGGCTCCAGAGAAAGCTCCTCCGCGGATTCACGGATGAACCGGCCTTCCGCGCTCCAGTTGCTTCTGGCCCGGAAAAGGGACAGCGCGCCGCAGGCGTCTCCGGGGGTGAAGGGCGTGATCTGTCCCAGATTGAGGCTGGTCAGCAGATCCAGCGTAACGGGCCTGTCCGAGCCGTTTTCAAAACAGACGCCGCAGCGGAACGCGGGGGATCCGGGCTGCCAGGTCAGCGTATGAATGATTTTCCGGCCCTGCGCGTCGGACATCTCGGTCAGAATCCGGTTCTCCTCCCGCCGTTGCCGCCGGAAGATCATGCCGGCTGTGGAACGGGTTCCCGCCAGGGACTGGCCATTGGCATAGGCGTTGGGGAGGGGATCGCCGCGAAAGTGAACCTCCGCCAGGCTCTGAAGCGCCCAGTCCTTCTGAAGGACCTGATCCTTCAGGGCGGCGGGAATCAGCGTCATTCCGACCTGACCTGCTTCGTTTGTGACATAGGTGACCAGCATATCGCCGAGACTGTACTCGCTGATGGTTTTCATGGACTTTTATCTCCTCCCGTGTTTTGATGGGGATGTTCCGGTGAAAAGATGATACCACAGAACGAGGCCATCCGGAACCGTTCCGGATTTTTTTGTTTCTGTCCGGCATTCCGGGAAGATTTGCGGTGCCGGATCCGTTTATTAAGCGTATCAAATGATGCAGGCCCGTCCTGCGGAAGAATAAAAAACATGAAGGAGAAATGAAAAAAATGAAAAAACTGATTTCACTGGTCCTGCTGGCTGTCATGCTCTTCTCGGTCTCCCTGGCGTTCGCCAAAACGGTGGAACCGGAAGATACGGATTATGAGCGGCTGGCCGGCCGCGTCATCAACGCTACGGTCGGAGAGTATAACCCGGACACGAAGACCTTTACCGTGTATCTGTACGAGAACGACCGCTTCGAGCGGGAGGACGTGGCGAAGATCGCCGCCGGAGACACGCTGCTGGCGGGCGGATATCTGTACAAAGTGAAGGAAATCAGCCCCGCGGAGGACGGAGAGTTTAAGCTGGCCACTGAGGACGGAGAAGAAATGATCTTCTCTCCGAAGGGCGACGACGACATGATCCTGATGAACGTCATCAACGACAGACGCTACACCCACGTCTTTGCCGTGCTGCATCTCCCCGCGGCGGAAGGACTCGTGTATGAAGACACCACGGATCCCGAGAAGATGGAGCCTGTGGTTACCCGGGGACTGGATGAAATCCTTAAAATCAAGGAAGAGCGGGAAAAGACCAGCATCGGCTTTGACCACTACGCCACCGTCATCGAGCTGAACGACGCTCTGGAAATCGTACGGATTCATCAGGATTACGATGTAGCTCAGTAACGGAAGCGCGCCGGCCGGCAATGGAAGCCGGCAGAGAAAAAATTACGAAATCGCAACACATTTCCGGGAATGAGACATAATTCTTGACCGTTAATTAAGTGTGTGTTACAATACACGAAAGAAAAAGAAAAGGAGGTCATCGTAATGACCAAACGGATTGTTGCTCTGGTAGCTATCCTGACTCTCGTAATGACCATGTTCATCCTTCCGACCACTGCATCCGCGATCTATACCGCGTATTCTCACTGCAGCAACGGAAAGCCCCTGAATGTCCGCAGCGGCCCCGGCAAGGAATATCCCGTGATCGGAAACATTCCTTACGGCCAGGAGGTCGGCGTGGATCATGATCTGGGCAACGGCTGGTCTGAGCTGATCTGGGGCAGCGTTCCCGGATATGCCATGACGTCTTTGATGAGCCTGACCTATCCCGGCCCCTATGATCCCGGCAAAGTGACGCCCGCTCCCACCCCCTCGACGCCCAGCCTGAACAGCGTTTTTAAGAAGGCCCGGTTTGTAACGCCCTACACCGTTACGCTGCGCGGCACCCGGGGAACCGGCTCCGTCAACGTTCGCTGGGCTCCCAGCCTGAACAGCACCCTGATCCAGGCTTATGCCTACGGCAGCACCATGCAGGTGATCGCCGAAATGGGCGACTGGGCTCAGGTGGTTGATCCCACCACCGGTGTGACCGGCTTCGCCATGCAGAAATTCCTGTTCAAGTAAGAACTGTGAAAATGAATTTAGGAGGATTGTGCAATGAAAAAAATCATCGCTCTGGTTTTGAGCCTGGTCATGCTGCTGACCTGCGCCGCGGCTCTGGCTGAAACCGAAAAGGAATCCATGGGCACCCTGAGAGTCGAAAAGGCTTTCGATATTAAGTACGGCGTTCTGCCGGACGACTATACCATGACGATCGTTACCCAGAACAACATGACCATCCTGGCCAACATCAAGTCCAAGCAGGATACGATGCCGAAGATGGGCCTGTCGATTGTCTTCAACGATGAGTGGGCCGAGACCGAGAGACTGAACGACGTGTCTGAGGAAGACATGCAGGCCATCAAGGATTCCTTCTATGAGGAGTATCCCGAACTGACCTTCGAAACGAAGGAAACCAATCAGGGCACCCAGCTGCTGATTGTGACCGTTCCCGGCGGACAGGAAGTCTATGTCTACACCATTTACAAGGGCCATGAAATCGAGATGCAGATCGTTCCCGGCACCGCGCAGGAAGCTCTGACCGAGGCTGATATCGAACGCGTTGTGAAATTCCTGAGCGATCTGGATTTCGTTCCGATTGAACAGTAATTCCGAATCTCATGAAAAGGGGACCGGCTGCATGCAGCCGGTCCCTTTTATAAACTTTATATTCCTTTTACTCTTTATATTCCGACGGTTCTTCCGTTCATCTGTTTTCTGCTTTTTCGTTCTTCTGTTCCTTCGTTCGGAAGCTTTTCCGCCGTTTTATTCCGCTTTCTTCAGCACCAGGGTCAGTTCGCCGGGTTCCGTCGCCTTGCTGGTCTCCTCCGGTTTCTCATAGCCGGTGGCCATCAGGACTTCGATTTCGTATTCTTTACCGGCTTCCATGTTGAAGAAGGCTTTGCCGCTCATGTCCGTCGGCTGAATGGTACAGGTACCGTCAGGACCTTCGTAGCAGAATTTGATCATCACGCCCTGGATTGGGTTGGTTCCGTCGGTCACGGTCACGGTAAAGACACCTCCCTGAGACGGGGCAGCGGCGGGTTCCGCTTCGGGAAGGGAAAGGTCTTCGGAGGCCAGCAGGGATTCCAGGGTTGAGATGTAGGTATCAACCTGGGCGCCGAAAATCAGGTCACCCAGGATTTTTCCGTTGCTGTCCACAAACATGGAGGTCGGATACGCGTTAAGGGAGTTGAAAATATCATTGTTTCCGGGCTTCAGCACGTTCGGATAGGTGATACCGTATTTATTCAGGAAATCCTTCGCGAACTGGCGAACGTTGTCGATGGGCTGCGTTTCATATTCAACACCGACAATGCCGCAGCCTTTCTGCTGCATCAGCTCATGAAGCTGAGCCAGATCCGCCATTTCCATCTCACAGTTGGGACACCAGGTTCCCCAGAGATTGACCAGGGTGATCTTGTTCTTTTGGAAGAGATCCGCGCTGCTCACGGGATTCCCGTCCAGATCCGTGGTCTCGAAGCGAAGCGTATCCCCGTTAAAAGCTTTCACCGGATCCATCGGATCAAAAATTTCGACCGACTTTAACGCTTCCGGAATCTGCGAAGCAATCATCCTGCACTCTTCCCTATACTCCGCGGGCAGTTCCTCAATGCTTTCCGCGTGGGGCCCCAGATAGCTGTAGTACATATCTTCCCGGCTCGTCAGCGGGAAGTATTCCTGATCATCCTCGCGATTCAGGATCAGCCCGAGCTTTTCCGGCGCAAAGTCAGAGAGGAACACTCTCCCCAGCACGACCGACTGGCCGCCGGCGAGATAATCAAACTGGGCAGCAAAGAGAACCGGGTTCGCGTAATTGGCGCACCCCAGATCCCTGAAGATGAGGGTTCCCTTTGTCTGACGGAAGGATTCCGGCCAGCTGACCCTGAAGCCGGTCAGTTTGAAGTTCTCCTTGGGTCCCTCCGCCGCGGCGGAAGCAGACAGACAGAAAAAGACCGTCAGTAGAAGGACCAGCAAAAGACAGAGCGATTTTTTCATTTTTTCTGTTTCTCCTTTCACCGGTTTCTCCGGGCTTCATTCCGAACCGGTATATGAAAGTTTATATCAGGAGAAACGGAAAAGTCAACGGGTTTTGCGGATTCGGGACGGACGGAATTGACGCGGGAAAGGAATGCGGTATAATAGGCACAGAATGCGGGATGAATGATCCGGTTCCGCCGCGGTCAGATGAAAGATGAAAGGCTTTATTGCAGGATGACGGACGGGAACAATATCGTTTTTGTGGATCTTGAAGTCAATCCGGACAGCGGGCAGGTCCGGGAATACGGGGCGGTTTCCTCCGAAGACCTTCAGTACCGGGGAGCCTCCGCCGCGTCCTTTGAGCGGATGCTGGAGCATGCGGACTATGTGTGCGGGCACAATCTGCTGCGCCATGATCTGAAATACATCGGGGGCCTGCTGTCGGAGGTCTGTCCGGACGCGAAGCTGATGGATACGCTGCCCCTGTCGCCGCTTCTTTTTCCGAAAAAACCCTATCATCATCTGCTGAAGGATGACAAGCTGCAGTCCTCCCAGATGAACAATCCGCTGAACGACGCCCTGAAAGCCCGGGAACTGTTTGAGGATGAAGAGAAGGCTTTCAGAAGCCTGCCGGAATCCCTGCGGATGATCTACGGCCGGCTTCTCGGAAGAGAGGAGGCTTTCAGCGGTTTCTTTTCCTGGGTCAAGGCGGGCTACGCCTACGATCCGCTGACGGAAATCCGTGCCTTTTTCCGCGGCCGCATCTGTGACCACGCTCCGCTGCAGGATCTGATGGACAGTCAGCCGGTGGAACTGGCTTACGCGCTGGCGCTGATTGACGCCGGGGATCAGTATTCCGTCACGCCTCCCTGGGTTATCCGGACCTATCCGAAAACGGCCAACGTGATGCAGGTTCTGCGCGGCAGGCCCTGCGGCCTGCCCTGCAGCTATTGCGATACGAGGCTGAATATCCGCCTGCGGCTGAAGAATATCTTTGGCTTTGATTCCTTCCGGACCTATGACGGCGTTCCGCTGCAGGAAGAGGCGACGGAGGCGGCCGTGATGGGAGAGTCCCTCCTGGCTGTTTTTCCGACCGGCGGCGGAAAATCCCTGACCTTCCAGCTGCCGGCCCTGATTGCCGGGGAAACGGACAGGGGGCTGACGGTGGTGATCTCTCCGCTCCAGTCCCTGATGAAGGATCAGGTGGATCATCTCGAGGAAAAGGGAATCGCGGACGCGGTGACGATTAACGGCCTGCTGGACCCGATGGAAAGAAAGGAAGCCATTGACCGGGTTGCCAACGGAATGGCTTCGATCCTGTATATTTCGCCGGAATCCCTGCGTTCCGGAACCGTTGAATCCCTGCTCCGCAGCCGCAATGTGGTGCGGTTTGTCATCGATGAGGCGCACTGCTTTTCCGCCTGGGGACAGGATTTCCGGGTGGATTATATGTATATCGGGGATTTTATCCGGAAGCTGCAGGAGGAGAAGCATTCAGGGAAGGGCATTCCGGTTTCCTGCTTTACGGCGACGGCCAAACAGAAGGTCATCAGCGATATTCGGGAATACTTCCGGCAGAAGCTCGGGCTGGAGCTGAAACTGTACACGACCCGGGCCGCCCGGGCCAATCTGCGCTACGCCGTTCTGTACAAGGGTACGGACGAGGAAAAGTATCAGGAGGTCCGGAACCTGATTCAGGCCAGAAACTGTCCCACCATCGTGTATGTCTCGAGAGTCCGGCGGACGGAAGAGATATCCGGGTGGCTGCGGAGGGACGGGATCTCCGCGGAGGCGTTCAACGGACGGATGGATCCGTCGGAGAAGGTCCGGGTGCAGGACGCCTTTCTGAAGGATCAGATTCAGGTGATTACGGCAACCTCCGCGTTCGGCATGGGCGTGGACAAGAAGGACGTCGGCCTGGTGATTCATTTCGATATTTCGGACTCGCTGGAAAACTATGTGCAGGAAGCGGGGCGGGCCGGACGGGATCAGAATCTGGAGGCGGAATGCTATGTGCTTTTCAATGAAGAGGATCTGGACAAGCATTTTATTCTGCTGAACCAGACGAAGCTGAGCCTCGGAGAGATCCAGCAGGTATGGAAAGCGGTCAAGGAGCTGACCCGGAACCGGCCGGATGTGAACTGTTCTGCCCTGGAGATCGCGCGGCAGGCCGGCTGGGACGACGCCAGTCCCCAGATGGAAACGAGGGTGACCTCCGCGCTGGCCGCGCTGGAAAACGCCGGATATCTGGAACGGGGCCGGAATGTGCCGCATATCTACGCCAGCAGCATTCAGGTTCCGGATCTGGAGGCGGCGGTCCGGCGCATCCAGGCTTCCGGCCGCTTTTCCGAGAAACAGCGGGAGATGGCCCGGAGAATCATGAAGTACCTGATCTCCCGGAAATACATCGCCAAAGGAACGGGGGATGAAGCGGAATCCCGGGTGGATTATCTGGCCGACCGGCTGGGACTGGGCCGGGAGGAAGTGGTGCATTCCATCCTTCTGATGCGGGAGGAAGGGATCCTTTCGGACCATACGGATCTGACGGCGCGGATTCACCGGGAGGAGACGCGGAACAAGTCCGAACAGATCCTGAACCGCTATATCCGCCTGGAACGGTTCATGCTGGAGCATACCCCGGACGGAGAGAAACTGAACCTTCGGGAACTGAACGATCAGGCGGTTCGCGAGGGAATCAAAACGGCAACGGTCCGGCAGATGAAGACCATTCTGTTTTTCTGGACTATCAGCGGAGATTTCCGGAAACAGCTGAATACGGACGAGGAGCGGATTGAGCTGGTGCGGGCGGTCGACCCGGAAACGCACCGGAAGCGGGTGGACAGACGGCAGATGCTCTGTTCGTTTATCGTGCGCTATCTGTTCGGGAAGGATGAGCACTTCCGGAACGGAGAAGACACGGAGGAGCGGATGGTCGCCTTTTCCGTGCGGGAGCTTCAGCAGGCCTTCAATCATCCGGAAGAAGAGCTGGCGGCGCTCTTTGAAGCCGCGACGGAGGAGGTTGAGCAGGCGCTTCTGTATCTGAGCAAGATTCAGGCGCTGGTACTGGAAGGCGGTTTCCTCGTTTCCTATAACGCCATGCAGATTCACCGGCGGGAAATGGATAACCGGATCAAATACAAGGCGGAGGATTACCGCCTGCTGAATGAATTTTATCAGCAAAGGGTCCAGCAGATCCATATCGTCGGGGAATACGCGCATCTGATGGTGCGGAACTACGACGAAGCGCTGCGGTTTGTCAGCGATTATTTTCAGATGGATTACCGCGGCTTTCTGTCCAAGTATTTCAAGGGAAACAGAAAAGGGGAGATCAACCGCAACATTACGCCGGAAAAATATGAAAAGCTTTTCGGAAACCTTTCGGGCATTCAGCGGCAGATCATTGACGACGATCAGTCGCGGGTGATCGTCGTGGCGGCCGGGCCGGGAAGCGGAAAAACGCGCCTGCTGGTGCATAAACTGGCTTCCCTGATGATGCTCGAGGATGTGAAGCATGAGCAGATGCTGATGCTGACTTTTTCCCGGGCTGCCGCGACGGAGTTCAAATCGCGCCTGATCGCGCTGGTCGGAAACGCGGCGCATTTCGTCGAGATCCGGACCTTCCATTCCTACTGCTTCGAACTGCTGGGCCGGATCGGAAACCTGGAGGACACGGGAACGGTGGTCCGCAGCGCCGCGGAGCTGATCAGCCATAACGAGGTGGAGATGGGACGGATCACGAAATCCGTTCTGGTGATCGACGAGGCACAGGATATGGACGCGGATGAATTCGCGCTGGTCAGCGCGCTGATGAAGCGGAACGAAAACATGCGCGTGATCGCGGTCGGGGATGACGATCAGAATATTTACGGCTTCCGCGGCTCCGACTCCGGTCATATGATGTCGCTGGTGGCGGATTACGGCGCGCGGATTGTGGAAATGACCGAAAACTACCGGAGCGACAAAGCCATCGTGGATCTGGCCAATGCCTATGCGGCAACCATCCGGCACCGGCTGAAGAAAACGGGAATCCGGGCGGCTTCTGAGAACGTCGGATTCGTCCGGGTGGTCCATCATACCGAAACGCCGCTGGAGATTCCGGTGACGGAAAGCCTGAAAAACCGGAAACCGGACGGCAGCGTCTGCGTGCTGACCCAGACGAACGAACAGGCGGAGAGACTGACCGGATTTCTGCAGAATCAGGGCATCCGGGCCAGGCTGATTCAGAGCAACGAGGGCTTTTCTCTGACCCGTCTGGCGGAAATCAGCTTTTTCCTGCGCCTGCTGGATGAGTCCGGCGAATCCCCGCTGATCGACAATGAAATCTGGAAGAAGGCCCGGGCGCAGCTTGTAAGCGCCTGGGAAGGGAGCGCCTGCCTGCCGCTGTGCCTGAAAATCCTGGATGGCTTCGCGCGGGTCAACCGGAGAAAGTACAGACGGGATCTGACGGAGTATCTGCTGGAATCGGAGCTGCAGGATTTTGAGGACGGCGGGGGAGCACAGGTGATCGTCTCCACCATCCATAAAGCCAAAGGGAAGGAATTCGATCACGTTTTTATGCTGCTGAACGGCCGGCCTTCATGCACCGATGAGGACCGGAGACGGATCTATGTCGGGATGACGCGGGCCCGCAGGAGCCTGGAAATCCATACGACCTCCGGGGAATTCGATTCACTCAGTTTTCCGGGATACCGGCCGGAGAAGGATGAGCGCCGGTATGAGGAACCCGAAACCATTTTGCTGCAGCTCGGCCACCGGGATGTTAATCTGGGCTTTTTCCGGGGCCGGAACGAGCGGACGCTGCAGCTGCGCGCGGGAAAGAAGCTCCTTCCCTGGAAAAACAGTCTGGCGGACGGGGACGGAACCGTGCGGATCCTCTACTCGGCCGCGTTCAGGGAACGCCTGAAAGTCCTCGCCTCCAGAGGATATACGGTTCAGTCCGGCGTGCTTCGCTGTATCGTGTTCTGGAAAGCGGAGGAGGATCCGGAGGAAACCGCCGTTCTGCTGCCGGATGTCTATCTGCAAAAAACACGGGATCCGTATGATGCGGCTCCCGTGTCTCGTGCTTAGTCTTCTTCGTCTTCTTCTTCGTCGTCATCGTCTTCTTCGTCTTCTTCCAGCCTGTCTCTCCGGAGTCTTCGCAGCCGGCGGCCATACTGCGTGTCAGGATTCCGGATTGCTTCTGGCGGTGGGAATGCAATAATCCGGATGCTCGCCCAGCCAGGCGGTCTGCGGCATACAGGACAGCATGGAAACCTCTTCCTCGCTCAGCTCAAAATCGAAAACATCCAGATTCGCCCGGATGTGTTCCGGGGAGGAAGCCTTCGGAATCGGGAGAATGCCTTTCTGAAGCAGAAAACGGAGGTTGATCTGGTGAACGGTTTTGCCGTGCTTTTCCGCGAGCGCCGTCAGCACGGCATTCGCGGTGGTGCTGTTTTTGTCGCCGCGCCCGAAGGGACTCCAGGCGACGGGCAAAACGCCGTTTTCCCTGCAATAAGCGACGGCCGCTTCCTGGGAATAGCCGGGATGCAGCTCCAGCTGGTCCGCGACCGGCCGGATGCGGCAATGCGCCAGGATATTCTTCAGATGGTGAGGCAGGAAATTGGACAGGCCCAGCCGAAGCGCTTTGCCTTCGTCCACAAGCTTCTCCATGGCGGCATAGGTTTCCAGATCCTGCTCCTTCCAGGGCTCATCCGCCGCTCCGGTCCTTCGGGGCCAGTGAATCATATAGATATCCACATAATCCGTTCCCAGCCTGCGGAGGGATCGCTCCAGCGCCGCCTTCGGATCGTCCATTTCATCAATCCACAGCTTTGTCTCAATGATAAAATCGCTCCGGGAAAGGCCGCTTTCGCGCAGGGCGGCGCCAACGTTCCGTTCCGTCTCATAGAGCGAGGCCGTGTCAAAGAAACGGTAACCGGCTTCCACCGCGGTCCGGATGGCATTCTTTCCGGCTTCTCCCTGAACCTGATAGGTTCCGAAGCCGATCATGGGAATGGATGTCCCGTCGTTCAGGATGAACTGCTGCATAAAAAACCTCCTCCTTATTATTCGGATCCGGATGATCCGCCGCGGCCGGTACTGCCGGCGCCGGCTGTGTCATGGATTCCCGCGGACTGAGGGCCCTCCTTCTCCCGGGGAAGGATGGACCGGAGCACCCGGCCGTAGATGATATAGGAAATGATAACGTTCAGGATATCGGCCACCGCCTGGGTCCAGACGATGCCCATCATGCCGAAGGCCGCGTTCATGATAAACAGAATGGGAATATTCAGCCCGATCTGCCGGATGGCCGCCAGCCAGAAGGACTCTCTGCCCCGGTTGACCGCCTGCATGAAGTTGACCATATTGAAGCTGAGAAACATAAACGGCGTGGCGAAGCATCTGGCGCGCAGAAACTGAGTTCCCAGACGGACGGTTGCCTCATTGTTGATGAACAGCGCGATCAGCCTGTCCGCGAAAACATAGTACAGCAGAACGCTGACCGCCGCGACTGCCAGGCCCGCAATCCGGGCGGCCCGGAAGAATTCTTTCATCCGGCTGAAATTGCCCGACGCGTAGTTGTAGGCGATCAGCGGAATCATCCCCAGACAGATGCCGATTCCGATATTCAGCGGGAGCCGCTCCACTTTCTGGACGATCCCGACGGCGGCCAGCTCCAGATCTCCGTGGGAGGCGGACAGCCGGTTGATGACAATATTGGTCAGATCGAAGAGGAACACGCTCAACGCCGCGGGAACCCCGATGGAAAAGATGTTTCGCCGGGATTCGGGACGAATTTTCTCGATTCTCCGGGGAATATCCAGCACGGAATCCTTCCGGATGCTCCGGTAAATCCGGAGGTAGTAAACCAGCGTAGCGAAGTTGGAAAGCATGGTGGCGATTCCCGCGCCCATGACCTGATATCCGTCCGGCAGCAGCACGAACATGAAAAGGGGATCCAGGACAATGTTGAGAAGTCCGCCCATACTCAGACCGAAGGCGGCTTCCCGGGAATAGCCCACATTGCGGATCAGGAAGGACATGGTGGTGTTGGTCACATTCGCAAGCCCGCCGATGACCACGACAAAAATCAGATACTGGCGGGCATATCCGATGGTGTTGTCGCTGGCGCCCAGCAGCCGGAGCAGGGGATCCATCAGCAAAAGACAAAGCAAAGAAAAAACGGCTGCCGCGATGCAGGAAACCGTCAGGGTCCAGGAAGCCGTTCGCCGGGCTTCCTCGCGGTCTCCGGCTCCCAGCAGCCGGACCACCAGGCTTCCGCCGCCCACGCCGAAAAGATTGCCCAGGGCGCCGGCCATCAGAAAAACGGTCAGCACCAGGGAAGAGGCGGCCACCATAAAAGGGTTTCCGGCCCGGCCGATAAACCAGGTGTCCGCCATATTGTAAATCAGATTGATCAGCTGGCTGATAATGGTCGGAATGGCCATCCGCACCAGCGCGCGGGGAACGGGCATCGTCTCAAACAGCTCGGATTTAGCGCCTGAGGCCATGGGAACCTTCCTCCTGAAATCTCTTAGACATCAAACTCTTCGACCAGGGTCATCATTTTACGGAATTCGGCGTGACCGTTCTCCAGACAGAATACGCCCATTTCCCAGCCGTTCTGATCATACATTTCCATAATCTGAGGGGCCATCTCGCGGATTTTCTGAAGCACTGCCTCGCTCTTTACGACTGTTGCGATCCCGTCATAGCGGAGGAAGTCCGCGCCATCCACCGCAAGAATCTCCACCTTGGGGTTTTCGGTCAGCTGCCTGAATACGCTTTTGAACGTCCCGCATCCGAAATAGATTTTGCCGTCGATCAGAAGATGCATTCCGAAGGGACGGCCTTTCGGCTGATCGCCGTCCGTGGTCAGAAAATAGAACACCTGGGTCTTTTTCAGAAACTCACTGATTTTTTCAACGTTTGTCATGGTCAACCCTCCTCGTGTCAGGCAGTCTGAAATGTTTTCCCTGAACCGCTATGATTTTACAACCGCGGCGCAGGATGCACAAGTATAATCTTTCTTTTTGAATGACAGGCGGGCAGCGGCAGCGGAATATATTTTTTTATAGTAAATGCAGAAACTCTATGGTACAATGAATGCTCAGGCAGCTTGCTTCAGATCCGGCCGGGTTCTTTGGGCTTCTGCCGCATTCCGTCGGGAAGCAAAGGAAAGGGAAGCATGATCACAGAGGGAAGAAAGGTTATCGGAGTGTTTCTGAACGCGTCCGATATTTACTTTACCGGAATCCTGTACAACACATTCCGGCAGCACGCCCGGATGATGAACACGGATCTGGTGTTCTTTTCGTCTGTCGACTACAAGCTGAGACGGCAGGAGGATTTTGACCCACAGGAACGGGAGCTGTTCCGGTTTGCCCCGATTGAGGATCTGGACGGCATTATCCTGGTGCCGGACAGCTATGAAGTGTCGAAAAACCGGGAAGCGCTGGAAGAGGAGATCCGCCGGAGGGCAAAGGCTCCGGTGGTTTCCGTCCGGAGTCAAAATGACCTGGGCGACTGTGTTTTCATGGATGAGCGGATCGCGATCCGGCCGCTGGTGAAGCATCTGATCGAAGAGCACGGTATCCGCCGGTTTGCCTACCTGGCGGGCGCTCCCGGCCATCTGCCCACCCGGCAGCGGGAGGAAGCCTTCCGGGCGGAACTCGCAGCCCATGGGCTCGCGTTTGACGAGCGGTACTTCCTGCGGGGGAACATGTGGTATTCCTCCGGGCCGAGGGCTTATACCTACTTTTTTGAAAAGCTGGAGGAACCTCCGGAAGCCATTGTCTGCGCGAATGACTATATGGCCAGGGGCCTGACCGAAGCGCTCCTGCGGCACGGTATCCACGTGCCGGAGGAGATTATCGTCACCGGATTTGACAACAGCCTCCCCGTGGGAAGCGGATTTGTGAGTCTGACGACCATCGAGCAGGATTACCGGGAGATGGCGGAACGCGCGATCCGGCAGCTGGAAATGCGCATGAGCGGGGAGGACACCGGCGAAGCAAGGCAGATCGGAATCAACGGAAAGCTGGTGCTGGGAGAAAGCTGCGGCTGCGGGAAAAGTTATATCAGCGGGCTGGAGCCCCTGCTGCGGGAGCGGGAGAAACAGATCAGTGATATGCATATGAGAGAAAACGATATCACTTATCTGAGCCTGGAACTGGCGGAATGCGACAGCATGAGCCAGATGCAGCAGATCCTGGCCCGCAAGGCGAATGATCTGCCCGGACAGAGGGATTATTATCTCTGCCTGTTTGAAGAAGAGAAGGACGGAACAATCGTTTTCGCGGAAGGGATGACGGACCGGGCGCAGATCGTGGCCGCCATCCGGAAAGGGGCTGTCCGGACCCCGGCGGAGGAGACGATCGACCGCAGGCAGATGCTTCCGCTGGAAGCCTGGCTCGGGGATGAGCCGCAGGCCTTCCTCGTCTCCATGATGTTTCTGCGCGACCAGCTGTACGGATACAGCGTGATTCAGTACGAGGAAGGGTACGAACCCAACGTTTATTATCAGCACCGCGATATCATCATTACCGGCGCGCTCCGGAATATCCGGACGCATCAGAAGCTGCGCGCCCTCTATGAGGAGCGCAGAAGATCCAGCATTACGGATCCGCTGACGGGGCTGTATAACCGCCGCGGGCTGGAAGAACAGATCCTGCCCAAATGGGAATCTTACTGCGCTGAGGAGGTCATGACAGCCTTCGTTTACCTCGACATGGACTATCTGAAACAGATCAACGATCAGTACGGCCACGAGGCGGGCGACGCGGCGATCTGCATGATGGCTCAGGCCATGCGGGAGGCGGTTCCGGCCGGTACGGTCTACGCCCGGATGGGAGGAGACGAGTTCCTGGCCATACTGCCCGAAATGTCGGAGGAATCGATGCAGGAACTGATGGATAAAGTCGAAAAGAGCCTGGAAAAACAGAATGATGAAGGAAAATATCCTTTCCGCGTCCGGAGCAGCATCGGCGCGTTCCGGGTGAAGCTGCAGCCGGGCATGACTCTGAACCAGTGCATCCTGCACAGCGATAAAATGATGTATGAGATCAAAAGGCACAGACATGAAAACGACGGCGCGTAACGCGCCGTTTTTTTCGTGACCTGAAAATGAGTCAATGAGAACCGTCCCCGTGACTCAGAAGGCGGGTGGCTTCGTCGAAGAGGGGCTTTGCGGCTTCGTTGTACTGGCCGTCGGTGAGATCCGTTTCCATGTTCTGATAGACGATTTCCTCAGGCTTAACCGGGGTGCCGTCCGACCAGGCTGGAATGGGATCCTTCCGGAGCTCTTCAAAACGGACGGTATAGTGGCCGCTTCCGTCCCGTTCATACATCAGCAAAGGGCAGCCTTCGGACAGATCCCGGCCCAGGTTTTCAATCTTCATGGATTCATCCAGGACGCCGGGGACGGGAAAGGGAACGGCCCAGGAACCGATGATCTGATCCTGGAAAAGACCGGCGTTTGTCACGGAAATGGGAGGAATCACATATCGCTCCCGGGGCTCGTGAAGGAAATGGTATTCTTCCAGGCTGTAATAAAAGCCGTTATGCTCGATCAGGTTCCAGCTGTGCGCCCGGTCCGGGGAATCAACGGGGCTGTCCACCTCCATGGCCGGAAGACCGGCCAGACGCATCAGATAGCAGAAAAGGCTCGCGTTATAGGCGCACATGCCCATCCGCCTGCGGAGCAGGATCATCCAGTCGGTCCGGGAGGCCTCCGAGCAGCTGACATAGCGGTCAAAGAGGATGGCCTTTCGGATATGCTGATCGCCGTAGTTCAGGATGGCCGTCAGAGCGGCTTCCGTGGGATCGGCCGCCGGATCCGCCTGCGCGGGCGCCAGGTACCGCTCCAGAAACAGCTTCAGATCCGGCTGCGTCAGGCAAAGCTGCCGCTCGGTTTCAAGCGGCAGCTCACCCGGTTGGTAATCCTTTCCGTTCAGATAAAAATGGCAGGTGGTTTCAGCCAGGTACAGACCGTCTTCCCCGGGAAGGACACAGACATAGATGCTCGTCTCACAGGCCCGGGTTTTCCCGGTTTCGGGAACGGAAGCCGTGAAGACCGCGGTGCCTTCCCGGAGAGGGGAGATGGTTCCGTCTTCGGAGATCCCGGCGGTTTCGGGATCGCTGCAGGTATAGGTAACCGGAAGAGACGGATCACCGGCGAAAGGCTTCCATACGTGAGACCGGCCGATATGAATGAAGTCGATATCGGAAGAATAATCGATCTCCGGCTCCGGAAGCGCTGACGCTTCTTCCGTTCCGGCCGCGACCGGGAAGAGGATCAGCAGCATCAGAAGCAGGCACAGAAAACGTTTTGACCGAATCATTCAGGTTTCTCCTTCTTTGAGTCCTTTCACACAGCGCGGCGGTCCGGAGACCGTCAGCTGTTTGCGATGCGCCTTTCGAACTCTTCCACTTCCTTTTTCTGCTCCTCGGTCAGTGTTTTTTCAATTTCCCGGTAGTTGATCTTTCCGCCGGTGACGGCTTCGGCTTCATTCAGATCCAGTTCCTTTGAATTCTGATCCTTCTGATTCTGACAGGTTTTCATGGAGTTTCACTCCTTTGATTTCACATGGTTTCGGTATTTCAGCCCCGCGGCGTCTGACCGCGGACAAAAGGATATACGTACAAACCGGCCGCACTGGCAGTGAACGGATCAGGTCAGGTTTGTGACGGTTCCGACCGCGATATACCGGCGGACCACCGCGTTCAGGTCTGTATTTTCAGAGCCTTTCCATATTCTTTCGCTGACGGTTGAGACCGACCAGGTATTCTCACCGGTTTTTTCTTTCACGAGCCGGTCATCATAAAAGCGGTCCGTACTCATCACCACGTTCCGCATGATTCCCCTGCACTCATCCGCGGGGCAGCCCGGAATATTGATATTCCAGATCCGACCGGCGGGCAGGGGCTTCTCCAGATACTCCTCCAGCAGCCCGGGCAGGTACCGGTCCACGATATCCGTGGCTTCAAACTGATAATTGCCGTAGGATACGGCGATGGCATGGACTCCCAGGAAGGCCGCTTCGAGGGCGGCGCCCACGGTCCCGGAATACTGAATATCGGAGGCAATATTGTATCCGTGATTGATGCCGGACAGAACGGCATCGGTCTTGCCGTCCATCACCGAAAAGATTCCGAACCGCGCGCAGTCGGCGGGCGTCCCGTCCAGGGTATAGGCTTTGACGCCGTCCAGACCGAAATCGTATGCCTTCAGAATCAGCGGCCTGCTGAAGATGCAGTGATGCGAGGCCGCGCTTCTTTGCCCGTCGGGAGCGACCACGGTCACATCACCGAACCTGCGCGCGGTCTCCGCCAGTTTGCGGATTCCGGCGGCGCCGATCCCGTCGTCATTGGTGATCAATATCTGTCTGCTCATGCCATTCTCCTTCGCGGATCCGGTCTTTCCGGACGAACCGGCTTTTTGCCCGCCTTCAGATCATATCACATCCCGCCATTCTCCAAAAGCAGATTCTCCTGGACGACAGCCATTCCGGAGTGACCCGGGCGGAGAGCTTCTATGACTGTCCCGCCCTCGTTGAAATGATCAGCAGCCTGAAAGAACAACAACCCCCGGGACCGGACAGGTTTCCCGGGGGTTGTTGTTGACCGAACGGTGATTCGGAGAGAAAAGGGGACCGGAGGCTTTTCGGAATCCGACGCCGCGCGATGACCGCGCGGTCAGGTTTCCGGGAAGCCTCTGTCCAGCATAAAGGTGGCGGCTTCATCCGCCACATGAATAATCCAGGCGAGGGGAGAATAACGGAAGGATTCGCCGATGCTGATCGTGCTGTCCCCCGCCCGGGAGAACCCCATGTGGCAGTTGATCGCGATCGCCTCATCGTCCGTCAGATCCTTTAAGTATTTGGACAGGACATACACGCTCTTCGAGCCGTGCCCTCCGAAGGGAAGCTGTTCATCGACCGTAAAGGTGTTGTTGTTCCGCCCGCTGATTTTCGTTTTGTAGAAATTCACCTTGCACAGGTCATGAAACAGGGCAGCGATGGTCAGAGACTCCATGAACTGAGCCCGGTCATACGGACGGTTCAGGACAAGATACTGCTTCCGGATATCCTCCCGGTAGAGCGATTCCAGACGAACGGCCATTTCGTAAACATCAATGGAGTGCTCGCACAGGCCGCCGTCATAGTTTCCGTGATATTTGGTGCTGGCCGGCGCGATGAAAAAATCGCAGTGATCGCTCAGGAGCCATTCCCGGAGGGCTTCCTTTCCCTCCCGTTCACCGATATGGGTATCGAAGATATTCAGAAACTGATCCCGCTGCATGTCCAAATCGACAGTGTTCATCCGTTTTCCCTCCCGAAAGCAAAGTCGCCGGATTCCTGATCCGCATCATTCTCCGTTTATTATACCGGAAAGAATCGGAAAAATCCACGGGAACGGCGCCGGCCGGGTTATCCGGCGTGCAGGCTGTACGATTTCATCATCCCGTGAGCTCCGAAGATCTTCCAGTCACCGGCGCCGAGGCGCTGCATCACGGCTTCCCGCTCCAGGGCGCACAGGGCGGGATCGGTATCAACCGAAGTCATCAGAACGGGGGCATATTGATTATAGGCAGCCTGTTCCCGGGTCATTCCGTGCATGTTGACATAAATATCCCCGGTAAAGGCAAGATGGTGCTGATAGTCTATCAGAACGGTTTCGCCGGGCAGATGGCCTCCCTTGCCCTGATATACCTCAAAATGAAGTTCGCCAAAGTCAAAAAAGCCCATCTGCTCCAGCGGATTGGCCTGCTCGCCCTGCGTATCCCACAGCGCCCGGATCTTTTCCGGCTCCGGCGGCTGATAAAACGTCAGTGCCTTGCAGATGCTGATATAGGGCCTGTGCAGGGGATTCTGCTCCCGGTAGCCGTATTCTCCCCGGTGTTCAAGCAGCAGGCAGTCCCGGGTTTTCCGGCTCGCGATAATCTCATCAAACAGGGGAAGCAGTCCGCAGTGATCCACATCCGCGTGCGTAATGAAGATCCGCTTTTTCATCCGGTCATAGTCCGGAAGGAGGCTGCGGAACAGTGCTTCCATCTCTGTTCTGTACAGCGCGTATCCGCTGTCGACAAAGAGCGTTTCCCCGGCGCTTTGCACAATGGCCGTATTGCTGCCGCAGGGCGGTTCGATCAGAATGATTTCCGTATCCCCGGCAACCCGGTGCCGGGAAATACGCGGCAGGAACGCTTCTCCGCGGCAGACGGAGAGGAGCTCCGCGAAGCGGCTGATGCTGTCAAAGGTTTTGAAGGGGGAGAGCCCCTTTTCATCCAGCATCTGCATTACCAGGTTTGAGTGGACCAGAAGATCGTTCCGCTTCCCCTCCGGAAGGCCTGTCAGCTGCATCAGGCCGGACACAAAGGACTGGTAAAAAATACTGTTGTCAAAAACACGCTCGGTATGATTATAGTCCAGCACCCTCACCGGACAGAGTTCCTGCGCTTCCCGCAGGAATTCCTTCAGCCTGTCTTCATGATCCACAAACAGCCCCATTTTGAAAGCCTGATAAGCCGAACCGTTTTCCTGCGAACTGATATAGGAAATATTCAGGCTGAACCGGTGGATCAGTCTCAGAACGTCCGTCACGCTTCCGGGAACATCCCTGAGCATGAATTCCACGAGCACAATGCTGCGCTCGTCCTTATCCGTCTGCAGGTATCCGATCTTTTTCAGCTCGATATCCGCTTTTTCCAGCTGCTGTTCATTTCCGTCCGCGTCGATAAACAGGGTGTGGGAATCCACCGCCTTGTTGTAACTGACCCGCGTGATATTGATCCCCAGGGA
Organism: Clostridiales bacterium; assembly: GCA_015056205.1. Taxonomy (GTDB): domain Bacteria; phylum Bacillota; class Clostridia; order Christensenellales; family Aristaeellaceae; genus Aristaeella. Next base: position 27,736 of record SVGS01000020.1, on the reverse strand, counting down.
GGCAAAGCATTCGCTGGCTTTCAGAAATGATCCGATATGATCCGGCATCGTTGTGATATACGTTTTCTTCATCGGCTGGCCAATCCTCCTGTGCAGAGCTTCCGCCGGAACGCCTGCCGACGGTTCCGGACTCGCCGGCAGACACCGGCAAACAGCATTGTAACGATTGAGAGCACTCCGGGTCAATAGCCGGAGGAAAACAATCCCCGCCGCGGAGCGATGAACGCTCCGGGGCATTTTATGAGTTTTTTCAGAAGATGCTGGAAGAAAGAAGAGAAATACGTTACAATATCCCCGCCGGAAAACCCGGAGAGGAATCGGATCCAAAGGAGGTCGGTGTACGGATGAACGCAGCCCGTATTCTTTGTATCATTGTCCTGCTGCTGGAGGTACGGGGACTGTCCCTGAGCATTGCAAACAGAAAATGGAAGATCCTGATTTTTTATACCCAGCTGTCCAATCTGGCGGCCGCGGTTTCCGCACTGCTGCTTGTCCTTCTGGGAGAGCCCGCCTGGGTCACCGCCCTCCGTTATCTGAGCACCTGTATGCTGATCATGACGTTCCTCGTCACCGCCTGTGTGCTGGTCCCGATGGGCGGAGACCCGAAGACGCTGCTGTGGTCGGGGAGCGGATTGTATCATCATGTGCTCTGTCCGATTATTTCTTCGGCCTCCTACATTTTTGCGGAGCGGCACAGCGGAATGATCTGGCTTCCGGTCCTCGTCACGCTGGTCTACGGCCTGATGATGCTGTATCTGAACGGCATTGGCAAGGTAGACGGCCCCTATCCGTTCTTCCGCGTCCGCAATCAGTCCGCGGGAGCGACGGTTCTCTGGATGGTTGTGCTGATCGCCGTGATGACGGGAATCAGCGCCGGCGTGCGGGCGATCGCTGGCTGAAAAATGAGCGACCGGATTCTGCGAATGGGAAATGGAACGAAAGACTGGCACTTGTTCCCGAAGGAGGCTGTACGACGGGCAGGGGCAGCCTGATCCTGACCCTGAAGGCCGGATACCTGAACACCCTTTCCGTGGGCGAATATCCGGTGATGATTTCCTTTACCGACGGAACAGCCGAAATGATGCTGAAGATCCTGCCGAAGAAGGTGCCGAAGACCGGAGACAGCGGAAGCCCCGCCCTGTGGATCGGGCTGATCCTGCTGGGACTGGCGGGAATCGGCATCCTGGCCGTAAGCCGGAAAAGAAAGTAAGTTCTTTTACGCGGCGGGGGAGAGCGCCTTTTCTTCAAACCATTCGTTGATCATCCGGTCCAGCATCACATCATCAAAGTACGGCGAGTAGTCGCCGTTTGAAAGCGCGGGATTGGCGTGGGTCGGCGTTTCCGGTTCGATCCGCGCGATGGGCAGGTCTGTCCGGCAGCCGCCTTCCACGGATCCGCCGTTTGCGTCCCGGAAGACCCAGAACCAACCGGACATCATTATTTTTCCGCCGTTCGTCAGCGTACTCATCATGACACTGCAGGAGCCGCCTCCCGAGGGCTCGCCGAGCAGCACCGCGCCGTGCTCCTGCATGAGGATCGGCATCAGGTTGCCGCAGGAGAAGGAGGAACGGGTGGTCAGCACGGCATAGTTGAAATCATATTTCACTTCCCCGTCCTTTTCATCGAACACGCCGTCCAGGTTTTTATCCGAGTGGAATATCGCGTATTCTGTCTGTCCGGTCAGCGTATCGTACCCGCGGAAAGTATGATCCCCGAACATCAGGTCGATCATATAGTCCAGCATATCGCTGCTTCCGCCGGAGTTCGCGGACAGATCGAGCAGGATGTTTTTGATCGCCGGGTTTTCGGAAGCCCGTTTCAGGCCGGTCCAGGTGATCCCGACGGCGTCCATGGGGATTTCTCCCTCACCGGCATAATAGGCTTCCCAGCCGGCCGCGTCATCGTCGAAGCTGTCGATCCTGAGAATGGCGGTGCTGCCGCATTCCCGGTAGACATCGTCCCCCCAGGCCGATTCCCGCACGTTTTTGATCCCGAGCCCGATTTCAGTCAGAGCGTCACTTTTGCCCGGATTCGCTGAGAAGAAACAGCTGATCATTTCCTGCGCAATCTCCGGATACGGAAAATCCGGAAGCGCCGCGGCGTGGAGGCCAAGGTATAAAGAATGCCCGTCATCCAGTCCGATATTGAACAGGTTGTATAAAGCCTTCATATATTCAAGCATATCGGGACTTATCAGCTGTTCTTTGACGGATTTCAGTTCCGGCGTATCCTCCAGCGCCGCATCCAGACCTTTTTCCCGGATGCTTCTGTCCAGCATACCGACCCCGGGATAGCCGAAGAAATAATCCAGGGTGAAGCAGAGCTCCGCATAATCCTCCCGGATGATGTCCTGCGCCCGCTGCTTTCTTCCGGTCAGCAGGGCGCACATGGGGTAGCTCGCATACCATTCGACGGGCATTATCGTAAGATTATCTACCGACAGAACCTCTTTCAGAACCGATTCACCATTCCACAGCACCGTATTGCCGGCCGGATCCGTAAACATGACGGACAACAGCGACAAAGGCAGATAGACATCCTCCGCGTCCGCGTAAACTGAAATGCCATACTTCGCGAAATCAAAAGTTACGGCGGCGGGCGGACCGCTGAACTCCACATCGGAATAATACGTCCAGGGGCCGGCCGAATCCTTGATGCCGATCTGGGATCTGTAGGGGAGCGGCGGGATCTGGAAGCGCGCCCAGTCCGCGGCTTCGATGGTTCCGGCGGAAGGATTGACCAGAAGCTTCGTCCCGTTGGGATTGGCCACTTCCCAGAGGCCGTCCTGCAGGGGCGTTACCGTCAGGCCTGTCTGATACATGAAGTTAACATAGGACTTCAGGCCGTAATACGGTACATGCGGAGCCTGCGTATAGAACCGCAGATCCATACTGCCGGCCTGATCCTCCTGCGTCAGGCCCCCAACCGTCAGGACCCCGACCGTCCGGACGATATAATCCGTTCCCTCCGCCGGCACAGGGAAAAACACGGGATAGGCCTCTCCCAGCGCCGCCTTCAGCCGGTCCAGGGCGTCTGCGTCCGGCTCATACCCGGCCTCCAGGGCTTTCCGGTAGCATTCCGCCGCTTTGGCGGGATCCTTCTCCACTCCCTGTCCCAGCCAGAAGCAATCACCCAGCATGAACATCGCGAGCGGATCCTGCTCCGCTGCCTGTGTAAAACAGTCCACCGCCCTGCCGTAGTCCTGTTCCACACCCGTGCCGCGGTAATAAAAGATTCCCAGGCTGCAGAAGGCCTGAAAAACTCCCAGATCCGCCGCCTTCTGATAGTATTCCGCCGCTTTGACAGGATCCTGCTCTACCGTTTCGCCTTTTTCATACAGCCTTCCCATTGTCCAGCAGGAGGGAGCATTTCCCAGATCCGCCGCTTTCCGATAATATTCAACGGCCCTGACGCGATCCTGCTCCACTTCACCGCCGTAGTAATACATGGAGGCCAGCGTCGCATAGGCGTCTGAGAAACCGAGACTGCCGGATTTTTCGTAGTATTCAACAGCTTTGCCGATGTCCTTTTCCATGGCCTCGCCGCTTTCATACATGATCGCGAGGTTATAGTACGATTTCGCGTCCCCCTGAGCGGCAGCCAGCCGGTAGTATTCCAGCGCCCGGCTGCTATCATCTTTCACGCCCAGCCCCTGCGCATAGAGATTGCCGAGGCCTCTCCATCCTTCCGCGTTGCCGGCGTCCGCCGCTTTCTGAAAATACTCCATCGCATTTTCATAATCTCCCGCGGTATAAGCGTCCAAGCCGGCCAGGTACAGCTCTTCCGCGGTCATCTCCGCCGCCGCGCTTTCGGCGGAAACGGATCCGCCGAAGACACTGAAGCACAGGCAAAGAGCAAGGATAAGCAAAACGGTTTTTTTCATGAGGCTGCCCTCCTTTGTTTTTTTCCATTCACACAGAACCTGAACGGCCCCGGTTTCCCCGGCCGCACGATCCTTTTCTCCTGAACAGAGGCTCTCTTTTTATTATCACAGAAAAGCATCCCGCTGGCAAGCGGTTTCGAAAAAAAGTCCGGGGAGGGAACGACAACTGCATGATTCAGACCTGTTTCCACGCAAAGAAAGAGAAAACCTGAGAATCATTCCCTGGTTGCGAGTGGACTATTCCGAAGCATTCAGCCTGCTGAAGGACGATGTGGCGGTAACGGTATACCATCTGACTCAGGGCGCAAAAGCCCTTCCAGCGTTTCGAACAAAACATCCGGATCCACCGGCTTGCTCAGGTGCGCGTTCAGGCCGGCCTGCATGCTGTGCTGCACATCCTCATCAAAGGCATTGGCCGTTAACGCGATGACAGGAATTGCCTTTGCGTCGGCGCGGTCCAGGGCCCGGATTCTCCGGGTCGCTTCCAGCCCGTCCATCTCAGGCATCAGCATATCCATCAGAATGGCGTCATAATAGCCTTCTTCGTGCTCTTCAAACATTTCCACGGCGATTCGGCCGTTTTCCGCGTGCTCCGCCCGGATCTCCCGCATGGAGAGCACCATCATCATGATTTCGGCGTTCACCGGGAGGTCTTCCGCCAGCAGTACCCTGCGGCCCCTGAGATCCACCGCTTCCCGTTTGCGCGAGGCGTTCTTCTTTTTGAAAGCCTCCCTGAACTCATCCAGCACCGTTCCGGCGAAGAGCGGCTTTGCGACGAAGGTGTCCACACCGGCCGCTTTCGCTTCATCGATGACTTCATCCCAATTGTAGGAGGTAAGGATAATCACCGGCGTTTCGGCGCCTACGGCAGCCCGGATCTGACGGGTCGTTTCCATTCCGTCCATGTCAGGCATGCGCCAGTCCACCAGGATCAGGTTATAGGGCTCCTGCCTGGCCTTGCGGACTTTCACCATCTGCAGGCCTTCCGCTCCGGACAGGGCCTGGGGATCGACGGGGCTCTTTATTTCCGGATGGTTCTTCTGCTATAATGATCCGGGTATTTCATCGCGAATATCGTGCGAGGGAGAATATGGAAATGAAGGCGAAAAGTTTCCTGGGCCTGCTGCTCATCCTGGCGCTGGCGCTGGGACTGATCCCGGGAATGACAAGGGAAATATGCACTTGGAAAGTATAATTCAACTGATTATAAAGCTGTTGTAAACCATATTCCCGGCATTGGATGGACAGACACGGCCGGTACAGAGGGAAAGGCGGAAATTTCTGCTGTCAGCTCTGATTCAGAAAAACAGAGTCTGAGCCAGTATAAGAAGGTGCAGTTCCCGCCGGAACCTGATCCCACACCGACCGCAGCTCCGACCGCCGCCCCGACCGCGGCTCCGACTGCCGCTCCCACCGCCGCCCCGACCGCGACGCCCCAACCCGTTCCGAAAACCGGAGACAGCGCCAACCCCGTCCTGTGGCTGAGCCTGATGCTGCTGGGTCTGGCGGGAATCGGCGGCCTGACCGCAAGCAAAATCAGAAAATAGGGAACACCGGGAACGACCCTTTTCGTTCCCTCAAGGAGAAACAGCCATGACCAAAGGGATCAGGGAAGGAGAACCGGACGCGCGGAAGGTTTACGCGGATATCATTGACCTTCCTCATCACCGCTCCAGCAAACACCCGCCGATGAGCCTGTATGACCGGGCGGCTCAGTTTGCTCCTTTTGCTGCGTTGAGCGGTTATGAGGAGATGGTCCATGAAGAAACCCGCCTGGTGGACAGGCGGATTGAACTGACCGACGAGGAGATCGAAATCAACAGCCGGAAGCTAAGCAGAATCGCGGAAGCGATCCGCTCCGGAGAAAAGCCGGTTCTCTCGGTCACTTATTTTGTTCCGGATCCCATGAAAGCCGGAGGAGCCTATGAAACGATCCGGAAACCCATCCGGAAGGTCGATCCGGTGCATCAGTCCATCGAGCTGGAAGAACCGACCGGATATGCCGGCTCCTGGCTTACGATTCCCCTTCGGGATATTCTGGAGATTCACGGAGATCCGGTCGATAGGATGGAAGAGGATCTGTGCTGAAAAAGGGCGGACAGCAAAACAGCCCGCAGTGCCTGAAAGTCCAGGTACCGCGGGCTGTTTTGGGGGATTCGTCAGGATTCAGGACGCGTTTCAGCCGGCAGGCGGATCGGCCGAACAAGGCCGGTTGATGAAATGCTGCGCGGTGTCGATGAACAGATAACCATGTGTATCGGAAGCTTCAGTTTGCCATGCGTTTTAACGGATATCGTAGAACGCATCGATTTTTTCTCCGATATCATCCAGATCATACATGCCGGAATAGTCGACGGTTTCATTTCCGGCTTCATCCTTTTCGATCTTTGTCAGGTCATAATCCAGTTCGGCGCCGCTGTCAACATCCACGCCATTCCCGTCGATCAGCTTGGTATAGCTTGAAATGGTGTAATAGTATCTCTCCGGAGAATAGATGATCAGGATGGAGCAGGAACCACCCCCGCTCCGCTCGCCGAGAATCGGAATTCCCGCGTTTTTGGCCAGGCAGGGAAGGAGATTACCGCTGGAATAGGAAGACTTCGACGTCAGGATGGCATAGTCAAAATCGTAGTATACCTCCTTGTCGAGGTCGTTGATTTCTCCGTCCAGATTCAGGTCATTCTCGTGATCCGTCCGGATGATGTTTCCGGTGATCGTCTGGATTTTCCGGTAACCGGACGTATAGCTGTCCCGGTCCCGGTTGGTTATCATGGCGAGCATATACATCACGATGTTCGTGCTGCCTCCCGGGTTGCAGGACACATCGATCACAAAACGCTTCACCCCTTTTTCCTTCGCGAGATCAAGCGCTTCCTTGAAATGATATACGGCTTCGTTCAGGAACGCGTTAAACACGAAGACGGCGGTATCTCCGTGAATCACCAGCCTGGATTCCGTCTGATCATCCCAGGTTCGGACCGTTTCGCTTTCATATACGGGAGTCCGCAGTTCGTCCAGCTGCGTCGGATCCGCAGGCTGGCCGCCCTGGTTGGTCAGGACATACAGAAGCATATTCTTCAGCATGTCGTCTCCCTCGGTAAAAGCCTTTTCCATCTCGGGCTGGACGGCGGTACCCGAATACAGCAGACCGATAAACGCGGGCATGTAAATGGCCGTATGGCCCCCGTCTTTAAACAGCCGGGCCATAAACCCCATTCCGCAGAGATAATCCACCATATTGGTTGACTGAAGCAGTTCTCTGGCACGCCGGGTTTCGTCGCTGTGGCCGGCAAGCATCTGATCGAATGACTTTTCTTCCAGTTCCGGCGCAATTTCCGCCTGCGCGGGTTTGCCGTAGAACCGGTCAATCGTCAGGCACAGTTCGCTGTATGTCAGCTTTGCCAGATCTTCGGAGCGCTCCAGCGTATTATATGCGGACATATCACTGAAATAGCTTCCGCTTCCGATCAGGTCGCTGCTATGGACAAACCAGATGCAGCCGCCGGAATACACCGCCGCATTGTAACTCACGCCGAACAGCAGGCTGATTGTGGAAGCGGGGAACCAGGTTTTTCCGTCATATTCAAGAATATCCAGCCCGTAAGCCCCGAGATCCAGGTCGAGGCCGGCAATCTCTCCCTCAAAAACATAGCCGGTTTCCTTCAGGTACGGCGCGTCCAGCTCAGACCCCTCCACATTGGGCTGGATCTGAGAAAACCCCTCAAACCCATCAAAATGGAGAGTGTCTTTTACAGGATCAATGACCATGGTGCCTCCGGAATTGCTGACGGTGTAGGTGCCGTCCTCATTTTTCACCTCGACAGGCGCTTCCACATACGCGTGGCTGAGAAAATCAACCGTGCTGATATAAGCCATATCCGGCAGGCCGCTCCTGAAAAGACACTTCAGCGTTCCGGTTTTGTCCTTACTGTAGATATAGGCGGTCAGTTCCTTTTCGGTAATTCCGGCCTCTTCGGCAAAAGCGGCCGTCATCGTTCCTGTGCTCAGCAGGACAGCCAGGGAAAGCATAATACACATCCATTTTTTCATCATGATGCAAACCCTCCGATCAGTTTACTTGTCTGAACCAGGAACATTGTTCCAACAAAGGCCATTTCACGGCTTCGTATTTCACGGCTTCGCCGTTCCCTCGATGACGCGGCCTTCGAATACCACCAGCTCCGGCAGGATAAAACGGACGGAGCCCGCGATGTCGTCCACCCGCAGCCGGACGGCGGCGTCGATCGTGTAGCCCTTTAAGAGTTTCTCCAGGGAGAGTTTGGCTTCCTCTTTCGGGCGCATGGGCTTTTCCTCCTGATCCGCATGTTTGTCCGCGGGTGTATAGGCGGCGTTTATTTGGGGCTATAATTCACCGTGCTTTCCGCGGAATCCTTTTTCCGGGGGCGCTCCCGGAACCGGTTCAGGGAGGCCGGGACAAGTCTTCCGTCCCTGGAGACCGTCCCGCCGATTCTTGAAAACGGGCGTCGAATTATGGTATACTGCTCTTAAGCGGAACGTCCAGGAACCGGAGAAGATTCTGCCGGGCAGCAGGGGAGGACCATGCCGGCAGCTGATTCAGAGAACGGTCGGCGAACCGAACGAAGGCAAAGGAGAAAAACGAAAATGAAAACCATCGAGGAACTGTTTAATGAGATCAAGAAGGACGAGAAACTGAAGGAAGAGGGAATCGCCGCGATTCAGGCAGGGAAGCTGGGCGCTTTTATGAAAGCCCACGGTTGTGATGCCTCGGAGAAGGAAGCGATCGCATTCGTGAAGGCGAAAGCGGAAAAAGCCGGCATTCCGCTGTTCTTTCTGTGACCATTGAATTGATCCGGCATAAAGAACGGGCCATGTCCTGTCCCTCCGGGGATCCGTACATGGCCCGTTCGTATTTGATTCCAAGTGATAACTTTATCCTGACTGGTGCCGAAAAGATAGATTCCTGTTACGTTTTTTCGGGAAAAAACCTATAAGGAGAAAAAATGCACGAAGAGCGGGCAAACACGTTGGGAAAAAATGATTGAGATATCATCTGCCGGGAGAATGACGACCGGTTTACTGGTACTTCTCCTTAATCATCTGCACATACATGTCGAACAACTCTTTGGTCATCACGCCCACAGGAATATCCGTGTAGTAGGGCTCGGTGATGATGGTGCCTTCCGGTATGTCGCGTGAATACTCACGGACGCGGGGAAGAATTTCGTCCAGGCGTGCAATCGCTTCCTTTTCCTCAGGGGTGAAGTCCTTCTCCATCTCTTCCTTGTAGGCGGCGAACTCTTCGTCCGTCATATTAATTGTTTTGGAGCCGGTAGCAATGCCGCGCACCCAGAACACCACATCCACGGTCCCGGAGGACAGTGCCATGGCACGGCCGTTGCTGTCCACCTGGGTGTAATTGATGTTTTTCCCGATCCGGCGGCCGATCTCCGCCAGGATCGCGGTGTTGAAGCCCGCAACCGTGCCGTCCGGCGCAACATAGTCCATGGGCGGCAGGCAGCCGGTAACCGCGACGGTGATCGTATCCGCGCCGTCGAAGTGATCGGGCTTGATCACTTCCGGGGTTTTCCCCTCAATCACCTGGTTGATGTGCTCGTCAATCAGCCGGTCCAGGGTTCCGTCCGCCTTCATGGCTGCAATGGCCTGGTTGAATTCATCGCGCAGGTCTGCTCTGCTCTCCAACATCATGAAGGAGAAGCCGTTGGAGAAGCGGCTCAGCACTTCGTCAACGAAAGCGGAATGCTTGCCCGTCGTATCGTATGTGATGTAGTTGACCAGCTGGTCGTTTTGCGCGCAGATATATTTTGCGACGCAGGAGTAGATATCAAAGGAGATGATCTCGCCGGAAAGCAGGCCCATCACCATTGAATCCAGTGAATCATAGAATTTCACCGGATAATCGGCAGCCGTTGCGGCCAGCGCGCTGGAAGGATCCGCGGGCACTATCACATCGGAGAAAACGCAGCCGTTATTGAAAAGCGTGATGCCGAGATAATTCCAGATCACAGAGGCTTCGGCAAATTCATCTTCCGAATAGTTCAGGAAGGAAAGCACCCCGGCCGGCGGGATGGCGTTCTCATCGGCAGAGGCGGTGACGCAGGTCATGCCAAAGCACATCACCAGGGTCAACAGAAGGGAAATCATGCGTTTTTTCATTGGGTTATTTACCCCTTTCAAACAGTATACATGGGAAACACAGCGGGAAACTTTTTCCAGTTAATTATAATAACCGTGTCTGATTATAGCAACGGAAAGCTGCTCTGTCAATGACTGGACAGTTTTTGATCTTCCGGGACGACCCTCGGCCTTTCATCCGGCGGGGACATTCTTTGCTGTTTCGCTCATCCCCCGGCAAGCCAGGGAACACACGGGGATGGGAACAGGAGACAGGGGCGAAGACAGGGGGACGGTTCTCTGTCTCTTTTTTTTGATTGACGACACCCGGCGGGGATGATAGGATATGAGCATAGGGAAAAACAGAAAACCGTAAGGGAAAGGAGCATTGCGGATGCCCCGTATGGCAAGGAAAAAGAGCAGCATGCAGATCTATCATGTCATGCTGCGAGGGATCAATAAACAGCAGATATTTCTTGACCCGGAGGACAACCGGTACTTTATCGGCCTGCTGAAACGGTATAAAGTACAGTGCGGATATGAAATCTACGCATACTGCCTGATGGGAAACCATGTCCACCTGCTGATCCGGGAAGGAGACGGGACATCAACAGGCGATATTTTCCGGCATATCGGAAGCGCGTTTGTCTACTGGTACAATATCAAATATGAACGGTCCGGGCATCTGTTCCAGGACAGGTTCAGGAGTGAGTCGGTTGAGGATGAGGCGTATCTGTTAACCGTGTTCAGGTATATCCTGATGAATCCGGTCAAAGCCGGACTGTGCGCCAGGCCGGAACAGTATCCATACAGCAGCGCGGAAGAATACCTGGACGGAAAAGACGGCATCACGGATACGGCGCTGATCAGGGGAATTCTGGGCGAAGAGGGCTTGAAGGAATTCGTCTTCCGGGAGAATGACGACCGGTGTATGGAAATAGATGAAATATCCAGGAAACGGGTCACGGATGAGGAAGCCCGAAAGATGATTGAACGGGAATTGGGCAGCATTATGCCGGCAGCGGGAAAGGCGAAAGAACGGACAACGTTGAATGCTTCCATCCGTAAGCTGGTTCATGCCGGGATTTCCATCCGGCAGCTGAGCCGCCTGACGGGGCTGTCCAAAAAAATCATTGAATACGCGCTGGTATAACGGGAGGGCAAAAGGAGACAGAGAACCGTCCCCTGTCTCCTTTGCTTTAAAACTTCGACAAGGGTTTCCGGTCCGGTACGGCGAATTGATATATACGAACCGGTACCACGATCCGGACAATCCTCATTCGGGGATGGTTATGAAGCATTGCGGGATGAAATACGAAGTCACGGGAAGGACTGCAAAAGCGATCCACAGAACCGTCCCATTGACAATCTGAAAGGAGAAACACAATGAAGAAACTGACAGTGTGCCTGACTGTGCTGCTCATGGCTGTGATGATGTTTGCGGTTCCGGTGACCGCCGAAGAAACCGCGCCGATGTTCACGGAATGGAATCCGGACGCGCCGGCGCTGAAGGCGCTGACCGAATATGTGGAGGATGTGACGGATGAAGCGTCTCCGAACCATATCCCGCAGACGGACCGGATCGCGGTGTTTGACATGGACGGGACGCTGGTCGGCGAGCTGTTCCCGACGTATCTGGAGGTCATCCTGCTGACGAACCGCATTCTGAAGGATCCGGCCTATCAGCCGGATGCGGAGATGCTGGAGTTCGGCCGCATGACACGGGATCACGCGCTGGACAAGTCCTTCCCGCCGGATTATGACTACGAATTTTCCTATCATCAGGCGAAAGCCTTCGCCGGCATGACGCTGACTGAATATGCCGATTATATCACGCGGCTTCTGGTTCGGGAGGCGGACGGCTTTGAGGGCATGACCTACGCGAGCGCCTACTATCTCCCCATGGTGGAGGTCGTTGAGTACCTGCAGGATCATGGCTTTAAGTGCTATGTGGTTTCTGGCACTGACCGGTTTATCGTCCGCACGTTCATGGAAGGTGTGGCGGATATTCCTTACGAGAACATCATCGGATCCGATACGGCGCTGGCCGCGCGGAATCAGGGCGATACGGACGGCATTGAGTATGTGTTTACCGGCGATGATACGCTGGTGCGGACGGATCACCTGATCATCAAGGATCTGAAAACAAACAAGGTGATCCAGATTGCCCAGGAAATCGGCCGCCAGCCCGTTCTGTCCTTTGGGAACAGTTCAGGGGACGCGAGCATGAACAACTACACCCTGCTGAATAACCGCTACCGCAGCGCGGCATTCATGCTGGTGGCGGACGACGACGTGCGGGATTACGGAAATCCCGCAAAGCACGACGAACTGACTGAAAAATGGCAGGGGATGGGTTACCACGTCATTTCCATGCGGGACGACTGGAAGACGATCTATGGCGAAAACGTGAAGAAAACGGGGGTGTTTCACTGGCTGGAGGATTATGCGGAAGACAGGATTCCGGCGGACGCTCCCGGAAACGATGATAAAGAATAACTCCCTGACAAACATAAGCGATAATCCCCGGACAGAAAGAAAGCCTTGCCGGACAGCCCCGGCAGGGTTCTTTATAGGCCGGTCAAACTGACAGGAGCATTCCCTTCTGCGTATATCCTTGTAATTCAATCCCGGATGAACATATAAAACCGGGGCCGGATCCATACAGGCCCCGGATGTAACTTGTGATGAGGTATAGCATGAAATCACCGGAGCAGTTCAAAAAAAGAGATGACAGAGGAAGAAAAACCGGATTCCGCACTCATTTGGAAGAACAGGCAGCAGGAAGGGAGGCCATCCGCAGAAACCGTGGCTGAATACATCCGGAGCAAAGGATATGATGTTACAGAAGCTGATATACAGCCACTGGCTGATGACGATCTGGAAGATGTTGCCGGCGGTAAAGTTGGAGGCTCCGGAGACTATTGCAATCACAGCTTTATCGTGACCGGTACTGAAAAGAAAGATTCCTATTATATTTTCTGGGAGAAAACGTACAGGGAGAAAAAATGCACGAAGTGCGGGCAAACACGTTGGGAAAAAGTTGATTGAGATATAGCTGGTCCAATAATCCCTTGGCCTATCCCGGCAAAAGATGGTATGATGAAAGGGTAAGGACGGCAGGTGTAGGGAAACAGGAAAAAGAGACAAGGAACCGTCCCCTGTCTCCGACGTTTTTACCGGCAGGATGAATCCCACAATTCCGGCAAATCCGGCTTTGGGATCGGTCTTTCCATGGCAAAAGAGATCACAGAACGGCTCAGGGGAAAAATCAAGGCTTCTTATTCAGACAATACCATCAGTTTTACTGAGGAACTGCAATGAGCCACCGGGACTGAGCCACCGGGACGGTTCTGTTCCCCGATGGTATCGCCCCGGGACAGGATCCTGTTCCTTTCCGGGCGCCGGGATTGAACCTTCCGATCTGCGGTGTATAGCTCCCATCGTCTGCCGGCTCATGGACATTCCGTCAGGCAGCTTCGATCTGGGGATTCCGGCGCTGCTTGAAGCGCAGGACCGGACAATCTTCGGCCGATAGCGTACTGACCGCGCGGATCTTTTCAGAAGACGATTCCGGATGATTATCAATAGACTTTGAGTCACGGGGCTGCTTCTCCCTGACTCATTTCTTCAAAATATTGATCCGGCCAAAAAAAGAACTGCCAGGCTTCCGTATTCATCCGTATATACAGGTGACATGAGGGAAACACCTCATGATAAGAATCCAAAGAATGATCATAAAGAAAAGGAGAACTGTGAAATGAAAAAGATTGTATCGATGCTGATGGCTCTCGTGATGGTACTGGGAATCGGCTGCGCCCTGGCGGAGAATCATGGCGCTCTTCCGCCCTATACCTTCAACGCCGGGCAGGAGGATCCCGTGCTGGGCGCTGTGGTGAACTACATGCTGACGATGAGCGGCGTCACCGTGGAAGAGGGCGGTGTCCTGATTCCCACTCCGATCATCGTAAAGACGGAGATGAACAAGGACGAAACCGAAGCCACGGTCTGGGGGAACTTCTGGCTCTTCTCCTACTCCCGGAACGAGCAGAACGGAAAGATCCTGGACGAGAAATCCGCGGCCGAATGCCCCGGCGTGATGAAGCTGGAAAAGAAGGAAGACGGCTGGACCGTCGTATCCGCTGAGTTTGCCGGCGACGGGGACGATTACTACGAGGATCTCAAAAAGTTCGCCAACGGGGATGAGGCGCTGCTGAAGGAGTACATGAATACGACCGGCAGAGATGAAGGCAGCTATCTGCCCCAGTATCAGCGGGCGGCCGTGGTGAACTACGTAGCCGACAATCATCTGGATATCGAAGCCTATCAGGAATTCGGCTGGGAACCGGTGTCCGTGATCAACTGATGGGCATGTCCGGCGCTATGCTTACTTATGGAAAAATGGCCCGGGAAGAAGTGGATCAATTAGCGACAAACCCTGACAGAAAGAAGAACCCTGCCGGAGACAGCCCCGGCAGGGTTCTTTTGATCAGTGGCGCCCCGGCTGTCCGGCGTTTCTGCCCGACAGCCTTGTTCTTTTTCAGTTTCTTTTGTTCCATCGGGGAGAAACGGCTATGGCCGCAGAAATCAGGAAAAATCATCTTCCTGCGGAAGACCGTCTCCGATGCGGCTGAAATGATGTCCCGGGTCTCGAAGATTCTCTCAGGGATTCACATCATACAGGCGGATCTTTTCCCGGCTGTTCGCAGACCGGGGCGTGATTTGGATATTCTCAAGCAGCACATGATCGGCGTGGCGGATCCACAGCCCGCAGGCATCCACGTCCCCATGCGCGTTGCTTTCGGGGTATTCCGTCAGGAATTCGTCAAAAGCGGCGGGGAGATGCAGAATCTCCTGATTGTCCCGGTAGGTGACCCGGTAATTCTGTATCCCGATATCGGAAATGGCTTTGCGGACCGGTTTCCCGGCTTTCGTGACATCGGTATAGCCTGTCAGAATGGCCGGGAGTTCCGCATCCGCCGCCTCTATATCACAGATGCGGACGGAAGATACGGAGCCTCCCCAGTACGGAGCATCCGGATCCTCCGAATACGGTTCATGCGCCCCGTTTCTCCGGTTCAGAACAATATAGAGCGGGCACTGAATCTTTTCCATTCGGATGCCCCGAACCGTAATATCCTCCACATGCGAACCGTCGCAGCTTTCGATGGAGATTCCGCTGACGCTTCCGGGATAAATATCCGGCATACGGAAAACGCAGTTTTCCAGTACCACATGGCGGATATCATGCCGGGTGCCCGTGCCGATTTTGAAGGCGTTCATGACGGTCAGCACCGTGCAGTCATGCAGATAAAGATGCTCGGAAGAACGTCCGGTACTGACCGGATTCTTGATGCAGAGTCCGTCATCCGCGCAGGATACAAAGCAATGATCCACCTCCACATGGCTGCAGCCCGAGATGTCGATGCCGTCGGTGTTCGCCACATGCCGGTTGTCGTCGATCACGATGTTCCGGATGAGCACGCCGTCGCAGGCCTCCGGGTGCAGCGTCCAGCACATGGAATCGCGGAGCACGATATTCTCTACCCGGACTTGCGTACAGCGCAGCAGCCAGACCATGGCGCTCGGGCGCCGGAGAACCGGCTTCCCTTCGCCGTACTTATCCTCCGCGTAACGGATGCGATCCCGGTAAAAGGTCCTTACGGAACCGGGAACCGTATTGATTTCTCCGGCCTGCTCCCGCGTCGGAAGCATTGTGACCGGGAAAGGCTCCAGGGCAGGCTTTTTCCGGGGCTCATGGACGAACCATTCCCCCTGTCCGTGAATGACGCCTCCGCCGGTGATACAGACGTCTTCAGCGTCCATGGCCAGAATGAAAGAGCCGCCGCTGGATTCATCCCCGAAGTCCTGCGTTCCTTCTATCCGGGTAATCAGATCGTCCGGGTTGCGGGAAGCCATCAGCGTGCTCCCGGGAGTGATGAAAAGCGTCGTATGGCTGCTGAGCCGGACGGTGCCGCTCCGGTAGCATCCGCCATCCACCAGCACCACGCCTCCGCCGGCCTCCCGGCAGGTTTCGCAGGCCTTCCGGATCGCTTCAGTATTCAGCTGTTCTCCGGGTTCAGCGCCGAAATCACGGATATCGAAGACCGGAAGCCCTTCCGGCAGAGGCTGGGATGAAGTCAAGTATTCCCCGTACGGAATGGACGTATAATAGTCTCCGGGATAGATCTTCCCCAATTCAGGATATGCGATATGTTCAGCGGAATTCATCTGAAAAAACCGTCCTTTCTTCTTCACTTGCGCCGGATGAGCCGGTACGCCGCCATGTTCTGTCCCCCAGGGGATTCATCCATGAAGTAGCTGACTTTCTTTGCCAGCTGCTGGCAGCTCATATTGTCCGGATTCGAGCTCCCCGGTTTCCTCGAACCGGCGCTCAATCCGATAAAGCGGTTTCCCTTTGCCGATCACATCATTTTCAGTGATGAATATCTTTTCGGTCGTTTTCTCTGCGGCTGATATCTTCCTTGGTGTAATCAATATCCGGATTCTGCGATTGATAAATCCATCGTGGAAACTGCCTGGCGCTTGCCTGACCTGATGTATTCTCCGGGCTGTTCATGGTATCAGAAAATGATTCCTTTTCACGAGCTGGCTTTTGTTTGTATGATGGGATGATCTGATGAAAAACAAATACAGATTCATCCGGATCCCCGGATAATGGCTCACGCCTTACCTTTTGACCTAATGCTATTCTTTTCCAATCCGATGGTACTCTGAAGGGAATATTATAGTCCCTGATGCACAGTCTCCGCCAGGTCATCCCGCAGAATGTTGCTGACATTATCGATTACCTTAATCATGGGTAACTCCCTTCTGGGCTTTAATGATTCAGACAGATAAATCCTGACAACATACCGGTCGCCCATCCTGCGGCCGTCTCATCTGTTTTCCGCATGCTTCATCAGATCATGCAGGCTCTTGTCGTACTGCTCCCGGGAGATGGCGCCCCGCGCCAGAAACATTTCAAGCAGGTTCTTCTGCCGGAGAAACAGCAGTCGGTTCTTTTCCGCGTAGGAAAGCGATTCCCAGACTGTGTTCTCCCGTTCCGCTTTATTCCCCTCAAAGAAAAGCAATTTTCCGGCCGGGCTCTCCCGATCCGTCTTATTCTGATTCATTTGATGGATTCCCCAAACACATGTTATTTGTGCCGTCTGGCACCCCAAAGCCTGCCTTACAGCTTCCAGACCCTCTCCGATACCTCGCTGAAATCGTTCAGCGACATGTCATGCCGCGCGGTCTGGAGCATCTCCTCGTACAGCTGCCGGACGCTGTCCGGGCCTTTGATGAAGATCTGTCCGGCAAACTGGAAAACCCAGGAGAGGAAAGTCCCGCCGACGGCGACGGTGACGGTGGCGTCAAAGCTGTCCTGGGTGACGCCTGTGATTTCCACGTCCAGGCCGAATTTGTCGATGACCTGATCCATCATGCCGGAGCGGCAGTGCAGCGTGACGGTTTCTGTCTGCCCGCCGTACATCCGGGTGACCTTGTCGGAGTAGTCCTGAAGGCTGAAGCCTTTGGGCGGAGGGACGGCGTCCTCGCCGCTGATCTTCGGGACCGGCATTCTGTCCAGCCGGAAGGCAACCACATCCTCCCGCTTGTCGGACCAGCCCACCACGTAGTACCGGTCATCCTCCCAGAGGGTGGCGTAAGGGGAGAGGGTATAGGTTTCCCCGCCGTGCCGGTGGATCCGTTTCTTGGCCGTGTTGTAGTTGTAGTATTTGAAGACGATCTTTTTCTTCTGCCGGATGGCGGAGGAGATCCGCTCCAGGCAGTACAGCAGCTGATTGCTCTGCGCCTTGACGCGCTCCGACACGAAGAGATCCGGCACCAGCTCCTTCCGGTTCTGGTTCCCGGCGAGGCCGGCAAGCTTCCGGATGATCTTCCGGCTCCGCTCCGGCGTGATGAACCGGGCGGAGGAGACCGCGTCGATCAGGATGCGCAGCTCCGCCTTGTCCCATTCCTGCCCGCCGTAGAAATAGCTGGTGGCCAGGCCGTTCTGTCCGATGATCATGATATCGTATCCGACTTCCCGGAGCATGTCGATATCCTTGCGGATCGTCCGGGGATCGGAGGGATAGCCTTTCTTCCGCAGAAGTCCTCTCAGCTCCGCGGAGGAAACCGGATGCTCCTCGTCCGTGTTTTCGGTCAGATACTTCAGAAGAAAGGCAATGCTGCTCTTGTCCGTCATCTCGTTTACTCCTGAAAAAGAATGTTTTCTGCCTCTCATCATACCACGGGCGGCAGAAAGGGACAAGTGTCAATCATGACAGGACAGGCGGCTGCTTCCAGTCCTCGGCCGTCGTGATAAAGGCGGAGGCGGCATAATATATGTTCTCCAGCTCATCGAAATCAAATGCCGCTTTCCTGCGTTCTGCTTCATCTCTGTTCTTTAAATAAACAGAAAGCAGCCTCATCCCGATCAGCATGGCGTTTTCAGTAATATCCTGATGGCTGTATGTGCTGATCGGAATCCCGAGTGCCTGATAAATGCTGATATCTGTGGAAAGCTGCCGAATTCCGCGCTGAACCTGTAACCGGTATCCGGCTTCACATGGGCCGCCGATAGACAAAACATAGAGTCGCTGAACCCCACCCAGGGCCTGAATCAGATCACGCATAAGAGACTCCTTATTCATGTAGATGATAATTGATTGTCTCAAAGAAAAGTCTGTTTGACAATCACTGGTGAGTCACCGGTGAGTCACCGGGACGGTTCTCACTGACTCATTCGGACAGGGCTTCCGCGATATGAGTAATCCGACAAAGGATCTGATGCGCCTGGTGCTGGAGAAAAGCCTTCGGCACAACCGCCATCCGGTTCTGCGATGGAACATGGACAATGTGTTCATCCGCACCGATCCCGCCGGGAACCTGAAGATAGGCAAGCAGAAATCGACAGAGAAAGTTGACGGAGCCGTTGCCCTGGTCATGGCGCTGGACAGGGCAATGAAGAACCAGAACAGCGCTTCTGTTTACGATGAGCGCGGCCTGCTGATCATTTGACCGGAAGTGAAGAAAAATGCCCCAAAGACCGAAAAGGCCCTGCCGCTATCCGGGCTGTCCCGGATTCTGCGAAAAAGGCCAGGTATACTGTAAGGAACACAACATGTGGAGTGAAGAGCGCCAACGCGGTGGCGCTTCAGCCAGAGGGTATGACGCCCGATGGCGTAAGGCCCGCTCTCGTTTCCTGAAACAGCATCCGCTTTGTGCCTTCTGTCAGGCGGAGGGAAAGATTGTCCCGGCGACCGTTGTGGATCACATTATTCCTCACCGAGGTGACCAGCGGCTGTTTTGGGATCAGGCAAACTGGGAAGCTCTCTGTAAGGAATGCCACGATAAGAAAACCGGAAGTGGGCTGTGAAGCCTTCTTCCGGTATGACTTTTTACGCCGTTTAACTTCCGGTTTTCTGTTCATCAAGATATCTGATAACGATCAGTCTTGTCTGCAAAGCCCCTGAACAGGTATATTCCGCATATCGCATTGAAGCCGACAGCGGCAAAGACGCTGAATCGCTCCATGATGCCGAAATACTGCGGGGGGACTGCCTTCTGGCCGACAGCACCGACCATCATCATAAGGAGGGCGATAGCTGCCCAGATCCCGATGCCCCGGATGCCGCTCTTTTTCAATCCGGCAATGATCAGGCAAACCAGCGAAACGATCGAAAGAAGCACGACGGCCGCTGTTACTATCATATGCATAATCTCCTGGAAGGATGCAATTTCCTTTCCGCTGTCCGCCAGCGGGAACATCGTATAACCTGCATTGGAAATCCAGTTCATGATTGTGAACAGGTGCATTCCGATCCGGAACAGTTTTGTGGAAATCTTCTTTTCGGAGATGTATACGGAAACGCAGGTTGCGCAGACCACGCTGCAGATGTTGTACAGGGCCGCGATCTGGTTCCAGAGCATCCGGGACGGCGCGCTTTCCGCGGACAGGTCGCTGACGGCCTGCTCCATCCAGTTGTATCCGGGAAAGGCGGAGGGAGATATGACAACCGCCAGCGTATAGGAAATGAATGCGATAACACCGGTTAATCCGAGCCAGTTAATGAGCTTTCTGTTCATGAATGTCGCCTCCGTTCTGTTCGCTGAACCATTGGATAAATGCTGTCAGTTCTTTTGTATAAGGAGTTTCCCCGTCGCCGAATCGTGCTGTCTTTCCGGCAGTAATCATATCCATCCTGTAATCAATCAGAGAATGGACCGTAAGAGCAAAGGTCATCGCTGCTGTATCAATACCTCTGTTTTTCATCTTCCCATGCACCGCCAGCGCATAGAACAAATTTCGTGTCGATCGGATCATGTGCTCTGTTTCTTCCAGCATAATCTCCGCTGCCAGAGGATTGATGGATCTTTCAGAATAAAGCACCCTGAAAAAGCGCATCATATTCTGATCGGTGATCATGCCCAGATATGCAGTCAGGGACTCTGAGAGGATCTGTTCCAGGCCCTTTGACGAAAACTCCTCAGGATCAGCGAACCCGGAAGAATGATTCTGCTGCGCTTTTTCCCTGAGAAAGCTGTACATCGCTTTGACAATCTCATCCTTTGATTTGAAATGATTATACAAAGACGGAGCTTTGATCCCGATCTTTTCAGCTATTTGTGCCATGGAAATGGATTTCAATCCATACTCAGATGCCAATTCCAACGTTGCCAGAATGATTTCTTCCTTTCGCTCCATCAGCACGCCCTCCTTCAAGAACTTTTTTATGTTAGCTATTATACTAACGATCATTAGTTTTGTAAAGAAAAAAACTGCCGATCCTTGCAGATCAGCAGAACGCCTGGAACTATCAACTTCCGGGTTATCTGAAGTATCATGTCCAACTATTCATGAATAGGTGAACCATTCATCTGCCTTTCCTGATATCGGGACAGATCCGCATTGAGTTTTTCCGCATCCTTTTTATTGATCAAATACAGAATGATATGCGTCAGGACAAAGACCACGAAAATACCCAGAGCAAGGCCGGGAAGCACCCAGCTTTTTTCTGTGGGGATTGTATCCGCGTTCAGGGCGATCAGAATGACCGCTCCTTCAATCAGAAGCAAGTGGATGATTTTCCGGATGACCAGGCTCCTGACGCTGAGTTCCTTATCCGACCGGGTGATCATGGTGGCAACCGTGCCAATCAGCGCATAGACTAGCGGGGAAACGAATGCGTCATAGCTGAAAACGCGGCCCCGGTCCAGCAGATTTCCCAGGACAATCATCAGCACGGTGATCAGCGTAACCAGCAGCGTATACAGGCGGAGTGCCCGGATAAGAAGCTCTTTCCATTTTTGTCTGGTCATCAGGATTCATCGCCTTTCAGGACCTGTTTCAGGGCCGGTACGTATTTCCGGGAAATAATGATTTCCTCTCCGTTTTTCAGGACGGCTGAGAATCGGCCGTTCAGGGCTGGACGAATGGAAGTGATCTTCATGAGGTTCACGATCATGCTCTTGGAAATACGAAGGAAGCTTTTGTTTTTCAGCAGGTCTTCCAGCTCATACAGTTTCATCCGGATCTCATAACTGTCAGAAGCGGTATACAGAAAGAGCCGCTCATCCACCGATTCGACGTAGAACAGATCCACCACAGGCACCTCAAAACGCTTTCCGTCCCGGGTGGCACTGAGCTGCCCCTGGCGGGATTTGACAAAGGAAATGATTTCCTGGATCTCGTCCGTAATCCAGTGGTACCGGATCTCCACCATTTCCGGTTCGCTTTCCGGAATCTTCCTGGTTTCCAGTTTCATAGGCCCGCTCCTTTATACCGGCCGCTTTCAGCCGGACTGCAGTCAGTATATCAGAGCGGGCATTGAACCGCAATGCGCCTTTTATCCTTGCAGGTGTTTCCAGTTCCAGAGGGAATAACCTCCCAATATGACCGCGCTGGCCGCAATCATGATCAGCGCGGCGGAAACCGGATCGCCAAGGGCGCTGTTCAGCGCCTCATCATTTGCGATCACGGAGAGGGCATTGAACACGCCGTGAAAAACGATGCATGGTACCAGGCTCTTCCCTTTGTGGAAAAGGATGACTAGCGCGAAACCGACGAACACGGCGAAGATGATCTGGGCGGCGGTGTCCAGGAGATCCTGACCGTTAAACAGGTTCACGATATGCCCGATGCCGAAGGTGACCGATGAGATGATGATCGCCCGGGTCAGGTTTTCCTTTTCAATCGCTCTGAACAGGAAACCGCGGAAAATGAGTTCTTCCAGGAAGCCGACGCACAGCATGCTGATCACAAAGAGGATGCTTTCCGTTGCGGAAAAGCGGAGAGCCGGGCTGAAGACCAGCTTATACAGGCATACCAGCGCCAGCGGAATGAAGAACCAGGCCTGCAGGAGCCGGTAACGCGGCAGGAACAGGCCGTACTTTTCCATGAGGCCGTTCCGCCTGATCCACAGAAACAGGGCTGCAGTCAAGGCAATATGAAACACGGCGGAAACCAGCTTATACACGCTGATTGATTCGCTCAGGGCTTCTGCCAGGCTTGTGCCGACAACATAGATTGCGATCCATACCAGGGCAAATGTCAGTTCGTTTTTCTCATACAGTTTCTTCATGGGATCACCCTCCGTCTGTTTGATCAGGCAAAGGATAATCCTGCGGGGCAACAGAACACAACAAATCGGCAGGTGAAATGCATTTTTGGCAGGTAAGATGCTCCAAAATGGTCAGGTTTCTGCTCAACCAGTCTTGCACAGGAAAATTCAAAGTTGGGAACTCACCGTCTGGAAGAATGGCTTCCGGGCTTCCGGATCAAAACCCGATCTTCCTGATTTCCTCCACCAGGTTCCTCCCGTATACCTCAGCGCCAAGTTCATTGGGATGAAGGTTGTCCCGGAAGTATTCCGGCAGATGCGGTACAAGCCTGAACCCGTCGATCACTTTCACGTTTGAATAACGGTCGGCTATATCCGCAACGTCTTTACAGAAACGGGTCAGAGTCGGAAGACCGTCGGGAACATCTCCGCGCCACAGGGGAGTGATACACAGGATCGGGATTCTGTCTCCGTAAATACCAATCAGGGTTTCGTAATATTCCTCCACGTCCTTCATGGTATCGCACCCAAACTGGTTTGTTCCGAGGGCCACGATGATCTTGTCCGGGGTGTATCCGTTCATTTTCATGAGGGAATTCTTATCGTAAATATATCCGCCGATTCCCTGGTTGATGATGTCGTAATTCAGCAGCCTGTTGGCGACGCTGACATACGTCATGGCAGCACGCAACGGCCCGTATCCCTGGGTGATCGAATCACCAAGCCATAACACTTTATCATTTTTCTCCGCAGGAGTCCATGAGCCGTCAATTTCACAATTCCGTATCAGTACCGTAGCATCTGCAGGGAGGTAAATCACGACATCCTTTTTCCCTTCAGGAAGATGCCAGATCAGTTTTCCTTCCTCCGGAAGATCTTTGACATAGCGGATTTCTGTGATCAGTCCGTCCACCGCCAGCTCAAAGGAATCCTGTGATCCCATCCAGATGAATCGGTATTCGAAGGAAATTGTTCCGGCATCTGTAGTCATCTCCAGTGTCTTTGCCGAAGTTGCCATGCACCGGTCATACCAGAAATCAAGCCCTTTTGCGATGCATGATTCAAAATAATCCATCTGTTCTTTCGAATACTGAAAAGCCCGCAGCCAGCCGTCTTCAGTCTCCTGGAAAGAATAGGCTCCAAAATAGATGCGTTGCAGTTCTTTGTTTGTCATGACTTGTTTCCCCCTCAATAATCCTGAAAGACAGTTTGTTCTCTGATCTGTCGACAGTTCATTAAATTCAAAGTTTTTTGGTAAAGCCTGGGCAGGCTTCCCGGTTCCAATGATAGCATATCCCAGTGGATTTTTCAGATAAACTTTTGTCATTCACTTTGATCAGCTGCTTTTCGATAAAACACCGGGCATTATCTGCCCCGATGCTTCTCTTTTCGTTTCTGTTGTCTGAGATCAAACTGGCGCTGTTTCTCAGCTTCACGCTGTTCACGGCTGATGGTTTTCCGTTCCAGTTTGTTTTCTTCCCGTTGCAGTTGCAAAGCCTGCTGCGATTTCGTCCCGATTCCGGCTGAGGCGATCTGCTTTGCCGCTTCCCGCTGCATCCGTTTGGGATTAACCGCATCCTTCTTCACAACCACATCAACAGACGGACTGAACCTGAGCTGATCGTGAGTCACCGAGACGGTTCTGCCCGTCTGAATCATGGTTTTCCTGTTGACAGAAACCTTGTTTTCTGATACTCTCTGCTTAAGACCTGAGTTCTCAGAACTATCGGGCAATTGGAGCCCCCTACGCCTGAGAGATCGGTCTTTTTCTTTTGCCAGTCCGGAATGGAAGCCTGATGGGAACATACGAATGCGTACCTGTCCTCGGGATTGCAGGATTTTCTCTCGATAAGGAGAATTTGATAGACACACCTGTTTTGTCATAGATCAATTGGCGGCATACCCTGACCATGAATATGCTGTCCCTGGGAAAATATACCGGTGGCCTTGCCCTGCCAAAGATGGTATGATGAAAGAGTAAGAGCAGTCCCCGCAGCGTGGCTTTGCGGACGGATCCCGTCACCCGCCAAGCGGATCCTTTTCTCTGTCTTCACATCCGGATCCCTGCTGCCTGATCCGTTCCCCGTACCCTGCTCTCTGCTGCCAGATCTGTTCCCCATATTCTGCTCCCTTCTCCGCATCCTGCTCTTCTGAGAATGTTTTCGCTGGAGGTGGATTTCAGATGAAACGCCCCAATGACCCGAAAGGCTCTCCAACCCATCCGGCCGACCAAAGGATTCCTTCTATACCTGCGCAGGATCCTGCGGAGAACACGCTGCCGCCGGTGGATTATGAGCATCCGGCAAGCTCTTTCTCGCCGGATCGTTCGCCCCTTCCTCCGGTCGATTATACCCAGGTTCCCGTGCCCGCGGTGGAAGGCGGCATCCTCTATCCGTCGGAAAAGGATCTGAAAGAGGATTCCTCCGATCCCGGGGTGATGGGCAGCTATCTCATGGTTTCGGAGTGGTGGACCCGGGAGAAGAAGCGCGCCATGCGTTCCGCGGCAGGGGAGTTCTCCCCGGACGGAGAGGATCTCCCGGAGGAGTGAGCCGGACGGGACGGAAGGTTTACGCCCGTTGAGCGGAAAATAGAAATCTGCAAGTGCAAAATCTTGAAGGGAGGAGTCTGGGGTCATGCGTGGCAATCGATTTCTGTTTTGCAATGTTGCTTGGATGGAGCACTATGACCTTGCTTTATATCCGGATGACAGGCCGAAACATGGTGGAGCCTATGTGAGCAATACCGGCGAAGCATATGAGGACATGAATTTCCATCGCTTTGAAGACGGATTCTTTTATGGCTTTGTTGAATCGGGCTATCATGGAGAGACAGCAAATCAGGCGGATGCGAAGCAGCTGCGTATCGAAAACCTGGACAGCAGCCTGGCAAAGGCAGAAGAAGCGCGGGATGTGACGGTTGTTTTCTGCGCGCATTCCGATGATCTGAATAATACCGTGATCGTGGGCTGGTATAATAACGCGACCGTGCTGAGACGACGCAGACAAAGGGCCGACGGCCATATTTACAATCTGATTTCAGCGGAGGCTGTGGTTTTGCCCGTATCCGCCCGCGTTTTTTGTATTCCGCGCGCGAGCCGTGCCGGGATTGGGTTCGGTCAAAGCAATGTTTGGTATGCCGCCAAAAATTCCTCGGCATCGCTGGTGAATGCGGTTCGGGAATATACGGAGAATCCTTACGAAGATTTCTCTGAAGGGCAGATCCGTATTTCGGTTGACCAGTGGCGCGAACTGATTCGCAACGGGGTATTAAATGAGCGTGATCTTGGCTTTCTCGCGAAATTCTACGCGGCGCCGGGTCATGCGACAACCTGCCTGGAATTAACGAAGATCGAAGGGAAGAAGCCGAATGCCTATAATGCCATTCCGAAATCCATCGGGATCAAGGTGAATGAGGCTCTTTCGCTTCCGGTGATGAAATGGAAAAAGTCGGATCAAAAACTGTTTTTCCCGATCTTCTTTCTGGACCGTGTCATAAAGGGCCATCTGATTGAATGGTGCCTGCGGCCGGAGCTTGTTCTCGCAATGGAAGCGGAATGCCCTGAACTCATTGGCCGAACCGTTCAGCAGGTAAATCGACAGGAAGAAGCCTGGTGCGGTTCTCTGACCAATGAAGAAATCTATGAGCGTGCAAGGAAATCTGCCACTTATGTTCCCTCGGCTTATGAGGTGAAAACAGTTCAGTATTCCAGAAACGGAAATATTACCCTGGCAGCCAGGAGACGTGCGGGCGGAACCTGTCAGCTATGCGGGAAGGTGCCCTTTTATGATCCGAAAGGAGAGGCTTATCTCGAGGTGCATCATATCATCCCCCTGGCGGACGGCGGTCCGGATACGCTGGAGAATGTTGCTGCGCTGTGCCCGAACTGTCATAGAAAAATGCATGTGCTGAAAGATAAGCAGGATATACAAACCTTATTGGAAAAAGCCAGATGAGTGATATGGATTTATTTCATTGGCGGGAGGTCGTTTTGTATGGCGGACGTTATTAGGGCTGAAATTGTTGGAATAAGAATGGCGGAAAACGGATCTTTAGGATATACCGTTAATAGCACAGATTATAGTGTTTTGGTTTTTTTTGATAACGGAATCTGTGAATTAGTAGAAGGATCTGCGGCTGATATTCGACCTTTTCTTCCTTATTTAAGTCCACGAGTAGATTATAATCAAATGGTTTCGATGTTAGCTCAATTTGAGGAAAAGTTAAAACAAGATATCAAATCTATTGTCCGTCAAGCACTTCTTGAAAACAATAATCCCATTCCTATTGGATTGATTGGGAAAAGTGACATAGATGCCATCCGGATCCTCGAAGCTGCTGGCTTTAAAACGGAAACAGAATATACTGCTCCTGCTGGCATTCACGGTATAGTTATGCAATATACTCGGAAAGAAAATGATCCGATGACAGTCGTTCTGAAGATCATATATGATGTTCCGGACGTTAAGGGGATGAAACAGGAAGATGCAATAAGATCTTTGCGTTCAGCTGGCTTTTCAACGGTCATAAAGCATCAAATATGCGAAGGAGAACCGGGTACTGTAATAGATGTCTTACCGGAAGATGGAACGTTGAATGTAATTCTTGTTATATGTGATAACAGTAAACTGAATGAAAACATATTTGTGGACAAAATGCAAAAATGCAGCTCTGTTTCCGATATCTGGTCAATATGGAGCAAAACAGATATGGCGAGTAAGTATAAGTTTAAAAACGTAACTGAAATGATCAAAAGGGAGAAGAGTTCAGAAGAGAAATTTGGCAAAAAAACGGGCACTCAAATAGAATCGATAAAGCTTGCTATAAAAACAATGTTACTGGACTGAGTCACCGGGACGGTTCTCGCTGATTCATCAGGGGGGCAAAGATTTCGAAGAAGAATACCCGTTCGGACGCTCCGGTGCGCATGCCACGATAAGAAAACCGGAAGCGGGCTGTAATGCTGCTTCCGGTATGGCTTTTTATGCGGCTTAACCTCCGGGTTATCGGTTCACCTGTCATTTTGCAGCAAAGCGAAAAACGTATTTGTTACAACTGAGCTTACCGGCTCAGTTCATGGCCGAAGCGCTTCTTATATTCTTCCAAAGTAATGATTTCCGGTTTGACTTTGAGGGCCTTCGCCAGATCGACCGCACATGCCTTATTGGGAGCGGGA
>SVGS01000019.1 GCA_015056205.1 Clostridiales bacterium | reverse complement strand
ATCTCGATCTTCGCCTTGCTTGCTGCGGCGATTAGTTCGTCCTTCTTCACTGAGATCACCCTCCTTCACAAGGAGGATTATATCAGATCAGAGAAGGATTGTCACCCACAAAATTTAGGTACACTCTGTTCCCTTTCTGGGCCGGACGGCCATCGGCTGGATTGTGGATGTTACCACGCTGGGCGCTACGATTATCTACCTGCTGATCTCCCACGGTGTATACCGGCTGGCCCGGAAGGAAAACCGGCGGCCGGAACGTTTTACCGGGATGGCCGGCATGGTGCTGATGGTTATCTTTACGCTGCTGCTGCTGATCCCCGGGCTGCTTCCTTTCCATGCCATGGAAACGGAGTCCTATATCCTGTTTATCGTCTGGTTCGTGATCGGCCTGTTCGTATTCCGGCAGCTGATTCGCAGGGACCGGTACCGGGAATACGGCCAGCGGGTCATCGTATGGGTCATCCTTCTGGTGCTCGTTTTGTTCGCTTCCATGATGTGCGTTTCCCGGGCCACGGAAAAGGCAGCCGATGAAGCCGTCCAGCGGATTCACACCTATCATGATACCCATATGGCGGACGATTCGGATGAACAGGTCAACGCGGAGCGGACCGCGTTTCTCAAAGGAGAAGCCGCCTGGATCAGCAGCGCCAATTTTCTGTATACCGCCGTATCCCTGGGGCTGTTCGTGCTCTTTATTTCCATTATGCTGAACAACTACAGGGATACCCGCAGGCTGGGGCAGCAGCTGTCCGAGACAGAAAGGAAGGCGGAAGAAGAGAGGCAGCAGGAAAAGTACCGCCAGGCAAAGGCAAGAATTGAGGAGCATCGGATCGCTTACGCCCGCATCAACGCCCTCAGCGGCGATTTTCTGTCCGTTCATGTGGTGGATCCGGAAACGGACTTCTTCCGGGAATACAGATCGGCGCCCGAATTCGACCGTATCGGGATGCCGAAAGAAGGAAACGACTTTTTCACTGCCCTCAGGGAAAAATGCGGCAAACAGATTCATCCGGAAGACCTGGACCGCTTTCTTCATACCTTTACCCGGGAGAATGTTCTGCGGGAAACGGAGCAGAACGGGCTCTTCATCCTGACCTGCCGCATGAACATCGATGAAAAACCGGGCTTTGTCCAGATCAAAGCCGCCATGGTGGAGGAGAAGGCAGGCCGGAGGCTGATTATCGGCATTAACGACATCAATGATCAGGTGCGTCAGGAGGAGGAATACCGGCTCCGTCTGTCCCAGGCCCAGGCGAAAGCCCAGGTCGACGCGCTGACCGGCGTGAAAAACAAACACGCTTATCTGGAGGCGGAGGAAAAACTGGATCATCTGATTGCGGAAAATGAGGCGCCGGCTTTTGCCGTCTCCCTGCTGGACGTGAACGACCTGAAAAAAGTCAATGACAACGCCGGCCATCAGGCGGGAGACCGGTATCTGCGGGACGCCTGCGCGATTATCTGTAAAAACTACAAGCACAGCCCGGTCTTCAGGATCGGCGGAGACGAATTCGCCGTGATCTCCCAGGGCTCCGACTATGAGCAGATCGATCAGCTGACCGCCCATATCGCGGAGCAGAACGAAAAAGCCCGGCGGGAGGGCGGAATTGTCATCGCCTGCGGCATGGCCCGGTTTGACGGGGATTCCTGCGTGGCTTCCGTTTTTGAGCGGGCGGATCAGCAGATGTATCTCAACAAGACGGGCCTGAAACAACGGCGGGAATAAGACCGGCTCAGTGAGCCGGAAAAGCAGGCAGTTCAGTTCTGCCCGGATGATATCTTTTCAAAAGCCAGACGGGGGTAGGAATCCTCCTCCACATAAATAGTTCCGCAGTGAATGAAGCCCAGCTTTCGGACAAGATTCTGCATCACGGTATTATCCCCGTGCGTATCAATCCGAAGATGACCGCACTGTTCATATGCCCAGTTGATGCAGAAGGCGCCGATCCCCTTTTCGCTTCCGTCCCCGGCAATGCGGTGCACCACGCCGTAAGGGCTGTCTTCCAGCCAGGCGCCGTCCGTGATATTCCGGTAAGTCGGCTCGACATCCTTCCCCTGCGTAAAAAAGAATGTTCCGATAACCGCGTCCGCGTCATTCAGGCACACATAGCTGCAGCCGTTCCGGATATCGCTGCGAATCAGCTCCACCGGCGGCCAGTTGGTCGGTCCCCACTGATTGGGATTCCCGTGCTCCGCCATGAAGGCTCTGGCGAAGCGGTAAATCTCCATGATCCGGTCCAGATCCTGCCCCTCGGAATGTCTGATCTTCATCTGTGCACTCTCCCCTTTTCCGGTTTTCTCTCCGTTGCTTCCGCGGCACGGAACCGTCTTGCTTCGCTTTGCCTGCCGGCATCTACATTATTACAGCGCCGGATGATTGTCAACGGAACGGGTTCATTATATAATGATTCCCGGAGAAGAAACAGAAAACAGGCGCGGGAGCGGATGGAATCCTGATGCCGCAGTCGGGCGTCTGAACCGCGGCTGTACCCGCGGAACCCGAAGAAGGCAGTGAGAGGAGACAGAGAAGGATGGATTTTCAGAAAATCGTGGACGGTATGGCGGCCATGACCTGCGTCGTGTCCGTGGAAAAGCGCCCGGGCGGCGGTCACGGGGCGATCCGGCTGGTGACAGGCAACCGGGCCTATATTGATTCCATTGAGAATCCCGTAGGCGATGTCGTAATGCTGAAGACGAAATTTGTTCCCAACAGTCTGTATACGGACTATATGACGCAGGATCTGAATTTTGAGGATTTCTGCTACCGGTCCGCGGTGGAGAAAAAGTGTCTTCATTCCTATGCCCATCCCGACCGGTTCGATGTATGGTTCAATATGACCTTCCTGCCTCTGGCGGAGGAGGACGGCAATTTGTGCTACTGCACCTACACGATGGAAATCAATCTGAAGGCCGATTCCTCGCGGCTGTCCCGGATCTCAGGGGATCTGTCCTCCGCCGTGCTGGAGACCTGTATCGATCTCCGGGGCGCCTCCGATTTCCGGGCCGCCATGAATAACGTGATCAAAAAACTAAGGAAGATCTGCTCCGCCGAAAGATGCTGCATTCTGCTTCTGGATCAGGAAGAGCAGACCTGCTCCATCCTGTGCGAGGACCGGGCGCCGGATTCATCGCTGAGCCAGGTGACGGACATCGTGAACGACGGCTTTTATGCCATTGCCGCCAGCTGGGAAGACACGATCTCCGGAAGCAACTGCCTTATTGTGAAAACTGCCCAGGAGATGGATGTGGTTCGGGAGCGGAATCCGGAATGGTATAAGGGCCTGGCGAAAAGCGGTGTGGCTTCCATTATCCTGTTCCCGCTGAAATTCGGAAATCAGCTGCTCGGATATATCTGGGCTTCGAATTTTGACACAGAAAAAGCGCCTCAGATCAAAGAAGCGCTGGAACTGACCGCATTTATCCTGGGATCGGAAATCAGCAACCATCTTCTGATGAATCGTCTGAAGGTGCTGTCCTCCAGGGATATGCTTACGGGCGTACTGAACCGGAATGAAATGAACAATGATATGGACCGGCTGGCGGCCGCAGCCGGAAAATCCGTGGGGATACTCTTTGCCGATCTGAACGGACTGAAGACCGTCAACGACGGCGAAGGCCACGACGCGGGAGATCAGCTTCTCCGGGATGCTGTCAGCACCCTGCGGGAGGTTTTCCATGACGAAGAAATCTTCCGCGCGGGCGGAGATGAATTCACCATGATCCTTCTGGACGTCACGGAGGCGGATCTGGCCCGGAAGGCGGAGGAGCTGCGCCTTGCTGAGAAAAAGCACGGCAAGGTGAGCTTTGCCATCGGCTATCACGCTGAGCAAGACGCGGCCGATATCCGCGAAGCCCTGCGGATTGCGGACGAACGGATGTATGAGGACAAGCGGATTTATTACCGGAACCATCCCGGCGCCCGTAAACGCTGATCCTCCCGATTCCGGGCGCAGGCAGCTCTATTTATTCGTGGGATACTGTTTTTTCGGAATATTTTCGTAAGGAATCACGACATGCTCCGGGAGAGCGGCCGCAATGCCGGTAATGGTTTCGGTCAGCTCCTCGCAGATCCGTCTTCTTTCCTCCTGAATGGGAGCGCCTGGGCGGAACTGAACAGGCTTCCCAAAGTATATTCCCTTCAACCTCGGAGCAATATACATCGGCACAAAGCGGATCACTTGGCCGTTCCGCCGGTAAACCATCGCCGCCAGATCCACGAAATTCTCCTGAAACTGACAAAGAATCCGGTTGCAGCGTTCATCCTTCTCCGGAAAAATGACCAGATCTTTTCCTTCCTGCAGCCTTGCGCCTGACTGACGGAAGGTGTTCATGATCCGCAGATCGTGATAGACGGGAATCGTATGGGCATATTTGAAAATGTATTCCGCCGGCCGCGCGATCAGGTGAGCCAGCAGGTTGTAGAACCATTGAAGCGATTTCGGCTTCCGGTGCCAGAAATCGCGCAGGGCATACGCCGGAACTTCTTTCCGGTCCATCATTTCTCCGATACACCAGATATAGCATCTTCTGGGCATATAAAGCTCGGCGGCAATCGGCCCGTACATCTGGCTGTGATTTCCGACGAAAATACAGGCTTCTTCAGGCAGATTTTCCGTCCCATAATGCCGGTATTTGGGGGAAAACCAGATGACAGCCCTGCGAATCATCCTGAAAAGCAGAGGATCCTGTCCTTCTTTTCTTTCCGTCTCCTCCTGAACCTTTGTGTTCATTCCCTTTCCCCTTTGCGCGTTTGTTCTTTTTTACGATACCGCTCAATCACCGTCCGGTATCGGTCCTGCACCATGTCCGCCAGCTTCTCCCAGGAGATGGGAATCGTCTCCCGGGCACTCTGACCGATCTGTTTCAGATCTTCCCGGGAAAAGATCCGAAGGATCTCATCCCGCATCGCCTCCGCGGTCGCCTCCGCCGTGAATCCGTTCACATTTTTCCGGATCGCTCCGGCCGCGTTCGACCCTTCCGTAACCAGCGTCGGAACACCCAGCACGGCCGCCTCCCTCAGCACCAGCGGCGCGTTGTCAAACACGGACGGAAAAAAAAGCAGATCCGCGTTCAGATAAAGCCCGCTGAGCAGATCCCGGTCCCGGACCAGACCCGCAAAGCGGATCTGATCCTCCGACAGATTCAGGGAAGCAGCATAGCGCTCGATATCCTTCTCGTCCTTGCCTGCGCCGGCCATGATCAGGAAGAAATCATCGCACCGGTCGCACAAAAGCCGGAACGTATCCAGGATCAGCCGCTGATTCTTGTACCAGATCTGCTGGCCGACAAACAGCAGCACCCGTTTCCCCCGCGGAATCCGGAAAGCGGCCGCAGCCTTCTCCCGCAGTTCATCCGTGTTCTCCGGCACAGCGGTCTCAGCTCCGTTCGGCATCACGAAATAGGATCCCCGGAATCCATAGGACCGCAGCGTTTCCCCGCTCTCCTCCGAGCAGGCCCAGACCTCGTCGCAGGCTTCATACAGGCGGACGATCCTCTGGGTCATCGTTTTCGCAATCGCCTTGCTTTTGGTGAATTCCAGGATCGCGTCATAGACCTTGGAATGAAAGGTCGCCACCACGGGTATTCCTTCCTTTTTCCCGAGGGAAACCGCATAGTTTCCCAGCAGGGAAGGGCTGTGAACGTGGAAAATCTCCGGCGACTGCTGCAGGATTTCAGCGGAAAGCTTCCCGTCCAGCACCGGAAGCGCGCTCGCGTAACGGGAAAAAGGAACCCGGGCCGTCCGCGCTACCAGCAGCGGATAGGAAAACCGGTATTTCTCACTGTAATCCCGCTCCATGGCCGGGCAGACCACAGCCGCATTCATATGAAGCGCATAATTGTGAACGGTCAGCGTCACACCGTCAATGACCGGAAAATAATTATCAATAAACTGAACCGAACGTGTTCTGTCCGTCTGGCTCATGTTCTCTTCCCTCCCCGGGTATTTATGCCATCCGTTTTCGCTTCAGTCATATACACCCTGTATTCTGCCGGTTTCGGCAGGCTTCATCCTGCCCGTTTCCATGGCCGGGCGGATCCTCCTGCCCCTTCCCGCCGGGAGCCCCCGCAGCGGGATCCCGTTCCGCCCACCGGAAAACCGGAGCCGCGGCGGGGCGGATAAAAAGGTTCTCCGCGGTCCGGCTCCCGCGAAAGCGATCCGGATCGCGGAGAATCATTATGATTTCAGAAATCTCAGATATCCCCAGACGAGCAGTCCGGCCTGCGCAATCAGCATCAGCGGGAAAAACAGGCGGAAATACCAGTGTTTGGTCTTATGCCTGCACAGGATCATCCCCAGCACGCCTCCCAGGCCGCCGAAAAGGGCTGTTGCCAGAAAAAGCGTTTTCTCCGGAACTCTTCGCTTTCCGGCCTGCGCGCAGCGCTTATCATAGGCCATCAGGGCGAAAGAACCGAGATTCAGCAGAACCAGAGCAAGGCCGATCAGGATGACAGGCAGCATGGCTTTCTCCTTTTCCCGAATAAATAAAACCGCAACGTTTGAATTATAGCAAATTTCCGCCCCTGTATCAACCTCCGTTGTTTTTCAGTCATGCCTCCCGGATCGTTTCCCGCCCCGCCGGCCCCGGATCCGGTTGACAAATACTGCCACCCCCGATAGAATAAGTTGAACGTTAAATTCAGGGAGGCGGAAGGATGGCCACCATCAAGGAAATCGCTGCGGAAGCCGGCGTCAGCGTCATGACGGTATCCAATGTGATCAATCAGAACCGTGCCCGTGTTTCTCCGGCCACCGAAGCCCGGGTCCGGGAAATTCTGGAAAAGCATCACTATGTCCGCAATATGGCCGCCAGGGCTCTGAGCTCCAAATCCTCCCGGATTGTCGGGCTGCTGCTTCCCATCTGGTATGAGGATTCCGCTTCCATGCTGCTGGATCCCTACGCCGGCCAGCTGGTCGGCTATCTGGAGGAATTTCTGCGGGCCCGGCAGTACTATCCCATGATTCTTTCCTTTAAAAATTCCGATCAGGTGCTCACCCTCCGGAAAACCTGGCAGATTGACGGAATGATTCTGGTGATGCCACATAACGACGAAGTCACCCATGACCTGATCGAAAAAAGCTCCTTTCCGCTGGTTGTGCTGGATCGCTTCTATGAGGATTCGGATATGCTTTCCGTCGGCATCGATGACCGCCGGGGCGGATATCTGGCCACCCGTCATCTTCTCGGTCTGGGTCATCGCCGGATCGGCTTTGCCGGTCCCTCCATCTTCGAATCCTCCGTCATTCAGGACCGCTATCAGGGCTGTCTGGATGCGCTGCGGGAAGCGAATCTGCAGTTCAATCCCGCCTGGCTCTTTGACGGGATGTTCCATCAGGCCGGCGGAGAGGAAACCGGCCGGCGGATCCTTGAAATGGCGGACGCGCCGACCGCCGTCATCGCATCGGAAGATCTGATTGCCTGCGGAATCATCAGGAGCCTTCAGGAACAGGGGTATTCTGTACCGGAGAAGCTTTCCGTCATCGGTTTTGATGATTCCCTGCCCTCCCGGCTGATCAGTCCGGCCCTGACCACGGTGGGTCAGGATATCCGGCTAAAGGCCCAGACCGCCGCCTCCATGCTTTTCCGGGCGATGGAAGAGCCTGACTACCGGAAAGACCGCCGGGTTCTGGAGGTGCAGCTGATCAAACGGGATTCCGTACGGAAAATCGACTGAATTTCGGTAGATCGGAAGCCGTCTTCTGAGGCTTCCGATCTTTTTTGAAAAAAAATAGATTATTTGGTAAAAAAACGCTTGACAGCGGACGGGTTTATCGTTATACTTATCCCAGACTTCAGATTTATCGTTAAACTTTCCCCGGAAGGACAGTGATTCTCTCCTGCGGCAAGGTTTAACGTTAAACTCTGAACCGTCAGAGTTTTCGTAAGGAGCGAAATCGTCATGCAGCATCGCGCAGGGCTTCACAGAACCCCCGCTCTCCTGCGGATCCGGAAAAACGGCGGACTGTATCTGCTGATGGTTCCGGCCATTGTGATCTTTTTCTGTTTTACCTATCTGCCCATGTACGGGGTCATCATCGCCTTTAAGGATTTCAAACCCGCCCAGGGAATCTGGGGCAGCGCCTGGGCCGGGCTGAAGTATTTTGAACGGTACTTCAATTCCTACATGTTCAGCAACACCATTCTCAACACCCTGGTCATCAGCCTCTACACGATCCTGGTCACCTTCCCGCTGCCGATCCTTCTGGCGCTGATGTGCAATCAGATGTACGCCCGGCGCTTCAAAAAGTTCTTTCAGGTCTCGACCTACCTTCCCCACTTCATCTCCACCGTCGTCATGTGCGGGATGATCATCATGTTTCTCTCTCCCTCTTCCGGCATTATTCCCCGCCTGTGCGGGTTTATGGGGCTGAATATCGGCGATCTGATGGGCAATGCCGGCGCGTTCTCCGGCATCTACGTCTGGACAGAGGTATGGCAGCATGTAGGCTGGGATTCCATCATGTACATCGCCGCCCTTTCCTCCGTCGATCCCCAGCTTTATGAAGCGGCGGAAGTGGACGGAGCCAGCAAATGGCAGAAAATCGGCGCCATTGACATCCCGATGCTGGTTCCCACCATGATCACCCTCTTTATTCTTCGCTGCGGAAGCCTGCTGGGCGTCGGCTTTGAAAAAGTCTATCTGCTGCAGAATGACCTCAACATCGCCTCCAGCGAGATTATCTCCACTTATCTGTATAAGATGGGCCTCAAGAGCAATCAATACAGTTATTCGGCAGCCATCGGACTGTTCAATAACCTGGTGAATTTCCTGATCCTGATCCTGGTCAACGGCATCTCGAAAAAGATCAGCGATACGTCCCTGTTCTGATCCGGAGGATGAAAGAGATGAGTATATCCGTCACGCGCCGGCGGGAAACCCGCCCGAACCATATCCGCAAAAGCCGCTCCGACCGCGTTTTCGACGCGGTGATCTACACGGCGGCCGCGCTCCTCACCCTGATCGCGCTCTACCCGATGTATTTCATCGTGATCGCCTCCGTCAGCGATCCGAATCTGGTCGCCCGGGGCGACGTGCTGCTCTGGCCCCGGGGCGTCAGTCTGGAAGGCTATTCCTACCTGTTCTCCATGAGCAATCTCTGGACAGGCTATGGAAACACCGTTCTCTACACCCTCGCCGGAACGCTGATCATGCTGATCGTCAATATTCCGGTTGCCTACGCTCTTTCCCGAAAGGATCTGCCCGGCCGCGGCTTTTTCACCTTCTATTTCATCTTTCCGATGTTCTTCGGCGGCGGTCTGATTCCGACCTTTATTATCCTGAACAATACCTTCCATATGCTGGATTCCTTTCTGGTGATGGTGCTTCCCTTTTCGGTCATCTCCTATTATACCATCGTCGCCCGGACCTTCTTCCAGACCAGCCTTCCCGGGGAACTCTGGGACGCGGCGCAGATTGACGGCTGCTCCAATCTCCGGTACTTTTTCCGGATCGTCCTTCCCCTTTCCAAAGCGATCCTGGCGGTGATCGCGCTCTGGGCGGCCGTCGGCCACTGGAACAGCTACTTTAACGCCATGATCTATCTTCGCTCTCCGGAGCGGTATCCGCTGCAGCTGATCATGCGGAACATCCTGATCAACAACGAAATGGCGGCGACCGCCATGACCGGCTCTGCGGCGGCCGACCTGAACCGGAAAGCCAACCTGATCAAATACGGCGCCATTGTCGTATCATCCCTGCCGATTATGACCATGTATCCCTTCGTTCAGAAGTATTTCAACCAGGGCGTGATGATCGGAGCCCTGAAAGGATGACAATCAAACCGGTTTCAAGGCGGGAAACGCCTGAACATAGAAAAGGAGGATATGAACCATGAAACACCTGCGTACTCTGATGAGCCTCGTGCTCGCCGCCTGCCTGCTGCTTACGATGAGCGCCGGCGCCCTCGCTGCGGAAGACAACACCTTCTCCGTTGCTGTCGTTCGCTGGACGGAAGTCTGGGGAACCGACTTCACCGAGACTTCCTTCCTGAAGGAAATCGGAGAAAAGACCGGCGTCACCATCAACTGGCAGCCCTACTGGAACGCCACCTGGTCGGATCAGAAATCCCTGATGCTGGCCAGCGGTCTGAGCGCTCTGCCGGATGCCTTCTTCGGCTCCATCTCCCTGACGGATGCGGATATCATTCCCAACTCAGAGTATTTTGTCGAACTCACGGATCTGATTCCGCAGTACATGCCCAACCTCACCGCGATCTTTGAAAAGGATCCTTCCATGAAAGCCCTGTGCACCGACGCGGACGGAAAAATCTGGTCGCTGCCCAAAAAGCTCCCCATGCGCCCCATCACGGCCAACGAGATGTACATTAACAAAGCCTGGCTGGATGAGCTGAATCTGCCCATGCCCACCACCTACACCGAGCTGGCGGATACCCTGGTTGCTTTCTCCAAATCCGGCGAAGGCCGCTACGGCTACATCGCTTCCTCTTCTCTCGCGGGAGACCTGAACAACCTGCTGCTGCCCTTTGGAGTGCAGGCCAGCCGTGCCGGCAACATGATGGGCCTCAACGCGGAAGGCAAGCCCTACTTCGTCCCCATGGCCGATAACTATAAGGAAGCGGTCAAATGGGCCCGCGACCTCTTCGAGCGCGGCGCGCTGGATCCCGAGTATTTCACCCAGACCTCCGATATGGTCCGCGCCAAGATTCAGGATACCGAAGCCGGTTCCAGGACCGGAATCGTCTTTGCCTGGACGGCGGATTCCGAGCTGCTGGGCAACGCGAAGGACTATGTGGTGGCGGAAGCCGTCGCCGGCCCGGACGGAAACCGCTATGTGGAATCCGACCCGACCTTCCTGAACTACGGCAAGAATGAACTGGTCATCACGAAGAACTGCAAGAACCCCGGAAAACTGCTGGAGTGGGCGGATCAGTTCTACACCGATGAGGCCTCCCTGCAGACTTATTACGGATCCATCGGCGACGGCAAAATCGCGAAGAAAGACGACGGCACCTATGAAGTGCTGCTGCCCTCCGCGGATTCCGGCATCAATCTGGACACCTCCTGCTGGACCTTCTCCTTCCGGGATCACGGTCCCAAGTATATGAACAAGGAATTTGAATCCAGGGTTGTGCTTCCGGCCACCGAAGGCGACGGCATCAAGCTCGCGGATGACGCGGTCAACGCGGCCTATGCCCGGGATACCTTCCCCGTCGTCTCCTACACCGCCGATCAGCTGGACCAGCTGGGCTTCCTCTCCCCCGACATCCTGAACTACGTCTCCCAGCAGTATGCGCACTGGGTCACCGAAGGCGGCGTGGAAGAAGAGTGGGATGCCTATCTGGCGCAGCTGGAAAAGATGGGTGTGCAGGATCTGATCAACATTCATCTGGATGCCTATGCCAAGTATATCGGTCAGTAATTTCTCCCGCTGACCCCCTATGCGGAGGCTGCCGCTCTGCGGCAGCCTCCTTTCCGAAAAGAAACAGAGGTGGTTTTTTCATGAACATGAGCGAACTCTGGCGCGTAGCGCCTCTGGCGGATTCCCGGGCCGTCCTTCGCGGGAACACCTGGCGGATCACCGTGCTCACGGACAAGCTGCTCCGGCTGGAATATGACGAAAGCGGCACTTTCCGGGATTCGGCCACCCAGCTGGCCCTGAACCGTGAATTTCCCGTTCCCTCTTTCACGGTCGGGGAAAGCGGCAAAGCGCTCACCGTCGAAACGGAATTTCTCCGTCTGACCTATGACCGGAATCCTTTCTCTCCGGAAGGCCTTTCCGTCATGCTCAAGGGTCAGTTTGGGCCCTATACCTCCGTCTGGCATTTCGGGGAACCGGATCCGCGAAACAGGAATCTGGGCGGAACGGCCCGCACCCTGGATGAGGCGGACGGAGAAATCCCCCTGGAAGACGGCCTGTTCTCCCTGCACGGATGGACCGTGCTGGAG
The DNA here is from genome assembly GCA_015056205.1 of Clostridiales bacterium. Classification (GTDB taxonomy): domain Bacteria; phylum Bacillota; class Clostridia; order Christensenellales; family Aristaeellaceae; genus Aristaeella. The sequence continues at coordinate 54,744 of SVGS01000019.1, read as the reverse complement.
GATTCAGGTTCCATGACCCTGGAGAAAGACGGTCGTCTGACCCCGCCGGATTCCGGGGAAACCGATCTCTATTTCTTCGGGTACGGCCGGGATTTCCGCGCGGCGCTGCGGGATTATTTCCGTCTGTCCGGGCCGCCTCCCGTCCTGCCGCGCTTCGCCCTGGGCAACTGGTGGAGCCGGTATTACCGATACTCCCAGCAGGAGTATCAGGATCTGATGCTCCGCTTCCGCCGGGAGGAAATCCCCCTGTCCGTCGCGGTGCTGGATATGAACTGGCATCGCACGGATCATGATCCGAAGCTGGGCACCGGCTGGACCGGGTATTCCTGGGACCGGTCTATGTTTCCGGAGCCGGAGAAGCTTCTTTCCTGGTTGCACACTCAGGGTCTGCGTGTCACCCTCAACGATCATCCGGCGGACGGACTGCGTCCCGGCGAGGATTTTTATCCGGCTCTGGCCCGGAAGCTGGGAGAGGATCCTTCTTCCGGCCGGTCTTTCCCCTTTGACGCCGCGGACGAGGCCTTCCTGACCGCGTTCCGGGAAACGGTTCTCGTTCCGCTGGAGCGGATGGGCGTGGATTTCTGGTGGATCGACTGGCAGCAGCAGGGAGGGTCCTCCGTTCCCGGAATGAATCCGCTTTTCGTGCTGAACCATACCCGTTTCCTCCATGCTCTGGAGGAAGGGCTTCCGCCGCTGATTCTCTCCCGTTACGCCGGGCCCGGCAGCCACCGCTATCCGGCCGGTTTTTCGGGCGACACCTGCGCCACCTGGGATTCCCTGGCCTTTCAGCCGTTCTTTACCGCCGTGTCCGCCAATATCGGCTACGGATGGTGGAGCCATGATATCGGCGGGCATATGCACGGAAAAAAAGATCCGGAGCTGACGCTCCGCTGGGTGCAGTTCGGTGTCTTTTCTCCGGTTCTCCGGCTTCATTCTTCCTGCAATATCTTTATGGAAAAAGAGCCCTGGGCTTTTCCGGCGGAGATTGCCGAGGCGATGAAAGCCGCTCTCCGGCTGCGCCACCGGCTTATTCCCTGGCTCTATTCCCAGAGTCTCATCGCCCGGGAGAGTGGCTGTCTGCTCCACCGTCCCCTGTATCACGATTATCCTGAATACCGGGAGAGCTTTACCGCCCGGGGGGAATACTGTTTCGGGCAGGAACTGATCGCGGCGCCGGTCACGCAGCCGGCGGATCCGGTCACGGGCCTTGCGGAAACGGACGTTTTTCTGCCCCGGGGCCGCTGGACGGATTTCTTTACCGGCCGCCGGTATCAGGGCGGAACCGGGATGAAACAGTACCGCCGTCTGACCGAAACGCCTGTTTTCGTCCGGGAAGGATCCATTCTCCCGCTGGATGCCGCCCGGGTTCCGGAGAACGGCGCGCCGCTGCCGGAAACGATTCTGCTTCGCGTTTTCCCGGGAGCGGACACGGAAGCCGAACTGCTGGAGGATAACGGCCTTCTGCCGGAGAATCCGGCATACCAGCGGGTCCGCACCCGTTTCCTGCTGAAGGAAGATCAGGGACTCACGCTGGAAATTCTTCCTCCGGAGGGCTGCCGGGAGCTGCTGCCCCGGAACCGGCAGATTCTGGTGGAGCTGAACGGCTGCGGAGAAATTCCGCCGGATACGGCTTCCCTTCCCTGCGAAACTTCCTATGATCCGGAGCGAAGAGCGCTGACCCTGATTCCCCAGGGAAACGTTTCGGACGGTCTGACCCTGCGCTGGAACCGCAAACCGTCCCTTCCTCCCATTGATCTGTGCTCTGAACTCCGGAAGCTGCTCTTCCCTGCCGGTATGTCCTTTGATCTGAAGCAGGAGATCCTCTCCCTGGCGGAATCCGTTCCTCCCGGAACCGTCCTGCTGGCCGCTCTCCGGCGCCTGGATCTTCCGGAGTCCCTCTTCGGCGCGATCCTGGAGCTCTGCTGCGCCGAATAAACGGAATGGTTTTTCCATGGTTGCGAAGAGAGATCGGATCTGTTACACTTCCCTTAAAACGAAACGAAAAGGGGAAGCCGAAAAATGAAGAAAGAGTTGGTGGTTGTCAATCCGGCGCTGGAAGAAAAGCACCGCGTCCTGATTCGGCGCGCGGCTGAAAAGCATGGATACTCCGTCCGGTTCTTTGCGGAGGCGAAGAGCGCCCTGCCTGCCCTCCGGGAGGTGGAAATCGTGTTCGGGCAGTCCGCCCTCCTGGCGCGGAACAGCCCTGAACTGCGCTGGCTGTGCAGCCCGTCCGCCGGAACCGATCAGTTCAGCAAAGAGATGTTCGCTTCGCCGGATGCCCGGCTGTCCAATTCCTCCGGAGCCTACGGAGTCACCATCTCGGAGCATGTGATCATGACGGCGCTGGAAATGCTCCGCCGTCAGCCGGAATACAGCCGGATCGTGGAAAACCGGGAATGGCGCCGGGATCTGGCGGTGCGTTCCCTTTTCGGGAGCCGGATCACGCTGCTGGGAACCGGCGATATCGGACGGGAAACCGCGGCGCGGCTGCGGTCCTTCCGCCCGGCCGTTCTGACCGGCGTCAACCGCAGCGGCAAAAACCCGGCCGGCCTGTTTGACCGGATTCTGAGTCCCCGGGAACTGGCGGATGTCCTGCCGGAAACGGATCTTCTGATCATCTCCCTGCCGGCCACGGCTGAAACGGAAAAAATGATTGCGGCAGCCGGGCTGGCTCTGCTTCCGGACGGCGCGCTGATCATCAATGTCGGCCGGGGTTCCGTCATCGAGCAGCAGGCGCTTGAAAAAGAGCTGCGGGCCGGCAGGCTTTTCGCCGCGCTGGATGTATTTGAAAAGGAGCCGCTCCCGAAGGAGGACTCCCTGTGGACCTGTCCCAATCTGCTGATCACACCCCACGTGGCCGGAAATATGACGCTTCCCTACACGAAGGACCGGATCGTGGATCTTTTTCTCGAGGATTTTGAAAACTACTGTGCCGGAAAGCCTCTGCTCCGGCAGGTTTTTCCGCCCTCCGGAACATCGTCCGGTTCATAATCCTGCGTTTATATCATTTTCCTCCTCCGGTTCATTCCCTCCGTTCACTCCGGGAATGAACCGGATCACCTGAAGGCCTGAAAGCGGGCCTTCATTTCTTTTTTCCGGGCGTACATCGCCTCATCCGCGCGCCTGAAGACCATGTCCGGCGTATCGCCTTCCCGGTTCCGGGCGATTCCGATCGCCGCGCTGGTGCGTTCCCAGGGTTTCAGGGCCAGATCCGTCCTGATCTGATCCAGCCTGTTTTCAATATTCCGAATGATTTCTTCCGCGTTCTGCAGATCCTCCCCCTCCAGCACAACGGCAAATTCATCCCCGCCGATTCTGAAGACCGGTGAATGCTTGAAATTGGAGCAGACAATCCCGCAAAGCTTCTGGATCGCGAGATCGCCCTTGTCGTGTCCGTAGTTGTCATTGATCTTCTTCAGATCGTTCAGATCCACCATGGCAATGCCGAATTCCCGGATCTCTCCGCACTGCATTCCCGCTTCCATCTGCGCGATTTTCTCGTCGTAGGCCCGTTTATTGCGTACCTTCGTCAGCGCGTCGACATTGGCGATCCGGTCCATTTCTTCCGCGTGTTCCCTGGTGGTAATCAGCTTCTGCGTGGTATCCAGGATCTTCGTCATCTGTTCATTGATATTCTGCTCCATCTGCTTCATGGAATTGGAAAGCAGTTCTATTTCATCGCCGGTATGAATCTGCAGTCTGGAGAATTCATTGTGAATGGCTGTGGATTCCCCGCTCCAGTATTTTTCGGACGTATCGGACAGTTTGTTGATCGGCCGGACAATGGCCCGTTCAATCAGCAGAATGCTGAGGATGATAAACACCACGGCCAGCACCAGCAGGGCGGCAAAGGCAAGGATCAGGAAACGGTTTCTTTCCTTCATCACTTCGTTCATCGAGATCTCGGCCGCCGAAAAAGCAACCAGGCTGCCATCCAGGAAAACCGGGCTCCCGGCCGCCACAACCCAGCCGTATTCCTCCGTATTGGTCACATCCGGAGCAATTCCGTTTTCCGGGTGCCTCATCGCTTCGCGATCCACCTCATACATGATCGCGTCAAAGCAGCCGGGCCGGCTGTTGTCTTCGCCGTAGGTTCCGTCCACCAGATAGATGGTGGATTCGGTTTCCAGGTCGAAGTACACAAGATATACGCACTCCAGATGATTGTGATCCTGAACAATCCGCAGCTGTTTCTGAATCGTCCGGTATTCAGATGTATCCCGAACGGTATCGTACTTCTGAAGATAGGCTTCAAACTCGGGGGAACCCCAGTCATCCGTGCTGACCCGGTCCTCCGTCGCGCTGAAAACATCCATTACCTGATCCCGGACCGTCTTCACCATCTGCGGGTCCAGCATGGCCGCGGCGGTCGCGGACAGCTCCCTGGACCGGTTGATGTACATGTCCCGGATAACACCATCGATTTCCTTATAACTGAGCAACCCTGCCAGAAGACTGATTGTCATAATGATGGAAACAATCAGAATGATCAGTTTCTTCTTCAGCGAAAACTTTGGCTTATGTGTCATCGTTATGCTGCTCCTGTATGATATTGCTTTAGTTCAGAATATCATTGATTTCTTCTTCAGTCAACAGATTCTTTCCGTCAGTCCGTTGATTCAGGCGGTTTTCATTCTTCCGTCCATTGGGAAAGCATCGTTCTCATCCATTCATATACATCCATCCCATAGACCTGTCGCAGGTTTTCCTGCGTCATCACTTCCCCGATGGGGCCTTGGGCGATGCATTTTCCCTGATCCATCAGAACGGCATGTGTCCCGTAGTGTCGGGCCAGGTTCAGATCGTGCACGACGGACATCACCGCCCGGCCGGGCTCCTTCAGCCAGGCCTGAATCAGGGAGAACAGCTGCTTCTGGTATTTCAGATCCAGATGATTGGCCGGTTCGTCCAGAATCATGACCTGTGGATTCTGTGCGAATACCTGCGCCAGAAACGCCCGCTGCATCTCGCCCCCGGACAGGGTCAGCATGCTGGCGTGCCTTAACTCCGTCATGCCGGTCATCTCCAGCGCTTTCTCCACCTGACCGGCACCCTGTTCGTCCTTCCCGGAAAACATCCCCTTTTTAAAGGCATACCGGCCGAGTTCAACCACTTCTTCCACCGTATAGGCATAGCTGACGCGGTTCTGCTGGGACAGAATGCCGATCCGCTGCGCGAGGACGGCCCCTTTCAGGGTGCGGATATCCTCCCCTTTCCAGCGGAACACACCGGAATAGGGCAGCCCCTGGGCAATCGCTTCAATCAGCGTGGATTTTCCCGCTCCGTTCGGGCCGGCCAGCATCAGCCATTCTCCTTCGTGAAGCCGGAAGGACAGATCCTCCACCGCTGTCCTGTTTCCGTACCGAACCGTAATATGATCCCCTGCCAGCATTCGGGTCACCCCGCCTTCCTGGTTTGATAAAAGATGATCACAAAAGCAGCCGCGCCGACAATGGAGGTCACCACGCCGATCGGCAGCTCAATGGGGCTGAGCAGCGTACGCGCTGTCAGATCCGCGAGCAGAAGGAAGATGGCTCCGGAAAACAGCGACGCGGGAATCAGCCGTTTATGATTCGGTCCGACCAGCATCCGGGCGATATGCGGCATGATCAGGCCGACGAAGCTGACCGTACCCGCGATGGACACGCACACGCCGATGAGCACGGATACGGTGATCAGGATGATCAGCTTGACACGCCGGACATTCACCCCGATATGGCGGGCATTTTCCTCTCCGATGGCGAAAGCGTTCAGCTCCGGGCTGAAGCGGATCAGTACCCCGCCGCACAGCAGAAGAGCCGCGCCGAGAATGATGACCTGTTCATAATTCACCCCGGAAAAGGATCCCATGGTCCAGAAGCTCAGGGTTCGGGTATGATCGCTGGCAAATGTGATGACCAGGGAGATGATCGCGGAGATGAACATGGTAAAGATCACGCCGATCAGAATGATGCTGCCGGTACTCATGGACCGGTCCAGCGCGTAGGCCAGCGAAAGAATCAGGATCAGGGAACCAAAAGCGAAGGCCATGGCCATTACCATGCCTCCGCCGAAGGAGAAACCCGGCAGCGTAAATCCCGTTGCGACGGCGATGATCGCGCCCAGCGCCGCGCCGGAGGACACGCCCATGGTGGAACCGTCCGCCAGCGGATTGCGCAAAAGGCCTTGCATCGCGGCGCCGCAGATCGACAAAGCCGCTCCGGCCAGCGCCACACAGAGCACCCGGGGCAGCCGGACATTCAGGATAATATTCTTCGCGATTCCTTCCGGAACAGGCTGTCCCGTGACCGCGTTCCATACGCAGGTAACGGTATCGGAAAAGGAAATCCCGACGCTGCCGACGCAGATGCACAGAATCATGGTAAAAAGCAGGGCCGCCGCCAGCAGCAGATAGGTCAGCGGCGTAAAGCGCTCTCTTCTGAGATATCGTTCTTTTTCCATGTTCCCCCTCACGAAAACCGGGAAGCCGGAGCAGACCGGCTTCCCGGAAGATGGCAGATCAGGCGGCCGGTTTTTCTTCGGCCGCAATGTCGTGAACAAAGTTGTACAGAACGATCGCGGCTTCCTTCAGGCGGGGGCTGGGGCGCGCCATGCAGCTGTCCTCGTCGTTGTAAACTTTCTGATTTCTGATGGCGGTGATATCTCCCCATCCTGCCCGGGACAGAATCTCCTCAACGCCGGCGCTGCCCATATTGGTGATCAGCACGATGTAGTCCGGGTTCCGCTCGATCACCTGCTCCTCGCTGATCATCAGCCAGGCGTCCTCCTGATCATCAAAGATATTTTTGATGCCGCAGATTTCAGCCAGTTCGTTCATATAGCTGCTGCTTCCGGCCGTATACAGATACGGAGGCGGAGAAATCTCGAAGTAAACCTTCTTCTTCGGTTCTTCATCCGCTTTGGCACGGATTTCATCAAAGGTCGCCTTCATATCGGTAATGACGGCTTCCGCTTCGGCGTCTTTGCCCATCAGTTTTCCGATCAGGGTGATGGCCGTGTACACGCTTTCGATGTTGGTTGTGCTGCTGACGACAACCTTCACCCCGTTTTCTTCCAGCTGTTTGACCTGTTCCTCGCTCTGGCTCATGCTGTTCATCAGCACCACCTGGGGCTGGAGCGCCAGAATCTCTTCCACATTGGTCTCTTTGCCGGACTGTACGACCGGAACCTCCAGAATGGACGCCGGATAGTCGACATACTGCCCGCGTCCGACAATTGTATTCTCGCAGCCGATCGCGCACAGAATTTCGCAGTCGGAAGGCTGCATCACAACGATGCTGGTGGCCGGCTCAGCCAGCGTGATTTCACGGCCGAGCATATCCGTCACCGTGATTCCGGCGCCTTCCGCCAGGGATGAGGCCATGCTGAAAATCATCAGCAGGGCAAGAAACAGGGAAACCGTTTTTCTGGACATACACTGTCCCTCCTCATAAGTATGATCAGATGAATCAGCGGGAGAGCGTCTTTCCTGAAGAAAAACGTTTCTCCCCGAGGTACGCCAACGAAACCCGCAGAAAAAGCCTGCAGGCTTCATAGCAGATCCCACCCCCAGGGGAATGATTTTTTCACGGTGTAAACAAGTCTCCCGGCTTGGCCTCATCCTACCGGCACACCTTCCCGCTTTCGCAGTGGCTTCTTCACGTGCTTTCGTCCGCTTCACGGTTACTGGGATAGCCCGGAACTTTCATCCGTGTTCCTGTGGCGCTTTCATCGTGGAAAGCGCCGCGCATCGCTGCGCAGATACACCGGCTATTCATCTGTCCGGTTCATTATATCGGTCTGCCTGTCCGCCGTCAATTGATTTGTGCTTCTTCGTCCGCTGCCCTGCCATCCGCCGTTTCATCCGGCGTGAATCCGTTTCCGCTGTCCGGATCGCCGGCTCCGGATTTCTCACTCCGGATGAACCATGCTGAATCCCGATACCGGTTCCGTTCCGTCATCCGGCAAAATAATGGAAATATCCTTGTTCATCGAATAGGTTCTGAAGCCATCCTCAACGGTATAATCCCTGAACGCTCCGCTTTCAATCCGTTCCAGAAAATCGGCGAAATCGCAGAGGGTTTCCGTCTCAGTGGCCGGAAGGTTATGGGAAGTGTAAACCTCTTTCACTCCGGCCTCCCGGGCCATCCCGGCCGCTTTGCGGATGCTTTTCACATAATCCGGAAAAGAGGAATCATCAAATTGGCAGTACATCGGTCCCGGATAAAACATATCGCCGGTGAAAAGCAGCCTGTTTTCCCGGTCCAGCAGCATGATGCAGGAAGGCTGATGGCCGGGCGTGTGAATCACTTCCAGCTTTCGCCCTCCCAGATCGATGATCTGCCCGTCCTCAACGGTTCCGGTCGGCGCTTTCCCCGGAATTTTATCCGGTATTTCAACCTCAAAGAGTTCCTTAAGCGCGGCAAGTGATTTTGTACGCTGCAGAATCTCCTGCAGTTCCTTTTTCGTCGGTCCGTTTGTCAGATGGCGGATCGCGTTGGCATCATGATAGCACCATACCTCATCAAAAGCGGAATTCCCGCCGATATGATCAAAGTGGTCATGGGAATTCAGCACCAGAACCGGAAGATCCGTCAGGGATTCTACCACTTTGCGCAGATTCTGTATCCCCGTACAGGTATCCAGTAAAAGCGCTTTATCTTTCCCGGGGATCAGAAAGGAACAGACGCACTGTTCATGCGTAAACTCCACGATCACAATCACATTTCCGGGAAGCCTGTAGGCTGCGAACCAGTTTCCGGGAACGGGAATGTCTTCATATTGCATCCATGCTTCGAAATCCACATTGTTCAGGATTTCGTACCAGGCTTCCCGTTCTTCCCGGGTTGTATTCGCCATCATTTCCCGGTACTCCTGCGCCCCGGCTGCCGGCGCCGCGAACAGCAATGCCGCCAGAAGAAATGCTCCGATTTTCCTGATCATTTTCCGTTCCTTTCAGATTCTTACCGTTTCTTCCATCGATCCCAAACAGTATACCATATCCGTCAAGATACGGGTTTTCGGTTTCCATGCCGGAATAAACCGGATTGCCAGGCAGCTGATTCCATTGTACAATAGATCCGTTCAAAACCAGTTCGCCTCCGAAGGAGGCCGGGAAAGGATCTGCCATGATCATTGTTGTTGCGAAAGACGGAACCGGTGACTACACTTCCCTGCAGGCCGCTGTCGATGCTCTGCCGGAAGCTCCCGGCGCGAGTCCGTCCGTTATTCTCCTCCGCTCCGGTGAATACCGGGAAAAGGTCGTCATTCACCGGGATCATGTCCGGCTCCTCGGAGAGGACCGGGACCGTACGGTCATCACCTGGAACGGCTGCGCCCAGGATCAGTATGAGGACGGAACCGTAAAGGGAACCTTCCTTTCCGCCACGCTCACCACCACAGGGCACAATATTGAGGTGGAAAACCTGACGGTCCGCAACGACGCGGGCGACGGCAGAGAGGTTGGCCAGGCCGTGGCGGTTTACGCCGCCGGGGATCGGGGAATCTGGCGTGGCTGCAGCTTCATTGCTCATCAGGATACGCTTTTCTGCGGTCCGGTCCGCCTGCCGAATACCCTCGAGGATATCCTTCCCCGCCGGGGCCGTGCCGAAGAATCCATCCGGGTCGAGGGCGGCCCGCTGACCTTCAGCCGCCAGTATTTTGAAGACTGCTATATTCAGGGCGATGTGGATTTTATTTTCGGATCCTACCGCTGCTGGTTCGAACGCTGCACCCTGTTTATGAACGCGCGAGGCGGATTCTACACCGCTGCCAACACCAACCGGGACCAGCCCTTTGGCTTTGTCTTTCATCACTGCCACCTCACCGGGGAATGCCGGCCCGGGGAAGGCTTCCTTGGCCGCCCCTGGAGGCGGTTCGCCCGTACCGTTTTCCTCGAATGCGAGATGGATGAGCATGTTGCGCCCCAGGGCTTCTGCGACTGGGATACCGTCCGGGTGGTTACGGACCGCTATGCCGAATGGCATACTTCCGGAGCCCGGGCGGATCAGAGTACCCGCCATCCGTCTCAGAAGCGCCTGACGGATGAGGAAGCTCTCCTGATCACGCTGCCCCAGGTACTGGGCGGCGCCGACGGCTGGCAGCCGGACCGGCGGACCCCGACCTGGTTCCTTTGCGGGGATTCCATTATGGCGGATTATCCCCCTGAAAATGCTCCGATGACCGGCTGGGGCCAGGTGCTCCGCCCCTTGATCTCCGAAAACGTGTATATCGGGAACGAAGCCGTCTGCGGCCGTTCTACGAAAAGCTTCATGGACGAAGGCCGTCTGGAGCGCGTCGCTCTCTGTCTTCGCGGGGGCGACCGGGTGCTGATCGGTTTCAGCCATAATGATGAAAAGCAGGAGGATCCTTCCCGCTACACCGCCCCCGGCAGCTCCTTCCCGGAGAATCTGAACCGCTTTATCGATACAGCTCTGGAGCACGGCGCTTTTCCGGTCCTGCTCACTCCGGTGGTCCGGCGTCTGTTTGACGAATCCGGCCGCCTGATCCCTACGCACGGACCTTATCCGGACGCCATCCGCAGGCTTGCGAAAGAACGCGGCATTCCTCTGATCGACCTGGAGCAGGCAACCGCCTCCCTCGTGGAGCAGGCAGGGCCTCAGGGTTCCCGGGAGATCTATTGCCATGTTCCGGCCGGCCATCCCAACTATCCGGATGGACTGGAGGATAACAGTCACCTGAGCCTGTCCGGAGCCGTACGGATCGCCCGGCTGGTTCTCTCCCTGATGAACTGCCCGAAATAAATATGTCTTTCCGGTTCGGCGATGCGCCTCTTTCGGTTCAGCGGTTCGCCTTTCTGGACCGGTAATCCTCCTCGATTGCATCCTTCCAGCCGTCCGCGATCGGTTCGCTGGACCGCATACAGCGCACGGTCTTGCTGACGGCCTCATAGTTCAGGGCAATGCCCCGGGAGTCGTTATGATACCGGACCGCCCGGTTCTCCGCGATCCCGATCTTCCGCGCGCTCTCCACGGCGTCAATATTCGCCCCCAGGAAAAGAAACTCCCAGCCATACCGGCTTTTCTGGCGTTCCACCATTTTTTTCACTTCGTCGCTGCTGTATCTGTGGCTGGCATTCTCCATTCCGTCGGTGGTGATGATGAAGATGGTATGCTCCGGCCGGTCCTCCTCCCGGGCGTACTTGTGCACGTTGCCGATATGATGGATCGCCTGCCCGATCGCGTCGATCAGGGCGGTGCAGCCGTTCACGCTGTACTGCGCTGAAGTCATGGGCTCCACCTTCTGAACATCCAGCCGGTCGTAAAGCACCTTGCTTTCATTGGAAAACAGCACCGTGGATACCAGCGCCTCCCCCTCTTCCTGCTTCTGGCGCTCAATCATGCTGTTAAAGCCGCCGATGGTATCCTCCTCCAGTCCGTGCATGGATCCGCTTCGATCCAGAATAAACACCATTTCCGTCAGATTCTTTTTCATAAAAAGCCTGCCTCCCGATCTTCTGATTCAGAAGCGTTTCCGCTTCTGTCATCCTCAGAATACCGGAAAACAGGCTTTCAGCGGTCGCCCGTCAGGCGACATTGCTGCTGTTGCCCAGCAGCGGCAGATCCAGCTCATACAGCACTTCGTTGATCTGCAGCACATCATAAATACGGTGGCTGATACAGTATTCAATCACCAGATCCATCCTGCTGCTGCGGGTCAGCGCAAATCCCGCTTTCCGCAGGATTTCCTCCGCTTCAGGCAGGCTCAATTCCAGCGCCATGACGAAGGCGAACACCGTCGGCTTGCTTGGCCGGTATTCCGGATCGGACCGGATCTTGCTGAAAAGCCTGCGGTCCACATTCGCCTTCTTGTAGCATTGAGCGTCCGTCATTCCCCGTTCATCAATCATTCGGAGCAGCGCCTGGGAAAAACCCTCATCCGTCTGTTTTACCAGTTTTTTCAAATCCTGCAGCGGATTGCGGGCGGCTGATTTCCGTTTCGGAGCTTCCAGGATCTCCTCCGGAACGGACCATTCATCCGGAGCGGGAGCCGCATCCTTCGGCGCCGCGGCCCGGTATTCCTTATCCAGTTCCTGAGCCCGGAAGACGTCCCCCCGCCACAGGTTCTTTCGGGCAAACTCCCTGTTCGGGCTGAAATGTTCGGACACATAGCAGTCGTCGATATATTCCCGGACGTCCCGGAACAGCTTCTTCCCGGTAAAAAACGCCTGCCGGCCGAAGACCACCAGATAAACCGTGAGATCATGAAGCAGCAGAAACCGGGTGATCGCTTCCACGGCGACCTCCATGGCCTCCTCCTTCGGATAGCCGTAAGCGCCCGCCGAAATCAGGGGAAAGGCCACAGATTCCAGATTTTTTTCCGCCGCCAGCTCCAGCGAGCGGGTATAGCAGGAGGAAAGCAGCTCCCGTTCACGGTATCCTCCGCCCTGCCAGACAGGCCCCACCGTATGAATCACATACCTGGCCGGAAGGCGGTAGCCTCCGGTGATTTTCGCGTCCCCGGTTTCGCAGCCGTTCAGGCGCCGGCATTCCTCCAGCAGCTCCGGACCGGCCGCCGCGTGAATGGCTCCGTCCACGCCTCCGCCGCCCAGGAGGCTGCGGTTGGCGGCGTTGACGATCGCATCCACTTTCATCCGGGTAATGTCATTCCGTACGATCTCAAAAGGCATCCGTCTTTCCTCCTTTTCCGGCTGCCTGCGTGTTTTTCCGGCGTTTCCGGGGATCAGCCCGCGGAAACGAGCTCTTTGCTTTTCAGTCTGTCCGAATAGAAGCAGCAGCTGTTACGCCCGTGATCCTTGACATAATACAGAGCGGTATCCACCTGACGGAACATCGTCACGGGATTCGAATCCTTCGTTCCGAAGGCAACCCCGGCGCTCAGGGAGATGGACGGCAGCCCGTCGGATGTTTCCGCCAGATCCTGATTCACCTGCACCACTTTACGCTCGATCAGTCCGGCCATTTCCCTGCTCACATGCACCATCAGAACGACAAACTCATCCCCGCCGATCCGGCAGATATAGTCGTCGGAACGAAAATTCTTTTTCAGCGTCGCGGCGATCTTCTTCAGAATCTGATCCCCGGTCTCATGGCCATAGGTATCGTTGACCGATTTGAACATGTCCGCGTCAAGCACCATCATGGCTGAAGAGCTGAGATCCAGGCTGGATATGATCAGATCATATCCGGCCCGGTTGTAGACTCCGGTCAGTTCATCATGGGAAGCCTTGAAATTCAGCTTTTCAATGCTCTTTTTGTACGCGTTGTACATCATGTTATAGGTGCCGGCCAGATAGCGGAATTCGGATGCGCCGACAATCGGGATTTTCTGATCCTTCCGGATATGATCCACCGCCCGAAGCACAGGATTCAGGCCGAGGCGGGTGATCATCCAGAGCATCAGGAACACCGCCAGCGTCTGCAGAATGATCAGGGCGGAAACCAGGATCATTTTGTGTCCGGTCTGTTCTTCCATTCTCTTCTGTTCGCCGTGAACGCTGCTTTTCAGGTCCCCCACGCAGGCGGTCAGATTGGAGCGGATCCGGTTCTTCTGCTCATAGTATTCCTCGTCATGCATCATCTGCTGAGCCAGCTCTGTCTTTTTCTCCGGAGAAAGCGCCTGATCTTCCGCTTTCAGCTGCAGTTCCCGGATCGGCGCCGGGATATCGGAATCCCCCTGGGCTTCCAGAACGAGGCGCATCGCATAGTATTCCCGGTCCATCAGCGCGACGGATTCGTTCATGGCTTTCATCAGATCCTGCAGCGCGGCCGAATCCGGCATCTCCGCTTCCATTGTGGCGATGGCATGCTCCCTGCGGCGCTCGTTTTCCGCTTCGTTAAAATAATTCTCCAGATGGTTCCGGGTTCCGATCACCGTATAGCACTGGGCTTCTTCTGTCAGCAGATCCGAAGCCCCCATCAGCTCCGTCGTCGCGTCCTGAAGCATAATATAGTTGTCTGTCAGTTTTTCCATCTGCCGGAAACTGCGGAAGGCTCCGGTCACCGCGAACAGAAGCATCAGCGCAATGATCACCGATACACCCAGCATAACCCAGGTCATTTTTTTCAGTGAGATGCCTTCCTGTTTGATCTGAACGAGGTGTTTCATGGATCAGGTCGCCTCCGGGTATTCTCTGTTCAGCCAATAACTTTCGACATTTTACTACAGTCAGGCCAAATTGTAAATTCTTTCTTTCGTTTCCGAATCGCCGTTCCTGACCGCTTCTCCGGCTTTTCGGTCAGGTTTTCCCGTTCTTCACTGCGTATAACCGTACCATTTCACGAAAAACTATGATAGAATGAAATCTGTATCACTGCACGGCCGGAAGTCCTTTTTCCTTCATCGCCCCGGGGGGACCGCCGGCCTTCGCTGAGTTGGGAGAATCCGATGGGCTCACTTTTTTCCTTTGTCCTGAACAGTATTCTGCTCGGCGTCGGCCTGGCCATGGATGCCTTTTCCGTATCGCTGGCCAATGGGCTGAACGCGCCGAAGCTGTCCCGCGGAATGCGGCTGGCCATCCCGTTCACTTTCGCCGCCTTCCAGTTCCTGATGCCCATGATCGGCTGGTTCTGCGTCCACAGCATCGCGGAAACCTTCGTTGCGGTTCAGCCCGCCATCCCCTGGATCGCCCTGATCCTGCTTTTGTTTATCGGAGGGAAAATGCTGCTCGACGGCATTCGGGGAGGCGGCCCGGAGCAGGAAGACGTCATTCTGAAGCCCGGTACCCTGCTGGTTCAGGGGATCGCGACATCGATCGATGCGCTGTCGGTCGGTTTCACCATCGCGGAATACCCTGTGCTCCGGGCCTTGTCCGCCAGCCTCATCATTGCCGGGGTTACCTTCATCCTCTGCTTTTTCGGACTGCGCATCGGGCAGCATTTCGGCACCCGCCTTGCGGGGAAAGCCGCCATTCTCGGCGGTCTGATCCTGATCGGAATCGGGCTGGAGATTTTCATTACCGGACTTTCGGGGCGCTGACCGCAATCAGCGATCTGCTGCCTGACAATACAGGGAGGGTGACAATATGCGTTTTGAGCAGGTGGGAAACAGGCTCCTGATTCTGGCCGGAAACAGTCAGCTGTGGATGGACCCCTGGGGAAAGGACAGCGTCCGGATCCGGATGACCTGCGAGGCGGAGATGGACGCGCATGACTGGGCGCTGACGGAGCCGGTTGAGGAAATCCGGCCGGAAATCCATTTTGAGGAAGTGGACACGACAGATCCCTGGTACCGGGGAGAAGAATGGGCAAAATATCATCAGACAGGAACCCGGATTACCTGGACCAACGGAAAGCTGACCGTCCGCGTATCCCCGGAGGGCTGGCTCAGTTTCTTCAATCAGAAGGGAGAACTGCTGACAGAGGAATACTGGAGAAACAGGAACCGCCTGAACCGGTATTCCACTTCCCTGCGGATATCCGCCCGGGTGCTGAAGCCGGTTCCGGGAACGTCGGATTACGCTCTGACAGCCCGGTTTGAAGCTTTTCCGGAAGAAAAGATCTTTGGCATGGGCCAGTATCAGGATCAGCGTCTGGACAAGAAGGGGTCGATTCTGGAACTGTGTCACCGGAATTCCCAGGCCAGCGTTCCTTTTTTCGTCAGCAGCCGGGGATATGGCTTCCTGTGGAATAATCCGGCGGTCGGTCAGGTGGTCTTCGGGGAAAACCGGACGGAATGGACCGCCCGTTCCACCCGGAAGCTGGATTATTATGTGACCTGCGGGGATACGCCGGCTGAAATTGAGGAGCATTACTCCGCCGCGGCCGGCCGGACTCCCATGATGCCGGAATACGGTTTGGGATACTGGCAATGCAAGCTGAGATACCGTACGCAGGACGAGCTGCTGAAGGTGGCCCGGGAGCATAAACGCAGAGGCCTTCCGATGGATGCAATCGTTGTCGATTTCTTTCACTGGACCCGGCAGGGAGACTTCAGATTTGAACCGCTGGACTGGCCGGATCCTGAGGCGATGGTCCGGGAACTGAAATCCATGGGAATTGAGACCGTGGTCTCCGTCTGGCCCACCGTGGATGAAAAGAGCGAAAACTATCCGGAAATGGCGGACCGCGGATACCTGGTCCGGACGGACCGGGGAAATGATGTCTCCACCTGGATGGGAGCCGCCGTCTATTTTGACGCAACCCATCCCGGAACCCAGAAATTCGTCTGGGAGAAATGCCGTCAGAATTACTATACAAAGGGGATTCGCTGCTTCTGGCTCGATGAAGCCGAGCCGGAATACGGAGATTATGAATTTGATAATTACCGTTACTGGGAAGGTCCCGCCCTGCAGTGCGCCAATGTTTATCCTGTGGGATATGTCAAAGGCTTTTATGACGGCCTCCGTTCCGAAGGCGAAAAGGATATTCTTTCCCTGATCCGCTGCGCCTGGGCCGGAAGCCAGAAGTACGCGGCGCTGACCTGGTCCGGAGACATCTGTTCCTCCTTCCGGGCCATGAAGGAGCAGCTGCAGGCCGGGTTATCCATGGGCATGGCCGGAATCCCCTGGTGGACCTGCGATCTGGGCGGCTTTATGGGCGGCAATAACCGGGATCCCGCCTTCCGGGAGCTGCTGGTCCGCTGGTTCGCGTGGGGATGCTTTCTCCCGGTCTTCCGGATGCACGGAGAGCGCTCTCCCTGGTACGAAAGAGAGCAGGAATACCGGAACGGCGTCCGCCAGATGAGTTCGGGTCAGGATAACGAGGTCTGGAGCTTCGGGGAGGAGAACACGCCGATTCTCAGCCGGTATCTCTTCATCCGGGAGAGGCTGCGCCCCTATATACGCCGTCTGATGAAGGACGCGCATGAAACGGGAGCCCCGGTCATGCGGCCGCTCTACTATGATTTTCCGAAGGATCCCTCCGCCGCGCAGGTTGAAGACAGTTATATGTTCGGCCCGGATCTGCTGGTATCTCCGGTGATGGAACCCGGCGTAACGGAAAGGCCGGTTTATCTTCCCGGCGGTTCCGTCTGGAAGGACGCCTATACCGGAAAAGAATACCGGGGCGGACAGACTGTCATCGTCCCCGCCCCGATTCATATCATTCCGGTGATGATCCGGGACGGCGCGGATCTGGTGATCTATCAGGATTCCTGATGGTTTTCCCGCGCGCCCTGCCGTCCCGCGCCCATCGGTTTTCATGCGTTTTCCGCCGGTCCGGGATCCGTCCCGGGCCGCTTTTTCAGTTCTTTTCTCCGGACAGCTTCACCGTTTCTTCCAGATTGCCCCGGAGAACAAACTCCGCGCTTCCCTGCGGTGAATGCACCCGGTACCCGCCTCGATAGCCCGTAAAGGAAATCCGGCCTTCCGCATCCGCCGTCAGCATGGCGTGCGTTTCCCAGTCTTCGTGAATCAGCTTTTTCAGCGCGGTATAGGACGGCTTCTCGCTGTTATCCTCCCGTACAAAGCCGGAGGGAGCCTTCAGCCAGCAGCCGTCATTGAAGTCCCAGGTGGTAATCGCTTCCACCAGCGGATGGGCAAACAGAACGGAATACATTTCCGTGATTTCCCTCGCCTGCCGTTCCTCCCCCTCCGGGGTGCTGGGCCAGGACGCGACCTGCCAGTCGTTCAGATCTTCAATATAAGCCGGCATAATCTCTCCGGAAATCAGGGTGTTTTCCGTAAAATGAATCGGCAGGCCGAAGCGGGAGAAGCGGGACAGCACATCATTCAGCTTTTCCAGCCCCCAGTACCCCTGATGCTGATGGCTCTGAATCCCGATCGCCCCGATGGGCACGCCCGCTTCCAGCAGCTCCTCCAGCAGATGCTCATAGGCCGGACTGGTATTGAAATCATTGATCAGCAGAGTCGCTTCCGGATTGCTTTCCCTCGCGGCGTCAAACACTTCCCGCACCAGGCGGACGGGGCCGATCTCATTGCAGATCCGGGTAACGGCATTTTCATATTTGTCAAACACCGGCATGATGACCACTTCGTTAATCACATCCCAAAGATCGATCACGCCCCGGAAAGCGGTCACATCCCTGTGGATCCGCTCCAGCTGGCGGCGGAGAATTTCCTGATTGGAATACTGCATCAGCCACGGCGCGCAGACCGTATGCCAGCACAGCGGGTGCCCCTTCACCTGAACCCCCTGCTCACGCAGCCATTTCGCGGCGGCCATCGTTTCACAATAGGCAGTCTTTCCCTCGACCGGTTCATACCGTCCCCAGTAGAACGGCAGCGTTCCGTAATTAAACAAAGCCAGCCATTTCCGCAGCCGCTCCGCCAGAAAGGTTTTGCGTTCCTCATCCTGCGTTCTCATCATTTCGACGGCGTCAAAAGCCCCGCAGCCGAAAAGAAACTGATGGGAGACCTGATCGATCTGAATCGTCTGGCCGGCGGCCGGGGTGCCGTCCGGTCTGAGAATGCGAAGCCGGGCTTCTGCCTGTCGGTGACCGAGATGATTCATCTTCTGTTTCCTCCTGCCTGCCGGCCGGAACTGTTTTTGCAGTGTAAAATCAGATTCAGTATACCATACTTTTCTTGTGCTCAAAAGAAACATTCTTGTAAAAAACCATTTTCAGCTGTCAGATAGCAATTATTTTGATTTTCTTCCTTTCCTCTGTACAGCTCAGACGGTAAAAGAGTATAATCAGAAAAAAACAGGAGAAACCGTATGCGCATCATTTTTGTCCGTCACGGCGAACCGGATTATGAAAAAGATTGTCTGACTCCGACGGGAAAGCTGCAGGCGGAAGCCGCCGCCCGGCGCCTGGCCCGGGAGGGAATCGGGGAAATCTACGCTTCTCCCATGGGGCGGGCTTCGGAAACCGCGGCCTGTACCGCGGAGCTGCTGAATCTGCCCGTCCGTACGCTGGACTTCATGCATGAAATTTCCTGGGGCGGCCCCGGAATTCCGTATGAAGGGCATCCGTGGACCGTCAGCGACCGGATGATTTCATCGGATAATTTTGATTTTTATCATCAGGACTGGCGTCATCATCCCCTGTTTGAAAAGAACACGGCTGTCCGGTATCTGGACGGGATCAGCCTACGGTTCGATGAGCTTTTGCGCGGGCAGGGATACCGCCATGAAGGCACGCGTTATTTCTGTGAAACAGACCGGCAGAAAACCATCGCGGTTTTCAGCCACGGCGGTTCGGGGGCCTGCGTCCTGGCGCATCTGCTGGCGCTTCCTTTTCCGTATGTCTGCACGGTGATGCCCTACGAGTTTACTTCGATTATTATTCTGGAATTTCCCGTCCGGAAGGGCGAATATGTCCATCCCAGAATTGAGCTCTTCAACGATACCGCTCACACGCTGAACATCAGCAGCGGGCTGGTCTTTCAGCAGAAGGCGTAATCCGGAGGATCTTCAGAAGCTCTCCCCGCTCTCCGGTAACAACCCGGCAGCCGCATTCCCACCGGCCGATGCTTCGTCCGTCGACCGTGATTTCCGCGGTTTTTCCGCTGCTGTCGATCCGGTAACGGTGCTGATAAAAAACCGCCTCATACTGATAAGGCTTTCCGCAGCCCAGGCTGAACCAGACCGTTCCCAGATGCGGATGGATTCCGTACCCGTGCGCGATGTATTCCAGGCAGGCCAGCATGGTCGGGCCATAGGCATCCTGAACCGGCTCGCTGCCGGCATCGGAAACCGGCTGATGGCTCACCGCGTGAACCAGCGAGGCCCGGCCGGTAAACGGATCGTATTGCTGCGTAAAGCGGCAGCCGTTCCGGTCCACGGCGTCGATCAGCTTCCTGCCCAGCGCATTCACAATTTCGTCGTATCCGTATCGCTCCAGCGCCAGAATCGCCCGCTGATACGTCAGACCTTCCGGCTGACCGCTCCAGTTGTTCTCCGGCGCGTTGCGGAATGCCGGATCGTTTGCCGCGACGCTGGGCAGGGGAAAAGGCGTCCAGAACTCCCCGGCATTCAGCAGATGCTCCCTCACAAAGCGCTCCGCCATCCGCGCGGATATACTGCCCCAGTGCATACAGCGCAGGGTATTGTGGCACAGAACCGGAATCGTCTGTCCGTTCCTGTCCCGGTCAAACAGCGCTCCCCTTTCTTCATTCCACAATCCTTTTCGCAGCGATTCAGCCACGGACGCCGCTTTTTTCCGCCAGGTCTGCTCTGCCGGATCCTGCCGGATCCTGCAGATTTCGGCGATCGTCTCCCTTGCGGCATAGCTCCAGCTGGTCACGTCCATGCTGGCCATCGGCACGACGCTGTACCCTTCCGGAGGAATATCCTCCTCCCACCAGCAGGGGGCGTCCCCGTACCGGACCGCCAGATCCTCCCCGGTATCATAGACGCAGAAGGAGGAAAGCAGGCCGTCTCCGTTCAGATGCCGGGTCTTCCACAGACATCTGTCAAAGCGGATCAGTGTCTCCCGCAGCTGGTCCAGCCAGGTTTCGTCCCTCCCGCACAGATAGTACAGATTCAGGGCCGGAAAAGGGAAACAGAATCCCTGATACTTATTGAACTGCGGAATGATTTTCCCGTCGCTGCACTGAATGGAGCCCGGCAGTCTTCCGTCCTCCCGCTGATACCGCATAAAAAGCAGGCAGTTGTTCCTCGCCGCTTCCAGATCGCGAAGAGCGTACATCTCCCCGCCCATCGGCTGCGTTTCGAGCCAGATTTTCCCGTATCCGCCGCCTTCCACCAGCACCCGGTCCCGGCCAAAGCTTTTCAGATTCAGCCTGCACTTTTCCTCCGCCGCGTCATAGACCCGCTGGAGCCGCTCGTCCTCCGTACGGAAAGCCACACCTGTTTCCGGCAGCATGTTCCTCTTCTCCCTTCCGGCTCTTCTACCCGGCCGCCTCCGGTGACCGTTCTCTTCCGATGGTATGATTCGAAGTTTTCTTGATCGTTCCTTCCCGGAATGCTACAATAATCCCGGCGGCCGTTCCGCGCCCGTGTGTGCCGGGCGGCCGCCGGATCCTGACCTCAGTCCCATGAGAGGAGATGAATCGTCCCATGCTGCGAACCGATCAGATCAATATCCGGGACCCCTTTGTTCTGGTTCATCAGGGGGTGTATTATCTTTACGGCACCCGCGGTGAAACCTGCTGGGGCCCGGCCGACGGCTTTGACGTCTATGCCGGCCGGGATCTGGCCTCCTGGGAAGGTCCCGCCGTCTGTTTTCAGAATGACGGCTCCTTTTGGGCGGACCGGAATTACTGGGCGCCGGAGGTTCATCCCTGGCGGGGCGCCTTTTACATGTTCGCCAGTTTCAAAAGCGAAACCCGGCGCCGCGGCACGGCCATTCTCCGGGCATCCTCTCCGCTCGGGCCCTTCGTTCCCTGGTCGGAAGGCGCCGTGACGCCTGCGGACTGGGAATGTCTCGACGGCACCTTTTATGTATCGCCGGAAGGCCGTCCGTATATGGTCTTCTGCCACGAATGGGTGCAGGCGGGAGACGGCGAAATCCTGGCCCTTCCGCTTGCAGAGGATCTGAAATCGGCCGCAGGGGAGCCTTTTCTCCTCTTCCGGGCATCCGACGCTCCCTGGAGCCGGGAAATCCGCCATTCTTCCGGCAGAACCGGTTATGTCACGGACGGACCCTTTCTCTGGCGCAGAGACGACGGGGCCCTGCTGTGTCTCTGGTCCGGCTTTTCCGAAAAAGGATACGCCCAGGGCCTGGCGATTTCGGATAACCGGAATATCGACGGGCATTTCACGCAGCTGAAGCCCCTGTTTCTGGAGGACGGAGGTCACGGCATGATCTTCCGGGCCCTGGACGGCCGCCTGTATCTGGCGCTCCACAGCCCGAACACCCATCTGCTGGAACGTCCCCGTTTCACGCCGGTTCAGCTGGATCCGTAACACCCGCTATCATACCGCTTTCAAAATTCCCGTGTCAACCGATCCCTTTCTTGCAATCCTGAAAACTTCCGGGTAAAATAATCCCGTTTACTTTTTATACGGAAAGGATGTTTTTTCTCCATGAACCAGCATGACCTGTCTGAAATCAAACGCCGCCTGAATCCTGACAAGCGCAATCCCTCTCTGATCTGCGGCTGCTACGTCGATTATATCGGCAACCCGATCACCAGCTTTGAGCTTCCCGTGGCCACGCTCTATGAGCAGGAAAACGAGAATTATATGTCCATTTTCAGGAAAGTGCTCTCCGGCCAGATCGGGCAAACCCTGACGCCCCTGGCCTTCCCCGCGGAAAGCGACGATCTTCTTCTCCGGGTGCGGGATACCGAGCTGAATGACGAGGAATCCCTGCAGGCTCTTTTCACCCGGCTGATCGCCGGCATCCGGGCCGAGCATCCCGATCTGCAGTCCGTGGAGGAAGCCCAGACGGCGGACAACTGGCTGATTCTGCTGCTGCATGATCATATGGACGTCCGGAACCGGAATGTGAACCGGGAAATCGACTATGAAAACTCCGATCGTTCTTTCAGCTATATTCTCTGCGCCGTCTGCCCCGTAAAGCGGGACAAGTCCGCCCTTCGGTATGATCCTTCCGACAGCATTTTCCGTGAACGCGCCCCGGAATGGCTGGCCGGCGCCCCTGTGCTGGGGTTCCTGTTTCCCCTCTTTGAGGACGGGGCTGCCGATGTGAATACCATCCTTTTCTTCAGCAAAGACAGCCGGGACGCGCATGAGGCGTTCCTGAAAGCGGCCTTCAACGTGGAAGCCGTGATGCCGGCCGCCGAGCAGACGGAAAATTTCCAGATGCTGCTCGCTCAGAGCCTTGGCACGGAGTGTTCGCTGGATGTGATTCAGGAAATGCATGAAGCGGTCACCGGCCTGATCGAAGAGCAGGATAAAAACGCGGAACCGCTGATGCTGACCCGGAAGGATGTGGCCCGGGTTCTGACGGACGGCGGCGTGTCACCCGAACGGGTGGAGGCTTTCCAGGAGGGATTTGACGCCACCTTTGGCGCCGGCGCGATGATCCCGGCTGTCAATCTGGTTACGCCGAAGCAGTTTAAGGTGGATCTGCCCAGCGTTTCGATCAAAGTGGATCCCAAACAGGCCGATCTGCTGGAAACCCGCGTGATTGACGGCCGCAGCTATCTGCTGATTCCGATTGACGGCGACATCTCCGTCAACGGGCAGCCGGTCTTTCCCAGTCCGCAGAAATAATTCCGCTTTTTCTCCGGGATCACCCGTTATATCAATCCGTTTTCCGAAAGGCGACCGCTGAAAAAACGGCCGCTTTTTGGTGCGGCCGCCTTTCTTTCCGTACTCCCGTTTTCAGTGGCTGCCTGCCACAGCCTCCGCCCCGTAGGAACCGAAGGCCAGGGCTTCAACCGAAGGCCGTCCTTTGGGCACATCGGAGGAAACCTGATTCAGCTGTTTCCCCATGAAGGCCATCACCGCGGTCTGACCGCCGTCCATATTGACGGCCAGCCGGCATCCGGCATCCTTCATCAGCTGGCCCAGCACGTTCATCTGAACCCCTTTGGAGCGTTTCAGCCGTCCTTCGCAGACCATTACCACATAATGCCCCGGCTCCGCCACGCCGATGGCCAGCCGCGGATTGTAAGCCGTATTGGCGGTTTTCAGATACTCCGTCAGTTCTCCGTCCTTCACCAGGCAAGGGCCGAAGGTGAACACATCCGTGGCGCCCTCCGCCAGATATTCCCCGGCGCTCTTCTCTTTGGAAGGAAAGCTTTGCGCCGTTCCGTCCCGCATCAGCGCCAGCGTCTCATAGTTCGGCATTTTCATGGCCTTGATCTGCGCGTCGTCCCACAGGATCTCTCCGTTGCGGATTTCGATCCCAACATGAACGCTTTTGGTATTCTTTTTCCGGCCGGCCCGATAGGTATAATAATCCGTGCTGGTAGCCAGCACAACCCGTTGCTCCGCCGCGATGGCCGCGATGGTTTTGGGGTCGGTCCGCGGCTGATCCGGATTGGAATAAACCGTATGCGGAAGCTCTCCGCTCTCCGGATTGCACCAGATATGCGCCGTGAAGCAATGGAAAGGATGTTTTTTGTCCGGGGTCACCACGGTATCCTCGATCTGTACCCGGATGGTTGGGCTGACATACATCCAGTGCCCTTCTTCCGGATTCTCCAGAACGTATTCGCCCTCGTCCAGGAAGCCCTTCGCGTTCAGGGATACGGCCGCCCACTCCGGCGCGGGAACTCCGGCGGATTCCGTCCCCGCCGGGGTCCTTTCGTCTGTTCCGGTCTCCTGTGCCACCGATTGCGGAACGGTTTCCGTTTCCTGTGCCGTTTCCGGTATGGTTTCCGTTTCCTGTACGGTTTCCTGTGCCGTCTCCGCCGGAGCCGTCTCAACTTCCTCGATCAGCAGGTCATCCCCGTCTTCCTCCTCGTCCTCCTCATCCGGAAGAGCCGCTGCCTCTCCGGGGACCGTCGGTCCGCCCGCGGCCGCGGGCAGGTTTTCCAGAAAATCCGTGTGAAGCCGGTCCGGGCCCACTTCGCTGGCATAGAGGCCGAACACCGTGGCCGGATACAGCTTCCGGCCGTATTCCTCCACAGAAAACGGATGCCAGACACCGTGAATCTTCTGACCCATATTCTGCTGCGTCACATGTTTGGCATAGGCTTCCGCGGCGATCTCCATCCCGGTCTTTCCTCCCAGGGACGCAAGCGGCAGATCAAAGTTGAACCGGATCTGATTGCTCTCATCCCCGTACAGGTGGAGATACAGCTTCTGAACCTGCCATACCCCGTATTCACCGGCTGAAGCGGGATCCTTTTCCGGATCGGCCGCCTGGGTGTAGCAGTCCACGGCGGTCTGTGCCGTCATTTTATGCTGCGCGTGGCCGTACTCTCCGTTCAGATCATGCGTAACCACCACATCCGGTTTATATTTCCGGAACAGCTCCGTGACCAGATGATACAGCGCCGTTTTGCCCCCGTCCACCTTTTTCCAGGCATCCTTCACCGTATCGGACCATACGTCCCGGATGCCCAGGAAAACCGGATACTGCCGGACTCCCAGTGTCCAGAGGCCGTTCAGCGCCTCGCTCCGCCGGGTCGTATTGCTATAGCTCATGTACGCCACAATCGTCTGCTTTTTCAGCTCATCGGCGTAGGTCGCGATGGCGCCGCCCATGAACAGCAGATCGTCATCGGGATGCATGGCCAGGAAAAGAATATCCGCTTTCTCCGCGGTCGGCTGCCATCGCTGCACCCAGTCCGGCGTTTCTCCCTGTCCGAACACGAAGATCTCGTTGAACCCCATATACGTTTTCTGCCCGGATCCGGATTCCGCCAGAATCCGGATCCGGGTTTCCCCGTTCAGCGCATAGTACATATGGTGAAAGCGGGTATCGCCGCGCTGAAGATCCTTCCAGCTGTTTCCGCCCGTGCCGGCCTGAATCACATATTCATCCGGCATCCGTTCAAAGCACAGATACAGCCCGTAGATGGGTTCCGGGGAATCGATGATGACCGACGCGTCTTTTTCTTTTTTGCTTTCCCAGAAAGTCTCATAATTCTGATCGGTGACGCTCTTCTCGCCGCCTTTGGCCGCGGCGGAAACCTTCAGGGTGCAGCGTTCCGTCAGATCCGGAGCTTCCTCCGCCGCCGCACTTCCTCCCAGCAGAAGCAGCGCCGCCAGCAGGCCGAGGATCCATCCCGTCCGTCTTTTCATCTTCTCTGTTCTCCTTATTCCCTGACCGTTCTTTCGTCCTCGAAGTCCGGATCGGCATCCGGCATATGATCGCAGACCATGAGGAAAGCATCCTCCTGGTTATCCTCATAATAGCGTTTCCGCCGGCCGACCCGAATAAAGCCCAGGCTCCGATAGAGTCCCTGAGCTCTCAGGTTGCTTTCCCGTACTTCCAGCGTAGCGTAGGCTGCGCCGAGATTGCTCAGCAGCTGCAGCAGCGCCTCCGTCAGTTTCCTTCCGATCCCTTTCCCCCGTTCGGAAGCGGTGATCGCGATATTGGTAATATGGCTTTCATCCAGAATGATCCAGGCGCCGGCGTATCCGATCACCCGGCCCTCTTTTTCCGCTACCAGGTACCGGGCCGCCACATTTCTTTCCAGCTCCTGCCGGAAGCTTTCCCGGCTCCAGGGAATCGCGAAGGTTTCCGCCTCGATCGCCGTAACCGCGTCCAGATCCTCTGAAGTCATGGAGCGGATGACCGTTTCACTCATGCGCCATAGCCTCCAGCAGCTTTCGGTTCTTCTGCGCGTTCGGCGGGCGCAGATAGGTGGCTTCCAGATGCAGATAATCGACCGGATCGGGGCGCTCCAGCGCGATCTGTCCGGCCGCGGAGGGCCGCAGATACGTCAGATGAGGCGGTGTGAACGCCGCCTGATCTCCCAGGTTCTCAGCGATGGCCTGCCGGTGTACGGGCATTCCGTCTCCCAGAAACAGAAAACGCTCTCCCAGCGGACGAATCCGTTCCAGAAAATCCTCCAGCTTCAGCGGCGCGTCCGGAAGCAGCCGCCGGCCCTGACAGAAAGCCGCCCCGTAAACCTGGCCCGCCCTGGCGTCCTGAATCGGACAGATGATCCCGTCATAAGCCCCCGCGCTCCGGCTCAGGGCTTCCAGCGCGTCCACCGGAATGCAGGGCAGCCCGGCGCCGTGAGCCAGCCCCTTGGCGGTCGCTACGCCGATCCGCACTCCCGTGAAGCTTCCCGGTCCGGTTACCGCCGCGATCGCGTCCATCCTGCTCAGTGGCATGCCGGAAGACAGCAGCGCGGCTTCCACCATCGGCATCAGATTCGTGGAATGCGTATGATGATTCTGTGCTGTGTATTCACACCAGACTGTATTTTCATCCATGACCGCCGTGCCGCATACCGGCCCGGAAGTATCAATCACCAGGATTGTCATGTACCCTCTCCTGTCAGCTGTTTCTCGTCCACCTCGTGAAAGCGGCCCAGCCGCCGGATTTCCGCCTCCCGGGTCGTTTCATCTGTAAACCGGAGGCAGATCTCCAGCGCATCCTCCGGCAGCGCGCCCGGACACTGATCCGGCCATTCCACCACGGCGATGCCGTCTCCGCCGAGATATTCATCCATGCCCAGTTCGTAGAGCTCCTCTTCGCTTTCCAGCCGGTACCAGTCGAAATGATACAGCGGAACCCGCCCGCTCTCGTACACGTTCAGAATGGTGAAGCTGGGACTGGTAACGGTTTCCCGGACTCCCAGCCCGGCGGCCAGCCCCCGGGTCAGTTCGCTTTTTCCGCTGCCCAGATCTCCGCGCAGCAGCACGGTATCCCCGGGCCGCAGCTGATCCGCCAGGCGCCGGCCCAGAGCCCTGGTTTCCTCCGTGCTGTATGTCTTCATCGATCCCGCTCTTCCCTCAAAGAATGATACAGACCGCGCCCTCCGGCCGGATATTCAGTTCATGGCAGCATCCTTTTCCGAAAGCGTTCTCCATCATGGACACAAAGCCTTCTGTTTTTTCCGTGGGAACAAAGCTGAGAATCGTTCCGGCAAAGCCCCCGCCGTGAATCCGCCAGGCTCCCTCTCCCTTCAGCCGTTCCTCCGCCAGGCACAGCGCCAGGCTCAGGCTCTGATCCCGGTTGTCCACATAGACATTCTGCAGATACTGGAAGGAGCTCCGTCCGCTTTCAATCACCAGCTCCAGGAACCGCGGCAGACAATCCTGCTCCAGTGCCTCCACTTCCCGTGGCACCCGCTCATCCTCCCGGATGAAATGCAGGGCACGCATCACCGCCCGGTCGCCGGCCGTTTTCCGCAGCGCGCCGACCTCGCGGCAAACCTGATCCGCGGTAATTCCCCGCAGCGTTTTCTGTCCGAAATATTGCGCGATCTGTTTCATTTCCGCAGGAATCGCCGCATAATGGTCCGTCAGATTGGCATGCGACCCGCCGGTGGCGGTCACAACCAGGGTGTAGCCCTTTTGTCCGAAATCGTACTTCAGGGGATGAACCTCCGGATGCGCGTTATCCCTGAAATCCACCGTCACCAGCCCGCCGGCGGCGCTGGCCATCTGATCCAGCAGCCCGGACGGTTTGCCGAAAAACAGGTTTTCCGCCCGCTGACTGATCTGCGCCCTCAGGACATAGGGCATATCAAACCGGTTGTACAGGGCGTCCAGAACGCCCGTCAGCATGACTTCCAGCGCCGCGCTGGAGCTCAGGCCGCTGCCCCCGGCAACTGTCGAGGTCACCACCGCGTTAAAGCCGCCGATGGCATACCCCGCATTTTTCATTCCGGAAGCCACGCCGCGGATCAGCCCCCGGGTGGTTCCTTTCTCGTTCGGCTGGGGCTCCAGCTGATCCAGCGTCATCTGAATCGGTTTATATCCTTCGCTGTGAAAGGATACCGTCAGATCCTCCCGGGGCGCCACCGCGCAGAGCGCGTCCAGATTGACCGCGGCGGCCAGCACGCGGCCGTTATTGTGATCCGTATGATTTCCGCCGATCTCCGTCCGTCCGGGCGCGCTGATCAGATACAGTTTTTCACAGGGGCCGAACTCCTTCTCATACCGGCGGATCAGAGCGGCATACCGCTCTTTCTGCCGCGCGGCCTGCCCCTTCCCATACAGGGTTTCCAGGCGGGCTTCGCATTCCGGTTCGTTCAGCCTGTTAATCATCTCCTGAATGGATTGCATCGTCTTCCCTCCTTATCAGTCCACAGCCTTCTGCCAGATCTGAATCATTTCCTCCAGCCCCAGCTTCCGGATCGTTTCGCAGAATTCCGCCCAGTGCGCATCGTCCAGCGGTACGTCCCCCGTCACAAAGCAGGCCATGGCCCGGTCCGCGGCATCGGAAAGGTTGTACTGCAGTTCGGCGATCCGGGCCCGGTCCTCCCCGTTCAGATATACCGGGGGATAAGGAATGACGGAAACGCTTTTCAGTTTTTCCATTGCTTCAACCGTTTTACGGATTGAATCATTGGCGTACTTTTTCTGGAACTGCCAGTCGGAAATGCCGGGCAGCACGCCGCCCTCACCGATGGTATGATCCTGCAGGAATACATTGGCCACGGTTTCCATACTCGCGTTCCAGTTCCAGGTCCCGTTTTCTTCCCAGACGTATTCTTCCCCTTCCAGGCCGTACTGCGCCATGCGGGCGCCTTCTTCCGTGTAGAGCGTATTGACCCAGGAAACCAGCTTCTCCGGTTTCGCGCAGGCGCTGGTCACGGCAAAGGTTCCGCGAATCACGTCTCCGAGCAGATCCCGGTAGACCGTTTTCCCGTTCCAGGCGAAAGGTTGGACAACCTCAAACTGGTCCATGGCGGCCGCGGGAACCACCGTGGAAGGAGAGATGCTGAAAAACGCTCCATAGGGGATCGCAGCCTTCTCATCCGTAATCTGCCGGAGGGAATCGGCGGTATTGAATCCGTTATGATCCAGCAGGTTTTCTTCCCACAGCTGATGCAGCCACGTCAGAAAAGACCGGTTCTCCTCCGACATCAGCGAACTGGTCACCTTTCCGTCCCGAAGCGTCACATAATAGTCATTGTCAATCATGCCATAGGCCTGCCCCAGAAAGCGCAGCTCCCACATTCCAAGAAAAGAAAGCGGGATTTCGTCCTTCTGGCCGTTCCGGTTGGGATCCCCGTCCCGAAAACGCCGCAGTGTCTCCGTCAGCTCCTCCGTAGAGGCCGGCATGTCCAGCTTCAGATTTTTCAGCCAGGAGGTATTGATCCACAGCATATTATTATTCTGCAGGGTATTGATGCCCGGCAGCGCGGGAATCGCCCCGTCCGGAAGCGTGACGGCGTTCATCCAGGCCTCGTTCTCCTGCAGCAGCGCCCACAGATCCGGCGCGTATTCCGCCAGATAAGGTTTCAGATCGATCAGCACACCCGCGGCATACATATCCTGGATATCCTTTTCACTCAGGCTCGCTTTGAAGAGAACGTCCGGCAGATCCGTCCCGGCCGCAATCTCCTGTTTGCGGCTGGTCCAGCCTTCCGTGCTGTTATGCTGGCGGAACTGAAAACTGATCCCCGTTTTTTCCTGCATGCGGCTGAAAAACAGGTTGTTCTCCCAGGCCCGGGTTGCGGAATCCCCGTCAAACCCCTCCATGATATAGTCGGGTGCTTTCTGGGTCTGTTCGGCAAAGGCTGCGCAGATCCCCCCCGACAGCATCAGAGCCAGCAGCACGGCCACGATTTTTCGCATCTTCCATCCTCCTCGTTCATGCGTCTTTAACCTGAATATTATACTCCCTCCGGTTTTTTTTGAACAGCCCCCCGCGCCGAAAAACAGCGCGGGGGCCCCGTCCGCGGACCGCTTACAGCAGAAGCACCCCGGTCACCGCCGCCACGCAGATCAGCAGGATAGGACTCATCCCCTTCTTGCGCAGCTTCCGGGAGCCGAAATAAACAGCTGCCAGGCCGGCCGTGATGCCGATCGTCTTGATGTCCGGTTTCGGTGCCGTCAGGCTGCCGAAGCCGTATTGCAGCGCCATCTGCAGACCTGTGGCCAGAATGATGCCGGTCACGCAGGATTTCAGTCCCAGCAGCGCAGCGTTCACATACCGGTTTCCCAGCAGTTTCCGTTCCACCCTGACAAAGAGCAGCACGATGACAAAGGCCGGCAGAATCACGGCCAGCGTGGCCGTCAGCGCGCCGGGAAGACCGGCCCGGATGCTGCCGGTATAGGTCGCCAGATTGACCATGATCGGCCCGGGAGTGCTTTCGCTGACCGCGATCATGGCGGCCAGCATATCCTGCCCCATCCATCCGTATTCCAGCACAACATCCCGGATCAGGGGAATCGCCGCGTATCCTCCGCCGAAGGAAAACAGCCCCACCCGCAGAAAGCCGAGCAGCAGATTCAGGATCGTCATCCGTCCGTCCCCCCTCTCTCCGGATGGCGGGAAAACACCGCCAGCCCCAGCAGGGCAGCCGCCAGCAGCAGAACGACAGAGGAAACGGGAAGGGAGAAAATGTTCACAACCGTCATGGCGAGAAAACCGCCGGCGGTAAAAACTGCCGGCCAGGGCTTTTTCGGCATCTTCCGGAGCATCCGAATCCCGGCGTCCGTAATCAGAATGCTCACCGCCAGCTTAATGCCCCGGAACGCTCCAGCAATCCAGCCGATCTCCAGAAACCGGTCCAGAAAGAGAGAAATCAGAAAGATGATGCAAAAGGAGGGCAGGGTCATCCCCGCGGTCGCCGCGGCCGCGCCGGCCAGCCCGCCCTGCCTGTACCCCACATAGGTGGCGCAGTTGATCGCTACCGGACCCGGAGTGGATTCAGAGAGAACCGTGATGTTCATCATTTCATCATGGGTAATCCACCGCTTCTTCCGGACGCACTCCTCCTCGATCAGCGGAATCATGGCATAGCCGCCCCCAAAGGTAAACAGGCCGATCCGGGCAAAGGTCAGAAAAAGCTCAGATGCTTTGCTCATGATACACTTCTCCTGCCAGCGTTTTCCAGCGGAACACACCCCGCTCCAGCGTCATATAGCTTCGTTCCGACCCGGCCTTGGGAATGGACACGGACCCGGGATTCAGCACCCATACTTCACCCCGGCGTTCCCAGGCAGGGACATGGGTGTGGCCCTGCAGCAGAATGTCTCCCGGCTGCATCGGAGGCAGGTGATCCCGGTGGAATACATGGCCGTGGGTTGCGTAAATGCTCAGATCCTCCGCCAGGATCAGAGCGTAATCCGCCAGAATGGGAAATTCCAGCACCATCTGATCCACTTCCGTATCGCAGTTTCCCCGGACGCAGAGAATCGCCCGCCGGTATTCATTCAGCATCTCAATGACCCGCTTCGGAGCGTAAGCCTCCGGCAGATCGTTCCGGGGGCCGTGATACAGCAGATCTCCCAGCAGAATCAGCCGGTCCGCCGCCTCCCTCCGGTATGCCTCCAGTATCTCCCCGCAGAACCGGGCCGATCCGTGCAGATCGGAAGCGATCATCAGTTTCATGGTCTTTTCCTCCTCTTCTTCCGCAAAAAAGTATATCATTTCCGGTTGATTCAGGCAACGGACCGCGTGCCAGCGGACGGATCCCGCAGGCACATCCGATCCGCGGAATCGGCCGGCAAACGGCCGGAACCGTCAGGAAACCCGCCGTGCGATGCCTTTCAGCGCGCGGCGGGTTCCTTCTTTTATCAATCATGTTGTTTGTGGATTGGATCAGGCTTCATTTCGGGAAGCCGGGCAACGGGAAGCGCGGCGCGCGCTTCGGTCAGTTCTTTTTCCGCCGCAGGAAGCCCGGAACACCGTGATCATCCGTCGCCATAGCCTGATTCTGGGGAATCGGCTGGAAGGATCCGGTCTGGCCGGTCACCTGGCCGTTGCTGTTGAATACCGGCTGATAGTTGGAGGGCTGGCCGGGAGCAAACGCTCCGGTCTCTCCTCCCATCCCCGTATTCCCCGCGGGAGATCCTACCGCCTGGAAAGAACGGGTGGTCTGCTGGGGCTGCTGCTGATAGGAAAACCCGGTCTGGAAAGAGCCGGTATTGACCATACCGGGAACACCCATGCTCGGACGGGTGCTGCTCATAAAGGCCGGAGGCTCGGCGCTGAAGCCGCCTGAGAACGAATTGCCCACGGGCGGCTGGGCTCCGGTATTGAACAGATCCCGGCCGGCCGTTGTTTCCGTCTTGGAGAAGTTGGTGCCAAAGGATCCGTACAGCCGCTCATGCTCGATTTCCCGCGGCTTCTTGGCCGGCTCCTTGGAGGGGAAGGGCGTCTTTTCAAACCCGGTGGCGATGACGGTAATCCGCACGTCGTCTCCCATGGTCTCGTCAATCCCTGCGCCGAAGATGATATTGGCATCCGGATCCGCGGCTTCCATGATCAGGTTGGCCGCTTCGTTAACATCCACGATGGAGATATCCGCGCCGCCGGTGATGTTGATCAGCACCGCGCGGGCGCCGTCGATATTGGTCTCCAGCAGCGGCGAAGCGATCGCGTTCTTGGCCGCTTCCACCAGCTTGTTTTCCCCGGAACCGACGCCGATACCCATATGCGCCATTCCGCCGGATTCCATCACGGTCTTGACATCCGCAAAATCCAGGTTAATCATGGCGGGAACGGCGATCAGATCGCTGATGCCCTGAATGCCCTGGCGCAGCACGTCATCCGCGATCCGGAAGGCTTCCAGCATTGTGGTTCCCTTGTTGACCACCTGCAGCAGCCGGTCATTGGGAATGATCACCAGCGTATCCACATGCTGCTTCAGTTCGGCAATGCCGCCCTCCGCGTTTTTCATACGCTGTTTCCCTTCAAAATTAAAGGGCTTCGTGACAACCGCGATCGTCAGCGTGCCCAGATCCCGGGCAATTTCCGCGATCACCGGAGCCGCGCCGGTTCCCGTGCCGCCGCCCATACCGGCGGTGATGAAAACCAGGTCGGCCCCCTTCAGCGCCTGCGCGATCTCTTCCCGGCTCTCCTCGGCGGCTCTGCGGCCCACCTCCGGGACGGCGCCGGCGCCAAGACCCTTGGTCAGCTTTTCACCGATCTGAATCTTGACCTGCGCGTTGGACTGTGCCAGAGCCTGACGGTCCGTATTGACGGAGATGAAATCCACGCCCCGCAGTCCGGCATCCACCATCCGGTTCACCGCATTGTTTCCGCCTCCGCCGCAGCCGACAACCTTAATGGAAGCGAAGGTATTCTGTTCTTCGTTTTTAAACTCGATCATGCTCTTACCCTCCCAACAAACTCCGGAAGAAATCTTTGATCTTCCCGCCCGCGCTGGCGGCAGGCTGTCTTTGCTGCTCAATCGTGTCGATAATCAGATCCATCAGCCCCAGCGCGCTGGAAAAGCTGTGGCTGTTCAGCTTGGTGGTCCGCCTGGGCGTCTCCTGCACAGGTCTGCCAAGCTTGCCGGAAAGGTACTCCTTCCCGCCCCGGTTGAAGCAGAGACCTCCGCCGGTCATGAAGACGCTGCTCCAGTTCCCCAGACCGCCGAAATCATCGTCAATCGCTTCCTTGATCTGTTCGGCAATTTCATCCAGCGCTTTGCAGATCACCGGCTTTACCTGTTCCCGGGTAAAGGTGGTTCCCTTCTGTCCGTCGGCTCCGGGAACCTCGTAGCTCTCTCCGCCGGTTTCTATCCCATAGACAAACTGGCGTTTGATATCTTCCGCGGCGCTGAGGCTGATGTCCAGCTCTTCGGCCAGGGCCACCGCCAGATCTCCGCCGCCCGCTTCCAGCACCTTGTGATAGATAATCGCGTCCCCTTCCACGCCGATAATTTCCGTATTCAGATATCCCATATCGATCAGGACGGACGTATGATCCCGGTCCTGTTCATTCAGATACAGCATCGACTCGCCGGCGCTGGTGGAATAGAATCCGATCACGGCGATCCCCTGATCTGCCATCCGGTTGGTCACATCGTCCACAAAAAACCGGTTTCCGACCACGAAGCTGATGAAAGCGGTCATTTCCCGCCCCTTCATTCCGACAGGCTCCAGGGTCTTTTTCCCGCTGTCCACCATAAACCAGGCAGGGCTGGAATGGATCACCACGCCGGGCATATCGTTCAGGTTTTCCGCAGCTTTGTTAAAGGCCGCTTTGACGTCCGCCGAAGTGACCCGGGGATCCGTCCCCTTCAGCCCGATGGTCACCTTGGTCGCGTATACACGGGTAAAAGCGCCGGGCACCCCTACATTGATCTCCCGGATCTTGATGCCGGCCTGCTCCTCCGCGTCCGCAATGCTCCGCCTGATCGCTTCATCCAGCATCCCGGGATTATTCCACCCCTCCGCCAGATAGCCGTCATACTTCGCCACGCCCGCTGCGGTGATATCGCAGCGCTGGCTGCCGCTGTTTTCAGCCACAAGCGTAACAATCTTGCTTGTGCCGAAATCGATGGCCGCAACCGTCGTTTTCATAGCTCCTTCATACCCCCTGTTTCTCAGGTGTCCATCGGACGGAATAAATCCGGACATCATACAGACGCATACTGTAATTATTATAGACACATTATGCAATATTTGCAAGCTTTTTTGCCACTATTATTACGTTTTTTATTCGAATTTGTAACAATTTACCGGTTTCTTGAGGAAGGAGGGGAATAGAGGGGGCTCTCCGGATTTGCGACATTGATGGTTCCCCCGGTTTCCCCCATCCGGATCAGTTCCTGGCGCACCAGCAGCAGACTGCGCAGTTTCTCATGTATCCGGCTGCTGTCTCCCAGGGATACCGTATATCCGTCCCGGGTAGTCAGCAGGACGGAATCCGGATTACTCAGATCCGCTTCCCTGATGTCCCCGGTACAGCTCAGCACCTTCATTTCCAGAAACAGATTGGAAAAAAGCAGCTGCTGTCTGGTGGATGAAAGAATCATGGTCTGACCGATATAGCAGCCGGAACGGATCCGCAGTCCTTTCACCTCCACCAGCTGCTGAAACTGCGGCAAAACAGAGGTCACTCCGGTCTGTTCATCCGTTTGTGTCATTTTCTCCGTTTCGGACAGAACCATCCGGTTTTTATCCATGGTATAGTGAATGCCGCAATAGGTCAGCCAGCAGCAGGCTTCCCGTTCCTTGATCCCTATGGTCACGATATTGGGCAGTTTTTTTTCCAGATAGCGGAACTGCAGCCTGTAATCATCCGAGATCCTCTTTTCCACCGCCGCCTCATCCAGCGTCAGGATATTGTCTCCCAGGTTGATTCCGCTCGAACGGATGATGTCCTCGGCTGGCAGGGTCCGGTTTCCGTCGATGGTAATCCCTCGAACCACAAAAACCGCAAAGCGCAGCGCAAGCGCCGTCACGCTGATCAGAATGACAGCCGTCAGAAAAACCCGAAATGCGATTTTCCGTCCGTTTCTCCCCGACGGACGCTTTCCGGGCTTCTGAGCCCTTGCTTTTGTCTCTTCTTTCTTTTCCTTCGTCGCCT
This sequence comes from Clostridiales bacterium, assembly GCA_015056205.1. Classification (GTDB taxonomy): domain Bacteria; phylum Bacillota; class Clostridia; order Christensenellales; family Aristaeellaceae; genus Aristaeella. The sequence goes on along the minus strand of SVGS01000019.1, from coordinate 19,098 downwards.
GGGTCGCGGAAGTGTATCCGCGCCCGCTGGTTTCCCCCCGCCAGAAATCGCCCAGATGCTCGTTGACATTCTCTGACCGGCTGCTGCGGAGTTCCGGCGCATCCTCCGGTTCGTCGAAAGGATTCTCGTTCTGCGGAGCGGGACCGTACCAGGTATTCTTCTGCCAGTCTGGGAGATCCGGCTGGGCAGAGCGCCGGTCTCCGGCCCGGACAGGCGTCCGATGATCGTTTCCTCCTGGTCCCTGCACCTTTCCGTCCTCCCTGCAAGCGGTATACTTCGGTCTGTTTTATTTCAGGCCGTTGACAATCTCCTTGAATACCCGTCCGCGCTCCTCATAGTCCCTGAACATGTCAAAGCTGGCACAGGCGGGAGACAGCAGCACATTCCATCCGCGCGCAGCCAGGTTCCGGCCGTTTTCCACCGCCTCGCGCAGCGTTTCCGCGTGGCTGAAATGATTGAATCCGGCCTTTTCCAGACTGTGCTGAATCAGTCCCGCCGTTTCTCCGATCAGCACCGCGTGCCGGATCATGGGACTCCGGACAATTTCCTGGCTCAGCGGATCAAAGGAAGTATGCTTGTCATATCCTCCCAGAATAATCACCGTGGGCTGGCTCATCGTCTGCACGGCCTTGATGGTGGAATCCACGTTTGTCCCCTTGCTGTCATTGATATAGGTCACGCCGTCGAGCTCGCGGACCGTCTCGATCCTGTGTTCAACCCCCCGGAAGGTTTTCAGGCTGTGCCGGATCACCGAGGCCGGGACTTCCATCGCCCCGGCAACGCAGACCGCTCCCAGCGCGTTTTCCAGATTGTGGGGACCGGGAATATAAACCTCGTCTGTTCCGCAGATTTTTCGTTCCGTCTGCCCCATTCGGAAAAAGATCTTTCCGTCCCGGACAAAAGCGCCTTCCTTCACTTCCTTCAGGCGGCTGAAGCGCAGCACCCGGCTTCTGACCTGAGAGGGCAACCCGTTCAGCCCGGGATCATCCGCATTGAAAACCGCGAAATCATTCGGAGTCTGATTCTGAAACATGCGCATTTTCATGGCGGTATAAACCTCCATGGTGCCGTGACGGTTCAGATGATCCTCCGTAATATTGGTCAGAAGCGCTACATGCGGATGGAAAGTATCCGCTGTTTCCATCTGGAACGAGGAAACCTCACAGACAATCACGTCCTTGTTCCGGCTCACCAGGGACGCCAGGGCATAAGGGTATCCGATATTGCCCACAACGTGAGTCATTTTGCCGCTGTTCCTGAAAATCTCTCCGAGCAGAGACACGGTCGTTGTTTTTCCGTTCGTTCCGCTGACGGCAATCAGCGTCCCCCTGCTCAGCTGAGAGGCCAGCTCAAGCTCCCCGATGACATAGATGCCCATTTCCCGGGCCTTCCGGACAAACGGCGCGCTGTCCGGTATACCCGGGCTGATCACGAGGCAGTCCTGCCCCTCCAGCAGGTCCATGGCGCCGCAGCCAAAGTGCCGTTCCAGCTTCAGGCCGTCCAGAGGCTTCAGCTGATCGCCCAGTTCGCTCTCCGGTTTGCTGTCGTTCACCGTAACAACCGCGCCGCTGGCCCGCAGCAGCTGTGCCGCGGCCACCCCGCTTCGGGCCATCCCGACCACCAGGACTTTTTTCTGATCGTAATTCATAGCTGTTCCTTTTCCGGTTATCTTATCTCACGCAAACGCTCAGCACACCGATCAGGGTCAGAACCAGCGTAATGCCCGCATACATGCTGACGATCTGCGTTTCCGAATATCCTTTTTTCTCAAAATGGTGATGAATCGGACTCATCAGAAAGATTCGCTTTCCGTGCGTCAGTTTAAAATAATAGCGCTGCAGGATGACGCTGACGCTGCTCATAATAGGAGTAAAGAACAGCAGGATGAGCAGCAGCGGCCGCCGAAGCAGCATCGCAGCCGCGACCGCAGCGCCTCCCAGCAGCATGCTGCCGGTATCCCCCATGAAAACCTTCGCCGGATAACGGTTGAAACGCAAAAAGCCCACGCAGGCGCCGGTCACGCTCAGCGCAAAGACACCGATGGTATTCACCCCAGAAACCCCGGGATTATCCGCTCCGGTCAGTGCGATCAGCAGCGCGCAGATCAGCGCCCACCCGGAAAAGCTGATGGCGGAAACCGTGCTCAGCAGGCCGTCCAGGCCGTCCTGCAGATTGCTGCTGTTCACAATAAAAATAACGGTCAGCGTCATCAGCGGCAGATACCAGATCCCCAGATCCCATTCAACATTCACGAAAGGAACCAGGATGCGGCTTCCGACCTGCGGATGAAAGTAGCAGTACAGGCTGAATCCCACGGCGATCAGTACCTGAAAGGCGATCTTCTGCAGCGGGCGGAGACCTTCATGCCGTTTGCGAACCGCCTTGATATAATCATCCGCAAATCCGACGCCCATGCTGAGAAAGGACACGCCGAACAGCGGAAGAATATAATCCCAGGCACCCTTCCACCGGGCCGGATGAAACGCGAGGGAGGAAATGAGGATTCCCGCCGCCATCATCAGCCCGCCCATGACCGGCGTTCCCTGTTTCTGCTGATGCGCGGGGCCAAGCTCATAGATGGTCTGGCCGAAATGCAGCTTGCGCAGACGCGCAATCAGCTTCGGCCCGATCAGGAGAGCCACAGCCAGGGACATCAGCATCGCGCCCATCATTCTGTACATGATGTATCCCTCTTCTCTTTCTCCTTCTTCATTTTCAGCAGGATTTCGCTGACAATGGCTTTTTCATCAAAAGGTCTCTTGATTCCCATGATTTCCTGATAGGTTTCATGGCCTTTTCCGGCCAGAACGACCACGTCGCCGTCCTGCGCCATGCGCAGCGCCTGTTCGATGGCCTCCCGCCGGTTTTCAATCACCTCATAGCTCCCGCCGGTGGGCTTAATCCCCTTTTCAATAGCGGCCAGAATCACCAGGGGATTTTCCGTACGCGGGTTGTCGGAGGTCAGAATGCAGTGGTCCGCAAGCCTCCCTCCGATTTCGCCCATCATGGGGCGTTTTCCTTTATCCCGATCTCCGCCGCAGCCGAACAGGGCGATCACCCGGTTCCGGGTAAACTGGCGGACCGTCTTCAGAATATTCTCCAGCGCGTCCGGAGAATGGCTGTAATCCAGAATGACCTTATAGGGCGTTCCGGTCTGCAGCACCTCAATCCGTCCGGGAACGCGGGTAACCGCTCCCAGACCGGCCTGGATGTCTTCCGGGGAAATCCCCATGATCAGCGCGCAGCTGGCGGCAGCCAGCGCATTGTATACGTTGAACATCCCGGTCATATGCATGCTGATATGAAATTCGCTCACTCCGTGGAGCTGCACGCTGAACCGGACCCCTTCCTCGGAAATCTCGATATCCCGTGCGAAGACATCCGCGTCCACACAGATGCCGTACGTGATCCGGGGCAGCTCCAGTCCCTTCTGCAGCCGTTCCGCCGTTTCATCATCCGCGTTAATGGCGGCATTCCGGACCATTCCGCTGAGGAAGAACTGCTTCTTGGTTTCGAAATAACGATCCATCGTGTAGAAGTAATCCAGATGATCCTGACTCAGGTTGGTATAGCAGCCCACTTCAAACATCATGCCGTCGAGGCGGCTCATATCGATCGCATGAGCCGAAACCTCCATGCAGACCACCTGTACGCCCTCATCCGCCATAACCCGCAGCATTTTCTGCAGATCGATGGGATCCGGCGTGGTCAGCTTGCTGTCCAGATGCTGATTGGCCACCACGGTTCCGGTGGATCCGATAATGCCGCACTTGAGCCCCGCCTTTTCGCAGATGCTCTGCAGAAAATAGGTGGTCGTCGTCTTTCCCTTCGTGCCTGTAATGCCGATCATCCGCATGGACCGGGCCGGAAAGCCGTAAAACGCTTCGGCAATCCGGGCCATGGACGCCCGTCCGTTCGTTACCCGAACCTGCGGAACATCGATGTCCACAAAGTGTTCGACGATCAGCGCCACGCATCCGTTTCCCACCGCTTCCAGGGCAAAATCATGCGCGTCAAACCGCGCGCCGACAATACAGAAAAAAAGCCCGTTCTCCGACTTGTCCTGGCTGGAGGACACCAGTTCCCGGATTTCGGTATCCAGGCTGCCCCGGGTTTCCGCCACATACGGCACTTCCGTCAGCAATTCCTTCAGTTTCATTCAAAGTCCATCCTTTTCCCTTTTCGTCCCCCGTCTGCCGGAGGCCTTCCTGCCGGACCGCAAAACTGTTCACCGTAACATTTTACCACAAAGGGAGCGCTTTGGCTACTCTCCCGGAAACGCGACAGAAGGGAGACTGACGCTGTCAGTCCCCCTGGTTCATCTGGCTTCCGTTCTGGGTCGCTGCCGCGGTGACTTTCATCGTTGCAGACGTCGGCGCCGTCAGCCGAACCGTTCTGGCTCCGCCTGAACCGATGAGATTGAGTTTCACCGCCTCCATGCAGACGCTCAGGTCATCCGTACTCATCGACAGTTCGGCGTCCAGCTGTTCGTTCTTTTCCGTAATAATTCCGATACGGGTGGAAAGCTTACTGATGTTCCGCAAGCTTTTTCCGATACCGGACAGATCACTCAGCAGGATGAAAACCAGCAGAACGCTCAGCAGTCCGATGGCAATCCAGGCGATATCCCACCGAATTCCTTCCCTGGACAGAATTTTCTTTTTTCCCTTCGTTTCCTTCAGATCCAGAATGCTGCCGCCGAAGCTGAGCCCCAGGCTTCCCGTCCAGTCCTGGTTCTGCGTATAGGCGGACAGAGAGGCGGAGCATGTCATTCTGCGCCGGCGGAGATTGGCCTGCTGTTCCCGGATTTCATCATGCCGTGAACTTCTTTCATGCCAGTTTACAGCCACATCTTCGAGTCTTCTTCTGGCTCGCACCGGCATTTCCGTCATAAAGCACTCTCCCCTTCCGCTGACTTACCCCGTATGGTTTTCCAGCCCCGCAATCATTTCCAGCAGAGCCGGCAGTTCATTCGTGAAGGACTCCCATCCGCTGTCGCTGACCTTCTCCGCGACCACCCGGACATGATCGTTGGCTCCGGTAATCTCCACGTCCCGATCCTCCTTCAGGATCCGGCTGCGAATATTCGCCGGGAGGAGCACGCGCCCCTGGGCGTCAAAGCTCTGGCCGTCATAGCTCAGCGCGTAAAACTGTTCCAGATACCGGTTGACCGCCGGATTCAGCGTTCCCAGTTTCTCATAAGCCTCATTTCTTTTCTCCCACATGGCGGTCGGGTACAGGGAGATGGACCGGAAGTCATAGGACGGTGCGATGCAGAATGAAGTTCCCAGTTTCTCCCGGAAGCTCTGAGGAATCACCAGCCTTCCCTTGTTATCCAGGCTGTGATTGAAGGAGCCGATAAAGCGTCCGGAAGCTTTGCCGGCCGCGGCGGGGGCACCGGTCTGAGATTCCTGTGTCTGCTGATCGTCCATCTCAGCGTCCCCCTTTCTCGCCACTTTTCCATCTTCTTTTGGGATTGTTTTCCCTTTTTCCCCACAAAAATAGCATAAGAAATCAATCTGCGCAAGTCCCTGTCCTTCAGCCAGCGGACGGCAGGAGTTCTGTTTGTTAAATTTGTGTTTCATATATCGTAAACAATTTGTAATATTTATTCCAGCCGTAGTATTCCCTTCAAAAAGAGGCTTCCATATTTTGTGGTGATCAAAAAAGCGGACGCTGATTCAGCGTCCGCCCGAAAAACCGGCTTTTTCGTATTTGTTACAAAAAATTAAGAATTGCGGTTAAAGAATCCGAACCGGTGTAAAATCAATGCTGTCACAGGAAGCCAGCGTGTAGGCGATCCCATGATGAACGCCTGTAAAGCCATTCTGAATCCCGCTTCCGTGAAGATGCCCATATACGACCGCGGCCGCGCCGTACGCTTCCACCTCGCTGACAAAGGGATTTTCCCGTTCGGTGCGGGTCAGCGGCGGAAAATGGGTCATGACCACCAGCGGCTTATCGGCGCGGATCGACCGGGCGGCTTCCAGGCTCAGCTTCAGGCGCTGAATCTCCCTGCGGTAAATCTTTTCGTTTTCCGGATCCAGAGGCGCTTCCCGGGTGGGAGTCATCCAGCCCCTTGTTCCGCAGATCACGCAGTTTTCCAGTTCCGCCGCGTCATGCTGAAGGGCGATCATCCCTTCCGGCAGTACGCTCCGGACCCGGGTGATGGAATTCCACCAGAGGTCATGGTTTCCCTTGCAGAGAATCTTGGTTCCGGGCAGCTCCCCGATGGCTTTCAGATCCGGCACCGCATCCTCCAGATGCATGGCCCAGCTGATATCCCCGGGAATCAGGACAGCGTCGTCTTCCCGGACCAGGCGGTTCCAGGCTTCGCCAATACGAAAAAAATGCCTGTCCCACTGGGAACCAAACACGTCCATCGGCTTCTCGTCGCCGCCGGACAGATGCAGATCCCCTATGGCAAACAGGCGCATGGTTTCCTCCCGGAGGCTGATTTACCGGTCCTCCTCCTCGTCCTCATCGTCCGCTTTTCGTTCCTCATCCTCCCGGACATCCTCGAGACTGAGCTCATTCTCAATCTCCCCAAACTCCTGGCTGGGAATATCTTCTTCAGGCTCCACATCGGGAATGATTTCATCCATCGCGCTGACGTCATCCATATCTCCGATAGTATCAGGCTCAATCCCTTCCTGAATCTCTTCGGACTGTTCATCGTCCCCGCTGTTGGATTTACTCATTTCCTTCAGGCAGAACAGACAGACATCCTTTCCGGGCAGAACCGGGGCTTCATTGCAGATGCTGCAGAGTTCCACCTCATCCTCATGCTTTTCGCCCTTCAGTTCCCGCAGACAGATCTTGCAGTATTTTTCATCCTCACGGATATAATTCAGATCACAACGAGGGCACTTCACCAGTTTCATGAATCTTCCTCCTCATGTTTGTCATCGATCCACGGCTTGTGATTATACTCCCTCCAAATATATGTTGCAATAGGAAAACAGGAAATTATCGGAAAAGAACATTTTCAATTTTTTCCAGCAATTCCTCCCGGCCGGTTCCGTCCTCCCCGCTGAAGCAGATGATCTCCCACGGCTGAACGCTCAGGGCCCTGCAGATGGGCGCCAGGTAACGGCTCCTGGCTCCCCGGCTGATCTTGTCCGCTTTCGTGGCAACCACGGTAAAGGGAATATCCATCTGGCGGAGAAAGCGGTTCATCGTCCGGTCATCTTCCGTCGGTTCATGCCGGATATCCACCAGGCAGAGCACATGCTTCAGTTCCTCCGCTCTGGTGAAATAATCCTGCATCATCGTTCCCCAGCGCTGCTTTTCCCGTTTGTCCACTTTGGCGAAACCGTACCCCGGCAGATCGATCAGGTGAAAAGCGCCGTTCAGCAGAAACACGTTGATCAGGCGCGTTTTCCCGGGGGTGGAACTGGTTCTGGCCAGCTTGTTTCTCCGGCACAGTTTATTGATCAGCGTGCTTTTGCCCACGTTGCTTTTTCCCACGACCGCAATCTGATCCGGTCCGCGGCCCGGAAAATCCCCGTAATCCGCCATGGAGATTATAAACTCAGCACTTTTGATTTCCAATGGCCGCTTCCCCTTACTTCCGGATCAGCGCTGTCTTCAGCACTTCCTGAATTTCCCGTACGGGAACGATTTCAAAGCATTTCAGCACATATTCCGGGATCTTTTCCAGATCTTTCCGGTTCTCCTCCGGAATCACCAGCGTTTTGATGCCGGCCCGATAAGCGGCAAGCGTTTTTTCCTTCAGCCCGCCGATGGGCAGCACCCGTCCCCGCAGCGTGATCTCACCCGTCATGGCAACGGTCTGCCGCACGGCCTGACCGGTCAGAGCGCTCACCAGCGCCGTAATCATGGTAACGCCGGCGCTGGGACCGTCCTTCGGTACGGCTCCCTCCGGAACATGGATATGAACATCGATATCCTTATAAAAATCGTCCTTCAGTTCCAGCTCCTGGCTGTGGGCCCGTACCCAGCTGAAAGCGGCCTCGGCGGATTCCTTCATCACGTCCCCCAGCTGTCCGGTCAGCTTAAGCTGCCCCTTGCCGGGCATAGCCATGCATTCCACTTCCAGCATTTCGCCCCCGACGCTGGTATAGGCCAGTCCGTTGACCACGCCGATCCTCGGCTCCTTCTCCGGATCCTCCCGGTGGTAGCGCGGCGCGCCCAGGAGTTCATGAAGCATGGCGGCATTGATGGTCATGGTCTTTTTGTCATGATCCAGCATATAGACCGCCGCTTTCCGGCAGACCTTGGCCGCCGTTCGCTCCAGGGTCCGTACGCCGGACTCCCGGGTATATCCTTCGATCATCGTCCGGTAAATCGCATCGGATATTTTCAGGGATCCTGTCTTCAGGCCGTGCTCCAGAATCTGTTTCGGCATCAGGTGCCGTTTCAGAATCTGCAGCTTTTCCTCTTCCGTATAGCTGGGTACTTCGATCAGTTCCATCCGGTCCAGCAGCGGCAGCGGGATGGTGTCCATACTGTTGGCCGTCGTGATGAACATGACCTTGCTCAGATCGAACGGAAGCTCCAGATAATGATCCCGGAACGCGCTGTTCTGTTCGGAATCCAGCACTTCCAGCAGCGCCGCCGCCGGATTTCCCCGGAAATCCGCGCTCATTTTGTCGATTTCATCGAACAGAAAGACCGGATTCATGGTACCGGCCTGTTTCATTCCGTACAGAATCCGGCCGGGAATCGATCCGACATAGGTCCGGCGGTGACCCCGGATCTCCGCCTCGTCCCGCACGCCGCCCAGGCTCATCTGCACAAACTTCCGGTCCAGCGCCTCGGCAATCGCCTTGACAATACTGGTTTTTCCCACGCCGGGAGGACCGACGAAGCAAAGGATGGGACCTTTCAGGTCTTTCTTCATCTGCAGCACCGCCAGATATTCAACGATGCGCTCCTTCACTTCTTCCATCCCGTAATGATCCCGGTTCAGTACCTCGCGGGCGCGGCTCAGATCCAGATTATCCTTCGTTTCCTTGCCCCAGGGCAGATCCAGGATCCATTCGATATATGTCTGGCTCAGTGCAAATTCAGGAGATCCCGGCGGGGTGCGTCCCAGCCGGTCCAGCTCCTTTTCACATTTGGCTCTGGCTTCCTCGTTCAAAGGCGTGGCTTCCATCCGCTCCCGCAGCTCCGCAATCTCCGCGTCATCCTGATCGCCCAGCTCCGTCTGGATAGCCTTAATCTGCTCCCGCAGATAATAATCCTTCTGGTTTTTTTCAACCTGTTTCTTGATGCGCGCCTGAATCTGCTTCTCGGTATCCGCCATATCGGTTTCCCGCATCAGAATGACGCAGATTCTTTCCAGGCGGCGCATCGGGTTCAGTTCGTTCAGAATCTCCTGCCGCTCTTCCCGCTTGGTCAGCAGATTGGCTGCCAGCATATCGGCCAGATCTCCGGGAGCTTCCACATTCCGGATGGATTCCACGGTTTCCTGGCTCACCCGCTGGGAAGCCAGCGCGTAGCTTTCAAAGAGATCCTGCGCGGTGCGCACCAGCGCGCCGGCATCGGCCTCGGACCGGGGTTTCCGGTCCCGGCAGATACGGACGGAAGCCTTCATGAAGGGATCCGTCTGCAGCATCTGCCGGATCACCCCGCGGCTTTCGCCTTCAACCAGGACGCGGATATTCTCACCGGGAAGGTTCATCACCTGTCTGACCTGGGCAATCGTGCCCACTGCGCAGAGATCTTCCGGACCCGGATCTTCCGTTTCATCCTTGATCTGGCTGACCAGAAAAACCCGCTGGTCATTCATCATTCCCTGTTCCAGGGCCGCGACGGACCGCTGCCGCCCCACGTCAAAATGGAGCAGCATGCCGGGAAAAATCATAATTCCCCGCAGGGGCAGTACGGGCAGTTCCGCTACTGAGGTATTTCTCATTCGTTCCTCCGTTGATCGATTCCGCTCCCTGGGATCAGGAAGCGTCCGGCTTGTTTTCCTTCATCTCGGAGCGCCTGGTCAGCCGCCTTCTGGTTCCGCTGATCAGCGTGGGCTTCCCTCCGTTCAGGGCTTCCTTCGTGATCACGCACTCACTGATATCGTTCTGTCCGGGCAGTTCGAACATGGTATCCAGCATGGCGTCCTCGATAATTGCGCGCAGACCTCTCGCTCCGCACTTCCGTTCGATCGCCTGGCGGGCGATTTCCCGAACCGCGTCATCCTCAAAGGTAAGCTTCACGCCGTCCATATCCAGCAGGGCTTCATACTGCCTGCACAGCGCGTTCCGGGGCTCCCGGAGAATCCGTACCAGCGCGTCCTCGTCCAATCCTTCCAGCGTGACCACGATGGGCAGCCGCCCGACGAATTCCGGAATCAGACCGTATTTGGTCAGATCCTCCGGACGGACATCCTTCAGGGCATCCACCCGGTTCGGATCCCGCTGGCTCTGAATCTCCGCTCCGAAGCCCAGGGTTTTCTTTCCGATCCGGTTCTCAATAATCGGCACCAGGCCGTCAAAAGCTCCGCCGCAGATAAACAGAATATTCGTTGTGTCAATCCGCACCATTTCCTGATGGGGATGCTTCCGGCCTCCCTGCGGCGGCACGGCGGCTTCCGTTCCCTCCAGGATTTTCAGAAGCGCCTGCTGAACGCCTTCCCCGCTCACGTCCCGGGTAATTGACATGTTTTCGCCCTTGCGGGAGATCTTGTCGATTTCATCGATATAGATAATGCCCCGCTGCGCCTTTTCGATATCCCAGTCCGCCGCCTGAATCAGCCGCAGCAGGATGGTTTCCACATCGTCTCCCACATATCCCGCTTCCGTCACGCTGGTGGCGTCGGCAATCGCAAAAGGCACCTTCAGAATCCGGGCCAGTGTCTGCGCCAGATAGGTTTTCCCGCTGCCGGTCGGCCCCAGCAGCAGGATATTGCTCTTCTGGAGCTCCACATCCTCTTTCCGCTGCTTTCGGTTGATCCGTTTGTAGTGATTGTAAACCGCAACGCTCAGCGCCCGCTTCGCCCGTTCCTGGCCGATGACATACTCGTCCAGCGTCCGCTTCATCTCCGCGGGCGTCAGAAGATTCACCATGTCGGTTCCGGACGGCTGACGCTCCGCGCCGGTTTCCTTTTCCTCTTCCAGAATACCGTTGCAAAGCGCGATGCATTCGTTGCAGATGTATACGTTGGGGCCGGCTATCAGCCGCTCAACCATCCGCTGATCCTTTCCGCAGAAAGAACACCGGGGCCCCTGTCTGGTATAACTGTTCGCCATTTACGTCCTCACTTATCCGATTTCTTGTCTCTCGGCTGATAAATTTCATCAATAATATGATACTCCAGAGCTTCTTCCGCGCTCATGAAATAATCTCTTTCCACATCCGCCTGTACCTTTTTCAGGCTCTGGCCGGTCATTTCAGCCATCATGGCGGTCATCTTCTTCTTGGTCTTCATCAGCCACTCCGCCCGGATCGCCACATCCGTCGCCTGACCCTGAGCGCCGCCCAGAGGCTGATGAATCATCACCTCCGCATTGGGGAGCGCCAGCCGCTTGCCCTTTTCTCCGGCCATCAGCAGAAACGCGCCCATGCTGGCCGCCATGCCCACGCACACCGTGCGCACCTGCGGCCGGATATACTGCATCGTGTCATAGATTGCCATCCCGGCTGTCACGGACCCTCCCGGACTGTTAATATAGAGGCTGATATCGCTGTCCGGATCTTCCATTTCCAGAAACAGCAGCTGTGCGACAACCAGATTGGCGGTATCATCGTTGATTTCGCCTCCCAGGAATACGATCCTGTCCTTCAGCAGCCTGGAATAAATATCGTAGGAGCGTTCGCCCCGGTTGGTCTGTTCAATGACCATGGGAATCAGCGGCATTTCTCTGCCTCCTCTCTTTAATCAAAACCGGCGGCCCAACAGGGCCGCCGTTGGGTTCTGTGTAATTATTCCGCGTCTTCCTTCTTCGCGGGAGCTTCTTCCGGCTTCTCCTCCACGACGGCTGTCGCCTTCAGCAGATCCAGCACCTTGCGGATGGCAGCGCTCTGCTTCAGATAGTCCTTCTGCTCCTCGGTCAGATCCTTCCGGAATTCTTCCGCGTCCCGTCCCATGGCTTCCGCCTGGCGAACGACTTCCTGATCGATTTCCTCCTCGGTGGGCTCGATCTTCTCTTCCTTCCGGATCGCTTCCAGCACCAGCTCGTTCATCACCCGGTTTTTCGCTTCCGGCTTCTGCATGGCCAGCAGGCTCTCCCGGGTCGTGTTGGTATACTTCATATAGTCTTCCATGGAGAATCCCTGATAGCTCATCCGCATGGCCATATCCCGGAGCATATATTCCGCCTCGTCCTGAATCATGGCCTCGGGAATATCCGCCTGCGCGTTCTCCCGTACCTTTTCCATCAGGGCGTTTTCCACGATGGAATCATTGTTCTGATCGATCTGCTTCTGCAGCTCGTTGACGATGTTTTCCCTGTACGCGGCAAAGGTATCAAATTCGCTGACGTCCTGGGCAAAATCGTCATCCAGCTCCGGCTTCTCAGTCACCTGAATGCCGTTCACCTTCACATGGAATACGGCGTCTTTCCCCTTCAGGTCTTCCTGATAGTTCTCCGGGAAGGTTACCTGGAGATCCTTCTCCTCGCCGATGGCCATACCCACCATCTGCTCTTCGAAGCCGGGGATAAACGTATGGGAACCGATCTTCAGCGTCTGATTCTCGGCAGTGCCGCCGGCAAACGCCACTCCGTCCACCGTACCGGCGTAATCCAGATTGACCGTGTCGCCTTCCTGAACAGGGCGGTCTTCCACGTCCAGAATCCGGCTGGCCCGCTCCCGGTCCCGTTCGATCCGGGCGTCCACCTGCTCATCCGTCAGCTTCTGCTTTTCCACCTGCACCGTCAGATTCTTATATTCGCCCAGGGTTACGTCAGGGCGCACAAAGACCTCGGCCTTGATCACCAGATCCTTGCCCTTGCCGATCTCCTGGACGTCGGCGTCCGGACGGTCCACCGGCTTCAGATCATACTCTTTCACCGCGGCTTCGTAGGCATCCGGCAGCAGCATGTTGACCGCTTCGTCAAAAAAGACATCTTCTCCGTACAGCGTCTCGATCATTTTCCGGGGAGCCTTGCCCTTGCGGAATCCGGGAACATTAATCCTGTGGCGGAGCTTCAGAAAAGCCTGCTGCGTCGCCTCGTCAAACTGCTCTGCGGGAATGGTAAGAATCAACCTGGCCTTGTTTCCGGAAATCTTCTCGTAGGTATGGCTCATGAACTGTTTTCCTCCTGTGTCCTGTTGGACGTCTTTCCTGGTGTTCGGAAACACCAGATGGCATTCTATCACAAGTCTTTCGGCATTGCAACCGCTTACCAGGGATCCCCTTCGGCCGGCAGCAGTTCGGAAAAACCGACTCCCAGAATATCGCTCGTTCTCCGGGAGGATCTCCTGCCGCTGCCCGCGTCCGTCATCCGGCAGAGCTGATGCCCCATGAACACGATGCAGGAGGTGTCTCCCCCGTCCAGATTAAAAGCCGTCCGGCAGCCCCGTTCCTTCATCCTTTCCGCCAGGAAGCGGATGCCGTCTCCCACGGAGCGTTTGATCCGCCCTTCCAGCATCATGAAAAAGTAATGGCCTTTTTCCACCATGCCGATCGCGGTTCTCGGAGCCTTGCTTTTTCCGTACTTGGCCAGGGCGCTTTCGTTCAGCTCCCCGTCCCGGATCAGCCAGGGACCGAAAGCCAGCACATCCCGGACTCCCCCGTCCAGCAGTTCCTGCGCGGTTTTCTCATTGCTGTAGAAAACCCGCAGATCCCCGTCGGGATACAGCGCCAGACAGTCCAGATTCGGAAATTTGCTCGCTTTGGCGGGCCAGGTTTTTTCGCTGTAGATCTCCCCGTTCCGGATGATAACCCCTACCCGGATTTTCTGCTGCATCCGGGTCTGGCAGTAATCGCTGGACAGCGCCAGCACCGTACCCGTCTTCCGGCAGATTTTATAGGGATAATCCGCGCTGGAAAAGCGTTTCTCCGCATCGTTGAATACCATATGAGGCATCTCGCTTCCCTCAGCGCACCGGACTTCCGCCTCGTACCAGACCTTTTTCGGCTTTGTCTGCTCACGGCGGAAGATTTCAATCTTCAGCGAACTGCTGGCATAACGCCAGATCCCCTCGTCCGGATTCTCGTATACAAACTCCCCGGTGTCCAGAAATCCGGCCTCGTTCAGTTCCGGAAAGGCGCCCTCTTCCGCTTTGGCCGGGAAACCCGCTCCCGTCAGAAACAGCAGCGCCAGGAGCAGACCGGTCAGGCCGGCTGTCAATCGTCTTCTCATCCTACCCCCATCATCCGGTGCAGTACTTCCTGATAGGCTTCCGCCGCGCCGTCCAGATCTCTCCGGAACCGGTCGATATCCAGCGGTTCGTGCGTACTGCTGTCCCAAAAGCGTGCTGTATCCGGAGTGATTTCATCCGCCAGCACAATACGGCCTTTATACCGGCCGAATTCCAGCTGAAAGTCAATCAGTTCAATATTGATCTCCTTCAGATAAGCCGTCAGGATTTCATCCACTTTCAGGCTGATCTGGGTGATCCGGTCCATCTCCTCCGGTGTCGCCAGCTTCATCGCGTAGATATGCGTATGGTTTACCAGCGGATCGTCGTCCATCCCCACGTTCCGGAGGTTATACTCCACAACCGGAGACTCCAGCTTCATCCCGACCGGCAGGCCGGTCCGGGTGTTCAGGGTTCCGGCCACGCGGTTCCGGATTTTGACGGAAATGGGAATCATCTCGCACCGCTTCACCAGGCTGTGCCGTGCGTCAATCCGGCGGATGAAGTGTGTCTCAATCCCATGCTGCTGCAGCAGGGTAAAAAGGTGCTCGCAGACAGCGTTGTTCACCTCGCCCTTGCCGAGAATCCGCCCGCGTTTCAGCCCGTGAAACGCCATGGCTTCATCCTTAAAAAAAACGATCGCCTGGTCGGGATCCTCTGTTGCATAAACCTTCTTGCCTTTTCCTTCCCGCAGAATCGCCCCGATTTCCGGCATCGCTCTCGCCTCCGTTACTCCTGGAACCGTCTGAATGAATCGCTCATCCGAACCAAAAGCGCTCCGAATTCTTTTGGATTCCAACAGTTTATCATGTTCCGGCCCTTTTCTCAAGGATGAAAAACGCCTTTCTTTCTCCCAATTTTGACAAACCCGGCTCACAGGCTCTTCAGGCAACGCAGCCGGGAATCCAAACCTTCCGGATCTTTTCCTGCCGCCAGGTCCCGGGGATGACAAAAACCGCCGTATGCGGTAAAATATTCCCGCGGTGCAGGAGCGCCGCGAACCAGAACACAATCATCGGAGGATTATCTATGGATCATTACAGTAAAGCGCGCAGGGAGGGGCTGAAGGAATATACGGCTGCGATTCAGTCCAATGCCGACCCCTACCTGCCCGTGCTGGAGGATAAAGTCGCCAATCTGTCCCAGCTGTCCAGGCAGTCCCTGGGCGTGATTTCCATTCCGGTGGACCGGATCATCGGTTCGGTCTCGTCCGGCCGTTCCTATGCTTTCGCCGGCAATTTTATGCCGATTCTGGAGGGAGCGAGCGAATTTGCCACGAAGTGGGAGCGCCTTTATGAAAGCGTGGAGCAGGAAGGCCTCAATATGCCCGTCATCGCGCTGGAATACCTGGGAGAGTATTATATTATCGAAGGAAACAAAAGGACCTCCGTCATGAAGTCCATGGGCGCGCTGGAGCTGGAAGGGGACGTGACCCGGGTGATTCCCGAACGGGACGGATCACCCGAGGTGGAAGCCGCTTTTGAATACTTCGCCTTCACAAAAGCTACCGGCCTGTACGCGCTGTATTTTTCACGGCCCGGGTCCTATCAGAAGCTGGTCTCGCTGCCCGGGATGCGGGCCGGCCAGGAATGGACGGAGGATGAAATTCTCTCTCTCCGCAAGCTGTACCGCTATTTTCATGAGATTTATCTGACTGAAATGAAGGATCGTCCCGCCATGCCCGCAGGCGATGCTTTTCTGTCCTGGCTTTCCGCCTTCGGCTATCAGGAGCTGCGGGACGCGGACCGGGATACGGTGCGGGACCGGGTCCGCCTGATGTCCCGGGAATTCGAGCAGCAGGACGGCCGGGTCAATCTGGTCATGGAAGCCGAGAAACCCGCGGCGCCCCTCCCCCTGATTTCCGCTCTTTTCCGGCCGTCCAAAATCAAGGCGGCTTTCCTGTTTACCCGTTCGCTGGAAGATTCCGCCTGGAACTACTGGCATAATCTGGGCCGGCTGGAAGCCGAGCAGACCCTTGCCGGCAAAGCGGAAACCACAGCCCGGATCGTTCCCTCCCGGGCGAGCACGGCCGCCGCCATTGACGAACTGATCGCCGACGGTTATACCGCCATCTTCGCCACCTCCCCGGTCATGCTGAACAGCGTCATCGAGCCGGCGATGGAGCATCCGGATGTCCGGTTCCTGTGCTGTTCTCTGCTCTCCAGCTATAAAAACATCCGGAATTATTATATTCGCTTCTATGAAGCCAAGTTTCTGCTGGGGATGGCGGCTGGCATCCTTTCGAAAACCGGGAAAATCGGATACATCGCCGATTTCCCCATTTACGGAACCCCTTCGGCCGCCAATGCCTTTGCCCTGGGCGCCCGCATGGTCAACCCCTCCGCGAAAATCTACCTGAACTGGGTTTCATCCATCTATTTTGACGCGGAGAAGCCGTTTCTCGATCCGGAAATCAACGTCATCTGCAACCGGGATATCACCGCTCCGAACCATCAGGCCCGGGATTACGGTCTGTACGAGCTCAGGGACGGGGAGATCGTCAACATGGGTACCCTGATCCCCCGCTGGGGCCCCTTTTACCGGATGATGATCGAGATGATTCAGGAGGGCTCTTTCAGTTCCTCCGGGAGCAGGGAAAAGGCAACCAACTACTGGTGGGGGCTGGGCTCCAGCATTCTGGACGTGGCTTTTTCCTCCCGCATGGATCCCTATTCCGTCCGTCTGATCAATCATTTCCGCCAGGAAATCCGCGAAGGCTCCTTCTCCCCGTTTGAGGGGCAGTTCCGGGATCAGAACGGCGTACTCCGGTGTGAAGGAGACCGGCGGCTGACGCCCGCCGAAATCATGTGCATGGATTATCTGGTGGATAACATTGTCGGGTCGCTGCCGGAAGAAAGCGAACTGATCGAAACCGCAAGGCCGCTTGTGCGTCTGCAGGGGATTCAGGGTGAACTGAAACCCGAACTGTCTGCTTTCAGCTGGAACAGAAAGTGAGTTGGATGGATTATGCGGATTCTGGCTATCTCCGATGAACCTTCGCCCCGGCTCTGGGGCGGGATGTGCAGGGAAGCGCTGCAGGGAGTGGATCTGATTCTCTCTGCCGGAGATCTGCCGTCTTCGTATCTTTCCTATCTGACCTGTTTTTCCCCGGCTCCGGTTGTTTATGTCCACGGCAATCATGATGACTGCTATGCGCAAAAGCCCCCGGAGGGATGTCTGTGTGCGGACGGCCGGATCGTGCTGGTCAACGGGCTTCGGATTCTCGGTCTCGGAGGATCCATCCGCTACCGCCCGGATGCCGTCAATATGTATACGGAACGGGAAATGGCCGACCGGATCGCTTCCCTGCGGAAATGGATCCGGCGCGCCCGGGGTTTTGATATCCTGCTGACCCACTCCCCGATCCGGGGCGTGGGAGACGAGGATAACCATACGCACCGCGGATTCGAATGCTTTGGAAGGCTGGTGGAGGAATATCAGCCGGCCGTCATGGTTCACGGTCATGTCCACCAGTCCTACAGTTCCTTTTTTCAGCGCAGCCGGGAATATGCCGGTGTTACGGTCATCAATGCTTCCGTTTCCTGGGCCTTTGATCTGCCGCCGCTGAAACCGCACCCCGAACCGACGCGCCTGGGGCTGCGCCGGATGCTGCGCGACAGCGAGCTGTAAGAAAAACGGGCTTTCCCGCGGGAAAAGCCCGTTTTTCTTCATTTTGCGGGACGGTTTCTACCGTGCGCAGTACTTCCGTTCAAACTCCTCCGGCAGCATCGGCCGGTCGAAATAGAATCCCTGAACCGCCAGCTTTCCGAACTGTTTCAGGAATTCCAGCGTCTCCTCCGTCTCCACGCCTTCAAAGCAGATCATGATTCCCTTCTCCTGCGCGGCCTGGCAAAGCACCTTCGTATACAGAATATTGGTGCTGACCTCTCTCAGCTCCCTGGTAAACGCGTAATCCAGCTTGATCTCATCCACCGGCAGATGCAGCAGCAGGTCCAGCGAGGAGAATCCGGTACCCATATCGTCCAGAGCGACCCGAAGTCCATAGCTTCGCAGCTCGTCCACTCTGATTTTCAGCTCGTTGAAGTCCATCTCCTTGCAGCGTTCGGTCAGCTCCAGAATCAGATGATCCACAGGATAATCCTCTTCCTTCAGAATATCCAGTACCATCCGGGCAAAGCCCTCTTCATACAGCTGCAGCGCCGTGATGTTGACATTGACGGTGAATTCCGGCAGCGTTTCGCGAATCCGGGCGGCCTCTCTCACCGCATGCCGGATGATATCCTGCCCGAGCGCATTGTATCCCGGATCATTTTCCAGGAAGGAAATGAACAGCCCGGGAGACACCTCGCCCAGTTCTTCGTCATGCCACCGCAGCAGCGCTTCCGCGCCGGTCAGGCGCCCGCTCTGCAGATCGATAATCGGCTGATAGCGAAGGTAGAAATGCTTTCTTTCACCCACGCAGTCCCGGTGAATCGACCGGAGCAGATTCATTTCCTTCCGGCTGTCCTCGGTATCGTTGGCCTTAAAGAAGCGGATGGAATCATACCGGCTGTAATAGGATTCCTCCGCCGCGAACAGAGCGGCGCTCCGGACCGCTTCCCAGTCCGTCAGGCCTTCCGCCGGCAGCCGGACCGCGCCGGCCGCCAGACCGATCGGAATACAGTAATCCCCGATATCGATTCCCGCGGCGCAGCGATCCTGAATGTTCCGGTAAACCTCCCGGATTCTTTGCTCCACGTTGGTATGGTGTCAGGGTCATAAGACCCTTTCCGGTGTAAACCGATACTGACGAACCTTGAAAACTTCACACAAACACAAGTATTTTCACAAGCAGCAAAACGAAAGACATCAATATCCGGAAAACATCAC